>NZ_LMCV01000034.1:0-561307 GCF_001424925.1 Pseudomonas sp. Root329 | reverse complement strand
AATAATGAAATGGCTACCCCCGCTGCCCTCTGTGATCGCCCACTAAGCTTTCACAGGGGGCTCACCGGAGACCGTTGCCATGAACAAAGTAGCTATTGCCGCCATCGACCTGGGTAAACACACCTTTCACCTGCATGCGCAGGATGATCGTGGCCATGAGCTTTGCCGCAAAAAATTTAACCGGGTGGCGCTCATGCAGCACCTGGCGAATATCGAACCCTGCACCGTCGTGATGGAAGCCTGTGGTGGCGCCCACTACATGGCGCAGGAGGTCGCAAAGCTGGGGCATGCGCCCAAGCTCATTGCGCCGCATCTCGTGNCCTGCACCGTCGTGATGGAAGCCTGTGGTGGCGCCCACTACATGGCGCAGGAGGTCGCAAAGCTGGGGCATGCGCCCAAGCTCATTGCGCCGCATCTCGTGCGTCCTTAYGTGAAAAGCAACAAGAACGACTTCGCTGATGCCGAGGCGATCTGCGAGGCRGCGACTCGCCCAACGATGCGCTTTGTGCCCCCMAAAACCCAGGATCAGCAGGCGCTGGCCATGCTCAACTCGTTGCGCGACTCGTTCATCAAAGACCGCACGGCGACCGTCAACCGGATTCACGCAGCCCTTCTGGAGGTTGGCGTCAGCCTGCCCCCAAGCTTCAAATCAATCAAAGATGTTCCGGCGCTGGTTGAGGCGAGCTCATTTTCTGAGCGCATCAAAAAGATCCTGATGATGCTGTATGAGCACTTCAACTACCTGGACGGGCAGGTCAAAAAGCTGGACAAGGACGTAGAAAACCAGGCCGCTGGAGATGATCTGGCATCTCGCCTGATGACCATGCCATGCGTAGGCCCGATCACCTCCAGCGTCCTGGCGGCCGAATTGGGCGATGGCAAGCAGTTCAAATGCGGGCGAGGTTATTCGGCCTCGATCGGACTGGTGCCCAAGCAGCATTCCACTGGTGGYAAGACCGTACTGTTGGGTATCAGCAAGCGCGGAGATCGAAACCAGAGACGCCTGCTCATCCAGTGTGCCCGTGTTTACCTGATGCAACTGGACCGACAGAAAGGCTGGCTAGCRGACTGGGTCCGGCRGCTMCTGGCCCACCATCACTCCAACCATGTGGTCTGCGCGCTGGCCAACAAGCTGGCRAGGATCGCCTGGGCGATTGCGGCCCACCACACTGAATTCGATGCAGGGCCAGCCGCGATGAACGCCTGACCCTGCTGTCACCCGAGCACCACCCACCTGGTTTTGCGATGCTGGATAACAGATGACGTGAACGGCCAACCGGCCTGACGACAACCCTGAGCTCCCACACGGCTGAAAGGCCGTTCGAATAATTAGGATCGTCGGGCATCGATTCTCATCGAGGCGCGGGGCCACAACCCCACTCAGACGCCGGATAGATGAAAGCAAGCCAAACACGCATCAAAAACAGTATTGCAGAAAAGGGGGTAACCATAGATGTGGGAGCGGGCTTGCTCGCGAAGGCGCCGGATAGATGAAAGCAAGCCAAACACGCATCAAAAACAGTATTGCAGAAAAGGGGGTAACCATAGATGTGGGAGCGGGCTTGCTCGCGAAGGCGGTGTGTCAGACAACATCATTACTGAATGTCAGTCCGACTTCGCGAGCAAGCCCGCTCCCACAAGGAATGCATTTCACCCTGCAGCTACTCGAACAGCGCGTCCAACGCCTGTTCCAGACGCGTTACGGCAATAATCTGCAACCCCGGCGGCGCTTCTTTAGGCGCATTGCCCTTGGGCACGATGGCGCGTTTGAAGCCGTGCTTGGCGGCTTCTTTCAAGCGTTCCTGGCCGCTCGGCACCGGGCGCACTTCGCCGGAAAGCCCGACTTCGCCGAATACCAGCAGATCATGGGGCAGTGGCCGGTTGCGCAAACTGGACATGACCGCCGCCATCAGCGCCAGATCGGAGGCCGTTTCCAGCACCTTCACCCCGCCAACCACGTTGAGAAACACATCCTGATCGTGGGTCGGAATGCCGCCGTGACGGTGCAGCACCGCCAACAACATCGCCAGTCGATTCTGGTCCAGCCCCAGCGTTACCCGGCGTGGATTGGCCAGGTGACTGTCGTCCACCAGCGCCTGGACTTCCACCAGCATCGGCCGCGTCCCTTCCCACGTCGCCATGACCACACTGCCCGGCACTTCTTCCTGCGCACGGGTGAGAAAAATCGCCGAGGGGTTGGAGACTTCTTTCAGCCCCTTGTCGGTCATACCGAACACGCCCAGTTCGTTGACGGCGCCGAAACGGTTTTTCACCGCCCGCAGCAAACGCAAACGCCCATCGGACTCGCCTTCGAAATACAGAACCGTGTCGACCATGTGCTCCAGCACTCGCGGCCCCGCCAATGCACCTTCTTTCGTCACGTGACCGACCAGGAAAATGGCCGTGCCGCTCTGCTTCGCATAGCGCACCAGCAATGCCGCGCTTTCCCTGACCTGGGACACGCCGCCCGGTGCCGATTGCAGTTGCTCGGTGAAGATCGTCTGAATCGAGTCGATCACCATCACCTTGGGTTTTTCCTGCCGGGCCGTGGCGATGATCGTCTCGATGCAGGTTTCGGTCATCACCCGCAGTTGATCCTGAGGCAAGCCGAGACGGCGAGCGCGCATGGCCACTTGCTGCTGGGATTCTTCGCCGGTGACGTACAGTGCCGGCATGACTTTGGCGAGGTTGCACAAGGTTTGCAGCAGAATGGTCGATTTGCCGATGCCCGGATCACCGCCGATCAGCACCACCGAACCGTCTACCAGACCACCGCCCAGCACCCGATCGAGCTCGCTGGACGCTGTGGAAAAACGCGGAATTTCTTCGACGCTGACTTCGGCCAGGGTCTTGATCTGTGCCTGTTGACCGGTCCAGCCGGTGCGACCGCTGGGGGCTGCGGCGCCACCGCTCTCCACCATGGTTTCGGTCAGGGTGTTCCAGGCCCCGCACTCGCCGCACTGGCCAGCCCACTTGGGGAAGGTTGAGCCGCACTCGGTGCAGCCGTACATGCGCTTGGCCTTGGCCATCTGAACTCCCGGCAAAAACCGCGATGATAGCTCAGCTGGTGCGGATCAGCGCGGCGAAGTTACCCAGCGGATCTTCGGTAGCAACTTGTTCAGCCCCAGAAATATAACCATCGCATTACTAATCATAAAAACTTGTACAACTTCCCGCCCCAACATACCCAACCAAATACTAGTGTTGCCCAATGAAGCAAAAATCGAAACCTGTACAAGTCTTAGCCATTTAAAAACCGAACGTACAACCTAACTATTGGGCCAACCCAATGGCAATATAATGGCCTTCTGAAACTTAGCACAGGCAATTTGTTTGAGGCGTGAGTCTTTATACCCTACTTCATGTAACGAACATTGCCTTGCATCAACCCAATGCGACTGCCCCTACTTCCTATAGTTTTATCCTGCACCTCCCTCCGCTCGGTAGAGGCGAGTGATCGACGGATAAAATGTCCTGCGGGTGCACTGGAGGCCCCAGTCCAAAGCTGCCACCCCGAGCAAGCGTGATGGCAATTTCAAACTTTTTTACCGCTGAGAAGGTCGGTAGCTGACAAGCTCTGTAAGCAGTTGTTTCGAGCAGGATGCATCATGCTGATTTACACTGCATTCACCAACCTCATCTGTAACAAGGAAATAACCTATGGGCGTGATAAGTGAGTTCAAGGCCTTCGCGGTCAAAGGTAACGTGGTCGACATGGCCGTCGGTATCATCATCGGTGCCGCCTTCGGCAAGATCGTTTCATCGTTTGTCGGCGACGTGGTGATGCCACCCATTGGCCTGCTGATCGGGGGGGTGGACTTCAGTGACCTGGCCGTCACGCTCAAAGCAGCCAACGGCAATATTCCGGCGGTAGTGCTGGCGTACGGCAAATTCATCCAGAGCCTGATTGACTTCATCATCGTCGCCTTCGCGATCTTCATGGGCGTCAAAGCCATCAACCGCCTGAAACGCGAAGAGGCCGTTGCTCCAACGCTGCCGCCGGTTCCGACCAAGGAAGAAGAGTTGCTGGAAGAGATCCGCGATTTGCTCAAGGCTCAGAACAATCGGCCCTGAACGCGTTAGTCAAACAAGAAACGGCGCCCTTGAGGCGCCGCTTTTTTACCAGTAGTTTTCCACCGCCACTTGCCCCGGCCGTCGACTGAGGCTCAAGTGCATGTGGCGCTGTTTGAGCAGTTTGCGCGTGTCATCGATCATCTGCGGATTGCCGCAGAGCATGACCCTCGAGTGCTCGGCCGTCAGCGCCAGGCCTGCCGCCCGCTCCAGCTCGCCATTTTCGATCAGCGCAGTGATCCGGCCGCTCAGAGCGCCAGGATGCTGCTCGCGGGTGACGGTGGTGATGAACTGCAGCTTGTGCGCAACCTCCGCTAAATAGTCGCGCTGGGCCAACCCGCTGACGAGGTCCTGATAAGCCAGTTCCCGGGCTTCGCGCACACTGTAGACCAGGATGATTCGTTCGAATTTCTCCCAGACCTCGAAGTCCTGCAGGATCGACAGAAACGGTGCCAGGCCGGTGCCTGTGGATAACAGCCAGAGATCACGGCCGTCGACAAAGCGATCCAGCGTCAGGTAACCAAAGGCCTGACGCTCGACCAGCAGCGTATCGCCGACTCCCAGCCGACTCAGCTCACTGGTGAACTCCCCCCCTGGCACCACAATGGAAAAGAATTCGAGGAACTCGTCATAGGGCGACGACACCATGGAATAGGCCCGCCATACGGTGCTGCCGTCAGCCTTGGTAACGCCCAGACGGGCGAATTGCCCTGCACGAAAGCGAAAACCCGGATCCCGGGTGGTCCGCAGGGTGAACAGACTGGGGGTCAGCGACTGGACGTCGAGCAAGCTCTGGCGAGTGAATTTTTCTGCACTGGCGGTCATGGGGTGCTCCATTCAACAGATAGCCACAGTGTCCCGCAAAGCGGAGTGATTAAACACCGGTGATTTGTAGTGGCTTTAGCCAGAGCCTCATTCGCATTAACTTCATAGTAAGACTTAATATTAACCACCCAGTTAACACACAATTCCAAGTCTGGTTATAGTAAGCCCGGCATTTCTTTATCTACGCCAATACTCCCTAACGTTAGAACCAGATACTTGCTTAAAAATCGTAAACAAAGCCAAAAAGTCTCACGCAAACATAGGAAACATCCTACACTCGGCTCGTGCCAGATCATTGGATCCAAAAAGGCACCCCCCCAAGTAACATCACACCTGGAGAGATACAATGGAGAGGTGGAAGGAATCACAACTCAACCAATTATCGCGAACAACGGAGATTGATATTGCCTACCGGATTTCACTGGGCTTCGCGAAAAATATAGGCTTTAAATTTTTCGCCTTTTCAACAACATACCCAATAAAAACTGACCACTTTAATACCGTCCAACTCAACAACTACCCTACCGACTGGAACATTGAATATGAACAAAAAAATTTCAGCGCAATAGACCCGGTAGTGGCTCACTGCAATCACTCCAGATTGCCTGTCCTTTGGAGCGAAGAACTTTTTTCCAAGACCCCATGCTTGTGGGATGCGCTTGAGAAACAAGGATTGCAGCACGGCTGGTCACAATCGGTCCATGACGAGGACAGTGGTGTTTGCAGCATTCTGAGCCTGGCCAGAAGCCATTGCCCGATCACTGCGTTTGAGCTGTATGAAAATCTCGGTTTTTCAGTATTCATCGGGCGCCACCTGCATGCGTTGATCGCACAGACACTGCCCAGGAAATCGACGAAGCCACCGGTGCTGCATTTGTCTCCCCGCGAGATCGATGTATTGAAACTGGCAGCTGATGGCAAGACTGCGTATGAGAGTGCCAGAATCCTCAATCTCAGCGCACGCACGGTCAATTTTCATGTGCAAGCCGCGATTCTGAAACTGGGGGTCAATAACAAGATCTCGGCAGTCATCGCCGCAGTCAAGGCCGGCTATCTCCACAGCAACGCGCTACGTTGATCACAAAAACCTGCAAGTAATCCAAAAGAAAAAAACGTACCATTTGCGGTCCTTCTTGAGTGTTGACGTGTGAACCTTCACGACGCAGTGCACTCGGACGGTCTCGCCCGCTACAACGCCCTTGGGCCGCGGGATACCTGTTGATGACCCCGTTGATAACCCAGAGCCCCGCCTCATGCCCTTGCTCGAAACACCCTTCGCCCGACTCGACCTGATCCGCCAGCCCGAACAGCAGAATGAACCGCTGCAGGCGTTTGATGCCGCAGACGAATACCTGCTCACCCATCTGGCTGACCAACAGCCCTCGGCCGACACTCGGGTTTTGGTGCTCAACGACAGCTTTGGCGCATTGGCCGCCAGCCTGGCGGGCAAAGTTCAAGTGACCAGCAGCGGCGACTCGTTCCTGGCCTTTCAGGGGTTGGAAAAGAATTTGATCCGTAATGGCCAGGCGTTTGATGCGGTGCCAAGCGTACCGGCCAGCGAAGCCTTTTCAGGCCCTTTCGACCGGGTACTGATCCGGGTCCCGAAAACCCTCGCCTTGCTGGAAGAACAACTGATTCGCTTGCAGGGTCAACTGGCGCCGGGGGCCCAGGTGATTGCTGCGGCGATGATCAAGCATTTGCCCCGCGCCGCGGGCGATCTGCTGGAACGCTACATCGGCCCGGTGCAAGCCTCGTTGGCGGTGAAGAAGGCTCGGCTATTGGTCGCGACCGCTGAAGTCAAAGCGCCTGTCGTGTCCCCCTACCCGACCCGCTATCGACTCGACGCACCTGAGATCGAATTGCTGAATCACGCCAATGTGTTCTGCCGCGAAGGCCTGGACATCGGCACGCGAGCGTTTTTGCCGCACCTGCCAAAGAACCTCGGCTCAGCGCGGGTTGCCGACCTCGGTTGTGGCAACGGGGTTTTGGCCATCGCCAGCGCCCTGCAAAACCCCGACGCCCACTACACGCTCGTGGACGAATCGTTCATGGCCGTGCAATCGGCAGCCGAAAACTGGCGCGCGGCGCTGGGTGATCGGGAAGTGCTTGTACGTGCTGGTGATGGGTTGGCGGGTCAGGAACCTCAGTCTCTGGACGTGGTGTTGTGCAACCCACCGTTTCACCAACAACAAGTCGTCGGTGACTTCCTGGCCTGGCGCATGTTCCAGCAGGCCCGAGAGGCTCTGGTCGTCGGCGGCGCGTTGTACATCGTCGGCAACCGTCATCTGGGTTATCACAGCAAGCTCGCGCGGTTGTTCCGCGGCGTCGAGCAAGTGGCGGCCACACCCAAGTTCGTGATCCTTAAAGCCCGAAAATAATCCAAGGCAAAAAAAACCCTCCTGCAATTGGAGGGTTGTAAATCCGTGCCACAAGGCAACGGGATGGGATCAGGTGCAAAAAATCAGTGGGTCGTCAGGCCCGCGGCATTCATGAACATGCGCATCAGGCTGGCCACGATGAACAGCGCCACCACGCTGCCGGTCCAGATCATCGCCAGCCAGCCGAGTCGCTGCCAGAGCGGCTTTTTCTCTGCTGCTTCGATTTCCTGCAAGGAATGTTTACCCGCCTTCATCGCAATCTCCTCTGAAGAAATGGCGCAGGTATCAGCCCTGCGCCACTGTCGCGCGTTCTAGTGATAGCCATCTTCGTGGGTGACCTTGCCGCGGAACACGTAGTAGCTCCAGAAGGTGTAACCCAGGATGAACGGGATGATGAACAGCGTGCCCACCAGCATGAAGCCCTGGCTTTGCGGCGGTGCGGCGGCGTCCCAGATCGAGATCGACGGCGGCACGATGTTCGGCCACAGGCTGATACCCAAACCACTGTAGCCGAGGAAGATCAGCACCAGCGTCAGCAGGAATGGCGTGTAGTGCGCATTGCGAGCCACCGCTCGGATCAGACCGTACATGGTCACCAGCACCAGAATCGGCACCGGCAGGAACCAGAACAGGTTCGGCAGGGTGAACCAGCGAGCGGCAATCTCGGCGTGGGCCAGCGGGGTCCAGATGCTGACGATACCGATCACTGCCAACACCACGAAAGCCAGCGGTCGAGCCAGGTCATGCATCTGCTCCTGCAACTTGCCTTCGGTCTTCATGATCAGCCAGGTGCAACCGAGCAGCGCATAAGCCACCACCAGCGCCACGCCGCAGAACAGGGTGAACGGCGTCAACCAGTCCAGTGAGCCACCGGCAAATTGGCGATTGACCACCGGCAACCCATCAATGAACGCACCCAACGCCACGCCCTGGAAAAAGGTGGCGGCGACCGAGCCACCGATGAACGCCTTGTCCCAGAGATGGCGCTTGTCGTCCCTGGCCTTGAAGCGGAACTCGAAGGCCACGCCGCGGAAGATCAGCCCTATCAGCATAAAAATCAGCGGCAGGTACAACGCCGAGAGCACCACCGAATAGGCCAGCGGGAAGGCCCCGAACAACGCGGCGCCACCCAGTACCAGCCAGGTTTCGTTACCGTCCCAGACCGGCGCGACAGTGTTCATCATCACGTCACGATCGGTCTTGCCTGGAATGAACGGGAAGAGAATCCCGATCCCCAGGTCGAAGCCGTCCATGACCACGTACATCATGATGCCGAAGATGATGATCACGGCCCAGATCAGCGGAAGATCAATACCCATGAGTCAAATCTCCTTGGTCAGGCTGGGGCTGTGGTCGCTATCACCGTTGTCATCGGCGGCGGACATCGGACGGGCCGGCGTGCGTTTCCGGCCAGGACCACCCTCATTGGTTTCCTTGCCTTCGTCGATCTTCGGCCCTTTGCGCACCAAGCGCATCATGTAGCCCAGACCGGCACCGAACAGCGCGAAATAGACCACGACGAACATGATCAACGTGATGCTCATCTGCATGAAGCTGTGATTGGAGGACGCATCTGCCGTGCGCATCAGGCCGTAGACCACCCACGGCTGACGGCCGATTTCAGTGGTGAACCAACCGGCGAGGATCGCGATCAGGCCGGACGGCCCCATCCACAACGCCAGGTACAGGAACGGCCGCGAGGTATACAGCTTGTCGCGTTTGCGCAGCCACAGGCTCCACAAACCGGTGAAGATCATCAGGAAGCCGAGCCCGACCATGACCCGGAACGACCAGAACACGATGGTCGAATTCGGCCGGTCTTCAGGCGGGAATTCCTTGAGTGCCGGGACCTGTTTGTCCAACGAGTGCGTGAGGATCAGGCTACCCAGATACGGAATCTCTACCGCGAATTTGGTCTTCTCGGCTTTCATGTCCGGCCAGCCAAACAGGATTAGCGGAGTCGGTTCATCACCGACGTTTTCCCAGTGACCTTCAATCGCGGCGATTTTCGCCGGCTGATGCTCAAGCGTATTCAGCCCGTGGAAGTCACCGATGACCGCTTGAATCGGCGCCACGATCAAGGCCATCCACATGGCCATCGAGAGCATGGTGCGGATCGCCGGGTTGTCTTTGCCACGCAGCAAATGCCAGGCCGCCGAGGAGCCGACGAAGAAGGCCGTCGCAACGAACGCCGCCGTCGCCATGTGCATCAGGCGGTACGGGAACGACGGGTTGAAGATTACCGCCAGCCAGTCCACCGGAATCACCTGGCCGTTGACGATTTCGTAGCCTTGCGGCGTCTGCATCCAGCTGTTGGAAGCGAGAATCCAGAAGGTCGATATCAGTGTGCCGATGGCGACCATGACCGTGGCGAAGAAGTGCAGATTGCGCCCGACCTTGTTCCAGCCGAACAGCATGACACCGAGGAAACCGGCTTCGAGGAAGAAAGCGGTGAGTACTTCGTACGTCAGCAGCGGCCCGGTCACCGAGCCGGCAAAGTCCGAGAAACGGCTCCAGTTGGTGCCGAACTGATAGGCCATGACGAGTCCGGAGACCACACCCATGCCAAAGTTGACGGCAAAGATCTTCGACCAGAAGTGGTACAGATCGCGGTACGTGTCGTTATGGGTTTTCAGCCACAGGCCTTCGAGCACCGCCAGGTAACTCGCCAGGCCAATGGTGATGGCGGGAAATAGAATGTGAAACGAAATGGTGAACGCGAACTGCATCCGGGCGAGATCAAGTGCCTCCAAACCGAACATAAGTCTTCCTCTGTCAGGTAATACCGGCTGAAGGCTTGTGGCCTACACCCACTGCCCCCACGGATATGGAGTGTGGCGAATTTGAATTCGTTCTTTTTTTACAAACATCACAACGTAGGGAGTCTGGCCATCTGGCCGCCGGATCAATTCCACGAGCGGTCTTGATCTGGATCAAGCAACGTTAAAAGAGTAGTCCCATTTTTGACGATGGACGGTGTGGTCTTTTGCCGCGTGACAGGTTGCCTCACCGATGCGGGCCAGGCATATCGGTGTCTAGCTAACGAAATTTCCCAGCCCTGCAACTTTTCGTTACAGCTTGGTGATAATCTCGACCCTCCCTCGCTCAAGACCGGCCCTCAGATGCCCAGCCAAGCGCCCTTGCTGTTACGTCATCACCGCCCATTTATCGCGTTTTGGCTGGCTCGGGTGTTTACCGCCAGCGGTTTCCAGATGCTCACGGTAGCCATTGGCTGGAACCTCTACCAACTGACCGGCAATGTGCTCGACCTGGGCCTGGTCGGTCTGGTGGAGTTTGCCCCGCGAGTGCTGTTCATGCTGCACACCGGGCATGTCGCGGACCGCTATGACCGGCGCAAGGTCGCGGCTATCTGTCAGTCCCTGCAAGCATTGATCGCCCTGTCGCTGGCCATCGGCAGCGCGACCGACAATGTCACCCGGGAGATGATCTTCATCCTCGCATTCCTGCTCGGTGCCGCCCGTTCCTTCGAGATGCCGACCACCCAGGCCCTGTTGCCGAGCATCGTGCCCAGCGCACTGTTCCCCCGCGCCGTCGCTGCCGCCCAATCCGCACAGCAATCGGCGACTATCGTTGCCCCGGCCCTCGGTGGGCTGCTTTACGCCTTCGGCAGCGTCTGGGTCTACGGCCCGACGGTGATCCTCTACATCATCGCCTGCCTGCTGATGCTCAACCTGCCTGCACGGCAGACACCGCTGAACAAGGGCAAGGCAACCCTGGATTCGCTGCTGGCGGGCATCCGCTTCATTCGCAGTCGTCCGGACATTCTCGGGGCGATTTCTCTGGATCTGTTTGCGGTATTGCTCGGTGGCGCGACGGCGTTGCTGCCGGTGTTCGCCAAGGACATCCTGCTGACCGGCCCTTGGGGTCTGGGCCTTTTGCGTTCGGCACCGGCGGTGGGTGCGCTGCTGATGTCGCTGTACCTGGCGAGATTTGCCGTGGAACGCAACGTCGGACGGGTCATGTTCACCGCAGTGGGTGTATTCGGTGTCGCGACCATTGCGTTCGGCCTGTCGACCTCGTTCTGGTTTTCCCTGGCGGTGTTGGTGGTGTTGGGCGCGGCGGACATGATCAGCATGGTGATCCGCGCCTCCTTCGTGCAACTGGAAACCCCGGATGAAATGCGCGGCCGGGTCAGTGCCGTGAACGGTCTGTTCATCGGCGCTTCGAACCAGTTGGGCGAGTTTGAATCCGGCTTGACCGCCCACTGGTTCGGCACCGTGCCGGCCGTGGTCATGGGCGGTATTGGCACATTGGTGGTGACCGGGGCGTGGATCAAACTGTTCCCGACCCTGGCTAACCGCGATCAAATGCATGTGCCGGTGGAAGAAGTGAAGGCGTGAAGCAGTTGCCGATCACACTTTTACCGAGCAGGTGCAATACATAGATAGTGCATCAGGTGTAATGTATCGCCTTACACTTGACCCATGATCAAATCCTTTCAGCACAAAGGCCTTCGTGGCTTCTATGAAACAGGTTCGACTCGTGGGATCCGCGCAGACCATGCGAAGCGTCTGTCTCGAATGCTTCAGTTCATGGACCGCGCAACGCTACCTGGAGACCTGGACCTTCCGGGATGGCGATTACATCCACTCAAGGGAGAGTTGACCGAATATTGGTCACTGAGCGTTTCGGGGAACTGGCGAGTTATTTTTCGTTTTATCGGTTCAGACATCGAACTGGTCGACTATCTGGACTACCACTGACAGGAGGCAGGACATGCCCATGCACAACCCGCCACACCCTGGCGAAGCCCTTTTGATGGATGTATTGCCTGAACTGGGCATCAGCGTCACAGAGCTGGCCCGGCACCTGCGATTTGCGCGCCCGCATCTATCGCGAGTGCTGCATGGCCATGCGCCGATCAGTCCTGATTTGGCGGTGCGCCTGGAGCGGGCCGGAATTGGTAAGGCCAGAATGTGGCTAGGTGTTCAGACCGACTACGATCTTTGGCAAGCGGAGCAGCGTGAGCAACCGGTCATCGAACCCATTGCCGTCCACGCCTGACACTCTCTAAACCACCAACTCCCCCGCCACCGCCGCTCGCCTGGCTTTACCGCAGAGTTGTTCCACCAGCGTCAGGGCGAATTGCAGCGCCGCCCCTGAACCTTGGGCAGTGATGCAGTTGCCATCGACCACCACCGGTTGATCGACGAAGTTGCACCCCAACAGTTGATGGCTGGCCGATGGCAGGCAGGTCATGCGCCGCTGACGCAGTACGCCAAAGGCTTGCAGCGCCAGCGCCGGGGCCTCGGCGATGCCGGCGAACAGGCGCCCGGCCGCCACCTGATCCTTGATCAATTGTTGCAGGGGTTGATGCGCCGCCAGATGTTGCGCCCCCACGGCACCGCCGGGCAGGACGATCAGGTCGAACGGCTGTGCCAGCACGTCCACCAGCATCGCATCGGACGTCACTCGGGTGCCGCGCGCGCAGGTGAGCATGCGCCGCCCCTCGATGCTGGCCACCACCACTTCAACCTTGGCACGGCGCAGCACATCGATCAGGGTCACTGCTTGCAGGTCATCGATGCCCTCGGCGAGGGTAATCAGAGCTCTAAAGGTCATGGGCACAGTCCACTGGATGATCTTTAAAGCGTAGTCAGCTTTCCTGACCCTTGTTCGAGCCCGCCGTTACTTGATGTAAAGCTGCGTCGACAGCGTATTGCCGGGCGCGTTGATCGACGTGTTGCTGAAGGTGAACGTGCCTTCCTGTTTACCCGCCAGATCGAAGACATACAGATAGCCGACGGTTTTTTTCCCGACGGTGCAATCGGTCAGATTACCGTTATCAAACGCACAGACCGGCGTCCGGGTGCCGTTCACCTCAAAACCGTCCAGCCCGACATGCGCGCTACGACCGTAACCGACTTCCAGCACGTAGACCTTGATGTTCGGTCCGCTGTGATTGCAGCGGGTTTGTTCTTGCCCCTGAGCGATGTCTTCAAAGCCGCAGGCCGGCGACTCGACCTTGAGTACCTTCACCTGACTCAGCGGCGCCGCCGATGCGGCCGAGGCGGTGTGTGCCCCCAGGAACATGGCGATCGACACTCCGAATACGGCAATCAGACGTTTATTCATGCAATACATAAGTACCCCCAAAACCAGCGCGCAGTATGGCGCACTTGGCTTTTCCGCAAAACATCGACGACGATCGCAGCCATAAGCAGCCATAGCCCCACGCTGCTGGTATGATGCGCGGCTTTTTCCGACCCACAGAAAATTACCAGGCGCCTGCAGCGGTCTGTGCTTTGCTGTTGAGGTCGATACATTCACGGCGCCTGGCGCGCCACGGGGAGCAGACATGCTGGAAAGGCTGTTTCAACTCAAGGCACATAACACCAACGTGCGGACCGAGATTCTGGCGGGCTTCACGACCTTTTTGGCCATGGCCTACATTCTGTTCGTCAACCCGAGCATCCTCGGCGAGACCGGCATGGACAAGGGCGCGGTGTTCGTCGCCACGTGTCTGGCAGCCGCCATCGGCTCCACGGTAATGGGCCTGATCGCCAACTACCCGATCGCTCTCGCGCCGGGCATGGGCTTGAATGCCTTCTTCACTTACACCGTGGTCCTGCACATGGGCCACACCTGGCAAGTGGCGCTGGGAGCAGTGTTCATCTCGGCGGTGATGTTTTTCCTGTTGTCGATCTTCCGCATTCGCGAATGGATCATCAACAGCATCCCACTGGCGCTACGCTCGGCGATTGCCGCTGGTATCGGACTGTTCCTGGCCCTGATCGCCCTGCATAACGCGGGCATCGTGGTGAGCAACCCGGCCACCATGGTCGGCCTCGGCGATTTGAAACAACCGGCCCCAATCCTCGCGACCCTCGGCTTTGCCCTGATCGTGGCGCTCGAAGCGCTTAAAGTGCGCGGCGCGGTACTGATCGGCATTCTGACGGTGACCATCGTTTCGATCGTGATGGGCTTCTCCCCGTTCGGCGGCGTCATGTCGATGCCACCGTCCCTGGCCCCGACCTTCCTGCAACTGGACATCAAGGGCGCCCTGGACATCGGTCTGGTCAGCGTGATCTTCGCCTTCCTGTTCGTGGATCTGTTCGACAACTCCGGCACCCTGATCGGCGTCGCCAAGCGCGCCGGCCTGATGGGCAAGGACGGCCACATGCCGAAAATGGGCCGCGCCCTGATCGCCGACAGTACCGCGGCCATGGCCGGTTCGCTGCTGGGCACCTCGACCACCACCAGCTACATCGAGTCCGCAGCCGGCGTGAGTGCCGGTGGCCGCACCGGCCTGACCGCTGTTGTCGTGGCGATTCTGTTCCTGTTGGCGCTGTTCTTCTCGCCATTGGCGGCCAGCGTTCCACCCTTTGCTACCGCGCCTGCACTGCTGTTCGTCGCAGTATTGATGACATCCGGCCTGGCCGAAATAGACTGGGACGACATCACCGTCGCCGCACCGGTCGTGGTCACTGCTCTGGCCATGCCGTTCACTTATTCCATCGCCAACGGCATCGCCTTCGGTTTCATCTCCTGGACCGCAATCAAGTTGCTGTCCGGCCGCGGCCGTGAGCTGAACTCGGCACTGGTGATTCTGTCGATTCTGTTCGTGATCAAGTTGGGTTGGTTCAACGCATGACTTTTGATTCCCAGGCTTACGCCGTTCAGCTCGAAGAGAAGGTCACGCGCCTGCGTGACCTGTTGGCCCCGTTCGGTGCGCCAGAACCTGCGGTATTCGACTCGCCGCTGAAAAACTTCCGCCTGCGCGCCGAATTCCGCTTGTGGCGCGAAGCCGGCGAGCGTCACTACGCGATGTTTTCCCAGGAAGACAAACGCACGCCGATCCTGATCGAAGAGTTCCCGATCGCCAGCCTGCGCATCAACGAGTTGATGCCGCAGCTGAAAGCGGCATGGCAAGCCAGTGCAGCCCTGAGCCACAAGCTGTTTCAGGTGGAGTTCCTGACCACCCTGGCCGGCGATGCGATGATCACGCTGTGCTATCACCGCCCGCTGGACGAGCACTGGCATGCGGCGGCGTCGAAACTGGCCGCCGACCTGAACGTCAGCATCATCGGTCGTTCCAAGGGCAAACGCGAAGTGATCGGCCTCGATTACGTGGTCGAGCAGATGGACGTCGGCGGTCGCACCTTCAGCTATCGCCAGCCGGAAGGCGCGTTCACCCAGCCCAACGGCACCGTGAACCAGAAGATGCTCAACTGGGCTTACGACTCACTCGGCGATCGCTCCGACGATTTGCTGGAGCTGTATTGCGGCAACGGCAACTTCACCTTGCCGCTCGCGACGCGCGTACGCAAAGTGCTGGCCACCGAAATCAGCAAAGCGTCGGTCAATGCCGCGTTGAGCAATCTCAGCGAAAACGCTGTGGATAACGTCACCCTGGTGCGCTTGTCCGCCGAGGAGCTGACCGAAGCCCTGAACGAAGTTCGTCCGTTCCGTCGTCTGCACGGTATCGATCTGAAGAGCTACGCGTTCGGTAGCGTCTTCGTCGATCCGCCTCGCGCCGGCATGGATCCGGACACCTGCGAGCTGACCCGTCGCTTCGACAACATCCTCTACATCTCCTGCAACCCGGAAACCCTGGCGGCCAACATCGCCCAGTTGCACGACACCCATCGCATCACCCGATGCGCAATGTTCGACCAGTTCCCGTGGACCCACCACATGGAATCCGGGGTGTTGTTGACCCGTCGTTGATTGCCGTTGGCAGAAACAAATCAGCCGTCATCACGACGGCTTTTTTGTGCGTGCTTAAAGGGTGATATCTGTCTTGCGCGGACGCCCGCCCTTACGGCCATTGGCCCGCGCGGCCTCAGCCTTGGCGGCACTGCTTTGGCGACCATTGCGTGAGGCGATGACCGAAGCAGCCATGTCCATCAGCGGCTTGCTGGCCGAAACCATCCCGGCGATGGAGACCTGCAGATCCTTGCCCTCGTGGCAGAGGGCTGTCCCGGAGAAGCCGACTTTCAGGTCTGCGAAATCCTCGACGTCGAAATCATCGAACTCCGGATAGTGCTGCACGGGCAACAGCACGCCACTGCCATCAATGAAATTGACCGCCAGGCACGGTTCCACAAAGGTCACCGAAGTCGCCCGCAGACCACCTTTGTGGCGCACTTGGCCACGCTGGATGGCTTCATCCAGCACGGCTTCGGTTACGGGCCGATCCACCAACATTTTTGCTGTTATCGTTTTCATAGTTCGATCTCCACGCCCTCCGGAACGCCCATCAGCGCCAGTAGGGTCTTGTTCGTCTCGGGCTCATAGCAAGCCGAGCCAATCATGCAGGTCGTACTGGCGACCCTTTTTACCACCACGACTTCGCTGGTTTGCCAGTCCCATATCTGATGATCGAGGCAGACCGTGTGCAGCTTGTCCCACCAGATACACCGAGCGCGGCGCAAATGTGCGGGTTGTCCGAGCGCGTGACGCAACCCTTCCAGCACCGCCACAGGTGGCCTGCGAGAATGAGGAACCACGTCCCACAGCTCGACACTGTTGTGCCAGAAGCTGAATTTGAAGCGCGCACTCCAGGTTCCGGCATCCACATGTGCATGCGGCGGGCAGTGCTCGTCGCGCAACATGATCACCATTGAAAACCCTTTGTAGCTGAATAATCTCATGCTAACCCATCCGTTAGGTTAATGAGCCCGAAGACCCGACATTCCCTGGAAAATCCGATAACTGGCGCTGAGCTTTCGATCAGCCATCCGCCATTGAGCCTAGTGCTCAGGCTCTTATCAGGCCGGCGGATAACGGCGCAAATTGGTAAGCAATCCTTTCACCGCCTCCACAAAAATGATGGTGAAATCGGCACGGGCCAAGTAAACCACCGTCTCGACAATTTCATTTACAGTGGCGAAATTCAGTCCTTCATTTGATCCTCGGTGTAATCAATCATGCAGCGACAATTCGACGATCTTCAGCTGGGCAGCATCGAACTGTTTTGTCTGGCTGCCGAGGCTGGCAGCTTTACCGCCGCCGCGCTGGTGGCTGGCGTGACGCCCGCAGCCGTGAGCCGCTCGGTATCGCGCATGGAGGAACGCCTGGGCGTGCGGTTGTTTGCCCGCACCACCCGCAGCGTCAAACTGACCGACAGTGGTCGGCGGTATTACGAGGAATGTCGTCAGGCGCTGGCGCAACTGGTCGAGGCCCAGCGCGAGGTCATGGGCCAGCAGCAACAGCCTTCCGGCACCTTGCGCATCAGCATTCCCACCACCTATGCCCATCACCGGATTCTGCCGCTGTTGCCGGCATTTCGAGCTCGCTTTCCGGCGGTGAAGGTCGAGTCGCACATCAGCAATCGCAACATCGATTTCGTCGGTGAAGGCTATGACATGGCGATTCGCGTACGGGCGATTCCGGATTCCGGCCTGATCGCCCGACAGTTGGAAGACGCCCCGCTGGTGATGATTGCCAGTCCTGACTACCTGAAGCACGCGGGCGTTCCACAAACGCTGGATGATCTTAAACAGCACGAGTGCATCCAGTACGAATTGCCTAGCAGCGGTCGGCGGATTGCCTGGCTGTTCAACGACAATGGCGTGCATCGGGAGATTCTGGCCGAGGGCAATCTCAGTTGTTCCGACGACGTACTGGGCGGCGTGACCCTGGCCAAACACGGGGCGGGACTGTTCCAGACCTATCGCTTCATCGTCGAAAACGAACTGGCCGATGGCTCGCTGGTGGAAGTGCTCAAGCCTTATGGTGGGCGCTCGCGACCGTTCACCCTGCTCTACCCGCAAACTCGCCATATGCCGTTGCGATTGAGGGCGTTTATCGATTTTCTGGTGGAGCATCTGCCCCGCTGAAAAGCCGAAACCGTCCGATCACCGCACACATTAACCCTGAGAACCGCCTCTACAATTGACCAAATTAACCAGCTAGTACAATTTATCCCCACAGGCTGAAACCCTCGGCCAATGCCAAAAACAATAAGTGGAGATACCCCGATGCCCCCTATCGTTCTGGTGCTCAACGGCCCGAATCTGAACCTGCTCGGCACCCGTGAACCGGCGACTTACGGCCACGAAACACTGGCCGACATCTCAGCCTTGTGCGGTCGTGCCGCCGAAGAGTTCGGCCTGGCGGTGGAATTTCGCCAGACCAATCATGAAGGCGAATTGCTCGACTGGATTCACGCCGCGCGCGGCCGTTGCGCCGGGATCGTCATCAACCCGGCCGCCTGGACCCACACCTCGGTCGCGATCCGCGATGCGTTGGTCGCCAGCGAATTGCCGGTGATCGAAGTCCACCTGTCCAACGTTCATGCCCGCGAGCCCTTCCGCCACCACTCTTTTGTTTCGGCCATCGCCACGGCGGTGATGGCCGGTTTCGGTAGCCACGGCTATCGTCTGGCGCTGGAGCATTTCAGCCAACGTTTGAAGGGGTGAACGCCGTGACTCAGACCAACGCTGTGCTGGCCGGACTGATCGGCGCCGGCATCCAGGCTTCTCGCACCCCGGCATTGCACGAGCATGAAGGCGATGCCCAGGGCTTGCGTTACCTCTATCGCCTGATTGATCTGGACCCGTTGAAACTCAACAGCAGTGCCCTGCCCGAGCTGTTGATGGCCGCCGAGCGGATGAACTTCACCGGCCTGAACATCACCTTTCCGTGCAAGCAGACGATCATCCCGCTGCTCGACGAGTTGTCACCAGAGGCCCGAGGCATTGGGGCGGTGAACACGGTCGTGCTGAAGGACGGTAAACGCATCGGCCACAACACCGATTGCCTGGGGTTCGCCGAGGGTTTTCGTCGAGGCTTGAAGGGCGTTGCCCTTGAGCGCGTCGTACAAATGGGCGCCGGTGGCGCTGGCGCGGCAGTGGCCCATGCCCTATTGAGTGAAGGCGTACAGCTGCTGAACATTTTCGACGTGGAGATCAGCCGTGCCCAGAGCCTGGCGGACAATCTCAATCAACATTTCGGCGTCGGCCGGGCTGTGGCGGGCCATGACTTGCCGAGCACCCTGGCCCAGGCTGACGGTCTGGTAAACACCACCCCCATGGGCATGAAAAAACTGCCGGGCATGCCAGTGCCGGTTGAGCTGCTTCGAGGTGAGTTGTGGGTGGCGGAGATTGTTTACTTCCCGCTGGAAACCGAACTGCTGCGCAACGCCCGCGCGTTGGGTTGCCGCACGCTGGATGGCGGCAACATGGCCGTGTTTCAGGCGGTGAAGGCGTTTGAATTGTTCAGCGGCGTAGTGCCGGATGCGCAGCGGATGCTGGAACATTTTCAGAGCATGAATGGCTGAACGGATGTGGCGAGGGGGCAATCCCCTCACCCCACATCAGGCCTGCAGATAGCGCAAAACCGACTCGCAAATCATCTCGCGATGACGCTGCTTGATGCTTTCGTCCGGCAAGTCGACCTGAAAAATCTCACCGAAGGTATGGCGGTTCGACACACGATAGAAGCAGAACGAGCTGATCAGCAGATGCACATCCAACGGCTCGAGCCCCGCGCGGAACACGCCTTCCTCAGCACCGCGACGCAAAATCTCGCCCAGTGAATCGAGGATGGTGTTGTTCATCGCCTTGATCGCATCGGAGCGCTTCACGTATTCAGCGTTGTGAATGTTCTCGATGCTGACAATCCGCACAAAGTCGACGTTGCGATCATGGTGGTCGAAAGTGAATTCCACCAGCCGCCGAATAGCCTCGACCGGAGCCAGTTCGGTCAGGTGCAGACGGTTTTCGGTGCTGCGGATATCGCCGTAGAGTTTCTCCAGCACCTCGATGTAGAGCTGTTCCTTACTGCCGAAGTAGTAATAGATCATGCGTTTTGAGGTGTGGATGCGCTCGGCAATCGCATCGACGCGAGCGCCGGAAAGTCCCTGCTGGACGAACTCGACAATCGCCTCTTGAAGGATGTTCTCGCGGGTCTTTTCCGGGTTGTTCTTGCGACTCTTGCGCGGCTCGACAATCGGCTCGTCGGGCGCTGCGGAGAGTTCTGAAGTTATCGTCATTGCGGGCTCACGGCCATCACTGCACAGGTTGGCGATTATGGGCCGCGCCGCACAGTGAAGGAAGCCGTGCGGCGGCGGTTTGTACCCGTGTTTACGATTTTCCTACAACTTTGCCTGACGTACGGCACCACTTCGAGACTTGGCCATCGCCGCCAGTCGCACCGCAACGTTGGCGGCGCCGTAACCTGCGTAACCGTTCTTGCGTTGGATGATCTCGAAGAAGAAGCGTCCTTCAAACGGCTCGGTATACACATGGAACAGCTCGCCACCCAGGGCATCGCGGTCGTAGAGCACGTTGTAATAGGCCAGTTCGCTGAGGAACTCGTCGTCGAAATCGAACCGCGCGGCGAGGTCATCGTAGTAATTGAGCGGGATATCCAGCAGCGGTACGCCCGCCTCCTTGGCCCGGCTGACTTCGGCAAAGATGTCGTCGCAATCGAAGGCGATGTGATGCACGCCGGAGCCGCGATAACTCGACAGCGCGTGTGAGATCGCGGTGTTGCGGTTCTCGGAAATGTTCAGCGGCAAGCGGATCGAACTGTCCCGGCTGCGCAGCGCCCGACTCTTTACCAGACCGTACGGGTCAGGCAGCACTACTTCATCGTCGGCTTCGAAATCCAGCAGGCTTTTATAGAACAGCACCCAACTGTCGAGGCTGTCGGCCGGCAGCGCCATGGCCATGTGGTCGATGCGCTTGAGGCCGCCACTGGCCATGGCGGCGGGTTGCAGATTGAAGTCGGTGCCGTAGACATCGGCGTCCTGGTCCACCAGATAAATCAGACTGCCATCCGGCGCGCGCACCGCGGCGAGTTCCAGTTCATTGGGGCCAACCAGCCCGCGATACGGCTGACCTTTATAGGCCACGGCCCGGGCCAGCGCACTGGCGCTGTCCTTGACCCGCACGGCAGTGGCGCACAGCGAGGGGCCGTGAGCTTCGAAAAAACTGTGGGCGAACGAGTAAGGCTCGGAGTTGAGGATCAGGTTGATATCACCCTGACGCAGCAGGCTCACGCTCTTGGAGCGATGCTGGCCGGCCTTGACGAAACCCAGCCGTTCCAGCCAATGGGACAGCTTGGCGCCAAGGCTTTCGTCCACGGCGAATTCAAGAAACTCGATGCCGTTGTACTCGCTGGCCTGGGGCGTCTCGAACAGAATGTCGACAGTGGCCGGTGGCGTGGCTTCCTGCGCCAGACGTTCGCGGGTTTTCTCTTCCAGGTACAGCAACGAGCGCAAACCGTCGGCGGCATTGGCCCGTGGCGGCGCGGCGCGGAAGCCGTCATTGAAGATCTCCAGCGACAACGGCCCGGTATAACCGCTCTTGATGATCGGCGTGAGGAAACCCGGCAGATCGAATTCGCCCTGGCCCGGGAAACAGCGGAAATGCCGGCTCCACTCCAGCACGTCCATGGCCAGGATCGGCGCGTCGGCCATTTGTACGAAGAAAATCTTGTCGCCGGGAATCTCGGCAATCGCGCTCGGATCCCCCTTGAGCGACAGCGTGTGAAAGCTGTCCAGCAATACGCCGAGGTTTGGGTGATCGGCCTGACGGACGATGTTCCACACCTGTTGATAAGTGTTCACGTGGCGGCCCCAGGCCAGCGCTTCGTAGCCGATCCGCAAACCACGAGCACCGGCGTGCTCGGCCAGCAGGCGCAAGTCGTCGATCAGAATCTGTTCGTCACCGATGGCGTCGGCCGAGGCGTTGCTGCACACCAGCACCAGGTCCGTGCCCAGTTCCTGCATCAGGTCGAACTTGCGCTCGGCCCGCTCCAGGTTGCGCGGCAGGCGGTCGCGGCGGCAGCCCTCGAAATCCCGAAAGGGCTGAAACAGCGTGATCGCGATCCCGAGATCGGCGCACATCTGTTTGATTTCCCGCGGACTGCCGTCGTAGTAGAGAAGGTCATTCTCGAAAATCTCCACCCCGTCGAAACCGGCGGCGGCGATGGCTTCAAGTTTTTCCGGCAGGGTACCGCTCAAGGACACGGTGGCAATGGAACGCTGCATATTTCGACTCCCGGTGGTGGAGACAGTCTTGTTATCGACATCGCACGCTTTCGCTTTTACGTAGGAGCTGGCGAAGCCTGCGATCTTTTGATCGTGATCTCTCGGTGATAGGTCCGACGGAAGATCAAGATCAAAAGATCGCAGCCTTCGGCAGCTCCTACAGGGACCGCGTTTTTGTTGAAGTGAATTATTGGCCGCAAGATTCCCCACAGCAATTCAAAGTGTACTACCCGGTTAGTTTTGCGTGCGATTATCGAACACAATGGCCCTTGGCGAATTGACGATTTTTCGTCCACTGCGCAACATCAGCACCACATTGGGTCCGGCCGTAAACAACAGGACCCGGTTACCAAAGACCCAGAACACCACATAAAAATAATCGGTGGCCTACATGACTCCTTCTCAAAGCTCTCCCGTGGAGCGTTCCTCCATGACTCCTGCCACTGGTGGCATCGGCGACAAGATCCGCGGCGCGATGGCGGTCGGCAAAACCCGTTGGGGCATGCTGGCGCTGGTGTTCTTCGCCACCACCCTGAACTACATCGACCGCGCCGCACTGGGCGTGATGCAGCCAATTCTCGCCAAGGAAATGAGCTGGACGGCGATGGACTACGCCAACATCAACTTCTGGTTCCAGGTCGGCTACGCCATCGGTTTCGTGCTGCAAGGCCGGTTGATCGATCGGGTCGGCGTCAAGCGCGTGTTCTTCTTCGCCGTGCTGCTCTGGAGCCTGGCGACCGGCGCCCATGGCCTGGCCACGTCGGCCGTCGGCTTCATGGTCTGCCGATTCATTCTGGGTCTGACGGAAGCCGCCAACTACCCGGCGTGCGTGAAGACCACCCGGTTGTGGTTCCCGGCCGGCGAACGCGCCGTGGCCACCGGCATCTTCAACGCCGGGACCAACGTCGGTGCGATGTTCACCCCCATGTTGTTGCCGCTGATCCTGCATGTCTGGGGCTGGCAGGCCGCGTTCCTGTGCATGTCGTCACTGGGCGGGATCTGGTTGCTGTTCTGGGGCTTGAAGTACTTCAACCCGGAAGATCACCCGAGCGTTAAACAATCGGAACTGGATTACATCCAGAAGGAAGTAGAGCCGGAACAATCCCGCGTACCGTTCTCGAAAATCCTGCGCATGCGTGGCACCTGGGCCTTCGCCCTGGCTTACGCGATCACCGCGCCGGTGTTCTGGTTCTACCTCTACTGGCTGCCACCGTTCCTCAATCAGCAATACAACCTGGGGATCAACGTGACCCAAATGGGCATCCCGCTGATCATCATCTACCTCACTGCCGATTTCGGCAGCGTCGGCGGCGGGATCCTGTCCTCGTTCCTGATCGGCCGCGGCGTCAACCCGATCAAGGCGCGGCTGATGTCCATGTTCCTGTTCGCCTGCTGCATCGTCGGCGTGATCATGGCGGCGGGTTCGAGCAGTCTGTGGGTAGCGGTGTTCGCCATCTCCCTGGCCATCGGTGCACACCAGGCCTGGACTGCGAACATCTGGAGCCTGGTGATGGACTACACGCCTAAACACATGATGAGTACGGTGTTCGGCTTCGGTGGCATGTGCGCGGCCATCGGCGGGATGTTCATGACCCAGTTGGTCGGCCACATTCTGACGATCACCAACAACAACTACACCGTGCTGTTCACCATGATTCCGGCGATGTACTTCATCGCGCTGATCTGGATGTACTTCATGGCACCGCGCAAGATTCCGACCGTCACCCCGTAAAACCCTTCCCCCGGCAGGCCTGATTCCAGGCCTGCCCTGCTGCTCTCACCGACGACTCTGCTGCCAGGCTGCTGCCAACCCGCTGCAACAAATCACCGCGATCCCGACCACCGTGGTCAGGGTCGGTGTGTGAGAAAACAGCAACCAGCCCAGCAAACCGGCAAAGACAATTTGGCAATAACCGAACGGCGCCAACAACGCCGGGGCGGCATGGCGGAAGGCTTGCGTCAGAAACAAGTGAGCCGTCATCCCGCAGGCGCCCAGCGCCACCATCATGAACCCATGGCCCAGGCTGGGTACTTGCCAGAAGAATGGCACCAGCGCGCTCATCACCAAGGTGTTGCACAGCCCGGCGAAGAAGTTGCTGGTGGTCGGGCTGTCGATGTTGCTGAGCTTGCGGGTGAGCAACTGATAGAAGCAGAAAAACAGCGCCGAGCAGAGCGGCAGCAACACCGCCGGGGTAAAGAGTTCTCCGCCGGGATGGACGATGATCAACACGCCGATGAATCCACAAATCACTGCAATCCACTGGCCACGCGTGACGTGCTCGCGAAGCAGTGGCACCGACAGCGCAGTCACCAGAACCGGCGCGAGAAAGTTGACCGCAGTGGCTTCAGCCAAGGGGATGTACTGTAAGCCGGTGGTGAAAAAAAGACTGGTGCCCAACAGGCACAACGCCCGCAATAGCTGAAGTAACGGCCGTTTGGTTCGTAGGACACCCAGCCCGGATTGCGGCAGAAAAATCCCGGCCATCAGTAAGGTGTGAACCACATACCGGGCCCAGACCACCATGACGATGGGGTAAAAGCCCGAGAGGTATTTCGACAAGGCGTCGTGACTGGAAAACAGGAAGGTCGCAACGACGATCAGCAGAATCCCTTTGAAGGGTTGGTTTACGCCGGAGAGCGGAGTGCTGACAGTCATTCGGTATCCCTTGTGTTTTGCAGCAACTATTTAAAAGCATCCCTTACAGCCGCGCTAACAACTCATGGGTTTTACTCAACGCCATCCGCGCCCGCTGCAACCCGCTCACGCCTTGCTCAAGCAACTTCACGGTGGGGATCTCCAGGCTCAACGGAATATCGGCCGGTAAACACTGCAACAACCCCGCCAGATCACAATCGCCATCGCCCGGAAAACGCCGCTCGTTACGGGCCTGGCGCAGAATTTCCGCCATGTCCTTCGGCCGTGGCCCGGCAACGTCGCACAGCTGGACATACCGTAACCGTGACGGGGCAACTCTGGCCAGATCTTCCAGCCGCGAAGCCGAACGGTCGAAGTGAAAGGCATCCACTAACACCGCACCGTTTTCACGCCCCGCGTTTTCAACGATGCGCACCGCCTGTTCGAGATTGCGTGCATTGGTCCACGGCATGAATTCCAAATGCGGATGAAGCCCGTAAGGTGCCGCCAGATCACACAGCCGAGCGAAGTTATCGGTGAGCCGCTGTTCGTCAGCATCGTTACCGGCCACCAGCAATTCACTGGCACCGAATTCGGCACCGACCGCCAGAATTTTCTCGAAATCGGCGACGACGGTTTCCGGTTTAAGGCGCAGGATTTCGACATCCAACACACGAATGCCGGTATCGCGCAGTCGCGCCAATGTCCTGCGCCGTAACCCGACATCGGCGACCAGCGCAAAGTGGTGTTCTTCAGGCGTCGCAGGCTCCAACCGTAATCCGACATGACTGTAACCAGCCTGTGCTGCCACTTCGACCATCTCCGGTGGTGACAATTCCAGCACTGTCAGGCTGGCCAGGGAAAAGATCCGATCGTTCCTGTTCATGTTCAACCCTCGATCAAGGTCGGTGCGCAGGCACGGCCGGTTTCGGCAGCCTCGCGTATCGCTTCAATCAGCGCCAACGTGCGGGCGGCATCGGCGACGCTCACCAGCGGCTCGACTTCCCGACGCGCCACGCGCACGAAATGCTGCAACTGCAAACGCAGCGCTTCATCGGCGCTGAAGTTTTCCTGCACCGGCAGCAACGGTTGGTGCCACCCCCCATCGGTGTCGGCGTAGTGCCAACGCTTGAGTTGCGGAATGCTCAACGCACCACCGGTCCCGGCCAGCAGATAACACGGCTGATCGGCCTGACGTGGGTACACCGGGTTTTCCCCGGAATCCAGCTCCCAGCTCCAGGGCGCCGCGACCGCATCCGAACCGGTCAGGCTACCCAGCGCGCCGCTGTCGAATTGCAGCAACACCGCCGCGCAATCTTCGTTGGCAAACCCGCGCACCGCATTGCTGGTGATCGCCTGAACCTGCCGCACTTCGCCACACAAATGCCGAAGCAAATCGAGATCGTGAATCAGGTTGGTCAGCAACATTCCCGCGCCGGGTTCACGGCGCCAGGGCGTCTCGAAATAGCTGTCGGGTTTGCGCAACTGCCAGAGCGCGGTCACCGTCGTCAGCCGACCCAACGCGCCGCTCTGCACCAGTTCATGGGCGCGGACAATCAGCGGATTGTGCCGGCGATGATGACCGACCAGCACCGGAACGCCCGTGGCTTTGGAAGCGGCGACCAGCTCGCGGACTTCATCCCTGTGCACGCCCACTGGTTTTTCCAGCAGGACCGGCACACCGACAGCGAGGCAATCGAGGGCGGTGCTGACGTGCAGCGTATTCGGGTTGGCGACGATCACCGCGTCTGGCTTCACCTGCTCCAACATCTGACGGTGATCAACGAAATACGCTACGCCCCATTCCGCCGCGAGGCCCGCGGCTTGCGGACCCGGATCGGCCACTGCGCACAAGGTCGCTTCCGTCAGCGACTTCAGATGCTGGTAGTGCTGCTGGCCCATGTTGCCAGCCCCGATCAGGGCAATACGCAGGGGTGAACTCATCGTGCGGTCCTCTTGTGATTATTGTTGGAAGAGCGAATTCCAATAATTTAGAACCTGGTTCCAGATTCTTACACGCGTATGGACTGAAAGTGTTCGAACAGCGCACAGCTTCGTATGGCTAAACACAAATCAAATGTGGGAGTGTGTGACGCCTGAATTAACTGAACAGCTCAGACGCCAGACTGGCTGCCGACAGCTCCTCGGTAAACGTCAACAACAGCGGCGCCAACTCATGCAGTCGCGCGCCCGGCATCCGCGCGCTGGGCCCGGCGATGCTCAGCACACCGATGACTCGACCATCACTCGGATGTCGCACCACCGCAGCAATCGCCGAAGTGCCCACCGCCGAACTCTCCTCCACCCAGGCATAACCCTGCTCCCGCGCCATACGCAGGCGTTCCAGCAATTCGATGTTGGAACGCGGTGCATTCGGCCCGAGGTCCTTCGGCCGCTCGCCACCCTGCCGTTCGACCAGGGACAGCGCCTCGGCATCGCTCATACACGCCAGCCACGCATGCCCCGACGCGGTGTAAAACAACGGCGCATCGCGGCCCATGTCCGGGTCGTAGCGCAGGCCGGAACGGGCGCCCTGGGATTTGGCGATCCAGATCTGCCGCTCACCTTCAATCACCCCAAGCCGCACCAGCTCGCCGGTTTCCTGGGCGAGGCGATCAAGCACCGGCTGCACAATATCGGCGCCGCTGCCCGACAGGTAACGGAAACCCATGGCCACCAGTTTGGTCGACAGGTGATACCGCAGGTTCTCCGGATTCTGTCGCACATAACCCAGCCGAATCAGCTCGGCGAGCAACCGGTGGGTCGCGCTTTTGGGAATATCCAGTTGCTCCGCCAGCGTCTGCATCGGCAGGCCACGAGGGTCACTGGTGAGGCTTTCAAGCACGCTGAAAACACGTTCGATCTGACTGCCGGCCATGGGAGGTTCCACACAAAATTTGTCCGATTCTAGAAGACAACCGACCGAATGCGAAATCTGGAACCCACTGTCCGATAACCGCCCGCTTTACCCGGTGAAAGATTGCCGAGCGCGATTACGCTCCTATATTTTCTGGAATCAAATTCTAAAAAATACAAGCCACTGGAGCTTTCAGACGATGCCTGCCGAATCAAATAACCTCCCGGATATCGATTGCGACGTGCTGATCGTCGGCTCCGGTGCGGCGGGACTATCCACTGCAGTCACCGCGGCGTGGCACGGCTTGAAAGTCATCGTGGTCGAAAAGGACCCGGTGTTCGGCGGCGCCACGGCGTGGTCCGGTGGCTGGGCCTGGGTGCCGTGCAACCCCTTGGCCCGGCGTGCCGTGATCGTCGAAGACGTCGAGCAACCGCGCACTTACCTCAAACACGAATTGGGCGAACGTTACGAGCCGGCCATGATCGATGCTTTCCTCGAAGCCGGGCCGCGGATGGTGGCGTTCTTTGAGCAGCACACCTCGCTGCAGTTTGCCGACGGCAACGCCATTGCCGATATCCATGGCGATACACCGGGCGCCGGCACGGGAGGACGTTCGGTCATCGCGGCGCCTTATGACGGGCGAAAAGTTGGCAAGCTGCTTAGGCGTCTTCGCAAGACTATGCGGGAAACGTCGTTCATGGGCATGCCAATCATGGCAGGCGCGGACCTCTCGGCATTTCTCAACCTGACGCGCTCGCTGTCGGCGGCCTGGCACGTGACCCGGCGCTTTTCGCGGCACCTGCTCGACCTCGCTGTTCATGGTCGGGCGATGCAACTGGTCAACGGCGTCGCGCTGGTGGCTCGGTTGGCAAAATCCGCCGAAGACCTCGGCGTATTGCTCTGGGAGTCGGCGCCCGTTACCGAGCTGCTGTGCGAAAACGATCAGGTCCGAGGCGCGGTGGTCAGCACCACCAAAGGCAAGGTCCGCATCCATGCGCGCAAGGCCGTGGTGCTGGCGGCCGGCGGTTTTGCCAATGACATCGAGCGGCGCAAGGCATTGTTTCCCCGTACGCCAACCGGGCATGAGCACCTGGCACTGCCACCCCTCGGCGTCTGCGGCGATGGCCTGCGATTGGGCGAAAGCGTTGGCGCCCGAGTCAACACCGATCTGGCGTCGCCGGTCGCCTGGGCGCCGGTTTCGCAAGTGCCACACAAGGACGGCAGCCTCGGCCACTTCCCGCACATCATCGAGCGTGGCAAACCAGGGATCATCGGCGTGTTGAGCAACGGCCAGCGCTTCGTCAACGAAGCCAACGGCTACTACGACTATGTGACGGCCATGGTCGCCGCCGCGCCGAAGGGTGAAGCAGTCGCCTCATGGCTGGTCTGCACACATGGCTTTCAGCGGCGTTATGGCCTGGGTATCTCTCGGCCATTTCCGCTGCCGCTGTCATCCTTTATCCGCAGCGGCTATCTGAAAACCGGCAACACGATCGAGGAATTGGCCGAGGCCTGCGGCATCGACCCGAACGGTCTGCGCAGCACTGTGTCCGAATACAACCGGCACGCGCGCCATGGTGAAGACCCGCTGTTCGGTCGCGGTTCGACGCCTTACAACCGCAAACAGGGTGATGCGTTGCAGCAACCCAACCCTTGCGTCGCCCCGATCGAACAAGGTCCGTTCTATGCCGTGAAGGTCCAGCCCGGCTGCTTCGGCACCTTCGCCGGCCTCAAGGTCAATCAACATGCCCAGGTTCTTGGCGAATCGGGCGAGGCCATCACCGGGCTGTACGCAGCAGGCGGTGACATGGCCAGCATCATGGGCGGCCACTACCCCGCTGGCGGCATCAATCTGGGCCCGGCGCTGACCTTCGGCTACATCGCCGCGCGACATATCGCAGGCATTAACGCTTACGAACAGGAGATCGACTATGCAGCGCATCGTTAACGCACAGGGTTTGAACATGCCCAAACTCGGCCTCGGCACCTGGCCGATGCTCGGCGAAGAATGCACACGCGCCGTGGAACAGGCCTTGGCATTGGGTTATCGGCACATCGACACCGCCGCGGCCTACAACAATGAAGACGCCGTCGGCCAAGCGCTGGTGAACAGTCCTACCCCTCGCGATCACATCCACGTCACCACCAAAGTCTGGTGGGACCAGCTTCAACCCGATGCCATGCGCCATTCCATGGACCGCAGCCTCAAGGCCTTGCGCAGCGATTACGTTGACCTGTTCATGATCCATTGGCCGACCACCGATTGGGACCTGTCGCGCATGATCGAGACCCTGGTGTCGTTCAAGGAACAGGGACTGGCGCGCAACATCGGTGTGGCGAATTTTCCACTGCCGTTGTTGCGCAAAGTCGTCGAGGAACTGGGGACGCCGCTGTCGGCCATCCAGGTCGAATACCACGTACTGCTCGGACAAAACGCTCTGCTGGACTACGCCCGTCAACATGACCTGGCGCTGACGGCCTACACGCCACTGGCCCGCAACAAGGTCTCGGACATCGCGCACATTCAGCAGATCGCCGCCAAACACGGAGTCCTGCCAACACAGGTCGCACTCAAGTGGCTGCTTGATCAACCGAACGTGGCCGCCATTCCTAAAGCCAGCAGCCAGGCCAATCAACTGGCCAACCTGGCAGCACTCGAGGTGAATCTGGATGACGAAGACCGTGCGTTGATCGCCGGTTTGTCCAAACGCGAACGCCAGGTCAACCCGGACTTTGCGCCGGTGTGGGATGCGTTCGACCGGTAATTCCCTCGAAGCGGGCGGTCGCCTGCTCGATAAAAACCCGTCGCCTGAAGGAATTAGATGGGTTGTCTGTGTTCAATACGAGTCTGGAAGACTCCCGGCCACCCACCACAGGTTGCCGGGAAGGCTGCTGTGCGCAACAAAAGATGGACGACCGGACTGGCGCCGCTCCCACTCAGCAGCAACACTCATCCCACGGACAATCAGAGGGTTCCCACATGCTATGGAAAAAAGGCCGACGCAGCGACAACGTGGTCGATGCCCGTGGCGATGATGTCGGCGGTGGCGGTGGCGGGATGCGCTTTGGTGGCGGCAAGGGCCTGAGCCTGACGGCGATTATCTTGATCGTCGGGATCGGCTGGATGACCGGCCAGGACCCGATGCAAATCCTCGGGCAACTGACCGGGCAGATGAGCGAGCAATCAGCACCGGCCCCGACTCAAACCCGCAAGGCGCCGCCGGCCAATGATGAAGGAGCCGAGTTCGTGCGCTCGATCCTCGGCGATACCGAAGACACTTGGGGTCAGATTTTCCAGCAGGCCGGTCGTCAATATAAGGAACCGACCCTGGTGCTGTTCAGCAACCGCATCAATTCGGCCTGTGGTCTGGCGACATCGGCGACCGGCCCGTTCTATTGCCCGGCAGACCAGAAGGTCTACCTGGACATGAGTTTCTTCCAGGAAATGTCCCAACGTTTTTCCGCCGCTGGCGACTTCGCTCAGGCCTACGTGATCGCTCACGAAGTCGGACACCATGTGCAGACCTTGCTCGGTGTTTCGGCAAAGATTCAGACCGCCCGCCAACAGGGCCGTCAGATGGAAGGCGACGGTGGTTTGCTGGTACGCCAGGAACTGCAGGCCGATTGCCTCGCCGGAGTCTGGGCCAACAATGCGCAGAAACGGCTGAACTGGCTGGAACCCGGTGACATCGAAGAAGCCTTGAACGCCGCCAATGCCATCGGCGATGACCGTTTGCAGCAACAAGGTCAGGGGCGCGTGGTCCCGGATTCATTTACTCATGGTACGTCGGCGCAAAGGGTGCGCTGGTTCAAAACCGGATTCGCGCAAGGCCAGGTCGGCCAGTGCGATACCTTTGCAGCGAAAAACCTATAAATGAATAAGTGGCTGTTAGCTCTACTGATCACCTGCGCAAACGCCCAGGCTGCCGAGCATGCGGTCAAGGAAGTCAGCCCCGGACGCCTGCTGCTGACTGCAGGTGAAATCGCGGTGGGCATCGGCCCGGCGCCGAAGAAAATCGAACGCGTGCTGATCATCATCCATGGTCGATTGCGCAATGCCGACACCTATCGCCAGAGCGCCGTGCACGCGGCCGAACAGGCCGGCCAAAGCGCGAGCACCTTGGTGCTCGCCCCGCAATTTCTCAATGACACCGACGTCGCGGCCAATCCCGTGGCTGACAGCGTATTGCGCTGGCAGGGCAATGACTGGATGGCGGGCGGTTTATCCACCGCTCCGTTTTCCCTGAGCTCCTACGCGGCGCTCGACGAAATCATCGCCCGAATCGGCGATCGGAAGCAGTTTCCAGACGTGAAGCAAATTGTCATCGCCGGTCACTCCGGTGGCGCTCAGGTGGTGCAGCGATACGCGTTGCTGGGCCACGATCAGCCAGCGCTCAAGGCGGCCGACATACAGGTGCGTTACGTCATTGCCAACCCGTCGTCTTATGCATACTTCGATGAACGACGGCCAGTGGCGTTCAAACATGCCGCTTGCCCGAATTTCAATCGCTGGAAATATGGACTGGCGGATTTACCCGCCTACGCAGGAGGGCAAACAGCCAAGCAGCTGGAGGAAAACTACGTCAAACGCGATGTCGTTTATCTGCTTGGGCAGCAGGACAGCGACCCGAAGCAGCCGGCGCTCGATAAAAGCTGTGAGGCCCAAGCTCAGGGAGCCAATCGATTGGCTCGCGGGCGCAATTATTTTGCTTCTCTGAAACGGCTGCATCCTCAAGGTTTGAATCAGCAGCTGATTGAAGTACCCGGGGTCGGGCATGACGGGGATGGGATGTTTAACTCGCCGCAGGGGCAGAAGGCGTTGTTCGGTCAGTGAGTTTTTGTGGTGCCTGATCAAACGCCTTCGCGAGCAAGCCCGCTCCCACATTTGACCGTATTCCAATGTGGGAGCGGGCTTGCTCGCGAAAGCGATTAACCAGACAACCAACCCCTCAAGCCGACAACATTTCCCGCAACACCACACAATCGGCGGCATGCCAATCCGTCAATTCCGGCCAGGGATTATCCGGCAGGTTCACCAACACCGTCCGCGCCCCTGCCGCCCGACCGCAATCCAGATCAAAACGGTAATCACCGACCATCACCATCTCACTGGCCGGGACATTCCAGGCCTGGGCCAACTTCAACAAACCACCGGGATGCGGTTTTGGCGGTGCTTCATCACGGCCCAGCACATCCTCCACCGCAAAGCAGTCGGCCAGGCCGATCGCCTCCAGCGTGACATGCGCCAGTTCGCGAGCATTGCGCGTAAGAATGCCCAGGCGATAACCGCGCCCGGCCAGCTCGCGCACCAGTTCTACCGCACCCGGTGCCGCTTTCGAACCGAGCGCCAGGTCCCGTTCGTGTTCCAGCAACCACGCATGTTTGGCGGCGGCTTCATCGGCCGGCAGCGCGGCGAGGTGGGTCAGGATGTCGTCTTCGGCAGGAATCGCCAACGCCACGCGGATCGCCGCGAAGTCATGCACGGCCACCGTCAGGGTGCCGTCCATGTCGAACACCCAGTGCCGCACCTCGGCCAGGCTCATGCCCAATCCTTGCGGTGACGAATCAAACCTTCCTGAGTGACCGACGCCACCAGTTGCCCGGCGCGGTTGAACACGCTGCCACGGGAGAAACCACGGGAATTGCCGGCCCATGGGCTGTCCATCGCGTACAGCAACCAATCATCGGCACGCAGATCCTGATGGAACCACAGCGCGTGATCGAGGCTGGCGACCTGCATGTCTTTCTGCCAGACCGATTTGCCATGGGGCTGCATCGACGTGGTCAACAGACCGAAATCCGAGGCGTAGGCCAGCAAGTATTTATGCAGTGCCGGAGAATCGGCCAAGGCACCGTCGGCGCGAAACCAGACGTACTTGATCGGATCGGACGGCTGCGGGTTGTAGGGATCTTTCTCGGTGATCGGTCGGAACTCGATCGGTTTCGGGCACAGAAATTTTTCGCGCATGTGCTCGGGGATCAGGTGCGCGCGCTGCTGAGTGAGTTCCAGCTCCGACGGCAGGTTCTCCGGGCCGACCACAACCGGCATTTCGGCCTGATGCTGGAAGCCTTCTTCGTCGTACTGGAACGACGCACTGCAGGTGAAAATCGGGTTGCCCTTCTGGATCGCCGTCACTCGACGGGTGCTGAAACTGCCACCGTCGCGCACCCGATCAACCTGATAAACCACCGGCAACGCGGAATCGCCGGGACGCAGGAAATAGCCGTGCATCGAATGCACATGGCGCGCTTCTTCGACCGTCTGACTGGCCGCCGACAGGGACTGACCGATCACCTGACCACCGAACAGCTGACGAAAACCCAGGTCCTGGCTGCGGCCACGGAACAGGTTTTCTTCAATCGGTTCCAGGGTCAGCAGGTCAACCAGATCATCCAACACTTGGCTCATTCAGACTCTCCTCACACAACGCATGCCGCGCAGTCTTGGCTGCGACGGTCGATTCAATTTCTGGCCAGGGCCCATGGGAGCCATTGTAAACGTCCGCGCCGGCTTATCCATGCAAGGTTTGCAGCCATTGTTCACGGGTGATGCGGTACAGCGCATGGTGACGCAGGGGATGATCGGCCGCGAGCATCGGGTGGTCGAAATCATCGACTGAATCATGGTGCATGCCGATTGCCTGCATGACTTTCTGCGACGGCGTGTTGGTTTCGGTGGTGAAGGACACGACCTCTTTCAGCGCCAACCGGTCAAACCCGCAACGCAGAGCGGTCCACGCCGCTTCACTGGCGTAGCCAAGGCCCCAGTGCTCGCGGGCCAGGCGCCAGCCGATTTCGGTGGCCGGGGTAAAACGCGCTTCGAAGCCGACCACCAGGAGCCCGGTAAAACCGATAAATGCCCCGGTGTCCTTGCGTTCCAGCGCCCAGAGACCGAAGCCATGCTCGGCGAAATGGCCACGAATCCGTCCGATCAGCGAAGCACTTTCCAGACGACTCAAGGGCGCCGGGAAATATCGCATCACCTGTGGATCGGCGCACATCGCCGCAAACTCCGGCAAATCTTCATCGCTCCACTGTCGCAACAGCAGTCGCGCGCTCTCGAGTTCCAGTATCGGTTCCATCATGCCCCCCGTTCCCATGCCGCAAGTCTACATCGCTGGTAGGATCCTTCACTCATTCCTACCGACCGTCCTGTATAAATCAGCCATGCCCCTGCCCCTGATCTACCACGAAGACTACAGTCCCGAGTTCCCGGCGGATCACCGCTTCCCCATGGACAAATTTCGCCTGCTGCGCGATCACCTGGTGGACAGCGGACTGACTCGCGACGCCGACCTGCTGCGCCCCGAGCTCTGCCCGCCAGAGATTCTCGCGCTCGCACATGACCCTGCGTATATCGAACGCTACATGGGCGGTGAGTTGTCCCGCGAAGACCAGCGACGCCTCGGCCTGCCGTGGAGCGAAGCCCTGGCCCGGCGCACAGTACGTGCGGTTGGCGGCTCGCTGCTGGCGGCCGAACAGGCGCTGGAACATGGTTTGGCCTGTCACTTGGCCGGCGGCACCCATCACGCGCATTACGACCATCCTGCCGGGTTCTGCATCTTCAATGACCTGGCGGTGATCAGCCATTTCTTGCTGGAAAGCGGCCGTGTGAATCGGGTGCTGATCTTCGACTGCGATGTGCATCAGGGCGACGGGACCGCACGGATTCTGCACAACACCCCGGAAGCGGTGACCGTTTCCCTGCACTGCGAGAAGAACTTTCCTGCACGCAAAGCCGAAAGTGACTGGGACATTCCACTGCCCAAGGGCATGGGCGATGCTGACTACCTGAAGGTGGTGGACGATGCGCTCAATTATTTGCTGCCGCTCTACCAACCTGACCTGGTGTTGTACGACGCCGGCGTCGATGTGCATAAAGATGACGCGCTCGGCTACCTGAAGCTGACAGACGAAGGTGTCGCCGCTCGCGATGAAAGTGTTATGCGTCATTGCCTGGGGCGGGATATTCCCGTGGTCGGGGTGATCGGCGGCGGCTACAGCAAGGACCGCAAGGCGTTGGCGCGCCGTCATGGGATCCTGCATCACAGCGCGCAACGGGTCTGGCAGTCATCAGGTTGTCATTGAGGTGTGGGTCTTTACCCACAATGCCTGTGGAACTGCCTGTGGATAACCTGAGTGAAAGGTCCTACAGGCCACGCTGCATATAGCCTGCAAAGTGGTGGTTGTTTTTTAACCAGCCATTTGAAACGACACAGTTCCAATGTGGGAGCGGGCTTGCTCGCGAAAGCGATTTAACATTCAACATTGATGTCGACTGATACACCGCTTTCGCGAGCAAGCCCGCTCCCACATAGATCTGTGCTGGTAGAATGCGCGGCTTATTCCGCCACGCCGCAGCTCTCGCCATGACCCAGCCCTCGCCCTCCGCCTCTTCTCACGTTGCCATTATCGGCGGCGGCCCCGCCGGTTTGATGGCGGCCGAAGTGCTGAGTCAGGCCGGGATCAAGGTCGACCTGTACGACGGCATGCCTTCGGTGGGGCGAAAATTCTTGCTGGCCGGTGTGGGTGGCATGAACATCACCCATTCCGAAGCCTACCCGGCATTTCTCTCACGCTACGCCGAACGCGCGCCGCAGATTGCGCCGCTATTGCGGTCATTTGGCGCTGATGCGCTGTGCCAATGGATTCATGAACTGGGCATCGAAACCTTTGTCGGCAGTTCCGGCAGAGTCTTTCCTACAGACATGAAAGCCGCCCCTCTGTTGCGTGCATGGCTCAAACGTCTGCGAGACAGTGGCGTCGTTATCCACACCCGTCACCGCTGGCTCGGCTGGGATGACAGCGGTGAATTGCGCATCGACAGCCCCGAGGGTGAAAAAACCGTCAAGCCTGACGCAACCTTGCTGGCCCTTGGTGGCGGCAGCTGGTCGCGCCTCGGCTCGGACGGCGCCTGGATGCTGCCACTGGAACAACGCGGCGTAGGACTCGCGCCGCTGCAACCGAGTAATTGCGGCTTCGAGGTGCAGGCCTGGAGCGAGTTGATGGTCAGCAAATTCGCCGGCGCACCGCTGAAAAACATCGCCATTGGCCTCAATGACGACGTGCCGCGGCTCGGGGAGTGTGTGATCACGGCAACCGGGATTGAAGGCAGTTTGATCTACGCCTTGTCGGCGCCGATCCGCGAAGCTATCAATCAGCACGGCTCGGCAACCATTCACCTCGACCTGTTACCGGGCAAGCCTGTGGATAAGGTTCAGGCTGCGCTGAGCAAACCGCGTGGTTCACGCTCCATGGCTAAACACCTGCACAGTCAGCTCGGGATCGATGGTGTGAAAGCGGCGTTGCTGCGCGAACTCACTCCAGCCGAATGCTTCGCTGATCCGGCGCTGCTGGCCAAAGCGATCAAAGCGCTGCCACTGACACTGGTGAAAACCCGCCCACTGGACGAGGCCATCAGCAGCGCCGGTGGCGTGATGTTCGAGTCGATGGATGAGCGTTTGATGCTCAAGCAACTGCCTGGCGTGTTCTGCGCGGGAGAAATCCTGGATTGGGAAGCGCCGACCGGCGGCTATCTGCTGACCGCGTGTTTCGCCAGTGGGCGAGCGGCAGGGTTGGGGATGGTGGAGTGGTTGAAACACAAGGGCTGAAGACCGAGGCGCGCCCTTCGCGAGCAAGCCCGCTCCCACATTCGACCGAGTTCTTTCAGAAAGAATGCGGTTAATGTGGGAGCGGGCTTGCTCGCGAAGGCGTCCTGTCAGACGCCGCAGCTATTTAAGGCTTCTTCTTACGCGGTCCAGTATTAAACACCGGCACCTTCCGCACAGGCTTGATCGAAGGCTCCGGCGCCGAAGCATCCCCACTCTCGACCCATTTACCCAAGTTGCGTTTACCGCCACCGGAGGTCTTCGGCTTCTTCGGTTTTTTCGGCTTCTTGACCACCTGACCGCTGGCATCGGTATCCGGCACCCGGTGCTCAGGCTCGAAGTCATGCTCCATCTGGCGAGGCAATGTCTGACGGGTCAACGTCTCGATGGCCGACAGCAGATTCACTTCATCAGCGCAGACCAGCGAAATAGCCTGCCCGGTTGCACCCGCGCGACCGGTACGACCGATCCGGTGGATGTAGTCCTCCGCGACGATCGGCAGGTCGAAGTTGACCACCAATGGCAAATCTTCGATATCCAGACCACGGGCCGCGACGTCGGTGGCCACAAGAATCTGCACTTCACTGGCCTTGAAACGGTCCAGTGCGCGCTGGCGGGTTGCCTGAGGTTTGTCGCCGTGGATGCCGTCGGCATTGATGCCCAGCCCCTGGAGTTTTTCCACCAGCGCGTCCACGCCGTTGCGGGTCTTGGCGAACACCAGCACCTGCTTCCACTTGCCCTTGCGCAGCAAGTGGATGAACAGCTCCGGCTTGCGCTTTTTGTCGACCGTCACCACCCATTGCTTGACGGTGCTGGCCGCCACGTTGCGCGGGCTGACTTCGATGCTCAGCGGGTCGTTGAGCATTTGTCCGGCCAACAAGCGGATCGCGTCGGAAAACGTCGCGGAGAACAACAGCGTCTGGCGTTGCTTGGGCAGAACGCGGTAGATATTCCCCAGTTCCTCGGAGAAACCCAGATCAAGCATGCGATCGGCTTCATCCAGGATCAGGGTTTGCAGCTGATTGAACTTGAGGGCCTTCTGGCGATACAGGTCGAGCAAACGACCCGGCGTCGCCACCAGCACGTCAACACCCTTGCGCAGCTTCATCATTTGCGGGTTGATGCTGACGCCGCCGTACACCGCGTAAGTGCTCAACGGCAGGTTCTCTGCGTACTGACGCACAGCTTCGTGAACCTGTTCGGCCAATTCGCGGGTCGGCACCAGGATCAGTGCGCGCACCGAGTTAGACGCCACTTTCGGCCCTTCCATGGCCAGCAATTGCAGGAGCGGCAGCGCGAAGCCGGCGGTCTTGCCCGTCCCCGTCTGGGCGGCGGCCATCAGGTCGCGACCGGCCAGCACCGCCGGAATAGCTTGCGCCTGAACCGGCGTCGGGGTCTGGTAGCCGAGCGTCTCGAGAGAGCGCAGCAAGGGTTCGATCAGGCCAAGGGTGGCGAAAGTCATGGGATTACCGTAGGAAAAATCAGCGCGGGTGTGCAATGGCGCGCAGTTTACCCTAATTCACACGGGATTCTGTCGGCACCGCTACGGCAGGTTGAACGGGAGTTCGACGCCACTGCGGCAATCCGATCAGCACCACGGCGCTGATGATCACCGCCATGGCCAACGCTTCTTCGATACCGATGGTCTCGCCGACAAACACGATCCCCAGCAACACCGCCACGGCCGGGTTGACGTAGGCATAACTGGTGGCCGCCGCCGGACGCACGTTTTTCAACAGATACATATAAGCGTTGAAGGCGATGATCGAACCAAAGAAGGTCAGATAGGCCAGGGCCGCCCAACCTTCGATCGGCGGCATGGCTTCCAGATGCTCTCCGCTCAGAGCACTGCCGATCAGCAGCGCCACGCCGCCGACCAGCATTTCCACAGCGCTAGCCATCGCGCCCTGGGGCAGCGGCAAGTGTTTGCTCCACACCGAACCGAATGCCCAGGAAGCTGCGGCGAATATCAGCAACGCGGCACCCAACGGGCTCGATTGCAGGTTGGAACCGAGGTTGAGCATGGCGATGCCGATCAGCCCGAGCACAATCCCGGCCCATTCGAGACGGGTATTACGCGCGCCCCAGAAATATCCGCAGAGCAAGGTAAACAGCGGCACCGTCGCCACCGCCAACGCAGCCACACCCGAGGCGACGCCCATGTGTTCGGCCACGCTCACCCCGCCGTTACCGCACGCCAGCAGCAAAATTCCGATGATCCCGGCGGCTTTCCACTGCGCCCAGGTCGGTGCCGGCGCCCCGCGCCAACGCAGGAACGCATACATCAACGTCCCGGCGATCACGAAGCGGATACCGGCGAGCAGCAACGGCGGCCAGTACTCCACGCCGATGCGAATCACCAGGTAAGTCGAGCCCCAAATCACGTACAACGCGAAAAAGGCAGCGATCAACGGTAAGGGAAAACGACGTAAGCCAGGCATGGGGCAGCTCGTAGGCAAGACAAGTGAACAGCTATTCTAGAAAGGCCAGCGGCGTAAAATAAGTTACAAAACCTGTTTATAGCGCCGGTACACTTTTCAAAACACGGAGATCATCTCTATAAACCGTGTTTTCGAAAGTCAGTCATTTTTCAGGAGTCCGACGATGGATAAATACGACCGCATGCTCCTCAGCGCCCTGTTGGAAAACGGTCGTGCGTCCTACGCCGACCTGGCGCGCAAGGTCAACCTGTCCGCCCCGGCCGTGGCCGAGCGCGTGGCCAAACTGGAAGCCTGCGGGGTGATTACCGGTTACCAGGCCAAAGTCGACATGGCCAAGCTTGGCTTGCCGATCCAGTGCGTGATCGAACTGCGCCTGAATCAGCACGGCAACCAGAAGGCCTACGACGACCTGATCAAAATCCCACAACTGACCGAGTGCCACCGGGTGACGGGCGATCCCTGCGTGATCATGCAAGCGGCCGTGGGTTCGATGCCGGAGCTGGAGGAGTTGATCAACCGGATCGCCAAGTTCGGGTTCAGCAAGACGTCGATTGTGCTGTCGAGCGCCATCGAAAAGCGTGTGCCGTTGGGGCAGTTGGAAGGAAAACCAATCTAATGCCGCAGGAGATCTAAATGTGGGAGCGGGCTTGCTCGCGAAGGCGCCGGCACATCCAACATCAATGTGACAGACAAACCGCTTTCGCGAGCAAGCCCGCTCCCACAGGGGGATTTGTGGTGTGTCATTCAGAGGATTTGCGGTGTTTTCAATCAGAACCCGCGATGGCGCTTCAGATGCTCATTGATCTTCGCCGCCGGCACTTTCTGCAAGCTGACCAGCAGATCATGGGACAACTCGCGCAACCCGTGCTTCTGCCGCAACTCCTGCGCCAAATGCGCCGTCAGGTTGGCCGCCATCTCGGCATCGGCCATGGCCCGGTGAGCTTTACCGGTGTGGGGCAGGTTGGCGAACGTGGTCAGCGTGCCGAGTTTGTGGTTCGGCGCGGCGGGCATCAAACGGCGGGCGAGTAGCAGCGAGCAGGCAAAGTTCTGCAAGCGTGTGCGTTTGATCCGCCCCAGCTCAAAGTCCCAGAACTTCTGGTCGAACGCGGCGTTGTGAGCCAGCAACGGTGTGATGCCGACGAATTCGTTGACTTCGTTCATCACCTGCTCGGCCGATGGCGCGGTGCGCAGCATCGCATTGCTGATGCCGGTGAGTTGTTCGATGAAGGCCGGGACGCGCACGCCGGCATTCATCAGGCTTTGGTAACGCTCGACGATGCGTCCCTGTTCAAGGATCACCACGGCAATTTCCGTGGCCCGGCAGCTGCTGCTCGGGGAGATCCCGGTGGTTTCAAAGTCGATGACTGCTATGCGTTCCAAACCTGTTTCAACTCCGTAAAAATCAATTCTTGAGCAGCAACGCGCCTTCGATCGGCACGTAGCGGCTGGCGGCGCGGATCAGCGAGTTGGCCGTCAGGCCCGGCACGCCGTAGGCCACGGCTTGCACCCCGTGCTTGGTGATGATGCGCTCCAGCAACATGTCGAAATCACCGTCACCGGAGGCCAGCACCACTTCGTCGACATGATCGGCGGCGTCCATGATGTCGAGGGTGATGCCCACGTCCCAGTCGCCCTTGGCCGAGCCATCGCTGCGCTGGATGTAGGGCTTGAGCTTCACGACGAAGCCGAGGTTGCGCAGGATCTGCTGGAATTGCTGCTGTTTGCTGTCGCCGCGATCGATGGCGTAGGCATAGGCCTCGACGATATCGCCCTGCTTGCTGATATCAGCCCACAGCGCGGCATAGTTGAAATGGCAACCATAGGCCTGACGCACGGTGTAATAGAGGTTCTGGACATCGGCGAACACTGCGATTTTTTTCACCGGTCATCCTCGTTGGCGCGCCGGAGCGCGGGCAGGATCAGGCACCAGGCCCGAAAAGTTGCCCAGTATGCCAGCCTGAAGGATTGTTCCGCGAATAATCGGCCCGAAGCGCCGCAGCGCTCCGGACGAATGGCGTATCAGACGAAGGAATCGTCGTCGCCGCCGAAGAACGATGAGCTGTCATCGCTGTAGTCGGCGTCGGTAAAACTGCCCTGATCACTGGAGTTGTCAGCCACACGCTGATCATCGCCCCAGCCCTTGTCACCGCTCTGATCGTTGACCTGAGCCGGTTCTTCCTTGATCACTTCAACCACTTCCGGCTGCTGATTGTGATGGAACAGGCTGCTGATGCCTTGCGCCAGCATCACGCCACCGGCCACACCAGCGGCGGTTTTTAGCGCACCACCGAGGAAACCGCTGCCGGCAGGCTGTTGCGGGGCGTAATTCTGCTGAGGCGGCGCTGCACCGAAGTTTTGCTGAGGCGGCTGCGAGTTGAACGACGGCCGTGCCGGTTCACGCCAGCCGCCACCACTCGATGCGGGTGGGCTTTGGGTGGGCGCTGGCTGCGGATCACGAGAACCGCCACCGAAGATGCTCGACAAGAAGCCACCGCTGCTCGGCGCCGCAGCCGCCGGCTGAGCCTTGGCCGATTGCAGTTCGGCCTGCAATTGCTGGACTTGCTGGGCGAGTTGTTTGTTCTGTTCGTCGAGGCTTTTGATGGCGGCCTCTTGCACCAGAATCGCCTGGGTCATGAAATAGCCTGCCGTAGGCTGGCGAGTCAGGTGTTCCTTGATCCGCGCCTCGGCCTGGGCGTCGCGCGGGGCTGAGTCCGTTTCGGCCTGTTGCAGCCGGGAAAACAGTCCATCGATCAGGGTTTGTTCTTCGCTGTTCATGGCGACCTCGTAGATTGCCGGGAATATCGTCGCCCTTATCCACTGTGGATAAGGTGCTCATCCGTAATGGAGGCTGATACAGGATGTTTCAATGGTCTTTACCGAACGTTTACGTTTGCGCCCCAAAGCGCTTCATCGGTTAAAGTGGGCCACTGCTTTCAACCTGCGATACCGACTGATGAATTCGTTCGATGTGCTGCGTGACTCTCTGTACTTCTTCAAGCGCAATCTGGGCCAGATCGTGCGGCTGTGCCTGCCGCTGGTGATCTTCGAGGCGCTGCTGCAGCAAGTGGTCGATCACTCCACCGAGCCGGACAGCTTTCCCGGTATCAGCGTGATTGTCGGCCTGCTGGTCTACCCGCTGTACACCGCCGCGCTGATTCTGTTTCTCGATGCCCGCAGCCGTGGCGAGTCACCGCGCAATCGCGACCTGCTGGCGAGGGCCGCCTACCTGTGGCCGCGCTTCGCCGTGCTCACTGCGCTCAATACCTTGCTGATCCTGATCGGCCTGTCGCTGTATTTCCTGCCGGGCATCTGGCTGATGGTGACCCTGGCGTTTGGCGAGTACTTGCTGGTGCTGCGCGGCTTCGCACCGCTGGCGGCGATGAAGGAAAGCCTGCGCCTGAGCCGCGGCAACTTCCTGCGCATTCTGGTGTGCATTCTCTGTGTGATGGGCCCGTTGTGGGTACTCAAGGGCGCGACCCTGGCGGTTTACCCGGAACCGCAGAACCCGGTGATTTCGCTGCTGATCGACAGCGCCCACAGCTTCCTGCAACTGTTCGTCAGCGTGGTGCTGTTCCGCCTGTTCATGCTGATCGATGATGTGCCCGAGAAAATTGACGGCCCGCTCTGACCGTTCCACCCGTGGGCTTAAGCCCGTCTGTCGGTTATGCTCGGGGTCAACTTTTGTAACGCTATAAGCCGAGCCATGACCCGTCTACTGCGCTACACCCTGCTGGGCCTGTTGACCGTGGCCGGCCTGATTGCCCTGATCTACAACCTGACCTGGCGCCCCGAAGCCAAGGAAGCCTTGCCGGTCAGTTGCAACGCCCAGGCACCGACGCTGGTGCCCGGTCAGGCGCTGAAGGTGATGACCTGGAACATCCAGTACCTGGCGGGAAAACGCTACGTGTTCTGGAATGACCTGGCGGCCGGCAATGACGAAAAACCCACGCCCGAAGACATGGCCTTCAGCCTCGATGAAGTGGCGCGGGTGATCCGCGACGAACAACCGGACGTCGTGCTGTTGCAAGAGCTCGATGACGGCGCCAAGGCCAGCGATTACCAAAACCAGTTCAAACTGCTTCAGGAGCGGGTCGCGGACCTGTATCCGTGCAGCACTCACGCCTTCGACTGGAAAGCCGACTTCGTGCCCGAGCCGCACATCTTCGGCAGCGTCGGCCGGCAACTGGCCACCCTCAGCCGCTACCAGATCGAACATGCCGAACGCCTGCAATTACCAGTCGCACCAGCCAATTTCATCACCCGCCAGTTCAAACCGAAAAATGCCTTGTTGGTCACGTATCTGCCGTTGAGCGGCGGCGGTCAGATAGCGGTGCTCAACACCCATCTGGACCGCGTTATCCCGCCCGACGAAACACTGCAATCCCAGGTGACGGCCACGGTCAAAGTCCTCGACAAACTCGAAAGCCGCGGCACGCCGTGGTTGATCGGTGGGGACTTCAACCTGTTGCCACTGGGGCAGTATCGACGCCTGCCCGACGCGCAACGTACGCCCTACTCCGCAGACAGCGCGCTGCATGTGCTGTGGGACAAATACCCGATGATCCCGACCAACAACGAAGCCAGCGGCATCGACCGGGCGCGGTGGCTGACCCATTACCCGAATGATCCGGGCTTGAACGGCCCGGACCGGACTGTCGACTACCTGTTCTACAGTCCGCGGATCAAACGGGTCGAGGCTGCGGTGAGGCAGGACGACACCTTGCGGATCTCCGATCACTTGCCGGTGATCGCCCGTTTCCTCCTACCCGCCAACTAACGACGCAAAACCTGTGGGAGCGGCGGTGCGACGATTCGACTTGCTCGCGAAAGCGGTGGGTCAGCCGACATCAATGTTGAATGATAAATCGCCTTCGCGAGCAAGCCCGCTCCCACAGGGATTGCGCATAACTGGCTTCCGTATCAATGCTCCTCTTCCAGCTCATCGTGCAATAGCCCGAAGATCTTGCGCTTCATGTCGATGAACGAGCGCTCCATGACCATGTCCAGGGTCCGTGGGCGTTCGATCGGCACGTCCAGAATCTGCTTGATCCGACCCGGCCGCGCGCCCATCACGTAGACCCGGTCGCCCAGCAGAATCGCCTCGTCGATATCGTGGGTCACGAACAACACGGTCTTCTTGCTGTTGCCCCAGACCCGCAACAACAGTTGCTGCATTTGCAGACGCGTCTGACTGTCGAGTGCACCGAAGGGCTCGTCCATCAGCAGGATTTGCGGATCATTGGCCAGCGCCCGAGCAATCGCCACGCGCTGCATCATGCCGCCGGACAACTGCTTGGCGTAGTTGTCGGCAAACCCGGTCAGGCCGACTTCATTGACGTAGTAATCGACGATCTCCTTGCGCTGAGCGGCTGCCATACCGCGACGCTTGAGGCCGAACTCGACGTTCTGCCGCACCGTCAGCCAGGGGAACAGTGTGTAGCTCTGAAACACCATGCCGCGATCCGCGCCCGGTCCCTGAACTTGCTGGCCACCGACGTAGATCTCGCCTTCCGTGGGCTCATTCAATCCGGCGGTGAGGTACAGCAAACTCGACTTGCCGCAGCCCGAAGGCCCCACCAGCACGGCGAATTGTTGATCCGGCACTTCGAACGACACCTGATCCAGCGCGGTAAACACGCCACCGTCGGGCTTTTGATAGCGAAGGCTGACCTTGTCCACTTGCAGCCGTGGTGCGGCGTGCACCGGGGTGGCCTGTGGCGTGACGAAACGAGGGTTGACGGCGCTTACTGAGCCCATGCGGCGATCCTCAGACGGAGAAAACGGAACAGTTGATCGGTGACCAGGCCCAACAGACCGATGATCGCGATAGCCAGGAAAATCACATCCACTTGAAAGCCGCGCATGGCTTTAAGGCTCAAGTAACCCAGACCGCTGGAGGCCGCAACCAGTTCGGCGACCACCAGGTAAGTCCAGGCCCAGCCCATGGTCACACGCAAGGTGTCGAGCACACCCGGCAACGACGCCGGGGCGATCACATGCAGCACCGCATCGCGGCGGTTCGAGCCAAGGGTGTAAGACGCGTTGATCAGGTCCTTGGAGATGCCTTTGGACACGTCCGCGATCATCACCAGTTGCTGGAAGAACACGCCGAAGATGATCACCGAAACCCGCTGTTCCAGACCGATGCCGATCCACAGAATGAACAGCGGCACGAACGAAGTTACCGGCAGGTAACGGATGAAGTTCACCATCGGTTCAAGGAACGCCTGAACGATGCGAAAGCTGCCCATCAGCAACCCCAGCGGCACCGCCACCAGCGACGATACGATGAAACCGACCATCACCACTTCGAGGCTGGCCCACACATGCAGACCGAGCGTGCCGTCGCGGCTCAGGCGCACGGCGGCCTCGACCACCGCGCCCGGTGTCGGCAGGAACATGCCCGGCACCACGCCGCCGTAAGACAACCCGGCCCACAGGCCGACCAATAACACCCAGGCCAGACCGCTCGCGCTCCAGATCACCGACACCGGCAAACCGGTCTTGGGCGTGATGCAGCGGCTCAGCCATGAATTGCGCTTGAACATGCAAACCTCCTAGAGCGGGCTGACGAAGCGGTTGTCGATCAGGTCGTCATTGCTGACGCTGTAGGGTTTGCCCTGCAATTCGCTGGCGGTCTCGTTGGCCAGTTTGATCAGCGGTTCGCTGTCGCCCGGTTTGCCCGGCGAGCCGAGGAGTTTTTCACTCATGGCCTGATCGTAGAAGCGCACGCCTTGCGCAGCTGCGGCCAATTCCTTCGGATCGGCCAGGTAACCGCCGACGCCTTTGGCCATGATTTTGTAGGCTTCTTGCGGATGGTCCTTGGTGTACTGGACCGCCTTGTACAGACCGGCCACCAACGCCTTGACGTCTTCCGGCTGCTTGTCGATGACCGTGCAGTTGAGCGCGACCACGTCGACAATCACTCCCGGCGTACTGCTGCTGTCAATCAGCACCTTGCCTTGTTGCTTGCTGCGAACCATCGACAGGTGCGGTTCCCACGTCACCGCGGCGGGTACGCGACCGGCGATGAACGCGGTGGCGGCGTCGTCAGCTGTCATGTTCTGCACGGTGATGTCGCTCATTTTCATGCCGTGTTTTTTCAGCAGGTAAGACAGCCAGAACTGCGAAGTCGACCCTTCGTTCACCGCCACGGCTTTGCCTTTCAGCTCCTGCAGACTCTTGACGTCCTTGCCGACCAAAACACCGTCGCCACCATGGCTGTCGTCCAGTGCAGCTACAGCCTTGAAGCAGAATTGCGGGCGGTACTTGAGCACTTCGTCGATGGTCGACGCGGAGCCCGACAACTCGCCCGAGGCTTGCGCAGCCATGTACATCGAGGCCTCTTCGACGACGGGCAATTCGACGGTCAACCCGTTTTCCTTGAAATAGCCCAGGTCCTGAGCCAGGTAGAGCGTGCCGTAACCGACCCACGTGGTGTGGCCGATAGAGAGGGTGCCGGCCTGGGCGCTGGTGGCGACCGTCGCGGCGATGGCGGTGACCGCCAGTGGATGTGCGAAGCGGGTAAGCAAGGACTTGATCATGGAGCACTCCCAAAGCTGTTGATTTAGTTTTGTCATGGGCAGTACGGCCAGCGGCCTTGGAGAAGTGCTGCCACCTGAGGTCTCTGATGGACCTTTCGGCGAGCAGCGTTTGGCTGACTGGCGAGGTCGATGTTGGCCCAAGGCGGGGATTAGGAAAATTAGGAAATATGTCGATGGGAGTGATGAAAAAACTGGGTAGCGTGCGCTGCGAAAGGGCGCTGTGGGCGGGGATGCCCGAGGTGGGTGCAAAAGCTGAGCGGTGTGGTGAATTGGCTATCGCATTCGCGAGCAAGCCCGCTCCCACAGGGGATCTGTGTCGATCACAAATCCAATGTGGGAGCGGGCTTGCTCGCGAAGAGGCCTGAAAGAGCGCTACTAGATTAAAGCCGACCGTATTCCTGTGCCGTACGATCAACGGCTTTCAGAGTTTTGCCAACCAGTTCATCAACCTCTTCACGACTGGCAATCAACGCCGGCGCCATGATCATCCGCCCCAGCGTCGAGCGAATAATCACCCCCTCTTCAAAGCCAATCGTGCGGCAACGCCAGGCAATGTCGTTCTCGTTGGCAAAGCGCTTGCGACTGGTTTTGTCTTCAGCCAATTGAAGCGCCGCCACCATGCCGACACCCTGAATATCGCCCACCAACGGGTGCTTGCCGAACACCTCGCGCAAGCACTGTTGCAGGTACGGCCCGATGTCATCCTTGACCCGCGTCACCACCCCTTCATCGCGCAACGCCGTGAGGTTGGCGATGGCCACCGCCGCTGCCACCGGGTGCCCGGAGTAGGTCAAGCCGTGGGCAAACACCCCGCCCTGCTCCACCAGTACCTGAGCCATTTTCTTCGACAGAATCAAACCGCCCATGGGGATGTAACCCGAGGTCAAACCCTTGGCGATCGACAGCGTGTCCGGCTCGAAACCGAAGTGCTCGTGGGCGAACCATTCGCCGGTACGACCGAAGCCGCCGATCACTTCGTCAGCGCACAACAGCACATCGTACTGGCGGCAGATCCGCTGAATTTCCGGCCAGTAACTTTCGGGTGGAAAGATCATCCCACCGGCGCCCTGGAACGGTTCGGCGATGAACCCGGCGACCTTGTCCGCACCCAGTTCGAGAATCTTCGCTTCCAGCTGCTGCGCCGCCCGCAGGCCAAATTCAGCCGGGGTCAGGTTGCCCTCGTGGGCGAAAAAGTACGGCTCATCGATGTGTTCGATGTCGGGAATCATGCCGCCCATTTCGTGCATGAACTTCATGCCACCGAGCGCCGTCGCCGCCAGGGTCGAACCGTGGTAACCGTTCCAGCGACCGATCATGATTTTCTTCTCGGGCTTGCCGAGGATCGTCCAGTAACGGCGCACGGTGCGGATCAGCACCTCATTGGCCTCGGAACCGGAGTTGGTGTAGATCGCGTGGCTGTAGTGCCCCGGCAACAGGCTGAACAGCAGCTCCGACAGCTCGATCACCTGCGGGTGAGTGGTGTGGAAAAACATGTTGTAGTACGGCAACTGCTCCAGTTGACGGGTCGCGGCGGCGGCCAGATCCTTGCGGCCGTAACCGAGGTTGGTGCACCACAGCCCGGACATGCCGTCGAGGTAACGCCGACCATCGTTGTCCCACAGATGCAGGCGCTCGCCACGGACCATCACCCGAGGCCCTTCATCGTTGAGCGCTTTTTGATCGACGAATGCGTGGATGTGGTGCGCAGCGTCGGCGGCCTGGTAGTCGCGGGTTTCACGTGGTGTGGTCATCGCCAGTTCTCCGTTTTGTTATTAGCGGCTGTTATGAGCGCAGCTGAAACCAGGTGGTCTTCAACTGGGTGTATTTATCGAATGAATGCAGTGACAGGTCGCGGCCGAAACCGGATTGCTTTCCGCCGCCGAAAGGCACGGTCACGTCCAGCGCGTCGACACTGTTGACCGACACCGTGCCCGCCCGCAATTGCCGCGCCACGCGGTGGGCGCGGTTGAGGTCATCGGTCCACAGCGACGCGGCCAAACCGTAGACGCTGTCGTTGGCAAGTTGCAAGGCGTGTGCCTCGTCATCGAACGCCGTGACCGCCAGCACCGGGCCGAACACTTCATCGCGAAACAGCGGCATGTCAGGGCTCACGCCGGTGAAAATCGTCGGCTGGATGAAGTTGTCGGAACCGTTGAAAATCGACTGTCGACCGCCACAGAGCTTTGTTGCGCCTTGGCGTTCGGCCTGCTGGATGAACTTCATGATGCGTGCGGTCTGACGGCTGTCGACAATCGCCCCGGCGCGGCTCGACGGGTCCAGTGGATCACCCGGCTGCCAGCATTCGGCGTGCGCTTTGAGGCGCTCGACGAACTCGTCATGAATCGAACGCTGCACCAGCAACCGCGAGTTGGCCGAACAGACTTCACCCTGATTGAAGAAGATCCCGAACGCGGCTTTCTCTGCGGCGAGATCCAGGTCCTGACAATCAGCAAACACCAGATTGGCGCTCTTGCCACCGCACTCCAGCCACACCTGTTTCAGGTTCGATTGCGCGGAATACTGCATGAAATATTTGCCGACTTCGGTGGAGCCGGTGAACACCAGGCAATCGACGTCCGGGTGCAAACCGAGGGCTTTGCCGGTCTGCTCACCGAGCCCCGGCAACACGTTCAGCACGCCGGCTGGCAGGCCGGCTTCCAGCGCCAGCTCGGCCAGACGCAGGGCGGAAAACGGTGACTGCTCGGCGGGTTTGAGGATCACCGAATTACCCGCCGCCAACGCGGGTGCGAGTTTCCAGGCGGCCATGTCCAGCGGGAAATTCCAGGGCACCACGGCAGCGACCACGCCCAACGCTTCGCGGGTGATGGTCGCCAGCACGTTCTGCGCGCTCGGGGCGATCTGGTCGTAGAGTTTGTCGAGGCTTTCGGCGTACCAGCGAAACACCCCGGCGGCGCCCGGGACGTCGATGTTGTAGGCGTCCATCACCGGTTTGCCCATGTTCAGCGAATCGAGCAGCGCCAGTTCTTCGCGATGGGTCATGATCAGATCGGCCAGGCGCAACAGCACTTGTTTGCGCTCATTCGGCGAACGCGCCGACCAGGTGCCGGCCTCGAACACTTGCCGCGCATTGCGTACCGCAGCGTCCACGTCTTCTTCGCCGCACGCGGCCACGTTCGCCAGGTACTGGCCGGTGGCAGGGTTGATCGCGGCAAAGGTCTGCCCCGACTGCGCGGCACAGGGTTTGCCGTCGATCACGGCTTGATCGGGAAACTGCAGCGCAGCGGCTTTGTTTTGCCAGAATGTAAGCTCGAACACGTTCAGATGCTCCATGGGCTTTCTTGTGGATTGGATGGTGGCCCAGGCCTGTGTCCAGGAAAAATAGTAAAAATGTGTTCGCAGACCATGAAAAAACTGGGCAGCTAATCTCCCCGCTGGCGCGGTATGTGGTTATTGTTCAGGCATAACAACACCGTCGTCAGAACGGATGCAGTCGGCGCGAAAATTGCCTGGATGTCGAAATCATCCACCCCGAGGTTTGCCGTGGCTGCCTACAACCTGCGTCAATTGAAGTACTTCATCACCACCGTCGAATGCGGCAGCGTCGCCGAGGCGTCGCGCAAGCTGTACATCGCCCAACCGGCGATTTCCACGGCGATCAAAGGCCTGGAAGACAGCTTCGGCGTGCAACTGCTGATCCGTCATCACGCCCAGGGCGTGTCCTTGACCCCCAGCGGCGCACGCTTCTACCGCAAGGCCCAGGAACTGCTGCGCATGGCCAAGGAGTTCGAACAGAACGCCCTCGCCGACAACGACGTGGTGGCCGGGCAAATCGACATCGGTTGCTTCGAAACGGTCGCGCCGCTGTACCTGCCGCAGTTGATTGCCGGGTTCTCGGCGCTGTATCCGGGGGTGAAAATCCGCATCCGCGACGGCGAACAGCAAGAGCTGGTGCAAGGCCTGACCTCGGGCACCTTCGATTTGGCGATCCTGTATGAACACGACCTCGACGCCACTATCCAGACCGAACCCTTGATGCCGGCGCAGCGACCTTACGCGTTGCTGCCGGCGGATCATCGCTTTGCTCAGCTGAAACAAGTGTCGCTGCGTGATCTGTGCCTGGAGCCGATGATTTTGCTGGACGTGCAACCGAGCCGGACCTACTTCGTCAGCCTGTTCGAAGAGTTGGGACTGACGCCGAACATTGCCTTCAGCTCACCGTCGATCGAGATGGTCCGAGGCATGGTCGGGCAAGGGTTCGGTTTTTCGATTCTGGTCACTCGGCCGCACTCGGAATGCACCTATGACGGCCAGAAAGTGGTGTGCGTGGACATCGTCGAAGACATCACCGGCTCAGGGCTGGTGGCGGCGTGGTTGAAGCGCGGGCAGTTGACCAAACCGGCGCAGTTGTTTGCCGATTATTGCCGGGAGCAGCTCACCGCGAAGGCCGCCTCTTGAACATCAACGTCAAAAGATCTTCAGCTTTTACGCGGCTTGATCCGCGCCGTCGCCTCGGCCACCAGCGGATCATCCGGCCAGTAGTGCTTCGGGTACCGACCCTTTAAATCCTTCTTCACCTCGGCATACGTGCTGCGCCAGAAGTTCGCCAGGTCCTGGGTCACCTGCACCGGCCGTCTCGCCGGGGACAGCAAATGCAGTTTGACCACCTGCCGGCCACCGGCAATCCGCGGGGTTTCGGCCAGGCCGAACAACTCCTGCAACCGCACCGCCAGAATCGGCGGCTGTTCGCTGTAATCCAGACGAATCGACGAACCGGACGGCACGCTCAAATGATGCGGCGCCAGCTCATCGAGCCGTTGCGGCAGCGGCCACGGCAACAGGTTATGGACGATGCTCGACAGGTCCAGATTGGCGAAGTGACTGAGCCGCGAAACTTTGCCCAGGTACGGCATCAGCCAATGTTCAAGGCTTTTGAGCAGGGCGGCGTCGCTGACATCCGGCCATTCACTCTGATCTTTACTGCTGAGGTCCAGCTGTCGCAGCAACGCCACTCGCGCTTGCCACTGACGCAACTCTGGCGTCCAGGGCAACAGCTCCAGACCTTTGCGGCGTACCAAGTTCACCAGCGCCTGACTGCGGGCGGTCTCATCGAGTCCGGTCAACGGCTCGCGGCTGAGGATCAATTCACCGACCTTACGCTGACGCTCGGCGCGCAACACGCCTTCGCGCTCATCCCAATCCAGTTGATCGACGCAGCGCACCTGTTCGGCCAGCACTGAATCGAACAGCGCCGGATCGAAATCCGCCGCCAGATAAATCCGTTCCTCACGCTGGCCCTGACGACTGCCGAGATCGGCGATCACCAGCCACGGTTGCTTCATCAAACTGTCGGCTTCGGCGAACAACGCCGCACGGCCATTGGCCAAACGATACTCCGCGCCACCGGCACGACGCTGCTGGGCAACGCGGTCTGGATAGGCCAATGCCAACAGCGCGCCGAGCCAGCGCGGATGATCCGGATCGCTGACCGGTTCCGACGCCTTGCCCCGCAGATATCCGCGATACTGCCGCGCCAGTTGCCGGGCTCGTTGCACGCCACCCTGAGCGCCGCGTGCAGCGCGTTCTTCGCCGGACAACAACACCAATCGGCTGTGCAGATCCGCCCTGGCGCCACGCAAAATATCTCGCTCGCCGAGCAAGGCCGCGACATCACAGGCCATGTCGGCCAAGCCGAGCGCCTGACCGCGCAACAGCAAATGCGCGATACGCGGATGCGCTGGCAGTTCGGCCATCGCCTGGCCGTGACGGGTCAGCGCTTCGCCGTCCAATGCGCCCAGGCGATCAAGCAAGTCCTGAGCCTGTGCATAAGCGGCCGCGGGCGGCACGTCGAGCCACACCAATTGCCCCGGTGTCACGCCCCAACGACCGAGTTGCAAAGCGAGCCCGGCAAGATCCGCCGAGAGAATTTCCGCGCTGGCGTAGGCCGCCAGTTGCTCGTGCTGATCCTGCGACCACAAGCGATAACACACGCCCGGCTCCAACCGCCCTGCCCGGCCCGCGCGCTGAGTGGCGCTGGCTTTGGAAATACGCTGAGTATCGAGGCGGGCCATGCCGCTGCCGGGATCGAAACGCGGCACCCGCGCCAACCCGGCATCGATCACCACGCGCACGCCGTCGATGGTCAGACTGGTCTCGGCAATGTTGGTCGCCAGCACCACTTTGCGTTTGCCGGCGGGGGCCGGATCGATCGCCGCGCGTTGCGCCGCCAGATCCAGTTCACCGTGCAACGGGCAAAGCAGAACCTGTGTGCTATCGCCCAGTGCATCGGCGAGTTGCTGATGCACCCGACGGATTTCCGCCTGCCCCGGCAGGAACACCAGCACGCTGCCGGTTTCATCGTTCAAGGCTTCGAGGATGGTTTGCACCAAGCGCGGCTCGATGAATTCACCGGGCTGGAACGGTCGGCCCCAGCGCATCGCCACCGGGTACATGCGGCCTTCGCTGCGCAGTATCGGCGCGTCATCGAGCAACCCGGCCAGGCGTTCGCCTTCCAGCGTTGCCGACATCAACAGGATTTTCAGCGGTTGATCGTCACGAAACAGCTCGCGGCCATTCAGGCTCAAGGCCAGCGCCAGATCGGCATCGAGACTGCGCTCGTGGAATTCGTCGAAGATCAGCAGACCAACGCCTTCGAGCGCCGGGTCGTCCTGCAAGCGTCGGGTGAGAATGCCTTCGGTGACCACTTCGATACGGGTTTTGGGGCCGACTTTGCTGTCGAGACGAATGCGATAGCCGACGGTTTCGCCGACCTTCTCGCCCAGCTCACTGGCCAAGCGCTCCGCTGCTGCCCGCGCAGCCAAACGGCGCGGTTCGAGCATGAGAATGGTCTGCCCGGCCAACCAGGGCTCGTTGAGCAAGGCCAACGGCACGCGGGTGGTTTTACCGGCGCCGGGCGGTGCTTCGAGCACGGCTTCGTGGCGTGTAGCCAAGGCTTCACGCAGGGCGGGTAAAACTTCATCAATCGGCAAAGAAATCATGCTGGCTCCCAAACAGAGGGCCGAGTATAACGGCGAACTGCTTGTCGCTCGTTGCTGTCCTAATTCATATCGACGACGCTTCGTTTTCCAGATGACTCAGGAGATTTCATATGCGTGTTCCCTTTCGTTTGATTGGCGGTGTATTGGTCGCGACGTTGCTGACCCAGGTGACCGCTTGCGGATCGATTTTCTACCCTGACCGTCGTGGTCAGATTGACGGCAAGATTGACCCGGCCATCGCCGCGCTGGATGCCGTGGGCTTGCTGTTCTACATCATTCCCGGCCTGATCGCGTTTGCCGTGGACTTCGCCACCGGCGCGATTTACTTCGAGCCCGGCAAGACCGCCCAGGTGGCCCCGGAAAAACTCAAGGAAGCCATCGGCGCCGACGGCAAGGTCGATAACCACAAGTTGCAGACTATTCTCGAAACCGAACTGGGCCGCAGCTTCCCGCTGGATGACCCGCGCCTGATCCAGCACAAGGGCAGCGCCCAGCAACTGGCCATGTTCGGCCTGCAACCCGCCGCGTAATCCGTGCATAAGAAGGAACGACAGCACCTATGATCGCAAGCTCCGAACATGCCCGCCTGCTGCGGCTGGCGACCCGTGCCTCGGTGGCGGTGGCGTGCACGCTGATCGTCGCCAAAGCCATCGCCTGGTGGTTGAGCGGTTCGGTGAGCATGCTCGCCGGGTTGACCGACTCGGCCCTCGACGGCGTCACCTCGCTGCTCAACCTGCTCGCGGTGCATTACGCCTTGCGCCCGGCCGACGATGATCACCGTTACGGCCATGGCAAAGCCGAGTCGCTGGCGGGCATGGCTCAGGCGTTGTTCATTGGCGGCAGTGCGGTGCTGATTGCCTTGCAGGCGATCGATCGACTGAAACACCCGGAACCGGTGGGGGCGCCATGGATCAGCATCGGGGTGATTGTGTTTTCCCTGGTGCTGACCCTGGCCCTGCTGATGTTGCAACATCGGGTCGTCAAGGCGACCGGCTCCAACGCGGTGCGCGCTGATTCCTTGCATTACCGTTCGGACCTGCTGCTCAACGGCAGCATTCTGGTGGCGCTGGTGCTCGCCGGGTTTGGCTGGCATCAGGTCGACCCTTGGTTCGGTTTGGGGATTGCCGTCTACATACTCTGGAGCGCGATTCATATCGCCCGGGAAAGCTTTACGGTGCTGATGGATGAAGAACTGCCGTCGGACGTCAGCCAGCACATGCTCGAACTGGCCTGCAGCGTACCGGGAGTATTGGGGGCGCACGACCTGCGCACGCGGGTTTCCGGCAACCAGTGGTTCGTGCAGTTGCACCTGGAATTGCCGGGGGATTTGACCCTGTCAGTCGCTCACGGCATCAGCGACCAAGCCGCCGATGCGATTCACGCGGCTTATCCGCGAGCCGAAGTGCTGGTGCACGCCGACCCGCAGGAAGTGATACTGGCAGGCAAGGCTCAGAAAGAAACCTGATAACCGCGACTGCTCAAGCAGTTGCCCTGGGCCTGTCGGTAGGCTTGTACCACCGACGGATCCGGCTGGTAGGTGGCCGTTCGCGGATCGAAGCCACTCTGCTGCACCGCGTATTGATAGCACTCGTAACCGTCCTGATTGACCTGCTCTGGCGACTGACCGTTGGCCGGATACGCCACCACGTCATAACCATTGCTGACCGGTTGCGGCTGCGGTTGCACGGGCGGCTCGACCACGACGTAATCCTGAGTGCTTTCCTGATAGGCGTAATAAGAGCCGGCCGCCAGGAACAACAGCGCACCGCCGATCCACACTTCACGCGCGTAATCGGGCAAGTAGCTGACGCGAATCCCCCGTGGCGGCTGTACCACCACATAACGCGGGCCTTGTGGGCGGTACCAGTAGCCACCGGAGTAGAAGTAATCCTGACCACGGTACGGCACACGGTAATCACGGTCCGGGAAGCGATCGATCACATGGCCGGGACGGTACTGCGGGCCGGGACCCCAGCCATTGCCGTGCCCATCCGGGCGACCGGCCCAGCGATGGTCATCGGGACGCGGGCCGTTGTTCTGCCAATGCTGGTTGTTATCGTTGCGCCGCGGCACGTCCTGATAGTAACCACGCTGCGGCTGCTGGGTCTGGCGCACGGTGTCGGGCCGGCCCTGAATCGGCAGGTCATTGGCTGGTAACTGCGGAGGTGGCGGCGGCGAGCGAACCGGATTGTTGTAATCGTGCTGTGGCCGGGGCTGGTTCTGCCACTGGCCGTTGTTCTGATTCTGGCCGTTGTGCTCGAACTGACGACTGTTGTCGCCACGAATGATTTCGTTATTCTGCGCACGCGGCTGGTTATTCTGCTGCGGATTGTTCTGCGGGCGCGGCTGATTATTTCCGCCATGGCCCTGATTGTTTCCCTGGTGGCCATCCGACCCGTGTTGCCCGCCATCGGGGCCACGGTTTTGCGGCTCATCGGCCAGCGATTGCGCAGTGACACTGATACACAGCAAACCAACACCGGCCAAACGCCAGATGCGCGACTTCATGCTTTTCCTCACTGCGGGTTAGGGCCTGTACGTAAGACTGAGAAAGCACGGGCCGGTTCTGCAACAGGTTATCAGTCGCGAAACTTATTTATTGAGCGCCGTCGTCAAATTCCGGGCAAAAGAAAAGGGAGACCCGTCGGCCTCCCTTTAGAGAACTTCGTCCGTGCTCGACGCTTATGACGTCGGCTCACCTCACGCCGTCTTCTGGACAGTGTGTAGCTCGGGGGCCGACTCATCCCCGGTGGGGGTGGCGACCGCAGCTGGCCTGATTGGGCGAGCCGCACTGGACTGTTTGTCCGAGCAGTGATTCTGGTGATAAGAATAGGCTCGCGGCGCCGGCAGAGGATTGCGAAGATTGCTTAAATAAACATCACTTGCGCAATTTTTAACCCTGGATAGATAATCTACCGCAATAGTTATGACAAAGGCCTGATTGATGAGCAAACTCGACCGATACGACCTGAGCATTTTGGCGGAATTGCAGCGTGACGCGCGCATCTCCAACCAGGAGCTGGCCGAACGCATCGGCCTGTCCCCCTCGCCATGCTCGCGGCGGGTCAAGCAGCTGGAAGATGATGGCTACATCTCCCGCCAGGTGGCCCTGCTGGACCGCAAGATGCTCGGCCTGAGCCTGACGGCTTACGTATTGATCGGCATGGACCGGCATACACCGGAGCGGTTCGAGAACTTCGAAGCGGCGATTCGTACGTTGCCGCAGGTGCTGGAATGCAGTTTGGTGACCGGGATGGATGCGGACTACCAGCTCAAGGTCGTCGTGCCGGACATGGATCATTATCAGAAATTGCTGCTGGGACACCTCACCCGGATTGAAGGGGTGACGAGTGTGCGGTCGAGTTTTGTGTTGAATCAGGTGCTCAACAGCACTGAACTGCCCCTCACTCACTTGCGCAGCTGAGACCCGCTTCTGGTAGGAGCTGTCGAGTGAAACGAGGCTGCGATCTTTTGATCTTGCTCTTTAAAAACAACATCAAAAGATCGCAGCCTCGTTTCACTCGACAGCTCCTACACAGCGCCTACAAGGGTAGGGCCGGGCGACGAATAGCTGCGACACGCTGCCGCAGGTCAATACTTCGCCAATCACCCATGACGTATACTCCAGCGCCTTTTAGCCCCGCCCGCGCTGGAGATGTTCGATGGATCCTGCAGTACTCGAAGAGTGGATGATGACCGGACTGGTCAGCATTCTGATCATTTTCATGGGTTTCATCGTCTGGGATCTGGCGAAGAAGTCCAAGGCCGGACGCTTTGGCTCGTTCATCCTGTTCTTCGTACTCGGCCTGGGCGTGGCCGCGTTCGTGATCAAAAGTGTGGTCATCGGCCTGATCGAATCCGGCACGTTATAAACGCGCCGGCACTTCCTTCCACTGGCCCTGATCGAGCCCTTCGATCGACCAGTCACCGATTTTGACCCGCACCAGACGCAACGTCGGTAAGCCGACCGCTGCGGTCATGCGCCGTACCTGACGGTTACGCCCTTCGCGAATCACCAGCTCCAGCCAACTGGTCGGCACACTTTTGCGAAAGCGCACCGGCGGGTTGCGTGGCCACAGTTCAGGTTCTTCAAGCTGCCGCGCTTCAGCCGGTAGCGTCATGCCGTCATTCAGTTCGACGCCATCACGCAATCGCTGCAATTGCTCGGCGCTCGGCTCGCCTTCCACCTGCACCCAATAGGTCTTCGCCAGTTTGTGTTTCGGGTCGGCGATCCGCGCCTGAAGCTGGCCGTCGTTGGTCAGCAGCAGCAAACCTTCGCTGTCGCGGTCCAGCCGTCCTGCCGGGTAAATCCCGGGAATCTCGATGTAATCCTTGAGCGTCGCCCGCCCTTCGCCGTCGCTGAATTGCGTCAGCACATCAAAAGGCTTGTTGAACAGAATCAGCTTCGGCTCGGCCGGCGGCGCTTTGGCGACACGGCGCGGGGCTGAGGACGATGGCACAGGCTTCACGCCAGGGCGGCGGGAAACGGGACGTTGAGGACGAGACATGGGAAAAGGAACATCTAACGGTCAGGGCTGCTAATGCTAGTGCCCTGACCGCTAAATGACCATGAGAACAATCAGCGGAACGGCGGCTCGTCGAAGCTGCGCAGTTTGCGCGAGTGCAGCGAGTTGAGTTCGGTGCGCAACAGATCCACCGCCTCGATCCCGATCTTCAAGTGCTGGCTGACCGCGCGCTCATAGAAGGCGTTGGCCGAACCCGGCAGTTTGATTTCGCTGTGCAACGGTTTGTCCGAAACACAGAGCAACGTGCCGTACGGAACCCGCAAGCGATAACCTTGCGCCGCGATGGTGCCGCTTTCCATGTCCACCGCCACGGCGCGAGACAGGTTGATCAGCGGACGTTCCTGAGCCCAACGCAATTCCCAGTTACGGTCGTCGTAGGTCAGTACGGTGCCGGTGCGCAGGCGTTTTTTCAGTTCGTCACCCTTCTCACCGGTGATATTGGCCGCTGCTTGTTGCAACGCCATCTGCACTTCGGCCAGGGCCGGAATCGGAATATTCGGTGGCACGACCCGATCGAGAATCCCGTCGCGGCGCATGTAAGCGTGCGCCAGCACGTAATCGCCAATGGTCTGCGACTGACGCAAGCCGCCACAGTGACCGATCATCAGCCAGCAATGCGGACGCAGCACCGCCAGGTGATCGGTGATGTTCTTGGCGTTGGACGGGCCGACGCCGATGTTCACCAAGGTCACGCCATGGCCGTCGCTGGCGATCAGGTGATAGGCCGGCATCTGATAGCGGTGCCAAACCACACCGGCGGCAATCGCCGAGGCTTCGCCGTGGTCCATGCTCTTTTCGATGATCACGTTGCCCGGCAAGACCATGCGCACGAAACGCGGATCGCTGCGCAACTGTTCCAGGCCATGAACGATGAACTGGTCGACGTAACGGTGATAGTTGGTCAGCAGAATCCATGGCTGCACATGACGCCAGTCGCTGCCGGTGTAATGCACCAGACGGCGCAGGGAGAAATCCACCCGCGCGGCGTCGAACAAGGCCAGCGGCAGCGGGTCGGTATTTTCCCAATCGTACAAACCGTCGGCGATGCCATCGGTCGCGGCAGACAAATCCGTACTCGGGAACACTCGCGCCAGCGTGGCAGCGGTGACGCCGGAGCCGGCCAGTTCTTCGCCCTGCTCAACCACGTATGGATAAGGAATGTTTTGCTGACTGATGCCGACTTCCACCGTCACGGTGAAGTCATGCATCAACGGCACCAGCTGTTCCAGCAGGTATTTACGGAAGGCGGCGGGATGAGTGACGGTGACGCTGTAAGTCCCCGGCAACTGAACCTTGGCGTAGGCCCGAGTGGTCTGTGGGACTTCGCCCTGGCAAAGGTAGGTCAGACGCAGTTCGGGATAACGAAACATCGCACGCTGTTCGGCGTCCGGTTCGACTCGATCCTTGAGGTAACGCTTGAGCGCCTGGTTCAGCGCGGTGGTTGCACGATTGTGCAAGAGCGCAAGCCGGTCCACGGCTTGCTCGGCGGTTTGAACGACAATAAAAGCTTCGGTCACGATCAGCATCCTGTGTTCTGACTTGCAGGCCTTCATCTTGCCTGCATCGTCGTCTGACGGGAACAGTGGAGTGTTGATTCACAGATGCTATGCACACCATCAATCCAATGTGGGAGCGGGCTTGCTCGCGAATGCGGCGGTACATTCAAAATTGATGTGACTGACAGACCGCTTTCGCGAGCAAGCCCGCTCCCACAGGGATCCGGTGTTGTTCACACAAGCGGGGTCGACCGGGCGACAATCGCTTCCACATCCAGCCCACGTGGCAACGCGCCATACACCCGGCCGGCCGAACCCAGGCGGCTGGCGATGAAGGCATCACTGACGGCGCCGTTGCCCGCCTCCAGCAACAGCTTGGCCTGAAGGCCCAAGGCGATGTCTTCGGTGAGCTGGCGGGCGCGGTATTGAATGTCGCTGGTGTCCTTGAACGCTGTCCGCAATTGAGTGATGTGTGCGGCCAGGCGCTTGTCGCCATGGCCATCACCCAATTCGCTGAACAGTACGTCGAGCACACCGGGCTCCTTCGACAACGCTCGCAGCACGTCGAGGCATTGCACGTTGCCGGAACCTTCCCACGTCGAATTGACCGGCGCCTCACGGTACAACCGCGGCAGGATGCTGTCTTCGACATAACCGGCGCCGCCCATGCATTCGGCGGCTTCGTTGATCATTCCGGGCGCGCGTTTGCAGATCCAGTACTTGCCCACCGCCGTGACCAGCCGAGCGAACTTGGCTTCTTGCTCATCATCAAGATGATCCAGCGCCCGGCCCATGCGCAGGCTCAAGGCCAGGGCGGCTTCGCTTTCCAGGGCCAGGTCGGCCAGTACGTTTTGCATCAAGGGTTGTTCGCTGAGCAACTTGCCGCCGACCTTGCGGTGAGCGCAGTGGTGGCTGGCCTGGGTCAGGGCCTGGCGCATCAGCGAGCTCGAACCAACCATGCAATCGAAGCGGGTCATGGCGACCATTTCAATGATGGTCGGAACGCCGCGCCCCTCCTCGCCGACCATCCATGCCAGCGCACCACGAAACTCCACTTCGCTGGAAGCGTTGGAGCAATTGCCGAGTTTGTTCTTCAGGCGCTGTATGTAGAACTGATTGCGCGTGTCGTCCGGGCGATGGCGCGGCAGCAGGAAGCAGGTCAAACCCTTGTCAGTCTGGGCCAGGGTGAGGAAGGCATCGCACATCGGGGCCGAACAGAACCACTTGTGGCCCACCAGTTCATACGCCTGGCCCGGACCACTGGCGCCGACCGGAAAAGCCTTGGTGGTGTTGGCCCGCACGTCGGTGCCGCCCTGTTTCTCGGTCATCGCCATGCCGATGGTGACCCCGGCCTTGTGGGCCATGCCGACGTTGCGCGGGTCGTATTCGGTAGAGAGGATTTTCGGCAGCCATTGCTCCGCCAGATCCGTTTGCAGGCGCATCGCCGGGACGCTGGCGAAGGTCATGGTCAGCGGGCAACCACTACCGGCTTCGGCCTGGCTGTGCAGGTAGGTCATGGAGGCGCGGGCGACATGAGCGCCGGACTGCGGATGCGCCCAGGGCAACGAAGTCAAACCGTGCTCGACCGCGGTGCGCATCAACTCGTGATAGGCCGGGTGAAATTCCACCAGGTCGATGCGATGGCCGTAACGGTCATGGCTGCTGAAAACCGGCTTGTTCTGATTGGCAAGGAACCCGGCTTCCATCAGCGGCCCGCCGGCCAGTGCGCCGTAAGCGTCGATCCGCGACTCGGCCCACCCGGCCCCGAAACGCCGCGACCACTCCTGCAACGGCAGGTCGATGCGATACAGGTTGGCGCCGTCCAGCGACGGTGGCTGATTGGTGACTTCGTGGGTTTCGGCGAACTGATGCAGGTTCATGACGGGGCTCCTTTGGTCAGCCAAGGGACTTCAGTTAAGCACCGCCCCCCAGCTGAACAAAGTGTCATATCTGCCTAACTGTCGGCGCTTTCGCCTTGCCTTGGACACAGCACCCGGCGATACAGCGCTGCTTGCAGGTCCTCGAATTTCACCGGTTTGCTCAGGTAATCGATCAAGGCACCGGTCGGGCAGCGTTCCCGATCAATGCTCACGGCAATCACGAATACCGGCAGTTCGGCGCAGCCCGGCAACGCGCGGATCTGGCAACAGAGGGACGCGCCACCCAAAGATGGAAGCTGGCAATCGAGCAATACCGCATCGAAGGTTTCGCGCTGCAAGTGATCGATCGCGGCAGCCCCGTTGTCGGCGGTGCGCACCCGGAAGCCCAGCTTGAGCAACATGCCGCGCATCACCAGCTGATTGATGCTGTTGTCATCAACCAGCAGGACGGTGCAGTCCTGAGGCAGTCGCAGGCGAGGAAATTCCCGGGTCATCAAGGGCACTGACGGCCGCTCCACCACGGGCAGCTCGAACTCGACGTCGAGCTGGAAGCGGCTGCCACGACCAGGTTCGGAGCGGTGGGTCAGTTTTCCACCGAGCAATTCGACCAGTTGCCGACAGATTGCCAGGCCAACGCCCAGACCGCCGTATTCACGGGTCATCGAGCCATCGAGCTGGAAGAACCGCTGATACAGTGTCGCCTCCCCCAAATCGGTAAAGCCGATGCCGGTGTCGATCACCGCAAAGGACAGCGCCAGTCGGTCGGGCGCCACGGGCTTGCCCGTCACCCGCAGCGCTAGTCCGCCGATCCGCGTGAACTTGATCGCGTTATCCAGCAGGCATTCCAGGCATTGCGCCAACTTGTCGCTGTCGCCGTGCAAGCGATCCGGCAGCCCCGGCGTGACCTCGACCTTGAAGTCCAGCGACTTGCTCAACGCGTTGCCCTCGAACTGCAGGCGCAAAGCCTCGACCACGCCGCGCAAACTGAAAACGGCCGGATAGGTCTTGAGCTTGCCGGCCTGCAACTCGGTCAGGGTGAGGATGCCGTTGACCATGCGCATCATGTCTCGCGCGGAACCGGCGGCCGTTTGCTGATATTGCTCCAGCTCCGGGTCCATTTCGACGGTCTGCATCAGCTCCAGCGAGCCAATCACACCGTTCATGGGCGTGCGCAGTTCGTGGGTCAGGGTGGCGAGGAATTCGTCCTTGAGCTTGTTACTGCGAGCCAGTTGCTGGTTCAGCACTTCAAGCGTTTGACCGGCATCGAACAGGGTCTGTGCCTGTTGCTCGCGCATGGCGTTAATGCGATCGGCCAGCGCCAGGGACAGCAGCGCCACCTCTATCGCCGAGCCGATCTGGCTGGAATACATGGTCAGGAACACGTTGGGCAGGTAACCCAGCACCATCAGAGTGTTGACGATGCCGCCGAGTAAAAACGCCGACCAGGCAATGATGAAATAGCGCGCCACTCGCAGGCCACGCAGCCAGGCGAAAATCCCTGCGGCAAAAATCACGACGGTGAAGATCAGTGCCAGCGCCGTCGCCAGGCGCAGGGCCAGGGCGTAACTGGTCATCAACGACAACCCGACCACCACCGCGCTAAACGCAATCAACGCCAACAGTAAGCGGTCGAGCCAACGACTGTGGGTCGCCGTCTGCAAGAAGCCGCGCGCGAACTGGCTGCCGAACAGGCCTGCGCAACCGATGAAAAACGGCGTCGCTGCGTTCGCCCACCAGGGATTGTTCGGCCAGAAATACTCTACCGCCGCGCCATTCACTGACAGCTGATACAAGCCGAACGAGGCGATATAGAAGATGTAATAGAGGTAGCTGGTATCGCGCACGCTGAGATAGATGAACAGGTTGTACACCAGCATCCCCAGCAACACGCCGTAGATCAGCCCCAGCACATACAGTCGGATCGGTTGCTCTTCCAGGTAGGCAGTGCTCGACCACAGGGTGACCGGCGCCTGGATCGACCCTTCACTCTGCAGGCGCAGGTACAGGGTTTGCGCTTGATCAGGTGTGAAGTTCAGATCGAACAGGTAGTTGTTCTGGCGGATCTCGCGACTGTCGAATGGCAAGGCATCGCCAGTCTGACGTGCCAGTTGATAGCCACCGGCCGTATCGGGCAAATAGAGATCAAGGTGATCAAGGGGCGGATAGGCCAGTTCCAGCAACCAGGTGCGTTGAGCCGCAGGGTTGGTCGGGCGGTAATGCAGGTCGATTTTCAGCCAGAACACTGAACGCGAGTAACCGGCGTTGAGGGTGGCTTTGTCGTGGGTTTTGAAGTTTCCGGCCGCGGCTTGTGCACGGACATCGGCGATGGTCGCCTGACCGCCCGCGTCTTCGAACACTTGCAAGGTTCGGCCCAAGGGAAGGCTTTGAGTGAATTCGTCGAATTCGACTGCACTCGCCATGAGGGGCAAGCACAACAGCAACATCAGCAAATAGCGCATTTAAGCCCCAGCGTGGCCTGTCCGGTTATCTCAGGAAGCCCCTCATTCCTTTTGAGTAGACGTAAAACCGGTATTACCTGTTATTGGTTTGGATCCACTCTAGCATAGCCGTTGGTGGCCATTGAACACCATTGAAATTTTTCCTACAAAGGCTCTAGCACGGGCGTTCCAGCTCAATGCATTGGGCTAGAGCTGTTTCGCCGGTCAGATTGTGACAATGGCCCGAAGGCGCACGCATTTTCTCGTCACAAGGCCAATGGGTCGGCACCCGAAAAAAGATGTTTGGTGGTAAGCTCGCGCACCATGAATATCTACAGCTCTCGCCCCGTTGTCCTCTGTCTCTCCGGCCACGACCCAAGTGGTGGCGCCGGCTTGCAGGCAGATATCGAAGCCCTGCTCGCTCAGGGTTGTCATGCGGCCCCGGCCGTCACCGCCCTGACCGTGCAAGACACGGTCAACGTCACTGACTTCCGCGTCCTCGACCGTGAGTGGGTGTTGGCCCAGGCCAATGCCGTGCTCAACGACTCGACGGTCGCGGCGGTAAAACTGGGCATGCTCGGTTCCCTGGAAATGGTCGACACCGTGGTCGAACTGTTGTCGGCGCACCCGCATTTGCCGGTGGTCTGCGACCCGGTGCTGCGTGCCGGTGGCGGCGGACGCCTGGGCAAGGACGAAGTCGGCTACGCCATGCGCGAGCGCCTGCTGCCCCTGTCGATCATCGCCACCCCTAACCTTCCCGAAGCCCGCATCCTCGCCGAACTGCCCGAAGGCACCGCGGACGAGTGCGCCGAAAAACTCCTGCCATTCGTCAAACACCTGCTGATCACCGGCGGCCATGGCGATGAACACGAAATCCACAATCGCCTGTACAGCCGCGACGGTCACCGCGAAACCTTCACCTGCCAGCGCTTGCCCGGCAGTTATCACGGCTCCGGTTGCACGCTGGCCAGTGCGCTGGCCGGTCGTCTGGCTCTCGGCGAAAATCTCGCCAGTGCCGTGCAGACCGCGCTTAACTACACGTGGCGCACCCTGCGTGATGCGGAGCAGTTGGGCAAAGGCCAGTTCGTGCCACGCCGCCTGCCGCTGGATTTCTGTTCGTAACTGTCCATGCGTAAAGCAAAAAGGATTGCCCGATGAAGCTACGTGGCCTGTACGCCATTACCGATAGCCAACTGCTGGCAGGTAAATTTCTTTCGTACGTGGAGGCGGCGCTGGAAGGCGGCGTCACCCTGCTGCAATACCGCGACAAGAGCAGCGACGAGGCCCGCCGTCTGCGCGAGGCCGAAGCCTTGCGCGATCTGTGTGAACGCTACAAGACCCAGTTGATCATCAACGACGATGCCGAACTGGCTGCGCGCCTGAACGTCGGCGTGCACCTGGGACAGACCGACGGCCCATTGATGCCGGTTCGGGCACTGCTCGGTCGCCAGGCAATCATCGGCTCGACCTGCCACGCGCAACTCGAACTCGCCGAGCAAGCAGCGAAGGAAGGCGCCAGCTACGTCGCCTTCGGTCGTTTCTTCAACTCCAACACCAAACCCGGCGCACCGACTTGCAGCCTCGAATTGCTCGACCAGGCCCGCAGCAAACTGCACCTGCCGATCTGCGCGATTGGCGGCATCACCCTGGAGAACGCCGCGCCACTGGTGGCCCACGGGGTCGATCTGCTGGCGGTGGTCCATGGTCTGTTTGGCGCCGAGAGCACGGCTGAAGTGACACGCCGCGCCCGCGCATTTAACGCCCTGCTTTCTATTTAAGTAGCTTAAAAATCTGATTTGAGAGCCCGATCATGTCTCGTTCCGAAACGCTGTTTGCCAATGCCCAGAAACACATTCCCGGTGGCGTGAACTCGCCTGTTCGCGCGTTCAAAAGCGTTGGCGGCACGCCGCTGTTCTTCAAGCACGCCGAAGGCGCTTACGTCACCGACGAAGACAACAAGCGTTATGTGGATTACGTCGGTTCCTGGGGGCCGATGATTCTCGGCCACAGCCACCCCGACGTGCTGGACGCCGTGCGCAAACAGCTTGAGCACGGATTGTCCTACGGCGCGCCGACCGAGATGGAAACCCAGATGGCTGATCTGGTCTGCTCGATCGTACCGTCGATGGAAATGGTGCGCATGGTCAGCTCCGGCACCGAAGCGACCATGAGTGCGATCCGTCTGGCCCGTGGTTTCACCGGCCGCGACAGCATCATCAAGTTCGAAGGCTGCTACCACGGTCACTCCGACAGCCTGCTGGTCAAGGCCGGCTCCGGCGCCCTGACTCAAGGCGTGCCGAGCTCGGCCGGTGTGCCGGCGGCCTTCGCCAAACACACCCTGACCCTGCCGTTCAACGACATCGACGCCGTCGAAACCATGCTCGCCGAAGTCGGCCAGGACGTGGCATGCATCATCGTCGAGCCCGTGGCTGGCAACATGAACTGCGTACCGCCGGCGCCAGGTTTCCTCGAAGGCCTGCGCACCCTGTGTGACAAGCATGGCGTGGTACTGATTTTCGACGAAGTGATGACCGGATTCCGTGTCGCCCTCGGCGGCGCACAAGCTCACTATGGCGTGACGCCAGACCTGACCACCTTCGGCAAAATCATCGGTGGCGGCATGCCGGTTGGCTGCTTCGGCGGCAAGCGCGAAATCATGTCGCACATCGCACCATTGGGCCCGGTCTATCAGGCGGGCACCTTGTCGGGTAACCCGTTGGCCATGGCTGCCGGCCTGACGACCCTGCGCCTGATCAGCCGCCGGGGCTTCCACGCAGAGTTGACGGCCTACACCAGTCGCTTGCTCGATGGCCTGCAACAACGCGCCGATGCGGCGGGCATTCCGTTCGTGACCACACAGGCCGGCGGCATGTTCGGTCTGTACTTCAGCGGCGCCGACGACATCGTGACCTTCGATGACGTAATGGCCAGCGACGCCGCCCTGTTCGGGCGCTTCTTCCACCTGATGCTCGAAGGCGGCGTGTACCTGGCGCCGAGCGCCTTCGAAGCCGGCTTCACCTCGATCGCCCACGGCGAAACCGAGCTGAAACTGACACTGGATGCCGCCGAACGTGCATTTGCTGCATTGAAATAACGCTGTGTCGCTGACGTTGGCGGTTGCCAGCGTCAGCTTTCACCCGTATTCCCGCCCTTATTCCTACGCTTCTGCTCAAAATCCCCAGCAAAGTGGGCGATATATTCCCCGCGCAGCAGAAAAACGAGTAAAGACTTTGTAAGGTTGGCCCTGCTTATTTCATAATGCGCGCTTATTGGATCCCTCGACGGGTCCGCGCGCCCTTCAGAGGTAAGTCGATTCCCATGAACCGCACCGGCCGCGCCCTTGCATTGGGCTGCCTGTTGCTCCTTCAGCCCCTGCTCGCGCTCGCACAAGCAGGCGGCAACTCGTTGTTAATCCCAGCGATGGGTCGTTGCACCCTCAATACTCAGCCGCAAGACCTGGCGCAGGCTCTCGCCGCCTGCCAGAAAGCGTCGGATGAAGGGGATGCGCAAGCGCAATACGAGTTGGGTGAGTTCTACTACGACGGCAAAAATACGCCGCGCGACCTCAAAAAAGCCCTGGGCTACTTCGAAAAGGCCTCGCTGCAAGGCCATGCTCAGGCGCAATTCAAACTCGGCACCATGTTCTTCCACGGCGAAGGCGTACCGGCCAATAACGTCCAGGCGTATATCGTGCTGAAAATGGCTGCGGTCAATGGCGCTGAAGAAGCGTTGGACACCGCCGACGAAGTCGCCGAGAAAATGCCCCGCGAAGAACTTGAAGTGGCTACCCAGGTGCTGGGGCAAATTTTCCGCAAGTATCTGATGGAATTGCAGAGCGCCGATGGACGTACGCCGTTTTCGCCACTGCCTTGAATTCTGCTTCGATCTTTCTGACCCCTTCGCGAGCAAGCCCGCTCCCACATTTGATCTGCGTCTTACACAAATCAACTGTGGGAGCGGGCTTGCTCGCGAAGGGGGCGACGCGGTCTTAAGTTAAGGCTTACTTCTCAGGCATCGGCATCGGAAACGGCATGACATTGCCGACCGCGCCGCGGGCTTCGCTGATTTTCGGCGTACCGAGGCGCTCGACCTCGTCGATCCGCACGATCGAATGCATCGGCACAAAGCTGCGCACAACGCCTTCGAACTGAGCCTTGAGCTTCTCTTCGCTCGGATCGACGACCACTTGCGTGCGCTCGCCAAAGACGAACTCTTCCACTTCCAGGAAGCCCCACAGATCACTTTGATAGATCTGCTTGGCATACATTTCGTACACCTGGCCCTGATTGAGGAAAATCACCTTGTAGATTGGAGCTTCACGTTTGGTCATGGTGGGCGAGCAACACATCGGGGATAAAAATGAGGGCGCGAACTATAGCATAGCCACCGGACGCACAGCGGTAGGAACCTTGGGTCATGTTCCCTATAATGCGCGGTTCTTTGAATCACGTGATGACTCTTTCCATGGCCAAGAAGCTTTACATCGAAACCCACGGTTGCCAGATGAACGAGTACGACAGCTCGCGCATGGTCGATCTGCTGGGCGAACATCAGGCCCTGGAAGTCACCGCTCGCGCTGAAGATGCCGACGTGATCCTGCTCAATACCTGCTCGATCCGCGAACGCGCCCAGGACCGGGTGTATTCCCAGCTCGGCCGCTGGCGCGAACTGAAACTGGCCAACCCGGACATGGTGATCGCCGTTGGCGGCTGCGTGGCCAGCCAGGAAGGCGCGGCCATCCGCGATCGCGCACCGTACGTGGACGTGGTCTTCGGCCCGCAGACCCTGCACCGCCTGCCGGAAATGATCGACGCTGCGCGCGCTACCAAACTGCCGCAAGTCGACGTCTCGTTTCCGGAAATCGAAAAGTTCGACCACTTGCCCGAGCCACGCGTCGATGGCCCAAGCGCCTACGTGTCGGTCATGGAAGGCTGCAGCAAGTACTGCACCTTCTGCGTGGTGCCTTACACCCGCGGTGAAGAAGTCAGCCGCCCCTTCGATGACGTGATCGCCGAGATCATCCACCTGGCTGAAAACGGCGTGCGCGAAGTGACTCTGCTGGGGCAGAACGTCAATGGCTATCGCGGGACCACTCATGATGGTCGTTTGGCTGACCTGGCCGAACTGATCCGCGTCGTCGCCGCCGTCGATGGCATCGACCGCATCCGTTACACCACCTCGCACCCGCTGGAGTTCTCCGACAGCCTGATCCAGGCCCACGCCGACGTGCCGGAACTGGTCAAACACCTGCACTTGCCGGTGCAATCGGGTTCGGACCGAATCCTTTCGGCGATGAAGCGCAACCACACCGCGCTGGAATACAAATCCAAACTGCGCAAGCTACGCGCTGCCGTGCCGGGGATTTGCATCAGCTCGGACTTCATCGTTGGCTTCCCGGGCGAGACCGAGAAAGACTTCGAACAGACCATGAAGCTGATCGAAGACGTCGGTTTCGACTTCTCCTACTCGTTCGTCTATAGCCAGCGCCCGGGTACTCCGGCTGCCGATCTGGCCGACGAAACGCCGGAAGCGCTGAAAAAAGAACGCCTGAACGCCCTGCAACATCGCCTGAACCAGCAAGGCTTCGAGATCAGCCGACAAATGGTCGGGTCGATCCAACGGATTTTGGTAACCGATTATTCCAAAAAGGACCCCGGCGAGCTGCAGGGTCGGACCGAGAATAACCGCATCGTCAACTTCCGCTGCGACAATCCCACGTTGATTGGTCAGTTCGCCGATGTGCACATTGATGCTGCTCAGCCGCACTCACTGCGGGGCTCGCTGATCTCGTAACACCGCATATTCCTGTGGGAGCGAGCCTGCTCGCGATGACGCCAGCTCAGACAACTTAAATGTTGAATGTCAGACCGTCATCGCGAGCAAGCTCGCTCCCACAGGGAAAGGTGTTCAACATTGGTCTGTATAAGACCTTTCGCACCCAGGCCACTGGCGTTATCCTTGATTTCATCTTAATTGCCCCAGGGCGGCTAAATACGACCTTGAACGCACCCATAGAACCACATCGTTTTATCCTCGAGCCTTTTGAAGCTCGCCGCTTCGCCAATCTGTGCGGGCAATTCGACGAGCATCTGCGCTTGATTGAACAGCGCCTGACCATCGAGATCCGCAACCGCGGAAACCAGTTCGAACTGATCGGCGAGCCCAAACACACCACCTCCGCGGAAAGCCTCCTGCGCCGCCTGTACCGGGAAACCAAGGGTACCGAGCTGTCGCCGGACATGGTTCACCTGTTCCTGCAGGAATCGGCCGTCGAAGAGCTGGACAACGTCTCCCCCTCCGAACCCTCCGTCGCCCTGCGCACCAAAAAAGGCATGATTCGCCCTCGCGGCTTGAATCAGTTGCGCTATGTGAAGGAAATCCTCGGAAACGACATCAACTTCGGCATCGGCCCGGCCGGTACCGGCAAGACCTATCTGGCCGTTGCCTGCGCGGTCGACGCGCTGGAACGCGAACAGATTCGCCGCATCCTGCTGGTGCGTCCTGCGGTTGAAGCGGGCGAAAAGCTCGGCTTCCTGCCTGGCGACCTGTCGCAGAAGATCGACCCGTACCTGCGCCCGCTCTACGACGCACTCTACGAAATGCTCGGCTTCGAACACGTCGCCAAGCTGATCGAGCGTCAGGTGATCGAAGTTGCACCGCTGGCCTACATGCGCGGTCGCACCTTGAACAACAGTTTCATCATCCTCGACGAAAGCCAGAACACCACCGTCGAGCAGATGAAGATGTTCCTGACCCGGATCGGCTTTGGCTCCACGGCGGTCATCACCGGTGACATCACCCAGGTCGACCTGCCGAAAGGCACCAAGTCCGGGCTGCACCATGTGATCGAAGTGCTCAAGGATGTACCGGGAATCAGCTTCACCCATTTCATGCCCAAAGACGTCGTGCGCCATCCGCTGGTGCAGCGCATCGTCGAAGCTTACGAGCGCTTCGAGAATCGCGTGGCCGACGAACCGGCGAAGTTCTCGTCCAAGGACAACCGCCACGATGCTTGAGCTTGATCTGCAACTGGCTACCGACGCGCCGGCCCCAAGCGAAGCCGAGTTCCGCCAATGGTGCGAACTGGCCCTGCGCCAGCGCACCGCTGATTCCGAGATGACCATTCGCCTGGTCGACGAAGCCGAAGGTCGTGAACTCAATCACACTTGGCGGCAAAAGGATTACGCCACTAACGTTCTATCGTTCCCCGCAGACGTTCCCGACGAATTCCTGGATATCCCGTTACTGGGCGATCTGGTGATCTGCGTGGCAGTGGTCGAGCGCGAAGCCGCCGAACAAGGCAAGGCACTCAAGGCCCATTGGGCTCATCTGGTCATTCACGGCTGCTTGCATCTGTTGGGTTACGACCATATAGATGACGATGAAGCGGAAGAAATGGAAGCACTGGAACGAACGTTGCTTGCAGAGTTGGGCTATCCCGACCCGTATGCGGACGACGAAACAGACACATCCCCTATCGTTACAACAAAGGATTCAGAGTAATCGCTATGAGCGAAGATCGATCGAGCAACGGGCAAAAGTCATGGCTGGGTAAGCTCACCCAGGCTTTTGCCCACGAGCCGAAGAACCGCCAGGAGCTGCTGGAGCTGCTGCGCGATGCACACCAAAACAAGTTGCTGGACAGCGAAGCGCTGGCCATCGTCGAAGGCGCCATCCAGGTTGCTGACCTGCAAGTACGGGACATCATGGTCCCGCGCTCGCAGATGATCAGCATCAAGGCGACCCAGACACCCCGCGAGTTCCTGCCTGCCGTGGTCGACTCGGCCCACTCCCGCTACCCGGTGATCGGCGAAAGCCACGATGACGTGATGGGCGTGTTGCTGGCCAAGGACTTGCTGCCGCTGATCCTCAAGGAGAACGGCGACAGCTTCAACATCAAGGACCTGCTGCGCCCGGCCACTTTCGTGCCCGAGTCCAAGCGTCTGAATGTGCTGCTGCGCGAGTTCCGCGCCAACCACAACCACATGGCCATCGTCATTGACGAATACGGCGGTGTGGCGGGTCTGGTGACCATCGAAGACGTGCTGGAACAAATCGTCGGCGACATCGAAGACGAGCATGACGTCGAAGAAGACAGCTACATCAAGCCGCTGCCCAGCGGTGACTTCCTGATCAAGGCCCTGACGCCGATCGAGAACTTCAACGAGTTCTTCGACAGCCAATTCTCCGATGACGAATTCGACACTGTCGGTGGTCTGGTGATGAGCGCGTTCGGGCACCTGCCAAAACGCAACGAAATCACTGAAATCGGCCCTTATCGCTTCCGCATCCTGAACGCCGACAGCCGTCGGATTCATTTGCTTCGCCTGACGCCCATTGCCCGTTAAGGATTGACATGCTCCGCGTAACCCGCCCCGGCTGGCCCGGTAACCTGCTGGCCGTGGCGGCCGGTGCACTCACCACCCTGGCCCTGGCGCCGTTCGATATCTGGCCGTTGGCGTTGCTGGCGGTCGGTTTCTTCTATGCCGGCTTGCGTGAACTGAGCCCCCGTCAGGCCCTGGGCCGTGGCTGGTGTTTCGGTTTCGGCCTGTTTGGCGCTGGCACCAGTTGGATCTACTACAGCATTCACCACTTCGGCGGCGCTTCGGTGCTATTGGCCGGTTTCCTGATGCTGATCTTCACGGCGGCGATAGCCTGGTTCTTCGCCCTGCCCGCCTGGATCTGGGCGCGCTGGCTGCGCCGTAACGAAGCGCCGCTGGCCGATGCCTTGGCGTTTGCGGCGTTGTGGGTCGGTCAGGAAGCCTTTCGCGGCTGGTTCCTGACCGGTTTTCCCTGGCTTTATTCCGGCTACAGCCAGCTCGACGGCCCGTTGGCCGGGCTCGCGCCACTCGGCGGGATGTGGCTGATTTCCTTCACCCTGGCCCTGACGGCAGCGCTGATCTATAACGCTTTGCGTCTGGTGCGTACCGGCCGCAAAGGCTTCATCGCCGCGGGTGTGTTGCTGCTGGTCGGCCCTTGGGTGGCCGGCATGGCGCTCAAGGAACACGCCTGGACAACCCCGTCGGGTGCTCCGCTAAGTGTCGCGGCGATTCAGGGCAACATCGAACAAAGCATGAAGTGGGACCCGGCGCAGCTCAACGCGCAGTTGGCGCTGTACCGCGACATGAGTTTCAGCTCGAAACCGGTCGACTTGCTGATCTGGCCGGAAACGGCCATCCCGGTACTCAAGGAGTCCGCCGAGGGCTACCTGAACATGATGGGAAGCTTCGCGGCAGAGCGTAAGTCCGCGCTGATTACCGGCGTGCCGATTCGCGAGGAAGTCCATCACCAGAAGCATTTCTACAACGGCATCACCGTCGTGGGTGAAGGCGATGGCACTTACCTCAAACAGAAGCTGGTGCCGTTTGGCGAATATGTTCCGTTACAGGACATGCTGCGCGGGCTGATCGCCTTCTTCGACCTGCCGATGTCGGACTTTGCCCGCGGTCCCGTCGATCAGCCGATGCTGCAGGCCAAGGGTTATCAGATTGCGCCGTTCATCTGCTACGAAGTGGTTTACCCGGAATTCGCCGCCAGCCTTGCAGCGCATAGCGATCTGCTGCTGACCATCAGTAATGACACCTGGTTCGGCACGTCCATCGGCCCGCTGCAACACTTGCAAATGGCGCAGATGCGCGCACTGGAAGCCGGTCGCTGGATGATCCGCGCCACCAACAACGGCGTGACCGGTTTGATCAACCCGTTCGGCCAGATCACCGTGCAGATCCCGCAGTTCGAACGCGGTATTTTGTACGGTGAAGTGGTGCCAATGCACAACCTGACGCCCTATCTGCAATGGCGTTCGTGGCCGCTGATCATTGTTTGCGTGTTGTTGTTTGGTTGGGCGCTGATCGCAAGTCGGATGGCCAAGACCGTTTAGGTATCGCGGCGCCTGCAAAAAGATCGCAGCCTCGCTTCACTCGACAGCTCCTACAGGGGATTGCGTACTTTGTAGGAGCTGTCGAGTGAAACGAGGCTGCGATCTTTTGATCTTCAGCGGTAAAACAGTGAATACCCCACCTGCCCCACCGCCTCATTCAACAACTGCCCGCTCTGCCAGATCGACTTGAATTCCGGCATCCAGCCGCCCAGTGGCCGGGCGTTGTCCACGCCTAAAAACCCCACTGGCGCTGGCACCACTTCAAATCCTGCCTTTTTGAAACTCCAGACCGCTCGCGGCATGTGCCAGGCCTGAGTCACGACGACCACGCGCTTGATCCCTTCCGGCAACAACACTTCCGCGCTGAACTGCGCGTTCTCCCAGGTCGTGCGACTGCGCCCCTCCTGCCAACGCACCGTCACGCCGAAATCATCTTGCAACGAGTCGGCCATCAACCTGGCTTCAGTCGGCGGCGTGCCGTAATGCAGGCCGCCACTGGTCAGGACCGGCAAGCCCGACGCCTTGGCCAGCCGCGCCGTATAACGCTCGCGCTGCAGCGCCACACCCGTCGGCTGGTCATCGCCCCAGGCCAGATCGCCACGTTCACGCCCCGCGCCCAGCACTACAATCGCGTCAGCGTGCTGAGCCAATGTCGCCCATTCATCGCGAGCCAGCGGCGCTTCACGTTCCAGCGCCTTGGCACCCCACTGCACCACCACCGGCAAGCTCATCAGCCAGAAGCCACCCACGCCCAACGCAAAGCACAACCCGGCAAGGCGCGGTCTTGAGCGACGCAACCACCAGGCAAGCACCAACAGCAGCAAAAGAATGCCGGGCGGCAACAGGAGTTGTTTAACGAAATATCGAAAAGGCATCGAGCATCTCCAAAAAGATGCCCGAAGCCTAAGTGGGTTGACGCAATGCGACAACAAATACGAAAGGGCTATGCTTCACAAATACATCAGACATTACTTCCAGTGTCCTTACTTGAATTGCAAAGACCGGACCTTTACTGCGTCCCTGCCGGGAACCTTGTCCTTGAGCCAGATGATCTTGGCCGAACGTGGTGCGTCGAGTTGCTTCACTGCTTCTGACAAGCATCCGTGTGTCTCACGTTCACTGCGATCGAGATACGCCTTGACCAGTGCAAACTCTGCGGGGCTCAAGCCACGCAACTCCAGTTCCAGCGGACGCTCATCGCGTAACCGGTTAGCGGTTTTTGCCGCGTCCAGGGCCATTCCCAGACGATCGATCAATCTTTCGTACAGCTCCGGTTTTGTAACTTTTTGCCGTGACTCAACCATCCATCACCTCATTGAAGATAAGACTCACTCCCCATTTAGAGCTTAGCTTCCATGAACAAACCGGCTGAATGCTGCGACCAACGGCCCTCGCAGCGGTTTTTGGGCGACCCGCAGCAGCAATCAGGGTTTCCCTCGGTAGAGTGCGGTCATGTATGCTACGGCGCTTCCTGTAACTCCACTTCCAGCTCGTCTGGGCACCGAAACGCCGATTTGGCGTGATCACCGTCCAGCGTTGCATTGAAGAGGATTAGGCCACCCCTATTCAGTTCAAAAGTAGCCATGCACGAACAATATCAGCCCCGTGAAATCGAAGCCGCCGCCCAGTCGTTCTGGGACGAGCAAAAGTCCTTTGAAGTCAGTGAACAGCCAGGCAAGGAGACGTTCTACTGCCTGTCGATGTTCCCTTACCCCAGCGGCAAGCTACACATGGGGCACGTGCGCAACTACACCATCGGCGACGTGATCTCCCGCTACCAGCGCATGCAAGGCAAGAACGTCCTGCAACCCATGGGTTGGGACGCCTTCGGCATGCCGGCGGAAAACGCCGCGATGAAGAACAACGTAGCGCCCGCCAAGTGGACCTACGAAAACATCGCCTACATGAAAACCCAGCTGCGCAGCCTGGGCCTCGCGGTGGACTGGTCCCGCGAAGTCACCACCTGCAAGCCTGATTACTACCGCTGGGAACAATGGCTGTTCACTCGCCTGTTCGAAAAAGGCGTGATTTACAAAAAAAGCGGCACCGTGAACTGGGACCCGGTCGATCAGACCGTTCTGGCCAACGAACAGGTGATCGACGGTCGCGGCTGGCGTTCCGGCGCGCTGATCGAAAAGCGCGAAATTCCGATGTACTACTTCAAGATCACCGCTTACGCGGATGAGCTGCTGGAGAGCCTCGACGAACTGACTGGCTGGCCTGAACAGGTCAAGACCATGCAGCGCAACTGGATCGGCAAATCCCGCGGCATGGAAGTGCAGTTCCCTTACGACGTCGCTTCCATCGGTGAAGCCGGTGTTCTGAAAGTGTTCACTACCCGTCCGGACACCCTGATGGGCGCGACCTACGTTGCCGTAGCCGCCGAACACCCTCTGGCGACCCTGGCCGCGCAGAACAACCCTGAGCTGCAAGCGTTCATCGCTGAATGCAAGGGCGGCAGCGTCGCCGAAGCCGACGTCGCCACCCAAGAGAAAAAAGGCCTGCGCACTTCGCTGTTCGTCGAGCATCCGCTGACCGGTGAGAAACTCCCGGTGTGGGTCGCCAACTATGTGCTGATGCACTATGGCGATGGCGCGGTAATGGCCGTTCCAGCGCACGACGAACGTGATTTCGAGTTCGCCACCAAATACAACCTGTCGGTCAAACCTGTCGTGCGCACCAGCGCTGGCGACGAAACGCCGACTCCGTGGCAGGACGCTTACAACGAATACGGCACGCTGATCAATTCCGGCGAGTTCGATGGCCTCGACTTCGCGGGCGCTTTCGACGCCATCGAAGTCGCGCTGATCAAGAAGAACCTCGGCGCCTCGCGCACCCAGTTCCGCCTGCGCGACTGGGGCATCAGCCGCCAGCGCTACTGGGGCTGCCCGATCCCGATCATCCACTGCAACAGCTGCGGTGATGTGCCGGTCCCGGAAGATCAATTGCCAGTCATATTGCCGGAAGACGTCGTACCGGATGGCGCGGGTTCGCCGCTGGCACGCATGCCCGAGTTCTATGAGTGCAGCTGCCCGAAATGTGGCGCACCGGCCAAGCGTGAAACCGACACCATGGACACCTTTGTCGAGTCCTCGTGGTACTACGCCCGTTACGCCTCGCCGCACTATGAAGGCGGTCTGGTGGAAAAATCGGCGGCCGACCATTGGTTGCCGGTTGATCAGTACATCGGCGGTATCGAACACGCGATTCTTCACCTGCTCTACGCGCGCTTCTTCCACAAGCTGATGCGCGATGAAGGCCTGGTGAGCTCCAACGAGCCGTTCAAGAACCTGCTGACCCAAGGCATGGTGATCGCCGAGACCTACTATCGTCGCGAAGCCAACGGTGCCTACACGTGGTTCAACCCGGCGGACGTCGAACTCGAACGCGACAGCAAAGCCAAAGTCATTAGCGCCAAGCTGATCGCAGACGGCCTGCCGGTGGAAATCGGTGGCACCGAGAAGATGGCCAAGTCGAAGAACAACGGCGTTGACCCACAGTCGATGATTGACCAGTTCGGCGCAGACACCTGCCGCCTGTTCATGATGTTCGCCTCGCCACCCGACATGAGCGCGGAATGGTCCGACTCCGGGGTAGAGGGTTCGCACCGCTTCCTCAAGCGCGTCTGGCGCCTGGCTCAAGCGCACGTTACTCAGGGCCTGCCGGGCAAACTGAACGTCGCCAGCCTGAATGACGAACAGAAAGTCATTCGCCGTTCGATCCACCAGGCCATCAAGCAGGCCAGCCACGACGTCGGCCAGAACCACAAATTCAACACCGCCATCGCTCAGGTGATGACGCTGATGAACGTGCTGGAAAAAGCCCCGCAAGGCACTGGGCAGGATCGCGCACTGATTCACGAAGGTCTGGAAACCGTGGTCCTGCTGCTGGCACCAATCACTCCGCACATCAGCCACGAGCTGTGGCATCGCCTGGGTCACGCCGATCCGGTGATCGACGCCACTTGGCCGGTGCTGGACGAAAGTGCGTTAGTGCAAGACAGCCTGCAACTGGTCATCCAGGTCAACGGCAAGCTGCGCGGCCACATCGAAATGCCCGCCAGCGCCAGCCGCGAAGAAGTCGAAGCCGCCGCACGGGCCAACGAAAACGTGCTGCGCTTTGTCGACGGTCTGACCATTCGTAAAGTGATCGTAGTGCCCGGGAAACTGGTCAATATCGTCGCCAGCTAATTGGATCAGGCGCCAGGTCATGCCTGGCGCCGAGTAAAACCTTTCGGGCCGCTAGATCGGCCCACATGGTTTCAAGGGGAGCAACAAGATGATCAAACGCAATTTGCTGGTGATGGGCCTTGCGGTCCTGTTGAGCGCCTGCGGTTTCCAGCTGCGCGGCACCGGCACCACCGAACTGGCGATCAAGGAACTCGACCTGAGTGCCCGTAACGCCTACGGCGAAACCGTGACGCAACTGCGTCAGGTGCTGGAAAGCAGCGGCGTCAAGGTCTACAGCGGTGCACCTTACAAGCTGGTGCTGACCGATGAGCAGGAAAACCAGCGCATCCTCAGCTACGCAGGTGCCGGTCGCACTGGCGAGTATCAGGTGACGACGGTGCTGAACTACGATATCCGTGGTGGGCGCGACCTGTCGCTGCTGAGCGACAAGCTCGAAGTGCAGAAGGTCTTCATGCACGACGGCAACAACCTGGTGGGTTCCGACCAGGAAGGCAACGACGCCCGCAAGGAAACCCGTCGTGAACTGGTTCAACGGATGATGCTGCGCCTGCAACAGATCACGCCGACCCAGCTGGATCAGCTGCAACAGACCGCCGAAGCCAGAGCCAAGGCTGAAGCCGATGCACTGGAAGCGGCGCAGAAGGCTGAAGCGCAAACCCCGCGCCAGTCGCCAATCGAACTGCCGCAGCAGTAAGACTTACGGGGCGCTCAGGCGCCCCGTTCGACCTCTCCTATGAAACTCGCCCCCGCCCAACTCGCCAAACACCTGCAAGGTGCCCTCGCGCCGGTCTACATCATCAGTGGCGATGACCCACTGCTGTGTCAGGAAGCCGCCGACGCCATTCGTGCCGCCGCCCGCCAACAGGGATTCGACGAGCGCCAGGTCTTCGCCGCCGACGCCAGTTTCGACTGGGGAACGTTGCTGCAAGCCGGCGCGAGCATGTCGCTATTCGCCGAAAAGCGCCTGCTGGAACTGCGTCTGCCGTCCGGCAAACCCGGCGACAAAGGCGCTGCCGCGTTTATCGAGTACTGTTCACGACCCGCCGAAGACACGGTGTTGCTGATCAGCCTGCCGAAACTTGATGGCAGTGCGCAGAAAACCAAGTGGGGCAAGGCACTGGTCGAAGGTCAGCAGACCCAGTTCGTGCAAATCTGGCCAATAGAGGCCAACCAGTTGCCGAGCTGGATCCGTCAACGGTTGTCCCAGGCCGGGCTCTCCGCCAGCCAGGACGCCGTCGAACTGATCGCCGCACGGGTCGAGGGCAACCTGTTGGCGGCAGCCCAGGAAATCGAAAAGCTCAAGCTGATGGCCGAAGGTGGTCAGATCACCGTTGAAACCGTGCAAGCGGCCGTGGCCGACAGTGCGCGCTTCGATGTCTTTGGACTGACCGATGCGATTCTCAACGGCGAAGCGGCTCATGCCCTGCGCATGCTCGAAGGGCTGCGCGGTGAAGGCGTCGAACCACCCGTGATTCTCTGGGCGCTGGCCCGGGAGCTGCGCCTGCTGGCCAACCTGTCTCTGCAGTACAGCCAGGGCGTGCCACTGGACAAAGCCTTCAGCTCTGCCCGACCGCCGGTCTGGGACAAACGCAAACCATTGATGAGCAAAGCCTTGCAACGCTACTCGGCGCAACGCTGGGCGCAGTTGTTGCTGGAAGCTCAGCGCATCGACGCGCAGATCAAAGGCCAGGCGGCCGGTTCGCCGTGGATGAGCCTCAGTCGGTTGACGTTGTTGATGGCTGGCCAGCGACTGACATTGCCCGCTGAATAAGATCTGAATTTCCCCTCTAGACAGCCCCCCAACTTCGGCAGATTATTTCCCCCGCAAAACCCACTCAATCGAGAGATCTGATCATGAGCAAAAAGCCATCGAAGCATGGCCCGAACAAGGCCAAATCCATCATCGCCCAGCCACTGTTCCGCAGCCGTCAGGAACCCGCCGGCAAGGGCAAAGGCAGCTACCGCCGCGAAGCCTTCCAGTCTAATAGCTGGGAGGCTTCTTACTTTCTGGCGGCCTGAAAGGCAAGCGCTCGCTCAACATGTTAAGGTCTGCACCTGATTCGTACTCCCTGGACCCGTGCATGCCCCTTTGTATTTCCCGTCGTTGGCCCCTGCGCCAACTGATAGCTGCCTCCAGCCTCGTTTTGCTAGTCGCCTGCGCGGAAAAACCGACCGCAGCCGACGCCAAGCCGCTTCAAACCCTCCCCGTCGCGACAGCCCCCGCGGTCATTCCGCCCGTGGTTCCGACCGGTGATAACCTCGACATCCAGCCCACCCAGACCTTCGCCGAATGGCAGGCAGGTTTCCGCAAGGACGCTCTGGCCGCCGGTATCCGCGCAGATCTGTTCGACCGCGCCTTCGCCAATGTCAGCCTCGATACCAGCGTTATCCGCGCCGACCGCAGTCAGCCGGAATTCTCCCGCCCGGTGTGGGAATACCTCGACGGCGCCCTTTCGCCGCTACGGGTACGCAATGGTCAGGCACTGGTCAACCAGTACGCCGACATCCTGCAAAGCATCGAGCAGCGCTACGGCGTCGATCGTCAGGCACTGGTCTCGGTGTGGGGCATGGAAAGTAACTTCGGGCAGTTCCAGGGCAACAAGTCGGTGATTAACTCCCTGGCGACCCTGGCCTATGAAGGCCGACGTCCCGGTTTTGCCCACGCGCAACTGATCGCCGCCCTGCAGATCCTGCAACAGGGTGATATCGAGCCTGAGAAAATGCTCGGCTCCTGGGCGGGTGCCATGGGCCAGACCCAGTTCATCCCGACCACTTACAACACCCACGCCGTGGACTTCGATGGCGACGGCCGCCGCGACATCTGGGGCAGCCCGGCCGACGCGCTGGCCTCGACGGCGCACTACCTGCAAAGCTCGGGCTGGCAGAAAGGCCAGCCGTGGGGCTTTGAAGTGCAGCTACCGGGCAGTTTCAACTACGTCCTGGCCGATGGCACGATTCGCAAGAGCGTCGCCGAATGGCTGCAACTGGGCGTCACCCTGCCCAATGGCGGCCAGGTCCCGCCAGGCTCCGAACACCTGTCAGCCGCCCTGCTGCTGCCGGCCGGTTACCGTGGCCCGGCGTTCCTGGTCCTCGACAACTTCCGCGCGATCCTCAAGTACAACAACTCGTCGTCCTACGCCTTGGCCGTTAGCCTGTTGTCCGAGCGCTTCAACGGCGCCGGCCTGATCAACGGCACATGGCCGAAAGATGATTTGCCGCTGAGCCGCACCGAGCGGATCGAATTGCAAAGTCTGTTGAGCGCGCAGAATTATGACGCGGGCAACGCCGACGGCATTATCGGCGCCAACACCCGCAAGGCGATCCGCAGCGCCCAGCAGTCGTTTGGCTGGCCGGCGGATGGGTATCCGACGCACAAGTTGCTGGAAGGCCTGCGTAACCGATAGTCAGCCGTATGGCGGATGCCGCCATCGCGAGCAAGCTCGCTCCCACATTGGATCTGTGTTCGACCGAAATCCATGTGGGAGCGAGCTTGCTCCGGGCGGCGTTCCGACGATGACTGACTAACAGGCGACAACACTCTAGCGCCTGACAACCACATCCTGCTCCAACACCAATTCCTTGTTCCCCGCATCGAGCCTGACCAAAGCCCCCATCGGCAACGTCAGGTTCGGATCGCAATGCCCGCTGCGCCAACCGGACAACACCGGTATCCGCAATGGCTCGAAGATCTGCTTGAGCAAGCGCTCCAACGCAACCGTATCAACCCCCGCCACATCCCCCACCAGAACCCCGCGCAGCTTGTGCAGCGTGCCGGCCAGACGCAGATGAGTCAGCAGCCGGTCGATGCGATACAGCGGCTCGTTAATGTCCTCGATGAACAGGATGACGCCCTCGGCATCCAACTCATACGGCGTACCCATGGTCGCAGCGATCAGCGACAGATTGCCCCCCAGCAAACGCCCGTGAGCGATACCAGGCTCGATTGTGGTCAACGGGTAGGCGGCCGGGTGCGCCAGCACGCTGCCCACCTTCACCTGCCCTCTGAGCATGTTGAAAAAGGACGACTCGGTAGGTTTCTGCTTGTCACCCAGCAGGTCGGCGTTGAGCATCGGGCCATGAAAGGTCACGAAGCCCGCATAACGGCTGATCGCCAAGTGCAGCGCGGTGATGTCGCTGTAGCCGATGAACGGCTTGGCATTGTTGCGCAGCAATTCGAAGTCGATGCGATCGAGCAACCGCGGCGTACCGTAACCCCCACGCATGCAAATGATGGCGTCGACCTCACTGTCGGCAAACGCTGCGTGCAGGTCATTGAGTCGCACATCGTCGCTGCCGGCCAGGTAATCGTCTTTCTCATACACGCCGGGGAAAACCCTCAGTGAGTATCCGCGAGCGCGCATCCAGGCGATGGCCTTATCGGTGTCCAGCGCTGCGGGACCGGCGGGCGCAATAACGCCGATCAGCCCTTGCGACGGCAAGGCTGGAACGGGTGCATGTGGACAAAGGGTGTGAGTCGGTCGAACGGTCATCCATGAATCTCCCTGCGTGAAAGCGTCAAGCACACAGTAGTCAGGAACGGGGACAAACAGAAGAGGGTTCGTTGCCCCGCAAGTTGCAGGAAAAAGCGCTGATTGCCGTGGGCAAGGCAAAAAAACGCCCGCAAGGCGCAAGGCCTTGCGGGCGTTTTCATGTCTTGCAGCCGATCAGGACGACATCAGCTCGGCTTTAACCAGTTTCGCCTGCTCGTCAGCGTGGTACGAGGAACGTACCAGCGGGCCGGAAGCGACGTTCTTGAAGCCCATCTTGTAACCTTCCTCGGCGAACCAGGCGAACACGTCCGGGTGCACGAAACGCTGGACCGGCAAGTGGCTGCGGGACGGTTGCAGGTACTGGCCCAGGGTCAGCATGTCGATGTCATGTTCGCGCATGCGCTTCATGACTTCGATCACTTCTTCGTCGGTCTCGCCCAGACCGAGCATCAGGCCGGATTTGGTCGGAATGTGCGGCATCATCTGCTTGAAGCGTTGCAGCAGGGTCAGCGACCATTGGTAATCCGAACCCGGACGCGCAGCCTTGTACAGGCGCGGCACGGTTTCCAGGTTGTGGTTGAACACATCCGGTGGCTCGGCAGCGGTGATTTCCAGCGCTACGTCCATACGGCCACGGTAATCCGGGACCAGGGTTTCGAGCTGCACGTTCGGCGACAGCTTGCGGATCTCGCGGATGCAGTCGGCAAAGTGCTGTGCACCGCCGTCACGCAGGTCGTCGCGGTCAACCGAGGTGATCACTACGTACTTGAGTTTCAGGTCGGCGATGGCGATGGCCAGGCTTTCCGGCTCGTTGGTGTCCAGTGGCTTCGGACGACCGTGGCCGACGTCGCAGAACGGGCAGCGACGGGTGCAGATGTCACCCATGATCATGAAGGTCGCGGTGCCGCCGGAGAAGCATTCGCCCAGGTTCGGGCAGGATGCTTCTTCGCAAACGCTGTGCAGCTTGTGTTTGCGCAGCAGGGCCTTGATGCGGTCGACTTCCGGGGAAACCGGGATACGCACGCGAATCCAGTCAGGCTTCTTCGGAAGTTCGGTGGTCGGAATGATCTTCACCGGGATACGTGCAACCTTCTCGGCGCCGCGCAGCTTGACGCCGGCTTCAACCTTGGCACGCGGGGCCGGACGCTCGGTGACATCCAGCGTCGGGATCATGGTTTGCACTGCATCAGTAGTCATATCAGTCGATTCCGCCCGTTAGGGTCGTCTGCTCAGCATAGTCGAGGTGTTTGACGAGCTGCGCGCGCAGCCGGGCACTTACCTCGGCAAATTCAATCGATCCTGCGTGATCGCTCAGCTGGGTCATCGCCAGCCCGGCGTAGCCGCAGGGATTAATCCGTCGAAACGGTTCCAGGTTCATGTCCACATTCAGGGCCAGGCCATGAAAGGAGCAACCGTGGCGGATCCGCAGACCCAGAGAAGCGATTTTCGCCCCATTGACGTAGACACCCGGTGCATCAGGCTTGGCCACGGCGGTCACGCCGTAGCTGGCCAGCAACTCGATCAGGCATTGTTCCATGCGGCTGACCAGGTCACGCACGCCGAAACCCAGCTTGCGCACATCGAGCAACAGGTAGGCCACCAATTGGCCGGGACCGTGATAAGTCACCTGACCACCGCGATCAACCTTTACCACCGGAATATCCCCCGGGAGCAATAAGTGCTCAGCCTTGCCGGCCTGCCCCTGGGTGAACACCGGTGGGTGCTCGACCAGCCAGATCTCGTCCGCGGCATCGCTGCCGCGTTCGTTGGTGAAGCGTTGCATGGCATGCCAGACCGGCTCGTAAGCCATCTGGCCGAGCTCGCGAAAGCCCACCGCGGCAGACATCACAGCACCATGTGCACGAAACCGGTAGCCCGCAACTCGCTGTTGATGTCGTACAGCTGTTCTTGACCGGTGGCGATGATGTGCAGCTGGATGGTCGTGTACTTGCCGTTGGTACTCTGGCGCTCGGCCAGGGTCTTGTGGTCAACGGTCGCGTGTTTCTCAAGGATTGCGATGATCTTGTCCTTGAAACCCACGCCGGTGTCGCCGATCACCTTGATAGGGTAATCCGCGCAGGGGAATTCGATTTTTGGCGCCTTTACTTCGGTGTCTGTCATGGCGTAACGGCCTCGTAAGCCGTGGCAACGGACATGGCCCCACTCCGGATTGGAACAGGGCCATGCAGGTCCACACTAATTCAGTTGAACAAGCCGTAGAAGAATAGACGGATGCTATCCCACATGCGGCGGAAGATACCACCCTCGTCGACCGCGTCCAGAGCGATCAGATCAGCGCTATGCACGACTTTGTCGTCCAGCTTCACTTCGACTTTACCGATTACGTCGCCTTTGGCGATCGGCGCAACCAGTTGCGGGTTCATGGTCATGCTGGCGGCGAGCTTTTTCAGCTGGCCTTTTGGCAGGGTCATGGTCAGGTCTTCTGCCAGGCCGGCCTTGACTTGATTGGTGGTGCCTTTCCAGACAGGAGCCTGAGCCAGCTCGGCGCCTTTCTGATAGAACGTCTGGGTTTCGAAGAAACGGAAACCGTAAGTCAGCAGCTTCTGGGTTTCAGAGGCGCGAGCCACTTCACTGTTGGTACCGAACACCACAGCGATCAGGCGCATGCCATCACGTACTGCCGAAGACACCATGCAGTAGCCGGCTTCGTCGGTGTGGCCGGTTTTCAGGCCGTCGACCGTCTTGTCGCGCCACAGCAGCAGGTTACGGTTAGGTTGCTTGATGCCGTTCCAGAAGAACTCTTTCTGCGAGTAGATCGCGTAGTGAGCCGGGTCTTCGTGGATGATCGCGCGAGCCAGCACCGCCATGTCGTGAGCCGACGAGTAGTGCTCAGGGTTCGGCAGGCCGGTCGGGTTCATGAAGTGGCTGTTGGTCATGCCCAGATCGGCCACGGTTTTGTTCATCATGTCAGCGAAGGCATCTTCGCTGCCGGCGATGTGCTCGGAGAGCGCAACGCTGGCGTCGTTACCCGACTGAATGATGATGCCGTGCAGCAGGTCGCTGACAGTGACTTGCGAGCCGACCTTGATGAACATCCGCGAACCGCCGGTACGCCAGGCGTTTTCGCTGACGGTCACCGGGTCGTTTTCGCCGATCTGGCCACGACGGATTTCCAGGGTCGCGATGTACGCGGTCATCAGCTTGGTCAGGCTGGCCGGCGGCAGACGCTGGTCACCGTTGTTCTCCACCAGCACGTTGCCGCTGCTGGCGTCCATGAGTACATAGGCTTTGGCGGCCAGTTGCGGTGGCGACGGCATCATCTCGACCGCGAAAGCGGCAGGCGAGAGGAGCAGCGGGACTAGCAGACACAGGCGTTTGGCAAAGGTGGTGATGTTCATCCGTCTCTCGAAATCGCTAATGGAAACTGCCCTAAGGGGCAAAACTAATCAGACAGCCTTCTAACGGGCCATCGCGTGTTCAGTCGTTCACTCAGAACCCTTGCCGGGCTTTTGTTCTTTAACGAGCCAACAACCAGGTCCGCCCCCCAAACCGCAAGCGAACCGTCAATCAAGTACTACGTATTACTCGGCAGTGACCAGGCTCGGCGAACCGAGATTGGCCAGGCGCACACTGTTCTGCACTTGCTGGATTTCACCCGGCGAGCCGATCGGCCCCAGGCGCACCCGATGCAGCGTCTGTTGATTGCGCACGATTGAACTGATGAACACCGGAGCGCTCACCATCCCGCTGAGCTTCGATCTCAGGAGTTCTGCAGCGTCCGGGTTGGCGAACGCGCCCACCTGCAGATACTGGCCAGAGGCTGGTACAGAAGCGTTTTTTTTTGCATCGATCGGCACAGGCACAGTGTCCGAAGCGTGTTGCTGCGGCGGTGGCGTCCACTGCTCTACCGTCCCCGCCGAAGCGGTAATCGTCGGCGCGGCATTTTGCGCTACTTGAGGCTCGTTGAGCATCAAAGGCGCCGGACGGCCTTTGGCAGCCCACCACGTTTGCGGGTCGATGCCTTCAACCTTGACCCGCGCCGTGCCGATTTCGGCATAGCCGAGTTTTTTGGCGGCGGCGTAGGACAAGTCGATGATTCGGTCCGAGTAGAACGGCCCGCGGTCGTTGACTCGCAGGACTACGCTCTTGTTGTTGTCCAGGTTGGTCACCCGAACGTAACTTGGCAGCGGCAAGGTCTTGTGAGCAGCACTCATGCCGTACAGGTCGTAAACCTCGCCATTGGCGGTGTTCTGACCGTGAAACTTGGTGCCATACCAGGACGCAGTACCCGAGGCCACGTAGGTCTTGGATTCCTGCAACGGGAAATACGTCTTGCCCAGCACGGTGTATGGGTTGGCTTTATAAGGACCTGTGTGCAGGGTCGGCGTGGCATCCGGGATGCGCGATACATCGACGTCCCACCACGGCGCGCCATCTTTGTGCGCGCGGTTGATGTCCAGGCCTGGCGCTGCGCGCACGGCGGTGGAAGACTTCTGGGTCGGCGAACGGCTGGTCGAGCAACTGGCGACCAGCACCGCCAACGCGGCGAATGCCATCAGCTTCAGGGGTTTATTCATAGGCAATGCCCGCATTACTTGACGCCCCGTGCTTGGACCAGCTGTTCAGACAGTTGATGTACGGCCATGGCGTACATCACGCTGCGGTTATAACGCGTGATTGCGTAAAAATTCGTCAGGCCCATCCAGTATTCGGGGCCATTGTCACCTTCCAGGCGGAAAGCCGTGACCGGCATATCATCGCGCAGCGCATCATGACTTGACCACCCCAGCGCCCGCAACTCCCCGACGGTTTTAGTCGGTTCGATGCCCGTGGTCAAACCTTCGTCCACCTGATCGCCACGCACATCGGCGCGGCTGACCACCGGTTCACCGGCCACCCAGCCGTGACGCTTGAAATAACTGGCGACGCTGCCAATGGCATCGTCCGGATCGGTCCAGATATTAATGTGGCCGTCACCGTCAAAATCCACCGCATAGGCGCGGAAACTGCTCGGCATGAACTGCGGCAAACCCATCGCCCCGGCGTAAGAGCCTTTGAGGGTCAGCGGATCGACCTGCTCTTCCCGGGCCAGCAACAGGAACTCACGCAATTCCTTGCGGAAAAATTCGGCACGGGGAGGATAGTCGAAACCCAGGGTCGACAAGGCGTCGATTACCCGAAAATTGCCGGTATTGCGGCCAAAAAAGGTCTCAACGCCGATGATCGAAACAATAACCTGCGCCGGCACGCCGTATTCCTGCTCGGCACGGGCCAGTACCCCCTCGTGCTGACGCCAGAAGTCCACACCACGGGCGATGCGCGCGTCGGTGATGAACATCGGGCGATATTCGTTCCACTGCTTGACCCGCTCGGCCGGTTTCGAGATCGCGTCCAGAATCGACTGCTTGCGCTCGGCTTCGCGGAACACGCCCATCAGCTGTTCACCGGCAAAACCGTAGTCGCGGGTCATTTCACCGACGAATTCAGCCACCTGCGGTGAGCCTTCGTAATCGCCGGCCAACGCTTCCTGCGCTGTGCCAAGGATGCTTACCAGGCCGACCCATGGCGCATATCGAGTCGCCCAGCCACGCATTACTTGCATTGAAATCTTCACCTTATTCAAACCTGAGCGATCCACTTGCGATGGGTATGGATCGACATCAAAACCCCAAACGCTGACAGCAGCGTCACCAGCGAAGTTCCTCCGTAGCTAATGAACGGCAACGGCACCCCCACAACCGGCAACAGGCCACTGACCATACCGATGTTGACGAAAACGTAAACAAAAAACGTCATGGTCAGGCTGCCCGCGAGCAATTTGCCGAACAATGTCTGGGCCTGGGCGGTAATCACCAGTCCGCGACCGATCAACAGCAGGTAAATCAGCAGCAGTGCGCAAATACCCACCAGGCCGAATTCTTCGCCCATGACCGCAATAATGAAGTCGGTGTGGCTTTCCGGCAGGAAGTCCAGGTGCGACTGGGTACCGAGCAACCAGCCCTTGCCGAACACACCGCCGGAACCGATGGCGGCTTTCGATTGAATGATGTTCCAGCCAGTGCCCAGCGGATCGCTCTCGGGATCGAGGAAGGTCAGGATTCGCTGCTTCTGGTAGTCGTGCATGATGAAGTACCACATGCCGACCGCCACCGGCACAGCCGCGGCAATCACGCTGAGAATCCAGCGCCAGCGCAGGCCGCCCATGAACAGAACGAACGCGCCACCGGCGAGAATCAGCAGCGAAGTGCCGAGGTCGGGCTGACGCACGATCAGGATAAACGGCAACCCAATCAGAAACAGACTGACGCCCACATGCTTGAGCTGCGGCGGCAAGGTGCGCTTGGACAGATACCAGGCGATAGTCGCCGGCATCAGAATCTTCATGAATTCCGAGGGCTGGAAGCGGATCACCCCGGGAATGTTGATCCAGCGCGTGGCGCCCATGGCGTTGTGGCCCATGACGTCCACGACGACCAGCAACAGCACGCCGACCACGTAACCGACTGGCACCCAACGGGCCATGAAGCGCGGTTCGAATTGGGCGATGACGATCATCGACACCAGGCCGATGCCGAACGAAGTGGCTTGCTTGGCCAGCAGATCCCAGCTTTTGCCGCTGGCCGAATACAGCACGAACAGGCTGCCGGCGGCGAGGGTCAGCAGTAGGATCAGCAACGGGCCGTCAATGTGCATGCGTTGCAACAGCGTCGCGCGGCGACGCATCACATCCTCACTGGAGAGGATGCGATCGAAATTACTCTTCACGGGCCGTAGCCTCCGCACTGATAGGGCTGGCGTATTCGGCCTTCAACCGACCGTCCTGGTCCAGAAGCCAGGCGTCCATGATTTGACGCACCACGGGCGCGGCGACGCCGGAACCGGACTCGCCGTTCTCGACCATCACCGACACCACGATTTGCGGGTTGTCGGCCGGTGCGAAGCCGACGAACAAGGCGTGGTCGCGATGGCGCTCCTGAACCTTGGAGCGGTCGTACTTCTCGCCCTGCTTGATCGCGACCACCTGGGCCGTACCACTTTTGCCGGCGATGCGGTATTGCGCGCCGATCGCCGCTTTGCGTGCCGTACCGCGGGCGCCGTGCATCACCTGTTGCATGCCGTGGTTGACCTTGGTCCAGTCGGACGGGTCACGCAGGATGATGTCCGGCATCGGGTTGTCATCCTTCGGCCGCTCGCCTTCGACGGTCTTGGCCAGGTGCGGACGGTTCCAGACACCCTTGTTCGCGACCAGCGCCGTGGCCTGGGCCAGTTGCAAGGGCGTTGATTGCATGTAGCCCTGACCGATCCCCAGAATCAGCGTTTCACCCGGAAACCAGGCCTGACGCCGGGTTGCACGCTTCCACTCACGTGTAGGCATCAGCCCCGGCGACTCTTCGAACATGTCCAGCGAAACCTTCTGGCCGATGCCGAACTTGCTCAAGTACGCCGACAACCGATCGATTCCCAGTTTGTGGGCCAGGTCGTAGAAGTAGGTGTCGTTGGACCGCATGATCGCCGTGTCCAGATCGACGTAGCCGTCACCGGTACGGTTCCAGTTACGGTATTTGTGATCGTAGTTGGGCAACTGGTAATAGCCGGGGTCATACACCCGACTCGACGCGTTCACAACGCCAGAATCCAGGCCGGCAATTGCCACGGCCGGTTTGATGGTCGAGCCCGGCGGGTACAGGCCGCGCAGCACGCGGTTGAACAGCGGCCGATCAATGGAATCGCGCAGCTCGGAATAGGCCTTGAAACTGATGCCGGTGACGAACAGGTTCGGGTCAAAACTCGGCTGACTGACCATCGCCAGGACTTCGCCGGTTTTCGGGTCCAGCGCCACCACTGCGCCACGGCGACCGCCGAGTGCAGCTTCGGCGGCTTCCTGCAATTTGATGTCCAGGCTCAGGACGATGTCCTTGCCGGAAATCGGTTCGGTACGTTTGAGTACCCGCAGCACGCGGCCACGGGCGTTGGTCTCGACTTCTTCGTAACCGACCTGACCGTGCAATTCGGGCTCGTAGAAGCGCTCGATGCCGGTTTTGCCAATTTGATGGGTGCCGCTGTAACTCACCGGATCCAGAGACTTGAGCTCTTTCTCGTTGATCCGTCCCATGTAACCCACCGAGTGCGCAAAGTGCGCGCCCTGCGGATAGTGACGAACCAGCTGCGCGACCACTTCCACGCCTGGCAGACGGAACTGGTTCACCGCGATGCGGGCGATCTGTTCTTCGGTCAGCTCGAACAGGATCGGCACCGGCTCGAACGGCCTACGCCCCTGACGCATCCGTTTCTCGAAGATCACCCGATCCTCGGGCGTCAGCTCCAGCACTTCGACGATCACGTCGAGCACTTGCTGCCATTCGCCGGAGCGCTCACGGGTCATGCTCAGGCTGAAGCTGGGCCGGTTATCCGCCACCACCACGCCATTGCGATCGAAGATCAAGCCCCGAGTCGGCGGAATCGGCTGCACATGGACGCGGTTGTTTTCCGACAGGGTCGAGTGGTACTCGTACTGGATCACCTGAAGGAAATACAGCCGCGCGATCAGCACACCGATCAGCGTCACGACCGCAATTGCCCCGAACACGACGCGGCCACGCACCAGACGGGCGTCTTTTTCGTGGTCCTTGATGCGGATCGGCTGGGGCATGAGGGCAGAACTACTTGTGGTAAGGGTGGCCGGACAGGACTGTCCAGGCACGATACAGCTGTTCGCCGATCAGGATTCGCACCAGCGGGTGCGGCAACGTCAACGGCGAGAGCGACCAGCGCTGATCGGCCCGGGCACAGACTTCCGGCGCCAGCCCTTCGGGGCCGCCGACCATGAAATTCACCGTGCGCGAGTCCAGCCGCCAGCGATCGAGCTCGACCGCCAGCTGCTCGGTGCTCCAGGGCTTGCCGTGGACTTCGAGGGTCACAACGCGCTCGTTCGGCCCGACCTTGGCCAGCATGGCTTCGCCTTCCTGACGGATGAAGCGCGCCACGTCGGCGTTCTTGCCACGGGTGTTGAGCGGTATTTCCACCAGTTCCAGCGCCAGCTCGGACGGAAGACGCTTGGCATATTCATGCCAGCCTTCTTCCACCCACTTGGGCATGCGTGAACCGACGGCGATCAGTCGCAGTCGCACAGCGGTCCCTTATTGCTGGTCTTTGTTGAGCTTGACGAAGTGCTCATGGGTGTTTTCCGGGCTGTGGTGAGCCGCGTTCAGAGCACGGCTCTGTTCTGCACCGGACCACAGACGCTCCAGGTCGTAAAACTGACGAGCCGACGCGGTCATCATGTGCACGATGACATCATCCATATCCAGCAGGACCCAGTCGCTGTCGCCCTTGCCTTCTTCACCCAGCGGCTTGACGCCCAGGGCCTTGACCGCCTCGCGGACCTTATCCAGCATCGCGCCGATCTGGCGGTTGGAGGTACCGGTAGCGATGATCATGAAGTCAGTGATGCTCTGCTTTTCACGAACGTCGATTACCTGAATGTCCTGGCCTTTCACGTCTTCCAGGGCCGCTACGGCAACCTTGACCAGCTCTTCGCCGCGTAGCTCAGGGCCGGTTGGAACTTCTACTGGCAGCGGGGCGCTCTTGAACGTGCCTTTGCGCTTTACTTTAGTTACGTCTTTGTTCGTCATATAAAACTCGTTTTGCTCGTATGTTCGGGCGCTTCGGTACACGCGTTCACGTGTTTTGAAGCGCGCCCTTTTTCAGTTCGACGCACGGTAGAGTCCGTGCGCATCGATGTAGGCCAGGACCGCGTCGGGCACCAGGAAACGTACCGACTTACCGCTGGCCAGCAGTTGACGGATCTGGGTGGCGGATACCGCGAGCGGTGTCTGCCAGACGAATGCAATCTGTCCGCTCGGCCCTTTGAGGGCCAGCGGGTCGCTCACCGAGCGTGCCGCCAACAGATTGCGCAAGGCATCCGGCGGTTCGCTGTCGGCATCCGGGCGTTGCAGCACCAGGATGTGGCAATGCTGGAGCAACTCTTCCCAGCGGTGCCAAGTGGGCAGGCCGCAAAATGCGTCCCAGCCCAAAAGTAGAAAAACCTGGTCTTCAGTGGCCAGTTCGGCGCGCATCAGTTCCAGGGTGTCAATGGTGTAGGACGGTTTGTCCCGCTGCAATTCGCGGGCGTCCACCACCAGCGGCGCCACACCGGCCACCGCGCACTCGACCATCGCCAGACGGTCTTTCGCCGATACCTGCGGCGTACCGCGATGAGGCGGTCTGGCACTGGGTGTCAGACGCAGCTCATCGAGCGCCAGCGATCCGGCGACTTCCAGCGCACTGCGCAAATGGCCGATGTGCACCGGGTCGAAGGTCCCGCCCAGCATGCCAATGCGTCGAGGCGCAGGCTCGCTGGCGGTTACCGGGGCTGACAGATCGAGGTCGCCCAAGTCAGTCCGACGCCTGGCCGCGCAACTGGCCATCACCGACCACGATGTACTTCTCGCAGGTCAGACCTTCGAGGCCCACCGGGCCGCGGGCGTGCAGCTTATCAGTAGAAATGCCAATCTCGGCACCCAATCCGTATTCGAAGCCATCGGCGAAGCACGTCGGGGTGTTGATCATCACCGACGATGAATCGACTTCCGCGACGAAACGCCGGGTGTCGGCAAGGTTTTCGCTGACGATCGAATCGGTGTGATGGGAGCCGTACTTGTTAATGTGTTCGATGGCCTGGTCCAGCCCGTCGACCAGACGGATCGAAAGAATCGGCGCCAGGTACTCGGTGTTCCAGTCTTCTTCGCTCGCGGCAACAGCCTCGATGATCGCCCGGGTGCGCTCGCAGCCGCGCAGCTCGACGCCTTTTTCGCGGAACTGTGCAGCCATCGATGGCAGGAAATCCTTGGCGACCGATTGGTCCACCAGCAGGGTTTCCATGGCGCCGCAGATGCCATAACGGTAAGTCTTGGCATTGAACGCAATGCGCTGGGCTTTCGGCAGATCAGCGTGGGCACTGACGTAAACGTGACAGATGCCGTCCAGATGCTTGATAACCGGCACGCGGGCGTCACGGCTAACGCGCTCGATCAGGCCACGGCCACCACGGGGCACGATGACGTCGACGTATTCAGGCATGGTGATCAGTGCGCCAACGGCGGCACGGTCAGTGGTTTCGACCACTTGCACCACGGCGGCAGGCAAATCGGCTTCGGCCAGGCCGCGCTGGATGCAGGCGGCAATGGCACGGTTGGAATGAATCGCCTCGGAGCCGCCACGCAGGATGGTCGCGTTGCCGGACTTCAGGCACAGGCTGGCGGCATCGATGGTCACGTTCGGCCGGGATTCGTAGATGATCCCGATCACGCCCAACGGCACGCGCATCTTGCCGACCTGAATGCCCGACGGCCGAAAGCTCATGTCGCGGATCGCGCCGACCGGGTCCGGCAGAGCCGCTACCTGACGCAAACCGACGATCATGCCGTCGATGCGTTCCGGGGTCAGCGCCAGACGCTCAAGCAATGCAGGCTCAAGACCATTGGCACGGCCAGCGGCCAAATCCAGTTCATTGGCAGCCGTCAGCTCGGCGCGAGCAGCGTCCAACGCATTGGCAGCAGCCTGCAAGGCGCGGTTTTTCTGCGCGGTGCTGGCACGGCCGATGACGCGAGAAGCTTCGCGGGCAGCGCGACCCAGGCGGGTCATGTAGTCAAGAACGGACTCAGTCATGGTCTGGAGTGGTCTTTGCTAAGGTCTTGGTAAAGAGTAAAGCGGCAGATTATAGCTGTCGCGTCCCGGGACTAACAGCGGTGACGGGCGGATGGTCGAAATGGAGGGCAATTTGCCGACGTTCAGCCGTGATTAAGCCGCAAATTGTTATCATCGCGACTCAATCAGCCCTGATAAACGCCGTTCATCATGACTAACCTGACTGTTCGCACGTCCGCGACGAGCCTGCCCAAGGGGCTCGCGGATGCATTTTTCGACAGAGATGCCCAAACGCTGGCCCGGGATTTACTCGGTAAAGTCATTCGTCACCGGGTCGGCGACCTGTGGCTCAGCGCCCGAATTATCGAGACTGAAGCCTATTACTGCGAAGAAAAAGGCAGCCACGCCTCCCTTGGCTACACAGAAAAACGTAAGGCTTTGTTTCTGGATGGCGGCCACATCTATATGTACTACGCCCGCGGCGGCGATTCCCTGAACTTCAGCGCCCAGGGTCCGGGCAATGCTGTGCTGATCAAATCCGCCTATCCGTGGATCGATGACTTGAGCGGGCCGGCGAGCCTCGCGCAGATGCTGTTAAACAATCCCGACGCCCAAGGTCGCCCTCGCCCCTCGCAAAAGCTTTGCGCTGGACAGACTTTGCTCTGCAAGGCGCTGGGCCTGAAGGTGCCGGTCTGGGACGCCAAGCGCTTCGACCATGAAGTGCTGCTGGTGGAAGATGTCGGCCCGGCGCCTGTTCACATCATACAAACCACGCGCCTGGGCATTCCGCACGGGCGCGATGAGCATTTGATGTACCGTTTCGTCGATGCGGCTTACGCGCCGTATTGCACGCGCAACCCGCTGCGGCGGGGGCAGGTCGAAGGTCGCGATTATTTTTTGCTGACCTGATCAATGAAAATCCCCCCTGTGGGAGCGACCTGTGGCCGGCAGTGTTTTGAAGATTGCGTTCGCCCCTTGGGGCCAATTGAATAGTTGATGGAGTTGTTTTTATGGGCCCATGGCTCGATAGCGTGACCGGTTGGTTGACGGTCAACCCGCAATGGCTTGCCGCGGCGGTGTTCATAGTGGCCTGTGTGGAATGCCTGGCGATTGCCGGGCTGATCGTGCCCGGCACGGTGCTACTGTTTGCCGTGGCGGTTCTGGCCGGCAGCGGCGCGCTGTCGCTTGGCGAAACGCTATTGCTGGGGTTCCTCGGCGGCGTGCTGGGCGACATCATTTCGTACTTCCTCGGACGACATTTCCATCAGAACATCCGGCGCCTGCCAGGGTTGCGCCATCATCCGGAATGGATCGCCGGGGCCGAGGCGTATTTCCAGCGCTACGGCATCGCCAGCCTGTTGGTCGGGCGTTTCATCGGTCCGTTGCGACCGATGTTGCCGATGGTCGCGGGGATGTTCGACATGCCCTTCCCGCGCTTCGCCGCCGTCAGCCTGCTGGCTGCCGCCGGTTGGAGCGTTGCCTATCTGCTGCCCGGCTGGGCCACAGGGGCGGCGATTCGCCTGCCTTTGCCGGAAGGGTTCTGGCCTGAGGCTGGCATCGTCGCCGGCAGCATCGCCCTCATGGTGGGCCTGAGCATCACCAGCAGCATGCGCCGTCATCGCAAAGCGACGATGCTGATTACCGGAATGAGCTTTCTGATTCTGGCGGGACTGTTTATCGGCTATCCGCACCTGACCGCCCTCGATCAGGGCCTGATGACCCTGGTGCAGGAACACCGCAGCCCGATGCTCGATGAAGTGGCGGTGACGTTCACGCTGATCGGCGAGTTTCGCAACATGCTGTTGTTCAGCGCCCTGCTGACGGGTTTGCTGTTGCTCACCCGACAATGGCGCCAGGCGATTTTCGCCGGTAGCACCCTGCTGTGCACCGCGCTGGGCAACACCGCGACCAAACACTTTTTCGCCCGTGTACGCCCGGAAGTGTTGAGCGATCCCCTGACCAGCTACAGCATGCCCAGCGGCCACGCCTCGGGCTCTTTTGCGCTGTTTCTGACGCTGGCCGTGCTGGCCGGCCGCGGACAACCACCGCGCATGCGCCTGACCTGGCTGCTGTTAGGTTGCTTGCCAGCGCTGGCGATTGCCCTGTCGCGGGTGTACCTGGGCGCGCACTGGCCAACGGATGTGCTGGCCGGCGCGATGCTGGCAGCGTGCGTGTGTGCCGCGAGTTTGTGGCTGAGTCAACGCCCGGCGCCGCTTAACGCCTTGCCACCGAAGGTCTGGTGGCTGGTGTTGCCGGCGATGGTTGCGCTGTTCGGGTTCTTCGCGCTGCGGCATTTGCCGCATGCGATGTTGCGGTATGCCTACTGATCAGGCAAACAACTCACCCTGCAACTCATCCAGCAGCGCCTGAATCGCATCCAGTCGCTGCTGCGGATCATCGAGTTGCAGCAGGTCGATCTTGTCCACTTCGGCAAACGGCAACAGATACGCCAACTGATTGGCCAATGACTGCTGCCCGGTCGCTTCGGTGCCCATGTTCAATGCTTCGACCATCGGGTGTTCGGCCAAGGCTTTGAGCAGCGCAACCAGGTCGGCGTCCTCGTCCTGCAGCGGTTGCTCAGGCTCGTCTTCCAGCCACTCGACGTCGGCGACGGTCAGCTGATCGCGCTGAATCTCGGTGCGCAACACGTGGAAACGCCGTCCGCCCTGCACCCGAATGCCCAGCAAGCCATTGTCCTGCTGTTTGAAATCAGTGATCAGCGCCTCACATCCGACCAGCGCGTAGCCCGCCGGGGCGATGCCGACTTCTTCGCCGTCGAGGATGCACACCACGCCGAAGCCGCCGCCCTGTTTCATGCAGCGACTGATCATGTCCAGGTAGCGCGCCTCGAAGATCTGCAAATCGAGGATGCAGCCAGGAAACAACACCGTGTTCAGCGGAAAAAGCGGCAAGCTCATAGACATTTCCTTACACCACCATCGACACCGCCAACGGCAGGAAAACTGCCGTGGCCACGCCCATCAGACTCATTGCCAGCGCCGCGAAGGCGCCGCATTCTTCATTTTCCTGCATGGCCACCGCAGTGCCTACCGCGTGCGCCGTCATGCCCAGTGCCATACCGCGCGCCTCAGGACTGTGCACACCCAGCCGGGTCAAAAGACTCGGCCCGAATATCGCCCCGATCACCCCGGTAATCAACACGAACACTGCCGCCAGCGCCGCAACACCACCGATCTGCTCTGCCACCAGCATGGCAATCGGCGACGTCACCGACTTCGGCGCCATGGTCATCAGGATCATGTGTTCGGCACCAAACGACCAGCCCAGCAATACGCCCATGCCGGTGGCGACGACGCCACCTATCACCAGCGTAGTAAATATCGGCCAGAACAACTGCCGAATGCGTCGCAGATTGAGGTACAGCGGCACAGCCAGCGCAACGGTCGCAGGCCCGAGCAGGATACTGAGGATCTCGGTGCTCTTGCGGTACTCGGCATAGGTCAGGCCGCAACCCACCAATACGCCGATCACCAGCAGCATCGAGACCAGTACCGGTTGCAGAAAGATCCAGCGGGTTTTCTCGAACGCCGCCAGCACCAACTGATATGCCCCCAGCGTAATACCGATACCGAACAACGGATGATGAATCACCGACGTCCAGGCGCCGTGCCAGTCGAAGATCATTGGCCGTCCTCACGATGAGCGTGACGCTTGACCATGCGCTGCATCAGCACGCCAGCGAAGGCCAGGGACAGCAACAGCGACAACACCAGCGCGCCGACGATGGCCCAGAAATCCGCAGCAATGTCTTTGGCGTAAACCATCACACCCACGGCGGGCGGCACCAGCAGCAACGGCAGGTAACGCAGCAGACTGCTGGCCGCGAGGCTCAGCGGTTCGCCGACCTGGCCACGGCTGATCAGGAACACCAGCAGCAACAGCAGGCCGACAATCGGCCCCGGCAGCACCGGTAAAAACAAGTGGTTGATGGCTGTGCCCAGCAATTGGAACAGCACCAGCCAGGTCAGGCCACGTAACAACATCCGTCATCTCCCGCCAATATCATCCCGCACAAGCGGGCGGAGCATTATAAGCACGCCAATGCTATAGACCGGCATTCGCCAAAATCATGTTCAGTTGACCGGAGCCATTTGCCATGTTGATCTAAAGTGGTAATCCGGGAGGTCAAATCCCCCCACCTCAAAAACTATAAAACCGATGAACCCAAGGAGAGTCTCAATGCCCTATGTTCCAGTTGCAGAGCTCAAAGATTATGTCGGCAAGGAACTCGGACGTTCCGAATGGCTCACCATCGATCAGGAGCGCATCAACCTGTTCGCCGAAGCCACAGGGGATTATCAGTTCATCCACGTCGACCCGGTCAAAGCCGCGCAAACGCCATTTGGCAGCACCATTGCACACGGTTTCCTGTCGCTGTCGCTGATCCCCAAACTGATGGAAGACATCCTGATCCTCCCTGAAGGGGCGAAGATGGTGGTCAACTACGGTCTGGATACCGTGCGTTTCATCCAGCCAGTGAAGGTCAATTCCAGGGTACGACTCAAGGTCGACATGAACGAAGTCACCGAGAAGAAACCCGGCCAATGGCTGCTCAAGGCCACCGCCACGCTTGAGATCGAAGGCTCGGACAAACCGGCTTACATCGCCGAGCCACTGTCGCTCTGCTTCGTGTAACCCATCCCGGATGCGAAGCAGCTCACGCTGTTTCGCGCCCTCTCCTGTTTCCTGGCTATATAAGGTCAAACAGCTGCGGCATACTCGGTCGCCTAATTGCCCGGATCCCGCTATGCGCCCACTTGCACTCCTCGCTCTGACCCTATTGCTCACCGCTTGCGGCGACGGCGAATCGCTATTGCCCCCCGATGCCCGCTTGCCGGACGGCGGACGCTATCGCGGTGAACTGGTCAACGGATTGCTGCAAGGCCAGGGCCGTATCGATTACCCGAACGGCAGCTGGTACGCCGGCGATTTCGACAAGGGCCAATGGCATGGCCAGGGCGAATGGCACGGCAGCAACGGCGAAGTCTATCGCGGCGGATTCAATCTAGGGCTGTTCGACGGCAAGGGCACACTGACCACCAGCGGCAGCAGCTTCACCGGCGGCTTCAAAGCCGGTCGACGGGACGGCGAAGGCACCCTCAAAGAAAACGGTATGACCTACCGCGGTGAATTCAAGGCCGATCAATATTCAGGGCTCGGTCGTCTCGAACTCGAAGACGGCAGCTCGTATCAGGGCCAGTTCGCCCACGGCAAACCCAACGGCGAAGGCCAACGGGGCGACGCCAGCGGCAATCAGTTCACCGGGCATTTTGTTGACGGTCAGCTCGAAGGCAACGGGACTTTCAACAGCGCCGATGGCGATATCTATGTCGGCGGCTTCAAGAACAACCAACTGCACGGCAAGGGCCGCTACGAGAACGCCGACGGTGATGTCTGGCTCGGTCTGTTCAAGGAAGGGTCGCTGAACGGCAAGGGCGAGTTGATCGGCGCCGACGGCAGCCATTACATCGGCCAGTTCAGCGACTGGCGCTTCACCGGCCAAGGTCGATTGAACCTGTCCGACGGCAGCTTCTACATCGGCCAGTTCGACGGTGACAGTTACTCTGGGCGCGGCACCCTGGTGCTGACTGACGGCACGGTGCAAAGCGGTACGTGGATCAATGGCCAGCGTGTTCGCGATGCCGATGGCAAGCTGCTGCCCGACAGCCTGGAACTCGGTTTGCTGGCCCAGGGCCGTTTGCTCGACGATGCGCTATCCAACGTGCCGGCTTCGACCCCTGCGGTCGAGTTGTACACCTTGACCTTGGGCGGTGACGGCAAGCAAAGCGTGTTCCTGCGCGAATCCGATTACGTCAGCAACATGCTCAACAGTCGCTTTGGTGCGTTTGGCCAGATCCGCCTGGTGAACCATCGCGACCACCTCGTCGACCGGCCGATGGCCACCCGGGAGAACCTGCGCCGTGCTGCCGCCACCCTGGCCGAACGCAGTGGCCCGGAAGATTTGATCTTCATTTACATGACCAGCCACGGCACCAGCGAACACGAACTGGTGCTCGACCAGCCGCGCATGGAACTGTCCGATCTGCCGGCCGACGAACTTGCCGCGGTGCTCTCTCCGCTGAAAAACCGCGACAAGATCATCGTGATTTCGTCCTGTTACTCCGGTGGCTTCATTCCCGCTCTCAAGGATGAACGCACCCTGATCATGACCGCCTCGCGCGCTGACCGCGTGTCCTTCGGCTGCTCGGAAGAAGCCAACTTCACCTACTTCGGCGATGCGCTGTTCGCCCAGGCACTGAACCAGACCGACGACCTGGAGCAAGCCTTCAAACTGGCCAAGGCCACCGTCGCCGAACGTGAACTGGCGGACAGCTTCGAAGCCTCTGAGCCGCAGATCTGGGCGCCGAAAACCGTTCTCTCTCACTGGCAGCTGTTACGCAAGCAGCAAGCACGAAAGGCACTTCAAAGTGTCTCTATCAGCAGCACGGATGCAAAGAGCAACTAAGCTGAATAGTATCAAGGGGGAAACACTATGTACTTGACGCCTCAGCACGTACTGCTTGCCGGAGCTACCGGGTTGACCGGTGAACATCTTCTTGACCGTCTGCTCAATGAGCCAACGATCTCACGAGTATTGGCGCCCTCACGCCGGCCACTGGCCGAGCACCCCCATCTGGAAAACCCGGTCGGCGACCCTGCGGTGTTTCTGCCGCAATTGAATGGTCGCGTCGACATCGCCTACTGCTGCCTGGGCACCACCATCAAGAAAGCCGGCTCGGAACAGGCGTTTCGCGCGGTGGACCTGGACATGGTGGTGGCGTTCGCCAAACGTGCACGGGAGATGGGCGCACGGCACCTGATCGTGATCAGTGCACTGGGGGCTGATCGCAGGTCCCCTATTTTCTACAACCGGGTCAAAGGCGAGATGGAATATGCATTGCGCGCACAGGACTGGCCGCAACTGACCATTTGCCGACCTTCGTTGCTGCTGGGCGAGCGTATGGAACCGCGTATGGCTGAGCAATTCGTCGGGCCCTTGTCCCGCTTGATCCCGGGCAAATACCGCGGCATCGAAGCCTGCCAACTGGCCCGCGCCATGTGGCGACTGGCGCTCGAAGAGCAGGATGGGGTGCGGATTGTTGAGTCGGATGAGTTGCGCAAGTTAGGTAAATAATGCTGTGGCTGAAATGACGCCTTCGCGAGCAAGCCCGCTCCCACATTTGATCGGCGGTGTTCACATAATTTGTGTCTGCTGAAGATGTAATGTGGGAGCGGGCTTGCTCGCGAAGGGTGCACCACCCACTCAGAGCCGAACGCTACAATCCGCCCGTTGCCTGAAAACTGACCCCGATCACCGTAAGCACCGACAGCGGCAACAGCAGCGTGTCGAGCAACGCACTGGCCGGCAGGTCGACGCCGGGATAGCTCGGGGCTTCGGCGCCGAAGCGGTCCATGGCGCAGCAACCGCCATTCATGGCATACAAATCCAGACGCGTCCCCGAATACACCACTGGCGCCCCTGGCTTGGCGGCATCAAGCGTTCGCGCCGTGGCGCAGCCGGCCAATTGCAGCGCCAGCACAATCGTCAGCAGCTTATTCATCGCTGGTCAGGTGGTGTTCGCCCCAACGCGGCAGCATGTCCTGGGGAATGTTCAGCAGATTGAGAATTCGCGCCACGACAAAATCGATCAAGTCGTCGATGGTTTGCGGCTGATGATAAAAGCCTGGTGACGCCGGCAAAATCGTCACGCCCATGTTCGACAACTTGAGCATGTTCTCCAAATGGATGCTCGAATACGGCGCCTCACGCGGCACCAGAATCAGCTGACGGCGCTCCTTCAACGTCACATCCGCGGCACGTTCGATCAGGTTGTTGCAGGCCCCCGTCGCAATAGCCGACAAAGTCCCGGTGGAACACGGCACCACCACCATCGCTGCCGGCGCGCCAGAGCCCGAGGCTACTGGCGACATCCAGTCTTCCTTGCCATACACCCGAATCTGCCCGGCGGCAGCGCCGGTGTATTCGGTGAGGAAGGCCTGCATCATCTGGGTTTTCGGCGGCAACGTAACGTCAGTCTCAGTGGCCATCACCAGTTGCGCAGCCTTGGAGATCAAGAAGTGCACCTCGCGGTCTTCACGTACCAGACAGTCAAGCAGGCGCAAACCGTACTGGGCGCCCGAAGCGCCGGTCATCGCCAGCGTGATGCGTTCCGGGCCGTTGTTCATTTCAGCGCCTCGGCGAGTTTCCCATGCAAGCCGCCGAAGCCGCCGTTGCTCATGATCACCACGTGAGTGCCGGGCTGGGCCTGGCTCTTCACGCGCTCGATGATGCCTTCCAGCGAATCGCTGACGATCGACGGCACTGTGCACAACGCAGCAGTAGCCCCCAGATCCCAACCGAGGTTGGCCGGCGCGTACCAGATCACCTGATCGGCATCGACCACGCTTTCCGGCAAGCCGTCGCGGTGAGCACCGAGCTTCATTGAGTTGGAGCGTGGCTCGATGATCGCGATCAATGGTGCATCGCCGATGCGCTTGCGCAGACCGTCGAGGGTCGTCGCAATAGCTGTCGGATGGTGAGCGAAGTCGTCATAGATGGTAATGCCACGGACCTCCGCGACTTTCTCCATCCGGCGCTTGACGCTTTTGAATGCGCTCAGCGCAGCGATGCCCATGGACGGCACAACACCGACGTGGCGCGCCGCAGCCAACGTGGCCAGCGCGTTGGCCACGTTGTGTTGGCCGGTCATGTCCCACTCGACCACACCTTGAGCGACACCTTCGAACATCACTTCGAATTTCGAACCGTCTTCGCTGAGCAGTTTGACCTGCCACTGTCCGCCGGCGCCGGTGGTTTGCACCGGGGTCCAGCAACCCATCTCGATCACACGCTGCAACGCCGGCTCCGTGGTCGGATGAATCACCAGGCCTTCGCTCGGAATGGTCCGCACCAAATGGTGGAATTGCCGCTCGATGGCGGGCAGATCGGGGAAAATGTCAGCGTGATCGTATTCCAGGTTGTTCAGGATCGCCGTGCGCGGGCGGTAGTGAACGAACTTGGAACGCTTGTCGAAGAACGCGCTGTCGTACTCATCGGCTTCGATCACGAAGAATGGGGTGTCACCCAGACGAGCGGACACCGAGAAGTTTTGCGGCACGCCGCCGATCAGGAAACCCGGGCTCATGCCCGCGTGTTCCAGCACCCAGGCGAGCATGCTGCTGGTGGTGGTTTTACCATGAGTACCGGCGACAGCCAGCACCCAGCGACCTTGCAGCACGTGATCTGACAGCCATTGCGGGCCGGAGACGTAGGGCAGGCCTTTATTCAGCACGTATTCGACAGCCGGGTTGCCGCGGGACATGGCATTGCCGATCACCACCAGATCCGGAGCCGGATCGAGCTGCGCCGGGTCATAGCCTTGGGTCAACTCAATGCCCTGAGCCTCAAGCTGAGTACTCATCGGCGGATAGACGTTGGCATCGGAGCCCGTCACGTGATGGCCCAGCTCTTTGGCCAGAACCGCCATCGAACCCATGAAAGTGCCGCAGATACCAAGAATGTGAATGTGCATTAGTCGACCTCGTAAAACATGGCCGCAGGTTAGCTTAGGGTGGGAAAATTCGCACTCTGTCTTTAATGATCGTTCCCACGCTCTGCGTGGGTACGATCAATTACGCAGAGCGGGCTATGCCGTGTTTGCGCAGTTTTCGATAGAGGGTGTTACGGCTGACGCCAAGTTGTTCAGCCGTGTGAGTCATATGCCAGCGCGTCTGTTCCAGCGCATTCAGCAACGCCAGCCGCTCAGCGTCATCCAACGGATAGTCCGACGGCTCTTCAACGGCAACAACAGGAACCGGCCGGGCCTGACGAATCATCACTGGCAAATCCTCCAGTCCGATCCGCCCACCGTCACACAGCGCGGCTAACGTGCGCAGCACATTGCGCAACTGCCGCACGTTCCCCGGCCAGGCAAAAGCCAGCAACGCCTGGCGTGCCGGACCGTCGATCAATACGGTTTCCCCGCCCGCCTCTTCGGCCAACAAAAAGTCGAGCAACTGAGACTTATCACTGCGATCACGCAGCGCCGGCAGTGCAACTTCCAGCCCGTTGAGCCGGTAATACAAATCCTCTCGGAAGCTGCCGTCCTGCACCCGCTCCAGCAGATTGCGGTGGGTGGCGCTGATGATCCGCACATTGACCGACTCCGGCTCGCCACCGATCGGCACCACCTGACGATCTTCCAGCACCCTTAATAGCCGGGTCTGCAAAGCCAGGGGCATGTCGCCGATTTCATCGAGGAACAGAGTCCCACCATCGGCCTGCTGCAACTTGCCGCGCATGCCTTCCTTACGCGCACCGGTAAAGCTGCCGCCGCGATAGCCAAACAGTTCGCTCTCGATCAGGCTTTCGGGGATGGCGGCGCAGTTGAGGGCGACGAAGGCTTTTTCTGCTCGCTGGCTGGCCTGGTGGACGGCTTTGGCAAACGCTTCTTTGCCGGATCCGGTTTCGCCGTTGATCAGTAGCGGAACGTCCCGTTCGAACACGCGCAAGGATTTGCGGAAATCTTCCTGCAACCCCGTGTCGCCCAGACAAATGCCCGATAAGCGCGAAGGTTCGGCGATCACCGTACTTTGCACCACCGGCACAGGAATACTGCGTGGCTGCCCGCGCAACAACGCAAACAGACTCCGCCCGTCTCGGGTACGCAATGGCCAACTGGCGCTGGCGTTGACACTTGCGCGGCCAAGCAAGTCATCCAGCGAGCAATCGAAAAACGCCTCCACCGGCTTACCCAGCAGCCCACCGCGAATATGCCCCAACAGGTTCAGCGCACTTTGGTTGACCGCGCTGATCCGCCCTTCCCCGTCAAACGCCAGCAACCCTTCGCTGAACAACCCGACGGATTCGGCCTGAAGGTGAAAACGCAGCAACCACTGATTGTCGAAATAGCGCAGGAAATAGCAGCTCTCGATCATCTTCGCCGAAAGATTGACCAGCGCCATGGTGTGGAATTGGCTTTGACGCGAGACCTCGTGACGCGCCGAGGACACGTCGAGCACCGCCAGCAGTTCGCCATGCGGGTCGAACACCGGACTTGCCGAGCAGGTCAGGCCGGTGTGACGGCCGCGAAAGTGCTCGTCCTGGTGGATGGTCAGGGACTGACGCTCTACCAGACAGGTGCCAATGCCGTTGGTGCCCTCGCAGGCTTCGCTCCAGTCAGCCCCGAGCCAGAGACCGGCGCGTTCGAAAATCTTCCGTTCGGCAGGCGCGGTGACGCAATTGAGGATCACGCCGCGGGCGTCGGTCAGCAGGACCGCGTGGCCAGCGCCGGAGAGCTGCTGATGAAGACTGGTCATTTCACTGCCGGCGATGTGCAGCACTTGCTGCAAGCGCTCGCGGCTTTCCAGGACGCGGCCATGTTCCAGCACCGTCGGCGCCATGGTCAGGGCCGGGTCGAGGTGATAGTCCTCAAGACAGCGCAGCCAGGAACGGGCAATCGACGGATCGCTGCCAGGGCCGTGCAAGTGGGATTTCCCCTGAGTGACGGTCAGGACCTGCTGGGCATGGCGACTCAAATGGTTGTCGTGCATTTCTTATTGTTCTCCCCGGGGCTCGGCGACCCGTGCTTGAGGTGACGCCCAGCATCCTCCTGCCATCGGCGCATTGCAATGCTGGCGAGACCGACCCGTCACACGTTGTGCCAGAAGCGGTACAAAGTGTCATCAGGGCTGTACCGAAACCGTCACAGACAGAGTCCGTCGGTCCGACAAAAATCGCGTAAAGCCTTGATTTGCCTGACCTGCAAGGCGGTGGCCCGACCCTTGCTCTACGCTTATAGCAAGCGCACATGCGCTCTCCCTTATAAGCACAAAAGCCAAGGAGAAATCACCATGCGTTACGCTCACCCCGGTACTGAAGGCGCTATCGTTTCGTTCAAGAGCAAATACGGTAACTACATCGGCGGCGAGTTCGTCGCGCCTGTTAAAGGTCAGTACTTCACCAATACCTCGCCAGTGAATGGCCAACCRMTTGCCGAATTCCCGCGTTCCACGGCCGAAGACATCGAAAAGGCCCTGGACGCTGCCCACGCGGCGGCTGATGCCTGGGGCGCCACGTCCGCCCAGGCTNTTGCCGAATTCCCGCGTTCCACGGCCGAAGACATCGAAAAGGCCCTGGACGCTGCCCACGCGGCGGCTGATGCCTGGGGCGCCACGTCCGCCCAGGCTCGCTCGCTGGTGCTGCTGAAAATCGCCGACCGCATCGAACAGAACCTCGAAGTCCTGGCGATCACCGAATCCTGGGACAACGGYAAAGCCGTGCGTGAAACCCTCAACGCCGACATCCCGCTRGCGGCGGACCATTTCCGCTAYTTCGCCGGTTGCATCCGCGCTCAGGAAGGCAGCGCCGCCGAGATCGACGGCAACACCGTGGCCTATCACATCCATGAACCRCTGGGCGTGGTCGGSCAGATCATCCCGTGGAACTTCCCGATCCTGATGGCCGCCTGGAAACTCGCCCCGGCCCTGGCGGCTGGTAACTGCGTGGTGCTCAAGCCCGCCGAACAAACCCCGCTGGGCATTACCGTGCTGATGGAGCTGATCGGCGACCTGTTGCCGCCGGGCGTGCTGAACGTCGTGCAAGGCTTCGGCAAAGAAGCCGGCGAAGCCCTGGCCACCAGCAAGCGCATCGCCAAGATCGCCTTCACTGGTTCGACCCCGGTCGGCTCGCACATCATGAAATGCGCCGCCGAAAACATCATTCCGTCCACCGTGGAGCTGGGAGGCAAGTCGCCGAACATCTTCTTCGCCGACATCATGCAAGCCGAAGAAACCTTCATCGAAAAAGCCGCCGAAGGCCTGGTGCTGGCGTTCTTCAACCAGGGCGAAGTCTGCACCTGCCCTTCCCGCGCCTTGGTGCAAGAGTCGATCTACGACGACTTCATGAAAGTCGTGATGAAGAAAGTGCTGTCGATCAAACGTGGYGACCCGCTGGACACCGACACCATGGTCGGCGCCCAGGCGTCCGAGCAGCAATTCGACAAAATCCTTTCRTACCTGGAAATCGCCAAGGGCGAAGGCGCCGAGCTGCTGACCGGCGGCAAGATTGAAAAACTCGAGGGCAACCTGGCGACCGGGTATTACATCCAGCCGACCCTGCTCAAGGGCACCAACAAAATGCGCGTGTTCCAGGAAGAAATCTTTGGCCCGGTGGTGAGCATCACCACCTTCAAGGACGAAGCCGAAGCCCTGGCCATCGCCAACGACACCGAGTTCGGCCTGGGTGCCGGTCTGTGGACCCGCGACATCAACCGCGCCTATCGCATGGGCCGCGCSATCAAGGCCGGTCGTGTGTGGACCAACTGCTACCACCTGTACCCGGCGCACGCCGCGTTCGGCGGTTACAAAAAATCCGGTGTCGGTCGTGAAACCCACAAAATGATGCTCGATCACTATCAGCAGACCAAAAACCTGCTGGTGAGCTACGACATCAATCCGTTGGGCTTCTTCTAAAAAAGCGTGGGCGATGCAGATGTTTCTGCGTCGCCCTAGCAAGCCGACGACCGAAGCGTCATCAGGCTGGATAACCGGTCTTGCGCCCGGTAGATCTGAATGGTCTCTGTTCATCACAGGCGCCCTTTATTGAACGGTGTGGATAACCCTGGACTCAGGTTATCNGCTTTTTCCGGTTGCGGCATGGCGTTGGCGGTCGTGAAACCCACAAAATGATGCTCGATCACTATCAGCAGACCAAAAACCTGCTGGTGAGCTACGACATCAATCCGTTGGGCTTCTTCTAAAAAAGCGTGGGCGATGCAGATGTTTCTGCGTCGCCCATTCAATAGTCATCGCGAGCAGGCTCGCTCCCACATTTACACCGCGTTTCCCTGTGGGAGCGAGCCTGCTCGCGAAGGCGTCCTCACCAACACATCTAAAACATCGCCCTTCCCCTCTGGCACGGGCTTTGCCTGCCCTCACTCCAGGAAAGGGGCAGGCAGATCAAGATCAAAAGCCAGAGTCTGACCGAATACGTCAGCGACCAGCCATGGGGCTGGTATCTGAAATAGCCGGTGCTTCAATTCAAATACCAGCCCCAGGCCCCACCGTTGTATCGGGTGATCTGCTTGGTTTCGAGGTAGTTGTTGTAGCCCCATTCACCCAGCTCGCGGCCAATACCGCTCTGCTTGTAGCCGCCCCAAGGTGCTTCCACGGCCGAAGGCTTATTTGCAGCAACTGTCTCGTCCTGAATAAGGTTTACGCCTTCTGGAATGGTGCGGTCGCCCCATCCAAAAGCCTTTAACTGTCCATCCAAAACCTGCACAATCGGCGGCTTTTTTTGCGACAGGAAGTCCTCATGCAACGGATTGTAATTCTGGGCAATGCCGGTAGCGGCAAATCTACATTCGCCCGCGCCCTCGGCAAGCGCCTGAGTCTGCCCGTGGTGCACCTGGACACGCTGTTCTGGGAGCCCGGCTGGGTCGAACCCGACGCTGAGCAGTTCCGCGCACGGGTCGGCGAAGCGATCGCACCGGATGCCTGGATTTGTGAAGGCAACTATGCGCGGCGAACCTTCGACCTTCGCCTGCCCCGTACCGACCTGATCATCTGGCTCGATACGCCGCGGCTCACCTGTTTCACCCGGGTGATCATGCGCAGTGTAATGAACCGCCCTCGCCCTGACCTTGCCGCAGGCTGTACAGAGAAGCTCGACCGGGCGTTCCTGACCTTTCTGAACTTCGTGTGGAGTTTCGATCGTGGCTATCGCCCAGGTATCGAGGCGGTGCGCCTGGCCATAGGCCCGCACATTTCTACGCTGCACTTGCGCGGTAGCCGGCAGATTTCCGCATTTCTCGATAGTTTGCCCTAGGCCCAGCAAGGGTTGCGAGAGAAAACCCTCGGGGTCGCGAAGAAGTCCGTGTGTCGCACAAAGACGAGTCAAGTTTCGATGTGGCTTTTTTACGACTACCTTTATCCGTCAGAACTACCTCTGCATCCATAGACAAGCAGCTAGCGGTACGAGTGCATACGAATACATGCTCCCCACTTCGAGGATCAGACATGCATCCATCCTTTCTGCAGCGCATCGATGAGCTCGGCGCCCTGCTCGTCCACTCCAACGCAGCACGCATCGATTTCTTCCGGCGCACTAATCGACTGAAGTCGCGCCGCGGTGTTCGCTTCCAGGTGGTGACCATGAAGCTCGGCATCTTCCAGGTCGTCGAGCGATACACTGGCAAGACCTGGGCCTACCGTTTCAACTACCGCGAGGCCATGGATTTCGCCATCCAACTCGAGGAAAAGTCCAACCGTCGGAAGGGAGTTGGGCGGTGTTCGGCGAGCTGATGCGGCATCAGCGCTGACGGCCCAATGGTCGTAACCACCAGCCACCACGACCGACTCACGAAGCTTAAAGAGGCCGCATCCCCGTCATGACGGTCAGATATCGGTCAGGCTTGAAACGGCCCACCATGACGCGTTAAGCCAGTTATGTCGGAAGGAGTCCCGCCTCTTGATAGCTCTGAACAAGTTTGGCCTTAAAATGAGTCCATGGCAGTCTTCAATGAAGAGTCACAACCCTGCGGCTTTCGCCAATCCTGATCCGGTCCAGTGCCCTGTTTAAAGCATCCAAGGCGTCAAGGAGTGCTTTCGCCTCGATCTCTCGACCATCTCCCCAAAGGCGTTCAGCCATTCTGTTCAAGGCTTGGATGGCGTGCTCAATTTCATTAGCAGTAGCCGTCGCTGCTACTTTACTTTCCGGCTTTTTCTTCGGCATTCAGTAACCCTTCTGCAGGGCATAGCTCTGTCTTTCAATTGTTAGCGCGAATACATCGCCCATCGGAACACGTGCTGCTCTGAGGCTCGGTCAAGCTGTTGCCGTCGTCCGAGCCCAGGAATAGGCCCTTCTCGCCCATACATCTTGCTGACGACTCGAAATTTATCATCATTGAATCGCCGTTTCGACTGCATTGTCCTCAACTCTGCCACGGGGACTGCGAACGACTGGCGTTTCACCCGAAATGGCAAAGTCGATAGGGTCCCGTTCGCAAACGCTCGCGAGACGAATGATGGCGCGGTCGCTCGAGAGTGGGCGATTCACGGTCAGGCTCTGCGACACAGAACCTCTGCGCCATACCAACCAGGTGAGAAAATAACGGAAGGGTTCCGACAACGGCCAGACGTTGACCGTGGTGCATCCGGGCATGCTTTCGAGCATGTCGGCAGAGTTATACCTGAATGAGTATAAGGAAAATGGCAGGGGCGGCTGGATTCGAACCAACGCATGGCAGGATCAAAACCTGCTGCCTTACCGCTTGGCGACGCCCCTGTATCTGTTGCTACGAGTGCCCAGCACTCTCTTTCTGATTTTGCAGCTTGCGAGCAACATCGAGATGCTGCGTCCTTACGCTATATGCCCTGTAAGGGCCTCTGCAAGATGCGCGGGAATTTATCAACTTTCGCTTCGCCTGGGAAGATCAAAAACAAAAAATTCGGCTCAAAACAGTCACTTACTGTTGATCCAGGTTAGATCCAATCCTCTCAGGGGCTTTTGGGTTTTCCAGCAGTACCACGTAGGTGGCCGGTGACAGTTCCGGCCCCATGCGTGACCGAGGAAGATCGCAAAGCATTGCTTGAACACAAGAACGGCAGCATCACGGGCCATTATTCTACCGCAGAGCTTGGGCAACTGATCGAAGCGGCAAACAAAGCGTCGACCACGGATTCCCGCGGACAGGCACTGACCATTCTCAGGAGGAAAACGGGATAATCCCCCGCATAAGTCCTTACGCGTAAAAAAGCCGAACTGGCTAGCGTTCGGCTAAGTTACTGAAAAATATGGTCGTGACGGAGTGATTCGAACACTCGCCCCCTAGCACCCCATCTCCTTTTGCATACTTCTTGAAAGCTTCGAAAATTTCACTCTGGATTTTTCCAAACGAGTATTTACTTGAGCTCCAGCGGTATTCTGCTCTACGAGAGTCCAGTAACGTCCATCAAGAGCCGACGTTTTTGTGGAGGGAAAAGTAGGGGGAACTCATCTTATGGCCAAAATCACCATCAAAGAACTCGAGTCGCTGACCGCATGACCTGCGCCGCACGGGGGCGATCCACTCGATATCTTCGGCAGACAACGCCAGCAGACCTGGCTTATCGCCGCGGCCCATGGCTGCAAAAAAATTCTTCACAGTCTGGACATTCTCTTGTGTGCCCATCGAAATCTATCCATTTCCTTTGCCTAGGAACGTGTCCGATCTCATCGGGCACGTTGTGGGCCTGCTGGTGAGGACGTGGTGTCGGTGATTCAGCCGATATCGACATTCATGGCGATGTCCCAGGTGCCGGCGCCGTTTTTAGCCAGGCCGATCATCATTAGACCGAGCCACTCGAGCGTCTGGGCCATCTGCAGGCCGCCGACATCCAACGGACGCAGCCCGAGACTCTCGAGGAAGGCCGAGACGCGCACCTTGGCGTCCGCATCGTCCGCCGCGATGAACGCATCGAGGCGTTTATCCTGGGCAAGTACGTGGCCGAAGAGGGTATTAAACGCCTTGACGACATGCGCGCTGGCCGGGGCGACCTTGGCGATCTCCTGGGCGCCGGAGCTGCCGTGGGGGGTAACGAGGCCCGAGAGATCGGGAGCGACCGGGTTGGTGATATCGATGATCACTTTACCGTCGAGCGCTTTCCCAAAATCGGCCAGTACCGCCACCGCATTGGTGTACGGTACGGCGAGAATGACGATCTCGCCCGCCGGAGTGGCACCGTAAGTTCCCGTGATCGCTCCGGATGCGAGCTTGTCGGCAAGCGCCTGGGCCTTGGCGGGATCGCGGCTGACCACCTCGACGGTGTGTCCGGCCTTGGCGATACGGCCGCCGACAGCTGCGGCCATGCCTCCCGAACCGATGATGCTGATAGTGCTCATGTGCAGTCTCCGTTCTGAAATCAGGTATTTTCCAGCTTTTCTGGACGGGTTACGCCGTCGCGGCTTGGCCACCCGCCGGGCGCAGTGCGACCCGGCGGTGTGCCGTCACCTCATCAGTCGGCCGGGAAGTAGTGACCGCTATCAAGATCGGCAAAGAGTCCGGGCTGGGTCGGTTCCCAGCCAAGAACCCGGCGCGTGATGGCGTTCGATGTCGGGGTGTCCAGTGTGACCAGATTCGCAAGGAACCCGAAGTAGCCAGGCAGCATCAGCACGTCCGCGGGAATAGAAACGGCCGGCAGATTCAACCGACTGGCAATAGCTTCGGCGATCTGACGGTATGGGATAGCCACCTCGGCGATTGCATGCCAGCTTCTGCCCGCTGCGCCTTTTTCCAGCGCCAGGCGAAACACGGTGGCGAGGTCACGGGCATGCACGGCCCCCCAACGGTTGGCACCGTCTCCGGGGTAGCCGACGACACCTTTTTCCTTGGCCAGCCCGATCAACAGCGGAAGGAAGCCGGCGTTATCGGTGGAGCTGTGCATGATCTCAGGGATCCGCACGATAGAAGACCGTATGCCCTTTTCGACGAGACCGATCACCGTGGTTTCCACGATGTTCCGAACCCGCAGGGTATTCTTGTACGGATCGCCGCCAGGAAGGGGCGGATCCTCCTCGGTGGCCGGCCGGCCCAGGCCCTCCCACCCGGGCGAGCCGACGCTTCCAGACACAACCAACGGCTTTGCGCTTCCGGCCAATGCTTCGCCATAGGCGAGCATGATCTCAAGCTCCGCGGCCGCAACGGCGTTGATCCCGCCGGTTGGAATCAGGTCCTGCCGATGCGCGAGGTGAATGACGCCGTCCGACGCTGCGGCCGCTTCCTTTAGCCCGTCGAGATCCTCGAGATTGCCGCGACGTACCTTGGCGCCGAGCGCAGCAGCCTGCGCCGCGGCCGTGTCGGACCGAGCCAGGGCAGTGACCTCATGGCCGGCGGCGATAAGATCGGAGATGATGTACGGACCAGAATGGCCGGTGCCGCCAGTAACAAAAACGTGCATATGCGTGCTCCTCGTGGGTGATGGGGTGCGGAAAAAGGTGCCAGGGGACTGTGCCGGACGCATTTGCGATCCAGCGCCCCGCCGTCAGCCCAAGTCAGTCGGTGGAAAGTAATGGCCGTTGTCCAGGTCCTCGATCAGACCGGGCTCAACGGGGTCCCAGCCAAGCGCCTGGCGGGTGATGGCGTTCGACGCGGGGAGGTCTAGCGTGGCCACTGCCGCCAGGAACCCAAAGTAGCCCGGCAGCATCAGTTCGTCCGCGGGGATACTCACGGCGGGTATTGCGAGGCGAGTGGCTATAGCTTCGGCGATCTCGCGGAACGGGATTCCCTCGTCGCCGATCCCGTGCCAGGTTTTGCCTGCGGCCCCCTTCTCGAGCGCCAGGCGGAACAGAGAGGCAAGATCGCGGACGTGCACGGCGGGCCACCGGTTCTTGCCGTCTCCCGGATAGCCGGCGAAACCCTTTGTTTTCGCGAGCATGATCAGCTGCAGGCGACCGGTCGAACTGTGTAAGAGAGTGGGAATCCGCACGACCGACGATCTAACACCTCGCTCGGCGAGGCCCACGACAGCGGTTTCCACGATATTGCGTGCCAACAGAGTGCCTGAATTGATCGGGCCGCCAGGTAGAGCGGGATCATCCTCGGTCGCCGGGCGGCCCAGACTGACCGGTGCGCCGATAGGCGCCGCCCTGCCCACGTTCATGGGCGTGCCGATACTGCCTGCAACGACCAGTGGCTTATCCGTGCCCGCCAGCGCCTCGCCGAACGCGAGGACGGTCGCGAGTTCCGATTCGACTAAGGCGGCGATCCCGCCGGACGGAAGCAGTTCGGCCCTGTATCCGAGGTGGATGACGCCGTCGGACTCGACCGCCGCCGCCTTGAGCCCTTCGAGGTCGGCAAGATCTCCACGACGCACCTTGGCGCCGAGCGCGGACGCCGCTGACGCGGACGCGTCTGACCTTGCCAGAGCGACGACCTCGTGGCCGGCTGCGATGAGGTCGGGGATGACGTACGAACCGACGTGGCCGGTGCCGCCAGTGACGAAAACGAGCATGTTATTGGCCCTTCTGAGCAGAGTGATACGAGACGTGCTGGTGCGCGTGCGCTAAGCCGGGAAGGCTGACGCCGATCGCGAAATGGGTGCTTTTGACCGAGTGGATCATGAGGCCCAGCGACAACAGGCAGACGTGCTCCAGCGTTCGAGCCATAAGCAGCGGCCCAGTGTCCATCGGGCGCAGTCCAAGGCTTTTGATGAACGCCGAGACGCGTACCTTCGCTTGCGCGCCGTCCCCGGCGATGAACACGTCCAGCGGGTGACGCTCGACAGGACCGGCGGCCAGGACGTGGGAAAAGTGGGTGTTGAACGCCTTGACGACTTCCGCGTCGGTAGGGGCGGCGTTGGCGATCTCCTGTGCGCCGAAACTGTCCTCAGGGGTCACAAAGCTTGTGAAGTCGGGGGCGACGGGGTTGGTGATGTCGACAAGAAGCTTGCCGGCCAGTGCTTCCCCGTATTGCTTCACCACGTCGAGAACGGCGGCGTAGGGAACCGCCAGGATGACAATATCCCCAGCCGGCGCGGCGCCGAACGCTCCTGTCGTGGCGTCGGCTCCGATCTGCTCGGCCAGCGCCCGCGCCTTGGCGGCGTCACGACTCATCACCTCGACGGTGTGTCCGGCTTTGGCAGCAAGGCCGCCGATCGCTGCGGCCATGTCACCTGAGCCGATAATGCTGATAGTGCTCATGCGCGGTTTCCTTGCAGGTATGGGGTAGATCATTCCAAGGCTGCTGGTGCGATCCGGCGAACTCATCCAACGTGAGATCCATGCTGGGCGCTTCACTTGCAAAAAGCAAGCGATCTACCGAGTTTTACTTGCGACATGCAAGCGATGCTAAGATCCAGCCATGAAGACAACTCTTAAAGAAGACTTTCGGTCCCATTGCGCGGTGAACTACGGCGTGGAGATTTTCGGCGACCGCTGGTCGCTCTTGATCATTCGCGACATCGTTTTTGTGGGAAAGAAGACGTATGGCGATTTCCTGAAATCGGAAGAGGGAATCGCGACCAATGTGCTTGCTTCGCGACTTGCCTTTCTTGAGAAGCAAGGCGTTCTCTCGAAGGCGCCAAGCCCCGACGACAGGCGCAAGGACTTTTACACGTTGACCGAGAAGGGTCTGGACCTCATTCCCATTGTGATCAACATTGTGCTCTGGAGCGCGAAGCATGATTCGAAGTCGTACGTGCGGCGCCGTGAGGAGTTTGTGGCTCGATTAAGTCAAAACCCGATGCAGGTGAGCGAGGAAGTAAAGGCGCTGGTCCGCAATGGCGGGTGCATCTTTCCTGAGAGCGGGGGATGAACAAGGCGGCAAACGCCGCCTGCCTATCAGCGAGGACCTGAAGCCGCCCTTTTCCACGAGGCAGCCTCGCATCAAAATTTGCGATCACTGATCCATCAGTCGAACTTGACCAAGTCCTTAAAGATCAGCTGACCCCAGCGATTTCCGCGCGCCTGCACAAGCAGTCCACCTTCCGAAAGCCCGCCCAGTTTGATCGGCGAGAAACCGAGATTTTCCGCCAGCGTACCAATCTCCGCTGCAGCGGCGTCGTCATCGCTCGCCAGGAACACGACTCTCCTGCCACCCTGTACGGCCGGGTCCTGGTCTAGAACGGCAGCAACCAAATGGTTGAAGCCCTTGACCAGTCTTGCACCCGTGAAGGCCTGCGCGACGACCCTGGAGGAAGGCTGTCCTCCCAGTTCCTCAGGGGGCACGCCGTAGGCATTGGTCACATCGATGAGGGTCTTGCCCTTCCAGGTTGGCAGCGCCTTCGCGACTTCCCGGTGCGACTCAAAACGGACAGCCAAAAAGATGATGTCCGCCGTGAGCGCTTCCACCAGTTTTTGGGGGATGATCGAGGGTCCGATCGCGGCCGCATCGGCGGCAAAACTTTCCGGGTCGCGCGTGGTTGCAACGGATACTTCAATGCCTTTGCGGGCAAACGCCTTGGCAAGCGCCTGGCCGAGTTTGCCGAAGCCGATAATTGCGTAGCTCATAAAAATCTCCTTTGGTTTGCCACGCCTTGCGGGCTCCGAAGATGGAATGGAGCGACCGCTCAGGCGTAGCGAATCAGATTTGCGCCAGACCGCCGTCGACGGCGACCTCACTGGCGGTCATGAAGCTGCTGTCCTGCGACGCGAGAAACGCGGCTGCCGCTCCGATCTCCGCCGGATCGGCCATGCGCTGGAGCGGATTCATCGAGGCGAAGACCTTCATGCCTTCCTCGCCTAGCGCTGCCTTCGCGAGTTCGGTCGCCGTCGGCCCGGGCGACAACACGTTGACCCGGATACCGGTGCCCTTCAGGTCCTGCGCCCAAGTCCGCGCGAGGTTGCGCACTGCCGCCTTGCTTGCGCTGTAGACGCTGAATGCCGGGGCGCCCGTGGTGCCGGCGCTCGATCCGGTCAGGATGATCGAACCGCCCTGCCCCATCAGAGGCAGCGCCTTCTGGACCGTGAAGATCAAGCCCTTCACGTTGGTCTCGAAGGTTTCGTCAATGTGCTCGGCGGTGATCTTGCCGAGTGCAAGTGGGCTTCCCGCCCCGGCATTGGCGAAGACGATGTCGAGGGTTCCGCGCTCGACCTTCACCGCCGCGTAGAGTCGGTCGAGGTCAGCCTGATCGGAGACCGAGCCCTTCACCGCACGGGCATTGGGCCCGAGCTCGGCCACGGCGGCGTCGAGCGCTTCCTGGCGGCGGCCGAAGATGAAGACGAAGGCGCCTTCCTCGATGAAGCGCTTCGCTGCGGCGAGGCCGATACCGGTAGCACCGCCGGTGATCACGGCGGTCTTTCCATTCAGTCTGGTCATGACGTGCATCCTTCGTTGGAGTTGTACCCAAGCAGGAAATTGCTTGCTTGAGACGAGGATGCAGCGCTGATAACCTAAGGACAAGTATGCACCTTTTGGTAAGTATAAAAAAATGACGACGACATCTGAAATCTGCGACACCGGCTGCGGGCTCAACGCCACGCTGCGCATCATCTCGGGCAAGTGGAAACCGCTGGTCTTGTTTTTCCTGCGCGACGGTCCGAAACGCTATGGCGAGCTCAAGCGTTTGATCCCTGGCGTCAGCGACAAGGTGCTGATCCAGCAGTTGAAGGATCTGGAAGCCGATCAAGTGCTTGCACGGACCGACTACAAGGAAGTGCCCCCGCGTGTGGACTACACGCTGACCCCGCTCGGTCGTAGTCTGGCTGATGCGATCATCCCGCTGTGCACCTGGGGAACCGAGAACGCGGCGCAAATGGCAAGCATCTTCGCCAAGCGCGACGCTTTGGCCTAGCGGGATGCAGACGAACCGCTGAGCGGGACGATTTTGCGCAGGCGCGCACCGTATTTTCGCCGAGCGAACACCTGAGCCGCCAAGCCAACAACGGGCGCAATAGCTAAAAAAACCCAGCGCACCTTAGTAATTCCACATCCGAAAGCCCATTCAAAGCCGGCTGTCTTGTGAGGGATAAAAATGCAGGCAAATAAAAAGGGCCGCGAGATAAATCTCGCGGCCCTTTTGAATTATATGGTCGGGACGGAATGATTCGAACACTCGACCCCTAGCACCCCATCTCCTTTTTCATACTTCTTGAAAGCCCCCAATCCAAAACAGAATCATTTGCTTGCCGCATTGCCGGCGCAAGTTCAGAGCCGTCTCCTGCGCCATCTTGAACTCGTCACATTGCCGCTAGGTAATGTGTTGTACGAGTCAGGTGACACCTTGCGCCACGTGTACTTCCCAACTGATGCCATCGTCTCATTGCTTTGCGTGATGGGGAGCGGGGCCACGGCAGAGATATCGGTAGTGGGTAACGAAGGCATGATCGGCGTCGCCGTGTTTATGGGCGGTGAAAGCACACCGAGTAGTGCGATTGTTCAAAGTGCTGGGCATGCATACCGGCTACCCCGGCGTCGGCTGAAGGATGAGTTCAATCGGCATGGCGACATGCTTGGTGTGCGCCGCGAAAGTGTGAACGAGGCCGCCGGCAAACTACAAAGACAGGGGGTAATCGAGTACAGCCGCGGTCACTTCAAAGTCATAGACCGAGTGCAACTCGAGCAACTGAGCTGCGAGTGCTATGCCGTCGTGAAAAATGAAACTGAACGGTTGCTGCCATACCTGCCAGCACACCAACACCCGTAATTTGGCGAATCAAGATCAGCTGCTGGGGTTCGTCAGCAAGGCCACCTACCGCACGTGGCGCTTGTATATGACGGCGTGCGCACTCGAATTCGAAGGCGGTGATCTGGGGCCTACCAGATAATGTCGAGTAAACGTGCCGGCAGCTTTTCAGCCCTTCCCTTGACGCGTAATCATCTAATGGCGAAGGAAAAAAAAAGGCTGCAGGTGCAGCCTCAAGGATGGGGGGGCAGAGATGACTAAGCATCACTCATGTTTTCTTATAGAGCGTAGCTTTGTCGGCCAGGCAACAAGATCAATCGACTACATGGAACCTGGGTAGCATCCATTTCCAACGAATGGCGGCAATACGGCTGACAAAAACGAACGCAATGGCGATTGCAGACGCCACTTCAAGAGAAATCTGCAAATCCAACAGCGTGATGTAGGCGACGGCACCCAAAATACTGATGGATGCATAAACCTCACGCTTAAACACCAACGGTATTTCGTTACACAACACATCACGCATCACACCCCCAGCGACTGCGGTAGCTACACCCATGATCACTGCGATGCTGGGAGGGAGGTTTTGCTGAAGAGCCATATCTGTTCCTCTGACCGTAAATACAGCCAATCCAAATGCATCGGCTACCAACAACACCCTCTCGTTGAAGGTTTTCAAGGTCCTCGCCCAAATCATGGTTCCTAGCGAAGCACTAACCCCTACCAAAAAGCCATTCTCATTGGAAACCCACTCGATCGGATAATGTGCCATCAGTACGTCACGCAAGGCACCGCCGCCTAAAGCGGTGACTAAACTGATGGTGATTACACCGAACCAGTCCAACGATTTTCGCCCTGCCATCAGGGTGCCTGTCACTGCGAAGGCTGCAACGCCTGACAACTCACAGTAATAAATCACCCAACCAGCGTGGTAAGCCTTCATCTACGGAACCAGCCTGTACTGCAAATGGGAGAATTTCTTGAAATGAAGCGCCCTCAAAGACACACATCAAGGTCTAATTACATTATCATAATATGATAATAAAAGTACAATTGAGGCGTGCAATGAATACAGGGCAAAAAACACAGCCGCGTATCGTCACCAGGGTTATCCACTTGGAAAAACCACTGTCGAATCAAGGGTGCGGGTCGAAACGGTAGGTGACCTGGCAATGGCGTACAGCCCAGGGGTCGCGCAGCCCTGCTTGGCGATAGCCAAAAATCCGGACGACGTTTACCGCTTTACAGGTAATCAGCCGCAACGAGCGTGCGGCGACCGAGTGTGTGAGGCTGATGCTGAACGTGGGTGCGCACTCATCTCGTATGGACCCACGCAGTACTCGCCTGCAGCGGTGCTGGGGAGGGATTACATTATTCCCAAGCCGCTGGATGGGCGCCTGCATTCGGGGGTAGCTGGAGCAGTGGCTAGAGCGGCAATTGATTCGGGCGAGGCCATCTATCCCTTCTTTTACCCGTTTCTGGTAGACGTACCGTCGCCATTTTCTGATCACGGTCAATCCAGTTAACTGTAACGAACCTAATCGGTGACAAATAAATCCCCGACCATTACAATTTGATTAACATCGACCGTTTTAAGGTACTGGCAATTCCATGGAAAATAAGACTGCACGACTAACTGTGCTCATTGATCCCGTCAAGAAAAAAGCACTTGAAGAACTGTGCGCATCTCAGGATCTGACGCCCTCTCAGGTCGTTCGTCAGCTTATTCGGGACTATCTGGAGACGCATGGCGTGTCCTACGCCACCAAAAGCAAAACTGGGGCCAATGGTAAGTGATTCATCTGCGCATGAGCGGGCACGACGAATGCCTGCTCATCGCTCCTTGTACTCTCTTGCACCTCATCTCTAGCCCTGGGGCTTGTCGATCTCGGCGTAGCTGCCCAGTGCACCACTGAAGTCAGCATGATAATGCTGTGAGCCGAGTGCCTGAAGAACCCCTGCCTTATCGAGCTTGCCAAGGACTTTTTCGTTGGCTTCACACAACTTCACGACGATGCTGCGTTTACGCAACTGCTCAATAACTTCGAGCAGCGTTTGTAAGCCCGTGATATCCATGAACGGCACCCGTTTCAGACGAATAATCAACGTCCCGGGATCGGTGTGCGTCTGAGCCAAAACGCGCTCAAAGGTTTCTGCTGCGCCAAAGAAGAGAGGCCCCTCAATGGTGTAAACCAAAACACCGGGTGGAAGATGTACATGCCCATTCAAGCGCAACTCTGCCTCCAGCTCTTTTTCGACCATTAACTGCACCTCTACAGATGCAGCCATCCGACGCATAAACTGCAGCATGGCGAGAATGACCCCGATATTCACTGCAATCGCCAGATCGCTGAAAACGGTCAGGCTGAAAGTGATTAAAAGGATCGCAACATCCGCTTTTGGGGCTCGTTTGACCATGCGGGTGAAGTGCTTCAGTTCGCTCATGTTGTAAGCGACCACGAATAAGATCGCAGCCAACGCGCACAGCGGGATATCCGAAGCCAGAGGTGCCAGGAAGAAGATCAATAAAATCAACGTGACGGCGTGCGCAAAACCCGCAATGGGGCTGTTGCCACCGTTGCGGATGTTGGTCGCTGTTCGAGCGATCGCGCCTGTCGCAGCAAAACCACCAAACAGAGGAGTGACCAGGTTGGCAATGCCTTGTCCGATTAACTCCTGATTGGAGTCATGTTTGGTGCCGGCCATCCCGTCGGCGACAACAGCAGACAACAGCGACTCGATCGCCCCCAGCATCGCGATCGCGAACGCAGGACCAATCAATTCAATGATCTGCGGCAGCGTTATTTCAGGAGGGCCAATTTTGGGCAGTCCTTGAGGAATCCCCCCGAATGCACTTCCGATCGTTGCCACGCCATCGAACTTAAAACAGGAATGCAACGCCGTCACAACGACCATGGCAATCAGAGGACCAGGAACACGCCTTACGCCTGGTACTTTAGGCGCGAGTATCACCAACAGCAGGCTCAAAAGGGCTAATAGGGTCGTGGGCACATGGAGTCCGGGCAGAGCCTGGATGAGGTGCCAAAGCCGCTCATGAAAATGGTCGCCACTGATGTTCGGCAAGCCCAAAAAGTCTTTCCACTGCCCGACCCAAATGATCACACCGATGCCGGCGGTGAACCCAACGATCACGGGATCGGGAATGAACTTGATAAGTGCGCCAAGCTTGGTGATGCCAAGCAGTAACAATATTGCACCCGCCATCATTGTCGCGATCTGCAAGCCATCAACGCCGTACTTGGCTGTCACGCTGGCCAAAATGACGATGAACGCCCCAGTAGGGCCGGCAATCTGTAGTCGACTCCCGCCGAAAAGCGAAACCAATAAGCCACCAACAATTGCCGTGTAGATTCCTTGCTCCGGCTTGACGCCCGAGGCGATGGCAAACGCCATGGCCAAGGGTAACGCCACGACACCGACGATGACCCCCGAGACGATATTTCGAAGCCAGTGCTTGCGCCCTAACAAGCCCGCTTTCCAAGCTTCTCGTATGGCAATCATGACTAGCCTCGCGCTGGTGGCATGTGCATACTATTCACACGTAGTGATAATAGTAAAGCAATTGGCCTAGCCTCGTACGACACCAGCGACCCTGTAGATACAGTGTCGAGAGCGCAGAAACATATGCCCGGAGACCCCGAATGAAACGCGAAGACGTCAAAACCAAACACGGTGAAGGCATGCACTTCGACACGCACGTGATAGCCAACCCGGCCAATACGCACGAGTGGATCATTCTTTTCAAAAAGGAAGCCGGGAGAAGCTATTTCCTGGTCAATGACAATGAGGAGATTGAGTCATTTGGACACCTCGATGAACTGATCCGCGAGCTTCGAGAGCTGGGTATCAAGTCCGCCGAAGTTCATTTCTGATTGTTCCACTTAGAGAGTTTGACCCTGTCAGTAAAAGTCGAGTATCTGTCCGGTCAGAGCGAAGCGCTTTGGTCTGTTTGTTTCGGTAGCCGCTGCCAATTTCGGACTGAGCAGGGAGCAAAGGACTATGCCGCCACACTCAAAGAAAGAATCGACGCACCCCATGCCTTCCCGCGAACCCACCACGCCTCTCACAGTCAAGACCACTGATCAACGCAGACCCAGGTCATTTCCTTCCATTGGACAGGCTCGACGTTTGGCTAACAGGAACAGAACACCAAACACCTTGAAGATGGACCGCATCGAAAGACAGCTCAGCACAACACCTGAACTGTTGCCTGTTAGTTGATGGCCGGCTAAACCTCTCTCAGCGCCTTTGTCATGGCCTGCTCCCCTTTCGCCCCCCGCTATTTTGATCACCGCGTTCATTTGAGCCACGTCCATCACCTCAGCGTCTTGACGCTGGGGACATTCGAGCGCGCAAAAAAATGGCCACACGAGGTGGCCTAATACGGGTTCAAGCATAGGAGGATCTCTATTGACCAACAGATACAGGCCCGCCCTGAAGTCTTAGGGCCAATAGAGTGGGTCCGCTGGCTGATAAACCCCTTCATCAGCAGCGCGCAACTGGCAATTTGATCCTGGTCTGTGGGTCAGGACCTCGTTGCCTATCATTATAATAGTGTTAGCATGTGATTGTAATCAACATCTAATTAGGTGATGCATGACTACCGACTTCAAGAAGGCTGCACTGGATTACCACGAATTCCCAACCCCAGGAAAAATCAGCATCGCGCTGACCAAGCCTGCCGACACAGCCGCCCAACTCGCACTGGCCTACAGCCCAGGCGTAGCGGAGCCTGTACGCGAAATTGCGAAGAATCCAGAGAATGTTTACCGCTTCACCGGTAAAGGCAATCTGGTGGCCGTGATCACCAACGGTACAGCCATTCTGGGCCTCGGCAATCTAGGCCCCTTGGCCAGCAAGCCGGTCATGGAAGGCAAAGCATTGCTGTTCAAGCGTTTCGCCGGAATCGATTCGATCGATATCGAAGTCAATGCCGAGAGCTCCCAGGCCTTTATTGAGACCGTCGTGCGCATTGCCGACACCTTTGGTGGCATCAACCTGGAAGACATCAAAGCGCCTGAGTGTTTTGAAATCGAAGAAGCACTGATCGAACAGTGCAGCATCCCAGTCTTCCATGACGACCAACACGGTACGGCCATCGTCACTGCCGCCGGCATGCTCAATGCACTTGAGATTCAGGGCAAAACCCTGGGTAATGCGAGAATTGTCTGCCTCGGCGCCGGTGCAGCTGCCACTGCTTGCATGCGCCTGCTGCTTAGTCTCGGCGCTCAAAAAAGCAACCTATACATGGTCGATCGTGTCGGTGTTATCCACTCCGCTCGGGAAGGCCTCAATCAATACAAAGCACAGTTCGTTAACGACGGTGGCCCTCGTACGCTGATGGAAGCCATGACCGGTGCTGACGTGTTTGTCGGCCTGTCTGGAGCCAATCTCCTCCCGGCAGAAGCATTGGCAGCGATGGCACCTAACCCGATCGTGTTTGCCTGCTCGAACCCGGACCCTGAAATCAGCTACGAGCTGGCCATGGCCACACGTGATGACCTGATCATGGCGACCGGTCGCTCTGATTACCCTAACCAGGTCAATAACGTTCTGGGCTTTCCGTTCATTTTCCGCGGGACGCTGGATGTTCGCGCAACCCGGATCAACGAAGCGATGAAAATTGCGGCGGTGGAAGCACTGCGCCAATTGGCCAAAGAGCCGACACCGGTGCAAGTGCTGCAAGCATTCAACGTCGATAAACTTGAGTTTGGCCGCGATTACATCCTCCCCAAAGCGCTCGATGCTCGCCTGCTCGGAGCAATAGCCGGTGCAGTGGCCAAGGCCGCTATCGACACCGGCGTTGCGAAGCTGCATTACCCGGCGCACTACCCGCTGTAAGCTGACGTCAATCATGCAGAAGTGCCGCAGCTGCACAACCTATTGCACGGTTGGCAGCTGCCGCACTTGGGACTATCCAGTCGTTGCACCGTCTGCTGCTCCAGCAGGCGATCCTGTTCACCGACCAGTAGAAACAACAGCCAACGGCTTCAACACTCAACGAGCAGCCCCGTCTAAATTGCGAGGACCTGGTGATATCAGACATACATAATCGGTTGGCTTTTTTGCGCCTCATACCCTTGAGACAAGGGTGAATAAATGCCGATCAAATATGTCAGGAGTCTCACCGGGCGAAGGCGTACCACCGCCGCAAACCGACATCTTGGCTTTGCCTTGGCCTTCGTCGCGGGAGCAATCAACGCTGGCGGTTTCCTGGCAGTGCATCAGTACACCTCACACATGACGGGCATCGTCTCTTCGATGGCAGACAACAGTGTGCTGGGAGCCTACGGCCTGGTACTTAGTGGCGCCGGCGCATTGTTGTCTTTTCTGGTTGGGGCTGCGTGCTCTGCGGTCATGGTCAATTACTCCCGACGCAGACGGATGCACAGTGAGTTTGCAGTGCCACTTTTGGTCGAGGCCTTTCTGCTTATCTGCTTTGGCTTTCTGGGCGCCCAACTATCCACCGTGGATGGTTTGTTCGTGTCAGTCACCGTGATGCTCCTGTGCTTCATCATGGGGCTACAAAACGCGGTGATCACCAAAATTTCAAAAGCCGAAATCCGAACGACACACATCACCGGCATCATCACGGACATCGGAATTGAGTTGGGAAAACTCTTTTACTGGAATGCCGCCAGCACATCAACACACCCAAAAGTTCTCGCCAATCGGACCCGGCTCAAAATACTGATACTGCTGGCGCTGAATTTTTTCTTCGGCGGCGTGATGGGGGCATTTGGGTTCAAGCACATTGGTTACATCTCAACGGTACCGCTCGCGATGGTTCTGGTGACGCTGGCAATCGTGCCTGCCTTTGATGACGCCAGGCTTTTGGTCCGCCGCGTCATGCGAAAGTGAGCCAATGACTTTTGCTGAGCGCGCCTACCGCAAACATTAACATTGTATGTTAATGTTATGCGCATATTCGATGGAGCAGTGACAGTACGCTTGATCCGGTAGCTCGCCCCGTAGCAGCAGCATCCTCGAGTAGTTCTGTGCGGCGCGAGATCTGACACCCGTCTCAGGACGCCCGTCATTTGATCTGCGATGACCTGCGCAGTCACGGCGCGGAGGATGAAACACAGCACACTGGCGCGGTGAAAGCCGTCCGACAGTCAATGCCTATCAGCAGACTCGTGACACTAGTCTCAATGACCCAATCAATACAGCAGGCTGACAAAGCTCTGTTAAGGAAGAGACCATGAGCAGAACAATCGCAATCATCAAGGGCGACGGCATCGGCCCCGAGATCATGCAAGCGACGCTACGCGTACTCGACGCCCTTGACTGCAATCTTCGCTACGACTTCGTTGAGGCCGGCCTGGAGGCGTTGCAGCAACATGGACAGCTGATGCCACCCGCCTCTATCGATACGATCGCCAAACATGGCATCGCACTTAAAGGCCCTTTGACGACACCGATTGGCCGTGGGTTCTCATCGATCAACGTTCACCTTCGCCGCCATTTCGACCTCTACGCCAATGTCCGACCAGCGATCAGTTTCCCGGGGACCCGTTCGCGCTTCGAAGATATCGACATCATCACAGTGCGCGAAAATACCGAGGGGGCTTACTTACCCGAAGGACAGAGTATTTCAGAAGACGGCGAAGTCGCTTTGGCGAGTATTCGCGTAACACGCACAGCCTCCGAACGCATCGTGCGATACGCGTTCGAGCTGGCTCGTAGCAAAGGCCGCAAGAAAGTTACCGCGGTGCACAAGGCCAACATCATAAAGTCTTGCTCCGGTTTGTTTCTTGAGGTTGCGCGTGAGGTCGCTGCGGATTATCCGGAAATCGAATTCCACGAAATGATCGTCGATAACGCCTGCATGCAGCTGGTAATGAATCCCCATCAATTCGATGTCATTGTCACCACCAACTTGTTTGGTGACATCCTTTCAGACTTGTGCGCAGGCCTGGTGGGTGGATTGGGCTTGGCGCCCGGGTCTAACATCGGCGCCGATGCGGCCATCTTCGAAGCGGTCCACGGCTCGGCACCGGACATCGCTGGCAAGAACATCGCGAACCCTTGTGCATTGTTGTTGGCTGCCGCGGACATGCTTGATTATCTGGGCATGGTGGACAAGGGGACACGCATTCGTACCGCTATCCGCGTTGTTTTGAAAACCGCCTGCGATCAGGTGACACCGGATATGGGGGGAACCGGAACGACTGAGTCCTTCGCTGACGCCTTGGTGGCCTACTTGCGTGACTAGATAAACGTAATCGCCAGCTCAGTCAGAGCTGGCGTTTTTATATCCTGCGCCACGCCTACCGCCCCTCTTTGATTGAAGAGAAATCAAAATGCCCAAGAGGGGTAGATCTTTACCCATCAGCACCGACCCCAGGCAAAAACGCCCAGGAATCACTGGCGCCCCTTCGCAACAGGAAGACAGGCCAACCGATTAAAAAATCTCCTGGTGTTCCTCTGATGGGGACTTATAACTCGTCGAGTCTTGCATCACCCTCAAGCAGGGAATCTTGTTATTTTTTGTTATGTTTCAATCTTTATAATAAAACAAGGGCAACACATTTAATTACTTACTGCAGTTTCTGTCGCCGGTTGCCGGCACTGCATACGGGTATATATGTGGAGCTTCTATACGCTCTTTCAGCTTTGCCGCATAGTCCTTTGCACCCTGCTCATTGCGGAACTGAATTCGCCGGGCACCTACACACACGGACCATAGATCTTCACTCTGACTAGACAGATGTTCGACCCTGACAGACATGACGACACTCCAAGAAAAAAGAATTCAAAAATGAATTTCAGCCACCTTGATACCGATTTCACGCAGCTCATGAATCAAATCATCAAGGTGTCGGAAGGGTTCAATTTCTTCATTGTCATTGACCAGGAAAAAGCTTCTTCCTGCTTCCTTTTTAAAGAAGGCGATCCACTCCTGGGTGTTGGCCGGATTGGCAATTAAATGGGTGTCAAACTGAATGCCTTCAGCGTGTTTGATTTTTACGTCCTCACGTTTCATGCAGCTCTCCAAGCGCTCACATCTTTCTGTTCTCATGCGTGATTTTGCCTCCCGGCAGTTGAGCAAAAAACGTCGCTCCTGCCTGAGGCAAGGTCGAGCAGATTGCCTTTCTATTATCACTGCATGATAATATTATGCACATATGAACCCTCGGAGGCTAGTCATGAACAGAACCACTGAACTCTATGAGGTACGCCGGCCTGAGCGCTCCCACCCAATGTTTTGTCTTTGAAAGCCCACAACCTTGCGGGTAAGCGTCAAGTGATAAAGCTCTGACGGCCAGATCGAGAACAAAACCGAACCCAAAAAGCTCTCACGATCAGCAATGAGCTATCAGCTCCACACCCTGGAGGTAATTGCCTGTACGGGTTCAAAGTGACTACTTCACCGTAATGATTGCACCTTGAAGTGCACATAGGACGTCATGTTCAAAGACATGAGACGAGTCCCTCACCGCAACGGATCGCCTTTGCTTTTGATTTACCGCGTACGGTTTCTGAATTTTAAGGACGAAAGTCATCATGCGAAAAACAGAAATTAATATGTGTGTCCCGCTCAATGTGCCGACACTAGAGCCCGGGCAGCGATTGTTGGTTTGCCTTGAGCAATGCGTCGTCGTCCAGCAGCGAGAAACAAAAATCTATCAGGTTGTTTTTGACTGCAAAGCACCTAAAACAACACGAATTCTTTGGACAGAGGACGAGTGGATTTTCATCGGCAGGCACAAGCAAAATGCTGAAAAAGATCCTTTGCTGGCTACATTTGTATCAACACTAAAAACTGAATAGAGGGTCTCCTACATAATGCTAAAAATAACTATTAGCGTAGGGTATTAACTGCTTCAAGACGCTTAACGCCGATTACTTGCAGGGGAGTACTTTAAATATTCTCTCCAATCAAGCCCACGGCCATTGATCACCAACAATGGAACTCCCATGGAGCGCTCATAATCTGCGCGAAGCGGGAAGAAGCTGCCCTCCGGCCGGCCGTCGAGGAGCGGCATCGGGTCAGTTTCTGTGCATAAAGAAAAGCTGCCCATATCTCCCACGCCAGCTTTGGCGCCTGGCAGCTTCCCCCATGAATAACCGGAAACCTGCAGGGCTGATACGAGCATCATCATGTGGTTTGGGAATGACGATCGGTTTCGCTCTAATGGAGCTGACTGTCGATCCATTGCTCAGCCGCCGCCATCGCCTCGGCCAGCGCACTGGGGCCGAGAAAGCCATCAGATGCGGGGGTGTAAAGCTGTATGGATATCGTGAAGTTTCTACCTAGAGCCAGTCGTTTTGTGGGGGTAAAAACGTCCAAAAATAAAAAAGGGTCGCGAGATAAAATCTCGCAACCCTTTGAATTATATGGTCGGGACGGAGTGATTCGAACACTCGACCCCTAGCACCCCATGCTAGTGCGCTACCGGACTGCGCTACGCCCCGACTAGGCGTGAAACCCGTTCCTCTTCTCGAAGAACGCTCAAGAATATATCGCAAGCTTTTGAAAACTGGAAGTATTTAAAAGCAGGAATTTATTTCTTGAGCACAACCAGTACATCTTCCAACTCAGCGATCATCTGCCGAATCATTTGCTTGTATTGAGTGGTGTCATCTTTGGCTTCATCGCCGGACAAACGCAGCCGTGCGCCGCCGATGGTGAACCCCTGATCGTAAAGAAGCGCGCGGATCTGCCGGATCATCAGCACGTCTTGTCGCTGATAATACCGGCGGTTTCCGCGGCGTTTGACGGGGTTGAGTTGAGGAAACTCCTGCTCCCAGTAACGCAGCACGTGTGGTTTTACTGCACACAGCTCGCTAACTTCACCAATGGTGAAGTAGCGTTTGCCTGGGATGACGGGTAGCTCGTCGTTATGACTTGGTTCCAGCATAAGCCTCAACTCGGGCCTTCAACTTCTGCCCTGGACGAAAGGTGACCACACGGCGAGCCGTGATCGGGATTTCTTCACCCGTTTTCGGATTGCGGCCAGGCCGCTGGCGTTTGTCCCGAAGGTCGAAATTGCCGAAACCGGACAATTTGACTTGTTCGTTGTCTTCAAGAGCGTGCCTGATTTCTTCAAAAAACAGTTCGACCAATTCCTTGGCTTCCCGTTTATTCAGGCCCAGCTCTTCATACAGACGTTCCGCCATCTCAGCTTTCGTCAGAGCCCCCATACGTCACTTCCTTAACGTGGCGTTCAACCTTTGTTCGAGCGAGGTGAGGATGTTTTGCGTCGTGGTATTCACCTCATCGTCATTAAGAGTGCGCGATGGATGCTGCCAGGTCAAGCCGACTGCAAGGCTTTTTCTATCAGGATCAATGCCTTTACCCTGATACACGTCAAATAGCCTGAGGTCTGTCAGCCATTCGCCTGCATTTTCACGGATTACGTCCAGTACGGCACTGGCCGCAACGTCCGTGGCTGCAATCAGTGCCAGATCACGACGCACTTCAGGAAAGCGCGATAACTCCTGGAATTTAGGCATTTTGCCCAACGCTACTTCGGCCAAAACCAGCTCGAATACGAAGACTGGACGGTCGAGACCGAGAGTTTTCGACAACTCAGGGTGAATAGCACCGACGAAACCGACCAAGCGACCTTCACGTTCGATGCGCGCGGTTTGACCCGGGTGCAACGCAGGGTGTTTGCCCGGTACGAAAGTGAACGAATCCAGTGCACCGGCAAAGCCCAGCACCGCTTCTACGTCGGCTTTGACGTCGAAGAAGTCCACCACATCGCGACCTTGTGCCCAGCCTTCCGGCAGACGGCTACCGCAAACAACACCCGCCAGCATCGGCTCTTGCTTCAGGCCTTCCAGCTGACCGACGAAACGCAGGCCGCTTTCGAACAGACGCACGCGATCCTGTTGACGGTTCAGGTTGTGCTGAAGCGCCTTGACCAGGCCTGGCCACAAGGACGAGCGCATGGCCGCCATGTCGTTCGAGATCGGGTTGGCCAGCAGCAGCGGCTCGACACCCGGATTAAACAGCTCAAACTGTTTCGGATCGATGAAGCTGTAGGTGATCGCTTCCTGATAACCACGAGCTACCAGCAGACGGCGCAGCTCAGGCAGATCGCTCCGCGCCTCAGCCTTGGCCTGCGGCGCCAGGCGAGCTTGCGGGTAGCGAACCGGCAGACGGTTGTAACCATACAGACGAGCCAGCTCTTCGATCAGATCGACTTCCAGGCTGATGTCGAAGCGATGGCTTGGTACTTCAACGCGCCACTGCCCTGCCCCATCGGCAGAAATCTTCAGACCCAAGCCGCTGAGCAGACGCTCGACTTCGGCCGACTCCATTTCCATACCCAGCATCTGAGTGATGCGTTGCGCACGCAGAGTAACTGGCGCAATCGATGGCAGGTGCTGCTCGCTGACGGTTTCGATGATCGGGCCAGCTTCGCCGCCAGTGATTTCCAGCAGCAGGCCAGTGGCGCGCTCCATGGCTTCACGGGCCAGCTGCCAGTCCACGCCACGCTCGTAGCGGTGCGAGGCGTCGGTGTGCAGGCCATAGGAACGGGCCTTGCCAGCGACAGCAATCTGATCGAAAAACGCGCTTTCCAGGAACACGTCGCGAGTGGTCGCGGTGTTGACACCGCTGTGCTCGCCACCCATAACGCCGGCAATGGCCAGGGCGCGGGTGTGGTCGGCAATCACCAGCGTATCGCTACGCAGGCTGACTTCCTGACCGTCGAGCAGTACCAGCTTCTCGCCTTCTTCAGCCATGCGCACGCGGATGCCGCCATTGATTTCGGCGAGATCGAAGGCATGCAGCGGTTGACCCAGCTCCAGCATCACGTAGTTGGTGATGTCGACGGCAGCGTCGATGCTGCGCACGTCGCCACGACGCAAGCGCTCAACCATCCACAGTGGCGTCGGCTTGGACAGGTCAACGTTACGGATCACACGCCCCAGGTAACGCGGGCAAGCGGCTGGCGCCAGCACTTCGATCGAACGCACTTCGTCGTGCACGGCTGGCACGACAGCAACCACCGGACGGGTGACTTCAGCAGCGTACAACGCGCCGACTTCACGGGCCAGACCGGCCAGGGACAGGCAGTCGCCGCGGTTCGGGGTCAGGTCGACCTCGATGCTGGCGTCATCCAGGCTCAGGTACTCACGAATGTCCTGACCGACCGGCGCATCGGCCGGCAATTCCATCAGGCCATCGTTACCTTCGCCGACTTGCAGCTCGGCTTGCGAGCACAGCATGCCGTTGGACTCAACGCCACGCAGCTTGGCTTTCTTGATTTTGAAGTCGCCCGGCAGTTCGGCACCGATCATGGCGAACGGGATCTTCAGGCCCGGGCGCACGTTGGGTGCACCGCAAACGACCTGGAAGGTCTCCGAACCATTGCTGACCTGGCAAACGCGCAACTTGTCGGCGTCCGGGTGCTGCTCGGTGCTCAGCACCTCGCCCACCACCACACCGGTGAATTCGCCGGCGGCCAGCGTAACGCTATCGACCTCAAGACCGGCCATCGACAGACGAGCAACCAGCTCGTCACGACTTACCTGCGGGCTTACCCAGCCACGCAGCCATTGTTCACTGAATTTCATCCTGCTCTCCTAAGAATTCGTTACGACTAGCGAAATTGCGCGAGGAACCGCAAGTCGTTGTCGAAGAACAGACGCAAGTCGTTTACGCCGTAACGCAGCATGGCCAGACGCTCAACACCCATGCCGAAGGCAAAGCCCGAGAACTCTTCCGGGTCGATCCCGGACATACGCAACACGTTCGGGTGAACCATGCCGCAGCCCATGACTTCCAGCCAGCCAGTCTGCTTGCAGACACGGCAGCCTTTACCGCTGCACATCACGCATTCCATGTCGACTTCGGCGGATGGCTCGGTGAACGGGAAATACGAAGGGCGGAAACGCACGGCCAGTTCTTTTTCGAAGAACACGCGCAGGAACTCTTCGATGGTCCCTTTCAGGTCGGCGAAGTTGATATCGCGGTCGACCAGCAGGCCTTCGACCTGGTGGAACATCGGGGAGTGGGTAATATCGGAGTCGCTACGGTACACACGGCCTGGGCAGACGATGCGGATCGGCGGTTTTTTCGATTCCATGGTGCGGACCTGTACCGGCGAGGTATGGGTGCGCAGCAACATGTTGGCATTGAAATAGAAGGTGTCATGCATCGACCGGGCCGGGTGATGGCCTGGGATGTTGAGCGCTTCGAAGTTGTGATAGTCGTCTTCGACCTCAGGGCCTTCGGCAATGCCGTAGCCGATGTGGGTGAAGAACTGCTCGATGCGTTCCAGAGTGCGAGTAACCGGATGCAGACCACCCGAGGTCTGGCCACGGCCAGGCAGGGTCACGTCAATGGACTCGGCGGACAGTTTGGCGGCCAGGTCGGCCTCTTCAAACAGTGCCTTGCGCGCATTGAGAACCTCTGTGACACGCTCCTTGGCAACGTTGATCAAGGCGCCGACTTGCGGACGCTCTTCTGCCGGCAAATTCCCCAGGGTCTTCATCACCTGAGTCAATTCACCCTTTTTGCCAAGGTAGTGAACCCGGATTTGCTCCAGGGCATTGATATCTTCAGCGCTTTGCACAGCCTCTAGTGCTTGAGAGACGAGCGCATCCAGGTTTTCCATGTACAGACTCCAGATACAAAATAGGGGAAGAGCTTGAAGGCTCTTCCCCTATTTATGACGTTTAACACCTGGCCCCACAGAGGTGAGGCCGGGTGACTGTCGGGGGTACTTAAGCCAAGGTGGCTTTAGCTTTCTCGACAATCGCAGCAAACGCCGCTTTTTCGTTCACTGCCAGATCAGCCAGAACCTTACGGTCGATCTCGATGGACGCTTTTTTCAGGCCGGCGATGAAACGGCTGTAGGACAGACCGTTGATACGTGCACCAGCGTTGATACGAGCGATCCACAGAGCGCGGAACTGACGTTTTTTCTGACGACGGTCACGGTAGGCGTATTGGCCTGCCTTGATTACCGCTTGCTTGGCAACACGGAATACGCGCGAGCGAGCGCCGTAGTAGCCTTTAGCAAGTTTCAGAATTTTTTTGTGACGTTTACGGGCAATGACGCCACGCTTTACACGAGCCATGAGTTACTTCCTCTATTCTTGACTAAATTAACGAAGGCGCAGCATGCGCTCGACTTTTGCCACGTCACACGGTGCCAGCAAGCTGCTACCGCGCAGTTGACGCTTACGCTTGGTCGACATTTTAGTCAGGATGTGGCTCTTGAAAGCGTGCTTGTGCTTGATACCGTTAGCAGTTTTCAGAAACCGCTTAGCAGCACCACTTTTAGTTTTCATTTTTGGCATGTTCGGATACTCCGCATTCAGTTGATAAACATAATCAGAAGGCCTGCCGTGCCCTATTGATTACTTCTTCTTTTTCGGGGCGATGACCATGATCAGTTGGCGTCCTTCCATCTTAGGATGCTGTTCGACCGAACCGTACTCGAGCAAGTCACCTTCAACTCGCTTGAGGAGTTCCATCCCCAGCTCCTGGTGGGCCATCTCACGGCCGCGGAATCGCAAGGATACCTTGGCCCTGTCCCCATCACTCAGGAAACGTACCAGGTTGCGCAGTTTTACCTGGTAATCCCCTTCCTCCGTCCCTGGACGAAACTTGATTTCTTTAACCTGAATCTGCTTCTGGTTTTTCTTGGCCGCGGCAATCTGCTTCTTCTTTTCGAAGATCGATTTGCCGTAGTCCATCAGTTTGCAAACAGGGGGTACTGCATCGGCGGAAATCTCCACCAGATCCAGTTTGGCCTCTTCAGCCTTAAGAAGCGCGTCTTCAATTGACACAATCCCAAGCTGTTCACCTTCAGCCCCAATTAACCGAACCTCGCGTGCCGAGATATTCTCGTTGATCGGGGCCTTCGGTGCAGCTCGTTTATCTTGTCTCATTTCACGCTTAATAGTAATTACTCCGAATCTGGGCGACCACGCCGGGAAACCGCTTGAGCGAGGAACTCGGCGAACTGGGCGACGGGCATCGAGCCCAGGTCAGCACCTTCACGAGTACGCACAGCGACAGTCTGCATCTCGACTTCCCGATCTCCGATAACCAAGAGATAAGGAACCTTGAGCAAAGTATGCTCGCGGATTTTAAAGCCGATCTTTTCATTTCTCAAGTCAGACTTGGCACGAAATCCGCTTTCGTTGAGAGTTTTTTCAACCTCAGCGGCGAAATCAGCCTGTTTATCAGTGATATTCATGATCACTGCCTGGGTCGGAGCCAGCCACGCGGGGAATGCACCCTCGTAGTGCTCGATCAGGATTCCGACGAAACGTTCGAAGGAGCCAAGAATCGCCCGGTGCAACATAACCGGGTGCTTGCGACTGTTGTCTTCAGAGACGTATTCGGCTCCCAGACGGACAGGCAGGTTAAAATCGAGCTGAAGGGTACCACACTGCCAGACGCGGCCAAGGCAATCTTTCAGCGAGAACTCGATCTTCGGACCGTAGAACGCACCCTCGCCCGGTTGCAGATCATACGGCAGGCCAGCGCTATCAAGGGCTGCAGCCAGGGCCGCTTCGGCGCGATCCCACAGCTCGTCGGAACCGACGCGTTTTTCCGGACGAGTGGACAACTTCATCTCGACGTCTTTGAAGCCGAAGTCGGCATAAACGTCCATGGTCAGTTTGATGAACGCAGCGGATTCGGCCTGCATCTGCTCTTCAGTGCAGAAGATGTGGGCGTCGTCCTGAGTGAACGCACGCACACGCATGATGCCGTGCAGCGCACCCGATGGCTCATTACGATGGCACGCACCGAATTCGGCCAGACGCATCGGCAACTCACGGTAGCTTTTCAGGCCCTGGTTGAACACTTGCACGTGGCAAGGGCAGTTCATCGGCTTGATGGCGTAGTCGCGGTTTTCCGACTGCGTGGTGAACATGTTATCGGCGTAGTTGGCCCAGTGCCCGGACTTCTCCCACAGGCTGCGATCAACGACCTGCGGAGTTTTGATCTCCAGGTAACCGTTGTCGCGCTGAACCTTGCGCATGTATTGCTCGAGCACCTGGTACAGAGTCCAGCCGTTCGGGTGCCAGAACACCATGCCCGGCGACTCTTCCTGGGTGTGGAACAGGCCCAGACGCTTGCCGATCTTGCGGTGATCGCGCTTCTCAGCTTCTTCGATGCGCTGGATGTAAGCCGCAAGCTGCTTCTTGTCTGCCCACGCCGTGCCGTAAACGCGCTGCAATTGCTCGTTCTTGGCATCGCCACGCCAGTAGGCGCCGGACAACTTGGTCAGTTTGAAGGATTTCAGGAAGCGCGTGTTCGGCACGTGCGGACCGCGGCACATGTCGACGTATTCTTCGTGATAGTACAGGCCCATGGCCTGCTCGTTCGGCATGTCTTCGACCAGGCGCAGTTTGTAGTCTTCGCCGCGGGCCTTGAACACTTCGATCACTTCGGCGCGCGGAGTGACTTTCTTGATCACGTCGTAATCTTTTTCGATCAGCTGCTGCATGCGCTGTTCGATGGCGGCCAGGTCGTCCGGAGTGAAGGGACGCTCAAAGGCGATATCGTAATAGAAGCCTTCGTCGATGACCGGACCGATGACCATCTTGGCCGTCGGGTACAGCTGCTTGACCGCATGGCCAACCAGGTGGGCGCAAGAGTGGCGAATGATCTCCAGCCCCTCTTCATCCTTTGGCGTAATGATTTGCAGCGTAGCGTCGCTGCCGATGATGTCGCTGGCGTCGACCAGCTTGCCATCGACCTTGCCGGCCACGGTGGCTTTGGCCAGACCTGCACCAATGGATGCGGCGACCTCGGCTACGGATACCGGGTGATCGAATGAACGTTGACTGCCGTCGGGAAGAGTAATAGTTGGCATGGCGCCTCCTCTCCTAGTGGTGACCCCTACCAAAGGTCACGTGGGTTGGGATGAGCCAGTACAAGATCCGATCCAGGCCATTCAATGACGAACGCCTGCCTTACAGCGGCAGGAGCCTTGCGGCCAACCGGAAAACCGAACCAGAGTGACTGGGATTCAAATCAGGGTTATTCGCACATTTGCCGCTACCGGGACTGAAGGTCATCCGGAGCCTGCAAACGCCCGAGCCAGGCATGCTAGCACAGATGAACGGTCGTCGATGCACCGAGGCTTTGTCTTGGGGCAAATCGAGCAATTTTATGCCAGAGTGCTGAACTAGAACCCTGCTTTACCCCTCAGATAACAAGACATTGACCCACAAGGAGCATCCCAGCATGCATCTGAAACGTTTATTCGCAGTCGTCGCCCCCATCGTTTTGCTGCTGCCACTGGCCGCCCATGCCGATTGGCCGAAGGGCGAACGCGAGAAATACATGGCTCAGTGCACAGAAGCGGCCACTCCGCAGATCGGTGCTGCAGCAGCAAAGGCTCACTGCGCTTGCGGCGCCGACGCCATCAAATCGTACCCGGCCAAAGACATCCAGTCCCTGATGGACAACACCGCCAGTGACGCCCTGAAGCAAAAGGCACTGACGCAAATTGGCGCGTGCAAAGCCGCTGACAAGGCCAAAAAATAAGCCCGACAGAGCGCTTTTTGCGCCTGCAATGACAGTAAAAAGCCTCTGAAAACCGCTTTTTCGTACAATTTATTCAGGTTTTACAGGTTTTTTTATTGTCTTTACTTTTGGCTGAAAGCCTTTTAAAACGGGGCTTGCAGCCAAACAAAGCAGCAAACAGAACGCGACTGCAGGGCAAACAGCACGTCCGGGGGGCTCCCAAAGCGAACATTTCGACTATGATACCCCGGTGTGCCCAGTTGGCCTGAGCAGCACAGCACTACTGAAAATATATGTTTCTTGGAGATACACCATGTCTAATCGCCAAACCGGCACCGTTAAATGGTTCAACGATGAAAAAGGCTTCGGCTTCATCACTCCTCAAGGTGGCGGTGACGACCTGTTCGTACACTTCAAAGCTATCGAAAGCGACGGTTTCAAAAGCCTGAAAGAAGGCCAGACCGTTTCCTTCGTGGCTGAGAAAGGCCAAAAGGGTATGCAAGCTGCACAAGTCCGCGCTGAGTAATTTTCAGCCGCACTAAAAAAACCCCGTCCACGTGACGGGGTTTTTTATGGGTGAAACAAAAGCCTGAAGCGATCAGCCGCAGTTGACGCGGGTGACGACCCGATTGGCATCGGTATTCAGGTTCAGGCGATCGGAGCGGTACTCCAGGGTCACCATGTCGGTGGGCAAGAGGAAACGTGCATTCTGCGCGCCTGCGCGAGTACGCGCCTGCTCCAGCAGTTCAGGCGAAGCCTTTTTGCCAATGGTGAATTCCGCAGCCTTTGCCTCACAACGGCTGTGACCCGTGTCAGTCGTCGTGACAGGATCTGTTGTCGACTCGGTGGAGGTAGTGCTGCAACCGGCCAGCATGGCAACGGCCAACAAAGTACCCAATGACGCGAGCTTCCAAGGCATGAAGCCTCCTTTTTTCAATAGTTAAGCTGAGATCGTGCGACCGCCAATCTGGCGTTTGGTTTCACAAGGAGCACTAGCACCCTGCCCTCTATTCGGACACGCGGCGAGTTTGCCTGAGCATCGCCCTGCCGTTTACCACTCAATCGTGACTGAATATGAACAGCGTTCAATAGACGTCAATGTAGTCGAACGGCGGATTCGGCCAGTTCTCTTTCAGCGCATTGAAAATCTGCATGACCCAGACCTCGTCACTGGCCGCGACCATTCCGACATAACCGGAACCCTTGGCCCACGTCTCCAGACGAAACAACAGCCCGCTGATATCAGTGCCGCCCACAATGCCTGACGAAATGTAGGCGATGCCGCCCTTGGTGACTCGCAATTGAGTGTGCTCATCGTCGCTGGCCGAGGCCAGCAACTGACGCACCGCCTCAAGGGTCAAGCCGTCAGGAGTGTTCAAATCGATCTGCACAGCACAGTCCTTGAAAATTCGTCAAAGACCAAGTGTCGCATAGCCCTCCCCTCATGCCTAAGTCGGAGTGCCAAAAGCCGCGCAAAATGGTTAACTCGACACTCAGACTTTCCCGACTTCACGAGCGCCATCATGACCACCGTAAGCATCGACGCCGACATCAAAGCCAAGTGGCCACAGGGCCACAGCTCTTACAGCCCGGGCAGCCCGGAAGAGTTGGCAATCATTGGTATCGATCTATTGGTCAAGGAGCTGGGGACTGAAGCGGCGCAATCCTTCATCGCGCAAGTATTCGAGAAATACCCGGCCGACTACAAGGGCGCTGAATATAACGAAAGGGAGTGAAACCCGCAGGGCGGCACCTGCGGGTCTATGGCTTACTTCAGACGAGCCAGACGCTCGGTCAGCAGGTCAAAGAAGCCCTGGGCGTCGCCGCTTTCTACCCAGAAAGCGTTCTTCGGCGCTTTCAGGCCGTCATACCAGTCGACGATGGTTTGGCCGAAGGTCGGGCCTTCGCGGCTATCAACGACTACGTTGACTGAACGACCGGTGAACAACTCAGGCTTGAGCAGGTAGGCGATGACCGTCGCGTCATGCACCGGGCCACCCGGAATGCCGTAGTGCTCCATGTCGCCTTTGACGTATTCATTGAGAATATCGCCCACCAGCTTGCTGGCATTGTTGTTGATCGCTGCGATTTGCTTCAGGCGCGCTTCGCTGGTGAGGATCTTGTGGGTCACGTCCAGCGGCAGATAGGTCAGCTTCACGCCACTTTTCAGCACCACTTCCGCAGCCTGCGGATCGGCGAACAGGTTGAACTCGGCCACCGGGGTGATGTTGCCGCCATTGAAGTGCGCCCCGCCCATGATCACCACCTCCTTGATGCCCTGAACGATCTCAGGTTCCTGGATCAGCGCCAAGGCCAGGTTGGTCTGTGGACCGAGCATGGCGATGGTGATGCTGTGGGGCTTGGCGGCTTTCAACGTATCAACCAGGTAATTGACCGCATTGCCCTGGGCCAGGCCTTTTTTCGGCTCGTGTACGGTGACGCCCGACAGGCCTTCCTTGCCATGGATGTCCTCGGCATAGATCGGCGTGCGCATCAGCGGCTTCGGAGCGCCCGCGTAGACCGGCACCTCTTCGCGCCCTGCCCACTCGCGGGCCAGCCGCGCATTACGCGACGTCTTGTCCAGACGCACATTGCCGGCGACGGTGGTCAGCGCACGAATGTTCAGCTCTTGCGGCGATGCCAGGGCAAACAGCAAGGCAACCACGTCGTCGGCACCCGGATCGGTGTCGATGATCAAGTCGATCTTTTCCGCCGCCTGGGCGCTTGTTGCGGTAATCAAGGACAAAAGCAGCAGACTCCGGAGCAGGTGGTGCAATTTCTGAGCATAGCGGTGCATAGCGCACTCCTTGTGCAGGGGACAGCAGAAAGACAACAGCGAGTTAGAACGTAACCCCTGCCACCAGCACGATGTTGCAGTACGGCTGACATTCACCCGTACGAACAATCGCCCGTGCCTGTCGGCTGAGGACTTTGAATTGGTCATGACTGAGCAGCTCACGATGACCCAGCGCACCTTTGGCATTCAGCTCATCGAGCGTCGCCAACGCCGAAGGTTTTTTATCCAGGATTTCCTGGGCCAATATATGGCTCTCGACCTGCATTTCGCTGAGCACAACCTTCAACGTGCTGACGAAATCCGGGATACCGTGGGTCAGTGCCAGGTCGATCAGTTCAACGCCAGGTGGCACCGGCAAACCTGCATCGCCGATCACCACGATGTCGCCATGACCCAGGGAAGCGATCAGCCGCGACAGCGCGACGTTGAGCAAAGGTGTCTTTTTCATGGTGCTTTAAAGGCCTGTACGTCGAACAAGGTGGGAATCGAGGGTTGCGCGCCAGCACGGGTCACCGACAGCGCAGCGGCAATCTGGCCGAAACGGATCGCGTCAGCTTCGCTTTTGCCGGCCGCCAGTGCGGCGGCGAAACCACCGACAAAGGTGTCGCCAGCCGCCGTGGTATCGACAGCCTTCACCTTCGTCGCAGGGAAATGCTCGAAGCCTTTGCCGTTCGCGAACAGCGAACCTTGAGCACCAAGGGTGATGATGACCTTGCCGGCACCCATGGCGATCAACCGGGTCGCAGCGGTTTCGGCAGAGGCCAGAGAATCCACTGGCAAACCACTCAGCGCCGAGGCCTCGCTTTCGTTGGGAATCAGATAATCGATGGACGCGTACCAGTCCGCCGGCAGTGGGCGGCTGGCCGGCGCCGGATTGAGGATCACGGTCTTACCCAACTCACGGCCGCGCTTGAGCGCATGACCGACAGTGGCATCCGGCACCTCCAGCTGACAGATGATCACGTCTGCGGCCTGTAATACTGCATCGAAGCGGTCTATCACCGCTGGCGTCAGCGCACCATTGGCACCGGCAACGATCACGATTGCGTTCTGGCTGTTGTCATCGACCACGATCAACGCTACGCCGCTGGAGTCGTCGACGGTGCTGACCGCCTGGCAATCGATCTGCTCGGCCAACAGCGCCCCGCGCAGTTCTTCGCCGTAGGCATCACTGCCCACGCAACCGACCATCGACACCTGCGCCCCCAGCCTCGCCGCGGCGACTGCCTGATTCGCGCCCTTGCCACCGGAAACCGTGGCAAACGACTCGCCGATCAGCGTTTCACCGCCACGGGGCAACCGTGGCGCCCGGGTGACCAGGTCCATGTTCAGGCTGCCTATAACCACTACTTTTGCTGGCATACGTCACTACTCATCAATTCTGTTTCAGCGGTGCTTTCGATTCAGCGGGTTTCTATTTTCAACGGAACTGGGCGAACACGCCGGCCAGCGGCGCAGTCGACTCCCGCAGGACAATACTGGGCGTCACGATCCGTTGATCGGTGGCCATATCCGGTGTAGCGATTCTTCTTAAAAGCACTTCGGCCGCCATCTCGCCGAGTTGCAGGATCGACTGCCCCACGGTGGTCAGCGCCGGGTACACATAGCGGCTCATCTGAATATCGTCGAAGCCGATCACCGACAGCTCTGTCGGTACACGAATGTTGCGCTCGGCCGCCGCTCGCAGCACACCGATGCCAATCATGTCGTTACCGGCGAAGATCGCGCTCGGCGGGTTCTTTTCCAACAGGATCGCGGCGGCGTTGTAACCACCGGTGCTGGTGAAGTCGCTTTCCAGCATGCGCTCGCTGGATACTTCGACACCCGCCTCTTTCAGGGCACGGCAATAACCGGCCAGACGCATCTGCGCCACGCTGGTACTCGCCGGGCCGCCAATAGTGGCGATGTCCCGGTGCCCCAATTCCAGAAGGTGGCGGGTCGCCAGATAAGCGCCGTATTCGTGATCGATTCGCACCAGGTCGGCATTCACACCTTCCAGTCCACGGTCGACGATCACCATCGGCGTACGCACACCTGCCAGGCCCTCCGCCAGCCCCTCGTCACCGCCAGCCGAAGCAACGATCAGCCCGTCGATGCGCTTTTCCAGCAGTACGCGCAGGTAGCTGCGCTGCTTGTCCGGGTTGTCATCGGAGTTACAGAGAATCACGCAGTAGCCATTACGCTCGCAGTAATCCTCGATGCCGCGCGCCAGTTCGGCGAAGTACGGGTTGAGGCTATTGGGCACCAGCAACCCAATGGTCGCCGTGGTTTTGGCTTTGAGAGACCGGGCCACGGCACTGGGCACGTAGTCGAGAGTTTTGATTGCTGCCTCAACCTTGACCCGCACCTCTTCGCTCACCGGCCGGGTCTTGTTTACGACATGGGAAACCGTGGTGTAGGAAATCCCCGCAAGCGCTGCCACATCCTTGATTGTTGCCATGACTCAGGTCCGCCGGCTTGCGCGCTGACTGCGATAAGTATCAAGCACCACCGCCACCACGATCACTGCGCCGGTGATGATGCGTTTGGTGGGTTCAGTCGCACCGATCTGCGCGAGACCGGCCGCCAATACGGAAATGATCAGAACCCCGAAGAACGTACTGATGACCGACCCGCGGCCACCCATCAGGCTGGTGCCGCCGATCACGACCGCGGCGATCACTTGCAACTCCAACCCGGAGCCGGCATTCGGATCCGCCGCTTCCAGGCGAGAAATCTGAAACAGCGCAGCGATACCGGCCAACAGCCCCATCAGACTGAATACCAGGATCTTGTAGGGCTTCGGATTGATCCCCGCCAGACGCACCGCCTCTTCGTTGGTGCCGATGCCGATCAGGTAACGACCGAACACGGTACGCGTCAGCACGGCCTGGGCAATGAAGATGATCAACAAGGCAATGATGAACGACGGCGAGATGCCGAAGGCGATCGGGTTGGATAACCAGGCAAAGGCATCACCGATGTAGGCGGTGCGCGACCCAGTCATTTGATAGGCCACACCGCGGGCCATTTCCAGCACGCCGAGGGACACGATGAACGACGGAATCCGCCAGGCCACCGTGATCGAACCGGTGATGGTGCCGGCCAGTGCTGCCGCCGCCATTCCGAGCAGCGCCGCAGGCAACACGCTCCAGCCCCAACCGAGAATGGCCACGCTGACCGTTGACGCCGCGAGCGCGAGCACCGAGCCTACCGACAGGTCGATGCCGCCGATGATCAACACGAATGTCATGCCGACCGCCAGCACCATCAAGTCCGGAATCTGGTTGGCCAAGGTGCTGAAGGTGTCATAGGACAGGAAATGGCTGCTCAGAACCGAGAACAGCGCGACCATTGCCAGCAAGGCACCGGCCAGCCCCAGATAGGTACCGAGGCCGTAGAAGTTGCCACTACGTTTGCCGACAGTCACTGCAGTATTCATGCGAGATCCCTAGGCGCTGCTTCATTGAGCAACGCATCACGTTTTTGGTAGCCGGCGAACGCGGCGGCAAGCAAATCATCCTGGGTCCAGCTGTCACGCTCAAAGGTGTCGATCAGACGTCCCGCCGAGAGCACGCCGATGCGGTCGCAGATCAACATCAGTTCACGCAAATCGCTGGACACCACCACGAGCGCTTTGCCTTGACGGGTCAGCTCACCGAGCAAGGCATAGATGTCAAACTTGGCGCCGACGTCGATGCCACGCGTTGGCTCGTCGAACAACATCACCGAGCAATCGCGCTCAAGCCACCGGCCGATCACGACTTTCTGCTGGTTACCGCCGGACAGTTCCGACACCAGTTGCGTCGGGCTGGAGCTGCGGATGCGCATGGCGTCGATCTGACGCTGGGCCAGGGCCATCTCGTCACCGTTGTTGACGAAGCCGCCGCTGGAAATTACCGGCATATTGCCCAAGGCAATATTCGCGCTGATCGATTGAGTCAGCAGCAGGCCTTCGCCCTTGCGGTCTTCGGTGATCAGGGCGATGCCATGACCGACCGCGTCAGCCGGTGACCGGATACTGACAACCTGTGCTGGCGAACCGAGCGCGACCGTGCCGCTGTGCGCTGTATCAGCACCGAAGATCAAGCGCAGCAACTCGGTGCGCCCTGCCCCGATCAAGCCGGAAATTCCGTAGATCTCTCCGGCACGCACCTCGAAGGACACATCGCGAACCTTGTCGGAACGGGTCAGCCCTTTGACCGTCAAGGCTGGAGCGCCGATCTTGCGCGGGCCCATGTCGATATGTTCGCCGAGTTCACGACCGACCATCAGCGTCACCAGTTGCTCGCTGTTGTAATTGGCCATCGGCTCGACGCAAACCAGGTTGCCATCGCGCAGTACCGCAATACGCTGGGCGACCCGCGCCAGCTCTTCGAGACGGTGCGAGATATAGATGATCGACACGCCGCGAGCTTGCAGACGAGTGATCTGCTCGAACAGCATCTCGACTTCACGGTTCGTCAACATCGCGGTCGGTTCGTCGAGGATCAGCACGTGGCAATCGCCGATCAGGTTGCGGGCGATCTCCACCATTTGCTGGTGGCCGATGCCCAATTCGCCCACCAGCGTGTCCGGGTCAATCGCGTCGAGGCCAACCTGGGCCATGGCTTCGATCGCAGCCTTGCGCAATTGCCTGCGACTGATCCAGCCGCCCTTGCTGGGCAGGTTATCGAGAAACAGGTTTTCCGCCACCGACAGGGTCGGCAACAGATTGAGTTCTTGCATCACCATGCGGATGCCGAGGTCTTCGGCCTGGGTGCGGCTTGCGGGGCGGTAATCCTGCCCCTGGAATTGCATGCGGCCTGTGGTCGGCGTGACCAGCCCGCCGATGATCTTCGACAGCGTGCTTTTTCCCGCGCCGTTTTCGCCGGTCAGCGCCAGCACTTCACCGCGCATCAGCGTCAGGTCGATGCCGGTCAGGACCGGTTGGGCGTAGGTCTTACCGATACCGCTGACCGAGAGGACAGCGTTCGGGGCGGAAACTGACATAAAAACTCTCCATGCGCTCGCCCCGACGGGCGAGCACCGTTGTGTCGCCAGAAGGACTACTTGGTGACCAGCTCTACCGGAGTTTCGATCACGCCATTGGCGCCGCCGTCGACTTTCTCACCCTTGATGATCTTCAGCGCAGTCTCGATGCCAAACACCGCTTGCCTGGCTGCAAACTGGTCAGCCGTGGCCAGAACGCGGCCATCCTTGAGCATTGGCTTGATGGCGTTGATGTTGTCGTAACCGACCACCTGCACCTTGCCGGCCTTGCCCGCTGCACGTACGGCGGATACTGCACCGACGGCCATGCTGTCGTTGCCGGCCAACAGGGCTTTGACTTGCGGGTATTCGCTGAGGATCGAGGCAGCAACCTTGTTGCCTTTGTCGATTTCCCAGTCACCGGACTGCAAAGAGACGACCTTGATCTGCGCCGCTTCCATTGCATCCTTGAAGCCTGCGGTTCTCTGCTGCGCGTTGGTGGTGGTTGAAACGCCTTCGATGATACCGACTTCGTCTCCGGCCTTCAGTTGCTTGGCCAGGTACTCGCCCACCAGACGCGCGCCTTTGCGGTTATCCGGGCCTACGAACGGTACGGTGATGTTTTTGCTTTTGACCACAGCCGGGTCCAGCTGGTTGTCGATGTTGATCACGGTGATACCGGCATCGATGGCTTTCTTGATAACTGGAACCATGGCTTTGGAATCAGCCGGCGCGATGACCAGCGCATTGACCTTGGCCAGAATCATTTGCTCGACGATGCGTGTCTGGCCAGCCGTGTCGGTTTCGTCTTTGATGCCGTTGGAGATCAGCTCGAAATCGCCGGAGTGGTCTTTCTGATAGGCCTTGGCACCGTCTTCCATGGTCAGGAAGAATTCATTGGCCAAGGATTTCATGACCAGCGCGACTTTGGGTTTTTCAGTCTCGGCGAAGGCCGAAGAGACGGGCAACGCGACGGATGCGGCAGCCAGCATAGCGACAGCGAGAAGACGTCCAGCGAATGGCAGCTTCATGGGTTCACTCCGATCTTATGATTATTGTGAGCAACGCTTGCGCTGGCGTAGGCTTCATTGCGCTCGCTGATGGAAACCACCGGGAGCACCGCGCAAACGTTTGCGGAGACCGAACTATGCGAACCCTGCCGTGATTTGTCAACGGCCGGGAAAGACGTTTTGCGGGGTAACCGGCAAACACCGGGTATTTACGTCAGGCCGTCGTGTTAACCACCGATCCGTCACCCGATCGCTTGGCCATTTCCTTGTAAAGGCTGTTGGCCGTTTCCATTATTGCAGCAGTGGTATCGGCCATTTGCCCCTGAATCGCCATCACTACGGTGGTCTTGGCTTCAGGCGTCGGGTAAGACGCCGATTGGGCCGCTGCCAATTGTTGCTGTTGCTGACGCAGTTGCTCTTGCAGTTCTTTCAGGCGCTTGAGCAAAATCTTTTCCGCCACCGAAGCGTTGTCGGCGCCATCCGTTTCAGTCGACGCCTGCGCACTTTTTTCCAAGCCGACAGCGCCGGTTCTGACTTGCTTGCTGTCGCTTTCCTTCGTACCCAACGCTTGATCCGCGGCATCGGCCGTCTGATCGCTCAACGCTTGAATCGTAGCGGCGGACTTGCCGCCGATGGTGACGCCTGCGGCGTATGGAATACCAATGGATAACGACATGTGAACTCCTGAGTAGAAAGATCCTTTAAAGGAACATCGACCGAAGCGCGGGTTTCTTTAGCAGTGATTCGCAATCTCGCAAGGCGATTTTTTCTACAGAGGTCGTAGTACTTTTCGGAGAGCCGAACACAAACGCTCAACGCGTTCGGAAACCCGGACAACAGACTGTGTAACCATTCTGGCCAATAAAATAAATACTGATACGAATCATCAAGTTAAAAATTTTTCTGATTCAAAGTACGACTGGTACAGATCCTGCTCATCTCATTCACCCCAAGCGTTCAGATCCGCTTGGGGCGCATCTAGATGAACCTGCATCAGCACCGTCTCACTACTAGAGAGAAAAATAATGACATCTGCTTTCAAGACCTTTGTTCCGGGCGCTTTAGCCCTCTTGCTGCTCCTGCCTACTGCCCTTCAGGCAAAAGAAGTCGAAACCCAACAGAAACTGGCGAACGTGGTGATCCTGGCCACCGGCGGCACCATTGCCGGTGCAGGCGCCAGCGCCGCTAACAGCGCTACCTATCAAGCGGCAAAAGTCGGCATCGAACAATTGATCGCCGGGGTTCCGGAACTCAGCCAGCTGGCAAACGTTCGTGGCGAACAGGTCATGCAGATCGCGTCCGAAAGCATCACCAACGACAACCTGCTGCAACTGGGTCGTCGCGTGGCTGAACTGGCCGACAGCAAAGACGTCGACGGCATCGTTATCACCCACGGCACCGACACCCTGGAAGAAACTGCCTACTTCCTGAACCTGGTGGAAAAAACCGACAAGCCAATCATCGTTGTCGGCTCCATGCGCCCAGGCACCGCCATGTCGGCCGATGGCATGCTGAACCTGTACAACGCAGTGGCCGTGGCCAGCAGCAAAGAGGCACGCGGCAAAGGCGTACTGGTGACCATGAACGATGAAATCCAGTCGGGTCGCGACGTCAGCAAAATGATCAACATCAAGACCGAGGCGTTTAAAAGTGCCTGGGGTCCACTCGGCATGGTGGTCGAAGGTAAATCTTACTGGTTCCGTCTGCCGGCCAAGCGTCACACCATGGACTCGGAATTCGACATCAAAACCATCAAGAGCCTGCCTGACGTCGAAATCGCCTATTCCTACGGCAATGTCAGCGATACCGCTTACAAAGCGTTGGCTCAGTCTGGCGCCAAAGCCATCATTCACGCCGGTACCGGCAATGGCTCTGTCTCGGCCCGTGTAGTCCCGTCGCTGCAAGCCCTGCGCAAGGACGGCGTGCAAATCATTCGCTCGTCCCACGTCAACGCCGGCGGTTTCGTACTGCGTAACGCCGAACAGCCAGACGACAAGTACGACTGGGTTGTGGCGCATGACTTGAACCCGCAAAAGGCCCGCATCCTGGCCATGGTCGCACTGACCAAGACCAACGACAGCAAAGAGCTGCAACGGATGTTCTGGGAATACTGATTCGCCCTCGCCTGACCGGTTCCGGTCGGGCACTGCTTTCACCACTCGCCTACCCAGGCGAGTGGCTCACACTCCCTTCCGATATTTCGATAAAAATCTTCCATTCGTCCTACACCAAACGGAAAAAATTGCTGTCAGAGGATTTTCTTGAATTTTAAGCAGTTGCGAAAATGCTTACAGTTAAATACTGTATGCACGTACAGCTTAATAAGGATAATTCCGTGGCCACCACCTCTGCCTCTCCTGACTCCTATGCACGCATGGGTATGCGCGTTCAAAAAATCATCAATTCCCCTACCGCTCAAAAAGCCAAAGCAGCCTTGATCTTCCGTCTACCGGACGAACCCGCGGATGAGTGGGAACAATTGCTCGAAGAAATCGACGAGAACGACAACGTCACCCTCGCCTATCGCGACGATGGCGGCGTGCAGATTTTTTGGGTTGTGCCGAAGGAAGATTGAGCCAATGAGTGTCCGCTGGTTTGCTTTGCTGTTTTTGCTCATCACCCTAGGCGCCCAGGCTGGCGCCCCACGCACTTTCAACGAAGCCAAGAAAGTTGCCTGGAAGCTCTACGCACCGCAATCCACAGAGTTCTATTGCGGGTGCAAATACACCGGCAACAAGGTCAACCTCGCAGCCTGCGGTTATGTACCGCGTAAAAACGCCAAGCGCGCTTCCCGCATCGAGTGGGAGCACATTGTTCCGGCCTGGCAGATCGGCCATCAGCGTCAGTGCTGGCAAGAAGGTGGGCGCAAGAACTGCACGCGTTACGATCCGACCTACCAGAAGGCCGAAGCCGACCTGCACAACCTGGTGCCGAGCATTGGCGAAGTGAATGGCGATCGCAGCAACTTCAGCTTCGGCTGGTTGCCGGTGCAGTCGGGCCAATATGGCTCGTGCCTGACCCAGGTCGATTTCAAGGCGAAGAAGGTCATGCCCCGCCCGTCCATACGCGGCATGATCGCCCGAACGTATTTCTACATGAGCAAGCAGTACGGTCTGCGCCTGTCGAAACAGGATCGACAGCTCTACGAAGCCTGGAACAAAACCTATCCGGTAGAGGCCTGGGAACGACAGCGCAACCAAAGCGTGGCGTGCGTCATGGGCCGCGGCAACGAGTTTGTCGGCCCGGTCGACATGAAAACCTGCGGCTAAGCGCTCGCTGAAAACACAAAGGCCTCGGGTTTGATACCCGAGGCCTTTGTCGTTTCTAACCGTCCACTTTGTTGTAGCGCCAATAGCCCATCAGATTGAGTGATTCCTTGGCAATGCCGCATTCCTTGATCAAGTATTTGCGCAGACTCATCACGGCAACCGTCTCCCCGGCGATCCAGCCGTAGAAGCCATCACGGGCAGAGTCGGACGTTTCCCAGAGCATGTCTTCGTCGACATCGACTTCTGCCAGTTCCACTGTTTCGAATGCTTTCGAAGCGGATGACGGCAGAATGGCCCGACAGACCGCGTCGACCATCAGCGAACCCGCGCCAGTCGCGGTGGCGTGATCTCGAATCAGCCATTCCACCGAAAGCCCGGGCCAGTCAGGAACCGGCAACGCATCGTCCACGCTGTCTACTTCAAAAAACACCTGGGTTATCGGTGGCACGGCAAGCACTGCCAGCTCATCCAGAATGCCGAGCGCCGCGGGCAAGGCCGTGGCGTCGGCGACCAGTAACAGGTGCTTGAGCTGTTGAGGCGGCTTCCATTCGAAACCGCCCGCGTCTTGTGCCGAAAACTGGCGATCAGGTGCGACGATCTGGATCGGTTCACCCGCCGCTGCATGAATTGCCCAACGGGATGCAGGGCCGGTTTCGCCGTGCAACACGAAGTCGATATCCACTTCGCCCTGCTCGGCACGCAAATGCCGGATGGTGTAAGTACGCATCGCCGGGCGCTGGGCAACCGGCATCGAGCGGTAACGTGCGTACCATCCATCGCCATGAGCGAGCCTGGCAGGCGAACCGTCCACAGCCGGAAAGAACAGCTTCACGCGCTGGTCGGGGGCCCAGGTCGCCATTTCGGTAACCATCGGACCGGCCAGAGTGACGCGCATCAAATGAGGACTCAGCGCCTTTTTGCGCCGCAGGACTGCGTCGAATATTTTGTAAGGGGTGGCGGAGGCCATGGGGGGAACTCCTACTGGGAATCGACAGTGACTACGTCTGGAAACGAGTCAATGTGGATCCCCTTTAAGGCGTTCCGTCGAAATCCCCCTGGAATAGACTGTTATCGGGTCACGGGATGGTCGACAACCAGCAATTCGATGTTCTGTTTCTTCGCCCGGGTGAGCGCCGCGCGCACTTCTGTCTGTTTGGCCTCGGCCTCGGCTTTCGAACTGAATGGCCCGAGCAAAATCCGGGTTTTTCCATTTTCCTTGACGATATTGGAAACGAAACTGTGCTCAATCAGCCAGCCGCTCAAATCGCTGACCGCCTGAGGTGTTTCGCCTCGAACTTCGAGATCCCATTGTGGTGCGGATGCCACCGAAGGTGCAGCCGCAGCTGCCGATTGCGGCTTTTGCGCCTCAACACTCTTGCCCTCACCGCATCCCGCCAGCGCCAGTACCGCGATTACCAAGACCATTTTGCGCACAACGCTTCCCTCAGAATGCTTAAAGCGGCGATTTTAGCATCCATGAATACTTCCCGAGTGCCGCAAAATGGGCTCAAAACAACGAGAATGATGGTTGCGGCCTCTGTATAGTTACGCCTTGGGAATTAATGCAGCATCTGCGCGTCAGAAAGAGGCACCCAAACCGCGAGACTTCGCACTAATCTATACATACCACCGACCTCTGCACTGTCCGAATCAGGTGCCCTACAAAGCAATCAAGGAGAAGACCATGCTGATACTCACCCGCAAAGTCGGTGAAAGCATAAATATTGGTGATGACATTACGATCACCATTCTGGGCGTTAGCGGCCAGCAAGTCAGAATTGGCATCAATGCCCCGAAAGACGTTGCGGTTCATCGCGAAGAAATCTATCAGCGCATTCAGGCTGGCCTCACCGCTCCAGACAAACCGCAGACTCCCTGAATCCTGCTGCAGTCAGTAGCCAGCCCGTTCGTTACAGCGCAATGGCTGGCTAAAGATTCATGCTCGGCATTTTGCTGAGCACTCGCCTCCTCCCCCCATTACGTGAAGCCGATGCTACCGGCTTCGGCCACGCCGTGGCTGTCAGATTATTCGCTTTAACCCCGACGAATCACGCCGTTATTAGCCGAAGGTCACACCGCGCGCCATGCCGGTGGCTGCAATCACCATCAACATCAACAACAGCGCTTCGATATGGCTGATGCGTGCAAACAGCCTGGCTCGGCCCTGGTCAATCGAAGCGCCCCTGCCCAAGGCGATCCGCCACTTGATCAAGGTGATCATGGGTGCCACTTCAAGCAGCAGAATGATCACGAACAGCGTCATCTTCAGATGGAACAACGGCTGATGAAGGTAATAGTCGGTGCCTTTTTCGTACCCACCGAAGGCCCGCATCAAACCTGTGATCAGCAAAATACCCGCACAGATACCCCATACGTTATCGGCAATCAGCACGCTGCGAACCTGCGCCGTACCGGCGACCAGGCGGCTTAACGCCGTCCCTCGGGTGAGCACCGCCCAGAGGCCCAAGGCAACTGCCAAGAGGTGGATCGCCGCAAGAAACCAGTGAAACAGCATAGGGATGCTCCTGACAGGGAGAAGGAAATGGGCTTGTCAGTAGTAGTCCAAAACCTGGAAATTTGCCCGCCAGGCACCCACAGGCTGAGGGCGATTTTTTCGAAGCCTGCCTGCTCAGGGCGACATGACTGGCGAACAGCCAGCTATCTCCCTATCATGCCGCCCACTGGCCCTTGCGTAAGGAGCCAGAGGATAAACATTCAAAAGGGAATAGACGTGAAAGAGTTCGTAATTGGTGTAAACAACGTAGTTCTGTACGTCGCACTGGCCGTTATCTGGATCGCCGCAGTGGTCATGATCTTCGTTCAGGGCTTCTGGTCCGGGGCAGGCGTTTTCATTATCGGCACCCTGACGTGGTGCATCATCTCCGGCTTCTGGTTTGTACAGTCGGCGACTTATGAAGAACTGAAGAAGTTGAACGCCAGGTAAGATTGGTTTTAGTGGGTTGGACCTACCACGCAAGTCCGGCGTTGTTGAGATGAAACCACGCCAGTAGTGATTCATGCTCTTCATGCAATATTTGTAACGAGGGGCAATCCCCTCGTTACAGTGCCGTCTTGCGCTGTGGGCCTTCCATCAGGCCGGCGATATCACTGGTCATAACGCTGGTCGACGCCAACGATTCGCAGGCAATGACGGAACACATGAATCGATCAACTCCCACACTGGTTCTACTACCTGGAATGGACGGGACAGGTGAATTGTTCGCAGCCTTTGCATCCATCATGGAGCGCGAATTCGATACGCTAATCATCACCTATCCCCCCAATATTCCGCTGAGCTACACAGCGCTGGAGTCGCTGGTCCGAGAGTCGCTGCCGACCGACCGCCCATTCGTACTGCTGGGTGAATCCTTCTCGGGACCGATTGCTATTTCTCTGAGCGCCAGGCAACTCCCCCGGCAAGTGGGACTCGTGCTATGCAGCACATTCGCACGCAATCCAAGACCCATATTCAGTCACTTGAGTTTTTTGCTCGGCGCACTGCCTGCTTCAGGTTGCGCCTGAAGAGGCGGCCGGACACATCCGGGAGTTTTTGAAAACGCTTGAAGGCATTTGAGGCTCTCGGTACTAAAAGCAACCGAACCCACGCACCTACATTGCCTGGCAGCAAGCCCTGAGCAACATAATGTTACATCCCGTCTAGACTCCAACCACAAGTGCCGAAGGTCCCTGGAAGCACTTGCCCCCCAACAGCAAGTCATTCCCATCAACCGACCCGAGTACACAAGATCATGTGTAAATCATGTGATTCAAACCCTATTCAAAAGGCAAGTGGTCGTCGTAGATTTCTTCAGGTTGCCGGACTAGGAGCAGGCGCTCTGCTACTTGCCGGTGCACTGCCCGACACATTCGTTCAGGCTGCCGAGAAAACCGCTGCTCCGCCAAAACCACAAAACTCCATCACTCCTGACATGGCACTTCAAAGGCTTATGGAGGGAAATGAACGGTATGTTTCCGGCAACTCCAAGACACACGACTTCAAGTCAGAGCGGGAAGCCCTGGTCTCCGGCCAGAACCCGTTTGTGTCGGTACTCGGTTGCTCTGACTCCCGTATTGCCCCTGAGTATGCTTTTGACACTGCACGAGGCGATCTTTTCGCCATACGCGTCGCGGGCAATTTCGTTACCGATGAGGGTTTGGCAAGCCTTGAATACTCTGTCGCGGTGCTCGGCGCACCACTGATCCTCGTACTGGGGCATGAGAGCTGCGGCGCGATCAGTGCAGGTATAAAGGCAGTAAAAGATCACACTGTTTTCCCTGGTCACATCCCAAAATTGACTGACGCACTTAAACCTTCCATCGAGAAAGTGCTCAAGCAACCCGGAAGCCTTATCGACAACGCTACAGCGCAGAATGTCAAAGACTCGGTTAACCGCCTTAAAAATGCCTCACCACTGCTGACTGATGCGCTCAGCAAGGGCACGTTGAAGATAGTGGGAGGCGTCTATCGCCTTGCTAGCGGCAAAGTAGACTTGATTGCCTGATTCATTAGCGCTGCATCAATGCCGAGATCCAGATGTGAAGAGCCCAGCGCGATGGCTGGGCTCTGGTTATTTTCTGTTTTCCATCATCTTGTCGGCGAGAGCTTTGGCCCTTTCAATCAACAGGTTCTGCCTGTCTTCATGAGTAGCCCCTCCGACAACCGGTGCCGTCAGATTGCTTTCCGCAATCAACGCAGCACAGAAGTATTGATCCCAAACAGTTCTGTCCTCAGATACCTGCTTGTTCACTTGGTCGGCGATCATATGCGGCTCCTTTTGATGAGGTAGCACCGCTATCTTACGCCTGAATCACTGGCAACCCGTGCCGCTGAAGCTAATCGGCAAACCGGGTGATCATTAACCGGCCCGATGACCAGCGCCTTCAGTCGTCTCTATCATCACGATCACGATCACGATCACGACCGTGATTGCGATCATACCCCTGATCATTGTCGCGACGATCATATCGGCGGTCATACCCTCGATCATCGTCATACCCGCGGTCGTATCCACGACGGTAATCATGACCTCGATCACGATCTCGACCGTACCTTTCTCCGTCGTCCCAGTGAGGCCCACAGCCTCCCAGCAGAAGAGAGCCTGAAATGGCCATGAACATTATTACTGCACGCTTCATTTGAACGTCCTGAATGCAAAGGTCAGCGATATGACCGTCAAGCCGCTCAATGATTCACTGGTCAGATACAGCGAAGTCCAGAACGCCGTAGCGCAAAAAATGGTGGACATAGGCGAGGAGATGCCAGGGTCGATGACCCCGGCTAGCACTGCCGAGCTGAGGGGGAAGTTTGACGCGCAGTGCAAGCCGCTAATGATGGCTGCGTGGTGCGAAGTCTATGAAGATCCAACTGCTTGTGAGGCGTAATGCCTTGGCGGTATCAATACAGGCATCCATCATCGAGTTCGGCCCAGAGTCGGGCTTTTCGTATCTGCCCTGTCACGCCTTCGTCACAACCACCCTGCACAATGCAGCCAGCCAAAAGGATTTGGCCCCATCTACAGAGAGCCCGGCCAAGTGCCGGGTTTTTTCGTTCCATCGACATGCTTTTCACGAAACACTCACAGAACGCAGCGCAGATTGAGCAGACAAAAGGATTTGACCCCATACAGAGAGCCCGCCATGCGCGGGCTTTTTGTTGTCAGCCATTCCAGCTGCAAAGCTGCCCACTCCCTCGAATGGTTTACATGAAGGTGTAAACCTTATTCAGGACGGGACATTGGGTGTCAGGGTGCGCAAAGTGCAACGAAAGCAGTGAGAAATACAGCTACTCGGTTTGCGATAAACACAACGTTTGTCGCCTGTGCAGCACTCACCGTTGAAAACTGACGGAAATGCCATGGGGTCACCCGGACGGCTTTACCTGCAAGCCCTGCCAATACGCAGAAGATGCGAAGACCAAAGCCGAGGCGCTGGCAAAGGTCGCCGAGAGCGACTACGACGAATGGGACTATCGCGGCCAGGACGAATGCAAATACCCGAACTGCGCCACTGTCATGCACCTTGAGTCGGAGGACTACGGCGACAAGAGCATGGACTGCGATACATGCGGCGGCCAATTCGAATTGACCACCGAGCATTCCGTCATCTTCACCAACAAGGTGATCGGCGAACGCATCACCGCCTGACCCATCCTCACCTATTGCGCTGAGTACTGTTTTCAAGCCGAAAGATCAGGCCCAAGAGTCAAATCGATGTCTAGCCTCGCCAATGCTTTACCGCGGGCTAACGCCTCATTGAAGCTGTTGTACTTGGCATTTTCACGGATTGCTTCAACCTGCCTTTCTTTGATCTCAACAGCGATTCTAAGTCCTGTTGGCACAGAATCACTGTCGCTATCCCATTCGAAATCAATCTTCGCTTTAACGCCTCGATGCTCATAGACAACTGGGTACGGCCTATCCACTAACACCATTTCGATCTCCTTGATCCGGCTCCATGCCGGGCTGAACACAAATACCTCACTTCAACGAATCACGCCAGCCGGCGAGGATCCTCTATGTCCGTACAACAGAAGAAACACCCCCTTCGATTTCAAAACTCAATACAGACTCGGCTTCAGCACTCAGGACGATGAGATCGTTGTCGACTTCTTCTGTGGTGGTGGCGGAGCCGGTACCGGCTTGGAAATGGGCTTGGGTCGGGCTGTGAACGTAGCCAAGAATCACAGCCCTCAGGCGATCAGCATGCACACCGTCAATCACCCGGGCGCCGTGCATTACACCACGGACGTATTCGATGGTGATCCGGACACCGAATGCGGCGGCAAGGCCGTTGGCTGGTTCCACATGTCGCCGGACCACACGCACCACAGCCAGGCAGCCGGTGGCCAACCGCGCAAGCGCGAGATTCGTAACCTGTCGTGGATCGGCCTGAAGTGGGCAGGCAAGAAGAAGCCCAGAGTCATCAGCCTGGAAAACGTCAAACAGACCCCGGACTATCTGACCAAGGAGTTCAGCAAAGCCAGGGATGCCGCGCACGCCTACGACAATGTGCCGGCCGGCGAGCGACCCACTTTTCACGAGATCCGCGCTTTAGGGGCATGGCTGTATGAGCAGCAGAAATTCCCACAGGAATACATCCAGGCTTTGATGGGGCATGCGGACGAGAAGATGACGAAGCACTATCAGGAGGGGCACGACGAAAAGAAGATCGAGTACCTGGAGGTGGGCGCCGAATTGGCGTTCTGAGGTGGGAGTTTTGCAAAAGTTTTGCAAATCGCAGGCAACAAAAAAGGGCCCACCTTTCGGTGAGCCCTTCTAGACCGCCCAGCAGAGCGGATTTTGTTTGGTAGGCGCGATTGGACTCGAACCAACGACCCCCACCATGTCAAGGTGGTGCTCTAACCAACTGAGCTACGTGCCTGCTGTGAGGCGGCATTCTACGGAATTCCGGAGGGGTGTCAACACCTTTTTTCGAGCTAACCCTATGAATATGCAAAATATTTAATTTTGCCGCTGCAAAGAAGATTTTGCGGTGGCTGGCGGTCGATTTTTAACTCGGGTAGGATCGATGCACTCGTAAAATATATTAAACAGAGGCTGCAGGATGGCGAACACCCCCTACCCGGAATCCTATTACGCCGCATCGGCCAATGCGGTTCCGCCGCGCCCGGCCTTGCAGGATGACGTAGAGACTGATGTCTGTGTAATCGGTGCTGGTTACACCGGTCTGTCCTCTGCCCTGTTTCTGCTGGAAAACGGTTTCCGGGTCACGGTGCTTGAAGCGGCGAAGGTAGGTTTTGGTGCGTCGGGGCGTAACGGTGGCCAGATCGTCAACAGTTATAGCCGCGACATCGATGTGATCGAGCGCAGTGTCGGTCCCAAGCAGGCTCAGTTGCTGGGGCAGATGGCGTTCGAAGGTGGGCGGATCATTCGTGAGCGGGTTGCCAAATATAATATCCAGTGCGACTTGAAGGACGGTGGCGTATTCGCCGCCATTACCGCCAAGCAGATGGGCCATCTCGAATCCCAGAAGCGTCTGTGGGAACGTTTCGGTCACACGCAGCTTGAACTGATGGATCAGCGCCGCATCCGTGAAGTGGTCGCTTGCGATCAGTACATCGGCGGCATGCTCGACATGAGCGGCGGGCACATTCATCCGCTGAACCTGGTGTTGGGCGAAGCGGCAGCTGTCGAGTCGCTGGACGGCACCATTTATGAGCAATCGCCAGCGGTGCGCATCGAGCGCGGCGCGAATCCGGTGGTGCATACGCCTCAGGGCAAGGTCAGGGCCAAGTTCATCATCGTTGCGGGCAATGCGTATCTCGGTAATCTGGTGCCGGAACTGGCCGCCAAATCGATGCCCTGCGGGACTCAGGTAATCACCACTGAACCCTTGGGCGAAGCATTGGCCAAGAGCCTGTTGCCGCAGGATTACTGCGTCGAGGACTGCAACTACCTGCTCGACTACTACCGTTTGACCGGCGACAAGCGCCTGGTCTTCGGCGGCGGCGTGGTGTATGGCGCGCGGGATCCGGCGAACATCGAGGCGATTATTCGGCCGAAGATGCTCAAGGCCTTCCCGCAGCTCAAGGACGTGAAGATCGATTACGCCTGGACCGGCAATTTCCTGCTGACCTTGTCGCGACTCCCTCAGGTCGGACGCCTGGGCGACAACATCTATTATTCCCAGGGTTGCAGCGGCCATGGCGTGACGTACACGCACCTGGCGGGCAAGGTGTTGGCCGAAGCGTTGCGTGGCCAGGCTGAACGTTTCGACGCGTTTGCCGACTTGCCTCACTACCCGTTCCCCGGTGGACAACTGCTGCGTACACCGTTCGCTGCGTTGGGCGCCTGGTATTACGGATTGCGCGACAAATTCGGCTTCTGACCGATAGACGCAAAAAAGGGGCAACTGCACAGTTGCCCCTTTTCATTTCAGCTCAGGAAGTCAGCCCCTTCGCTGATTGAGCCTCTGCAAGAATTCAGCCCGGCGCTGCTGGTCCATTTCCTCTTTGGCCAAGAGTTCGGGAAGCAGCTCGGCCGCACGCAGGGCATCGAGGATGAAGACACCGTCATCATCACCAATGGCCAGGCTCCCCGGCTGCACCTGAACCTCGCCCACACTGATCGACTGATTGACTTCCCCATGGGCGCCAATGCCACGAGTCGTGTACGCACTGACGTCCCGACAAAAGATCGGCAACCCATGGTGACGCAATGCGCTGACATCCGTGACCGCACCCGACACCACCACCCCGGCCAACCCTTTGATCAGCCCGGCCAGGGTGCGCAGTTCGCCCCAGCAACCACACTCCTCGTCGCCCACACATTCGATCACCAGCACGTCGCCCGGCTCACTCAGCAATAGCGCTTCACGCAAAATGCTGCCATCCGGCGGGAAGACTTTGACGGTGACGACAGTGCCGACCATGCGGATATTGTTGAACAGCGGCTTGATCCCCCGCAGGAAACCCCGATCGGAAAAATGGCCGATGGTTGACGAAGGGATCGACCGGTAGGCGTGGAGCAACTCCGGGGTGACGAGTTGCTGGCGAGGGTTGATCTGATAACTCATCGGCATTTCCCCGGGCGTAGCAGTGGGCAGGTCGAACAATATTCAGCGGGATCGGTAGCCAGGTAGTAGAAGCAACAGGTTCGCCGAAAGTGAATGCTGCGCTGGCCCTCGTCGAGCAGTGTCGGCGGTCGGCGGAAATGGCTCAGCGGGTTGTAATCGAGGCCGAACAGCGCAGGTTCTGCCTGGGTCAGCAACCACCTGAAGTCCGCTTCATAGCGCTCGCGCACTGACGGCTCGTCGATTTTCGCCATGCGTTTTTCATACAACGAATACACGCGCACGGCGGTGTTTTCCCACAAGATGCGCCGTGAAACGCCACTCACACGGTTGAAGGTTTGCCACAGCGGCTTCAACAGTCCTGCAAACAGTGCCTGCACCACGGCTTCCCGCCAGGTCTCGCGCTCACCTGCCTCGTACGTCAGCGGCAGGGAAGGAACCAGCGGCATCGAAGACGTCCACAGCCCTTCATCGTGGCCGTATTCGATCACCGTGTTGTCCAGCGACAGCAGCAGCCCTTTGTCGTACACCGACATGGCGTACAAACAGGCCCCGGTGGCCAGGAATGACAGGCGTTTGCCCAGCAGCGAGGCGGTGATCGCCCGTGACGGTGAGCCAATGACCGGGCTCAATGCGTCCAGCAAACGCTCGCACACCTCTTCCTGCAACAGGTCACGCGCCATCAGCGAGCGTAATGGATCACGCTCGGCGCTGTCCTTCAACCGCAACCCACCGCCCAGCACGTTCCATTCTTGCGCGGTGAAGTGGTGAGCCAGATTCATTGCGGCAATTCCCGACCAAACGGGATGCACATCGGCGTACCAAAGAACGGGTCAGGAATAATCCTGCAGTTGAGATCGAACACGGTTTTGACCAGCGCCTGAGTCAAGACGTCCTCAGGCCGGCCTTGGGCAAATGCCGTACGGTCATGCACCGCAACCATATGATCCGCATAACGGCAGGCCAGGTTGAGGTCGTGAAGCACCATGATGATGGTTTTGTTCTCGAGCCGGTTGAGGTCGCGCAGCAGGTCCAGCACTTCAATCTGGTGAGCCAGATCGAGGAAGGTCGTCGGCTCGTCCAGCAGCACAATGCCGGTGTCCTGGGCCAGGGTCATGGCGATCCACGCACGCTGACGCTGCCCACCGGACAAGGCATCCACCGGCCGATCCGCCAGCGCCTGCAAACTGGTCTGCGTCAGCGCGCGATTGACCATGGTTTCATCCTCGGCCGACCACTGCTGCATCCAGCTCTGATAAGGGTATCGGCCCAGGGCTACGAGCTGGCGAACGGTGATGCCCTCCGGCGCCGTCGGTGTCTGGGGCAGGATGGCCAACTCACGCGCCACCGCCGCCGTGGATTTTTGCTGGATATCCACACCGTTGAGAATCACCGAACCTTGCTGTGGTTTCAGCAGTCGGGCAAAAGATTTGAGCAAGGTACTTTTACCGCAGCCGTTACTGCCAATCAGCACCGAGATCTTGCCCTTGGGCAGTTGCATGTCCAGCGCGTCAATAATCACCTGGCGCTGATAACTCAGGGTCAGGCCGCGACTTGCAATCGACGTCATACGTTGAATTCCTTAATGACGCTGTTTAATCAATAAATAGAGAAAAAAGGGTGTGCCCAGCACCGCGACAAAGATCCCGGCCGGCAAATCCAGGGGCAAGAACAACGTGCGCCCGACCAGGTCCGCCAGCATCACCAGATTTGCGCCAATCAGCGCTGCCATCACGGCCTGCCCAGTGAAACCAGGGGCCACCAGGCGTTTGGCAATATGCGGCGCGATCAGCCCGACAAACGCTATCGCCCCACCCCAGGCAATGGCCGCACCGGCCAACGCCACACTCATCAGCAACAAACCGGCCCGCAGCCATTGCACGCGCACGCCGATGCCCTGGGCCAGGTTGTCATCCAACTGTTGCACCATCACCTGACGGGCCAGCAGCACCAGCAGCGGACAAATGCCCAACAACCAGCTCGCAAGCGCCAGCGGTTCGGGCCAACTGGCGCCGTACACGCTGCCGGTCAGCCAAACATAGGCCGACAGCGTGGTGGTCAGCGGGCTGAAAACCAGAATGAAGGTGGTCGCGGCCGTCAACATCGCCGAGACGCCCACGCCGATCAGCACTAGTCGCAGCGGTGAGGTCCCCTGCTTCCAGGCCAGCAGGTAAATGGCCAATGTTGCCAGAGCCGCACCGAGCATCGCGGCCAGGGGCAAAAATTGTTGCCCCAGCGTCGCGGATAGGAACGACAGGTAAAGCACGGCGGCGGCGCTGGCACCGCTGGTGATACCCAGCAGGTCGGGCGATGCCAGCGGGTTGCGGATGATGCTTTGCAGGATCAGCCCGGACACCGACAACGCAGCCCCCACCAGTGCCGCCAGCACAATGCGTGGAAAACGCAGTTGTTCGACGATCAACGTCAGGCTGGGGTCCTGGCTGGAAAACAGAATTCGCATCACCTCGAGGGGCGAAAGGATGACTTTGCCCAGCGACAACGAGCCGAGCATCACCAGCACCGTCAGCACCAGTGCCGCCGCCAACCGCCACCACGTGGAAAGGTTCACCTGCCGGGAATACCCGCCTCGGCGCCAGGTCACCACCTTATCCATAACGACCTCCACGCCGGGCCAACATAATGAAAAACGGCGCGCCGAACAGCGCCGTCATCACCCCCACCGGCACCTCCTGAGGCAGGATCAAAACCCGCGACAGCGTATCCGCCAACAGCAGGAGAGTCGCACCGAGCAGCGCACAACCGGGCAGCAACCAGCGATGGTCGATGGACAACCCCTTGCGCACCATGTGCGGCACCAGAAGACCGATAAAACCAATGCTGCCAGCCAACGCCACCGCGCTGCCTGCGAGACAGATCACCAGCACGCTCATCAGCAGCCGGATCAGGCCGGTTCGCTGCCCCAGCCCCGTAGCAATTTCTTCCCCGGCGTTCAGCACATTGAGCTGCCCGGCCAGCAACAGCGCCCCCGACACCCCGAGTACACCGCACAGCAACAACGGCGCAGCGGTCGACAGACTGCGTTCGGTCAGTGAACCGGCCATCCAGAACAGCACCGTGTCCAGGCCATCCTGATTCACCACCAGCAGCGCCTGGCTGAAGGCGGAGAACAACGCGGCGATCGCCGCTCCCGCCAACACGATACGCAGCGGACTGAGACTGCCTTGCCCCATATTGCCGATCAGCCATACCAGACAACCCGCCACAGCAGCGCCAATGAACGCCGACCATAGCCAGGCATCCGGGGATGACAGCGAAAAGATCGAGGAAAACAGAATGATAAAAAAGGTCGCACCGGCATTGATTCCGAACAACCCGGGTGACGCCAGCGGATTGCGCGTCAGTGCCTGCATCAGGGCGCCCGCGACCGCCAGGCTGGCGCCTACGGAAATCGCCATCAAGGTGCGAGACAGGCGCGTGGTGGTCACCAGCACATGATTGATGCTCAACGGGTCGGGATCGACAAACGCCGCGGCAATCTGTGGCAGTGGAATCCAGGTGGCTCCGACCGCCAGGCTCAACACGCAGCACAGCAGCAACACGACACCCGCGCTGCACAGCTTTACTCCCGGGCTCATGAGGCCACCTGCGCGGCGGCCACGCGGGCCACGTCGTCGAGCATCAGGTTGGCCCCCAACATCCCGCCCGACAGACTCCACGCGACGCCATCGACCTGCCACACCTGTCCTTGCTGCGGGGCACGCATCTGCTTCCACAGCGGGTGTTGCACCAGGCTCTCGTAGTTGCGCTGCACCGCCCCGTTCTGCGCGCGCAGGAACACAAAAAAGATGTCGGCATTCACCACAGCAAGGCTTTCCTTGCTGGTGAGTTTGATCGATACCCCGCTCGCCTCCCGGCTGCTGTCACTCCAGTTGAACCCCAGTTCGCTGAGCACGGAACCCGGGAAACTCGCCGGCAGGTAACTGCGGATGTGGTCTTCGCGGATGTCCAGAATCGACACCGTGGGAGGCCAGCGTCCGGCAAATGTCTGCCGCAATTGCTGACACAGCTGCGCCACGCGTTGCTGCCATCGGTTCAGAATCTCGTCGGCCCTCTGTTGCTGGTGTAATGCAGCGCCCATCAGCATCAGAGTCTTTTTGAATTCAAACACTTCCTCCAGCATCAGCACCGGGGCGATCTGCTTGAGTAACGGTGCAATACGTTCGTGGCGAAAGCGCGAGGCAACGATCAAGTCCGGTTTGAGCAGCGCGATGTCTTCAAGGCTGGGCTGGGTCTCCAGCCCGACATGAGGCACAGCACCCAGTGCCGTGCGCAAATAGCGATAGGTCGGTTTTTCGCTCCAGGAATCAACCACGCCACACGGGGTAACGCCCAACACCACGGCGCAGTCGGTGGCGCCCTGAAACAGGGTGACCACCCGCAACGGCGCGGTGCCGGTCTCGGCCCATGCCGGCGCAGAAAACCTGAGGGCGAGCGCCCCCAGGGACAGGCGCAACAGCGTGCGCCTGGAGGGATGACATCGCGGCTCAGGCTTCACGATCGAGCCTGTGAAACGGATTGACCACCTGCCCTTTACCAAACGGCATGCTGCCAGGGCCGCCCGCGCGTTCGATCATCGGGGTGAGCAACAATTTCTGCGGCCAGTGCGGCGCTTCGAACAACTGGTGCTTGATCATGATCCGCGCCTCGGCGTCAAACTCGATGGTGTCGATCAACTCGTTGAGCACCTCGCCCATCGCCGTCCACAAACCGGTCGCCGGCAATGCGTAGACCTCAGCCAGCGTATCGATGATGGCGCGGAAGTTCACCTGAATACCCAGGGTCTGCAACCAGAACAGCAAGTCTTCAGGGCGATCGTGGTACAGCGTGTTGGCGTGCCCCTTCTTCAACCGGTAAGCCGGATCAGCCAGGCCGTTGCGTTCCAGCCACGGCACGTAGATGCGCAACGAATCGTGATCGCGCAACAGCAGGCCCTGGGCATAACCGGCCTTCCACACCAGCACCGCGTTCTGCCCGTGAATTTCCCCCAGCATGCCGATGCGGAACATCCGCAGGTTGATATCGAAAAAGCTGTGGCACAACTCGCGGAACAGCGTCATCACCGACGCGGCATTGATCGGCAGTTGGCGGTAGCCCATCCAGTCATCGAAGAAGTGCTGATTGCTGCCCGGCAACGGCGTGCCGAGGGCGGCCATGGGCACCAGTCGGCAGTCTGGATCTTCCAGCAGCGCCGGCGGATAGCCGCGAACCATGGCCGACAGGTGACGCGGCGCTTCGTCGAACAGCGTCGCGTCTGGCGGCATGAACGCCCACCATTTGGTTTCGTCGCACAGATGCAGGGACTGTTGCAGTGTTTCATCCTTGCTCAGTGCCTGGCGCAGCAACGCCTCGCTCAAGCCGCCGTTGATCATTTTTACTGCGGGCAGATAACGCGAAGCGCCCAGCGAATAGATCGCCATCGGCAACTTGAGGTAATCGGCGCTGTTGAAGCACGGGGTCATCGAGCGCAACGACGAGGTGGCGAAGAAATCACCGTCGGTGAAGTCCAGTCGATGGCAATCACCCTTGGCGAACGCGTCGCCGAGTTGCGCCTCCAGCACGTGTTCGAACTGCCACGGGTGCACCGGCAGCGCAATGTGGCTCTGGGCAATGCCCCGCTGCTGCAGCTCTTGTTGCAAGCTGGCCTGCAGCAGCGGCGGCAACAGGTATTGAGCGGGATAACTCTGCGCCAGGTCCGTCACGCCGTCGCCGCATTGCAGCAATGTGCGGTCGACCGCGACCCAATTGAGCGCCACCGGACGGGCGAACTCAGCCTGATACTGCTGATATTCCGCGTCGTCCAAACCCTGTTTGGCTTTGGCCAGCGGATGGTAGGGACGATCACGCAGCGAAGCCCACTGCTCCATCGTCAGGAAGAAGTCCGCGTTGCTCTTTTCCAGCAAACGTTCGCTGTCGACCCGATGGGCGAGGGACAACTCGGTCTGGCGGACGCTGGTGCGCAGCACATCCAGAAACAGGGCGAAGCCTTTTTCATTGTCCGGGTAGCGATCGGTCATCCCTGCCAACACCTGGGTCGTGAAGGCCTCGGGGGACAGCGCGGTCAACTGGTCATTCTGTCGCGCCCATACCGGCGTGCCCGGTACTTTTTCCCATTGCTGGGTAATGCCGGGACGCAGGGCAATGACGATGCAACCTTGGGGATCGCTGGGCCATTCCCAGATCCGTTGTTCGGCGCTCAACCCGGTAAACGGCTGATCGGCCGATGACGAGGGCGCCACCAAGTTCAGCGGCTCGGTCCCGAAAAAATGTTCGGCCAGCAAACAATCGACCAGATCCTGCATCACCTTGTCGGCGGCCATTGTGGTGAAGTTCATCCGATTATTTTCCTTCTGCTGAAGTGGCGGCCAATTTGGCCTGGAGGGCACGAAAAGCGATGCCACGCTCGTCACCCAAAACAAAACTTTTTACGCCCCGGCTCAACCACCGTTCGTGGTCGCCCGGCTGACGTGGAATCGCGCAATACGGCACGCCCGCGGCGCTGACTGCCTGCCAACTGGCGAGCAGCGCTTGCTGCACTTCGGGCCGGTCGATCTGCCAGGGCATGCCCATCGATTGCGACAAGTCGGCGGCCCCTTCGAGGATCATGTCGAGGCCGGGCACGGCGGCAATTTCTGCCGCGCGTCGCACACCTTCGGCACTTTCGATCATCGCCACGACCATGATTTGTTCGTTGGCCAGCGCGACGTACTCCGCCAGGCTGTGTTTACCAAACGCACCGGGGCGCCCGGCATTCAGGCTGCGGGTGCCCTGCGGGTGGTATTTGCAGGCACGAATGCTTTCGGCCAAGGGCTCGGGGCCTTCGATCATCGGCAAGACAATGCCCTGGGCGCCGCCATCGAGCAGACGCAGCAGGGTTTTCGGGTTGAGGTCCGCCACCCGCACCAGCGGGGTCAGCGCGTAACTCTCGGCGGTGCGGATCATGTTCTCCACGGTCTCGGGATTGATCAGCACGTGTTCCATATCGATGATCACGAAATCGAAACCCGCCTCGGCAATCAGTTCGATGGCCGCAGGCGACGGAATCGAGCTGATCAGGCCGTAGACCGGCTCACCCGTGGTGAGTTTCTGTTTGAGCAGATTGGTCCTCAGCATGATTGCGGCCGGAACGCGTGCAGCGGATTCGGCACCGATTTGAAACGACGTTCGCCGTCGCCCAGCAGGCGGCGCTTGGTCAGTTCTTCCACTTCATAGAACGGTGCGAAAACATCAAACGCTGCGTAACGCGGACGGTGTTGCGGATGCTCGGCCTGGTAAGCAGTGATGACCTCGGCAGTCATCTGCCAGAACAAGGCTTCTTCCAGTTGATAGTGCTGATGCAGGAAGATCGCCATCTCGGCCAGGGCGATGAAAAAGAACGAGTCACAGGAAAAATCCCGGACCGCATCCAGATCGTCGGTGAGGATGAACGAGTTGCGGTTGAGCTTGGCGTGGCTGGCGGGCAGCGGCACCAGGGTCGGGCACAGATCAGGGCGCCCGAGGTGTTGCGGTGAATAGCGCACGCCGTCGTGGAAGTCTTTCAGGGCGATACGTTGCGGCCAGCCCTGCTTCACGATCAGGACGATGTTCTGCCCATGGGATTCCATGCCGATGCCTTCGGCGTAGAGCATGTGAATGATCGGCGACACCGCCACCTGCAGCAGTTGACGGGTCCAGGCGTGCAGGCCGTATTGCTTGATCCAGGCATCGATAAACGGCTTCTGTTCACCGCTGCCGTAACGATTGTCCACGGAGCTCAAACCATTGAACGGCACCGCTTGCTCGTCGTCTTGCAGGTACTGGTGAATGCTCTCGCGCCACAGCGTGCCCATCGTGCCGTAGGCCTGGGACATCCGCGTGGCGGGCAGGTGATCGTAGTCAAAGCTGACGCCGACCACTTCGCCGAGAATCACAAAGCCAAGGTCGCGGGCGGTGCTGTCACTGCCGATCAACTGCTGCAACCAGTCGGTGATGATCGGGCCGTTCATCACCGTATGCCGGGCCAGAATTCGGGTGCTGGAGGTGTTGGTCATACTCAGTGCGAGCTTGACGTAAGGCCGCTTTTTCTCAGTGACGTTGGCCAGGGTGCGGATCGACTGTTGCGCCTGATAACGGTCATCCGTTGTGCCCAGATAGATCACCTCACCGCTGACCAGTTCTGGATAGAACACAGGAACGATGATGTTTTCCCACTGCCACGGGTGCACCGGCATCAGCCAGTAATCGCCCATCGCCTTGCCTTGGTCGGTGAGGCTTTCAGCCAGCTGCTGCCAGCGCTGAAGTCCGAATTCCTGCTGGATAAATCCGTCGTAATCCAGGTGCCGCGAGATGTTCATCGCCCCGCAGGATTTGGCCACGGCCAGCCAGACAATCGCGATGGGCGCGGCAAATTCCGGCCCGTAGCTGGCGTTGTCCTTGAGCGAGAAACCGATGCGCGATTTGTAGCAAGGGTGATAGCTGTGGGCGTCCATGAAGTGCTGTTCCAGCGCATCGACATCCAGTTGATGGCTTGGCTTGGCCGCTTGATAGCCCTGGCTGCGCGATTGCAGATCCTTGAGCATCGTTTGTTCAAGCTCATGGGTGAAGCGTGGCAGGTGCGGGCTGTCCTGAAGTTCGCTGAGCAGCTCCGCCAATGCTTGATGAAGGTGCGGCCGGCTGCGTGCGCCCAACGCATTTACGCGTTCGAGACTGGCATAGTCGAGGCGGATCAGCTCGAAGCTTTCGCTGAGCAATCCGGAGCAGTGGTACTCCACCGGTTGTTGCTGCGCATCGATGCCGCTGACGACAAAACGGTACTGGCCGCCATCGAGGGGCGAATGGCGATACGGCAGGACGTTTTCATACAGCAGCGTTTGCAGCAGCTGGCCCACCACGCGCTGTTCCACTTGCTGATAGTGGCGGGGATCGGCCGTCGCCAGCCAGACGCCTGGCGCAGAGTCCGCAGCCTGATGTGTTGCCTGTGAAGAAGTCGCCATAGTCATAACCTTGTCCGTGAAAGAATTAACGGTGTTCGAGGGCTGAGGGCAGTGCCTCGGCCGGCTCGTCGGATGCGTGAACGGGAAAACGCCAGGCACAGGGCAATGCCAGCAGGATGAGGATGCCGGTGGCCATGAAGACCTCGCTGATCGCCCCCGAGCTGGCCATCGAAACCACCCCGCCCCCGGTCTCGGCAGTCAGGCGAAATTCCAGCCACAGGGAGGCAATCACGATGGCCAGTGACGAGACGAGACGACGGGAAATGTTGTTCATCGCCGCGCCTTGAGTGACCATCGGTTCAGGCAGCGCATCGAGCCCGGCGGTGGTGATGGGGATATAGGACAGACCCAGTCCGGCGCCGCGGACCATCATCAGGAAATACACCACACCGATTGAAGCGCCAGCCCCCAGCACGCCCAATCCCAGCGTGGCGCCCCCGGTCAGCAGCAGCCCCCAGAGCACCACGCCACGCGGGCCGTGCCGGTCCAGCCACTGGCCGCCGAGATGACCAAACAGGCTGGCGAACAGCGCCGTGCACAGCAGCGACAGGCCGGTCCAGATAGCGCTGTAGCCCATCACCACTTGCACCAGCAGCGGCAGCAGCACCAGACACTCGAACATGCCGACCGACTGCACCACCGCGATGATCACGCTCAAGCGATAACCGCGCAGGGCAAAGATGCGCAGGTTGAGCAGCGGCGAAGTCCGGTTCAGTTCCAGTCGCACGAACGCCACCAGGCAGAGAATGGCCGCCAGCAGCATGCCAAGGTTGAGGGGATCAGTGAGGGCCTCGGCGTGGCGCAGACGGCCAACAGCGATCATCAGCAAGCCGATGCCTGTCGCGATCAGCAGGTAACCTGCCAGGTCGAAAGGTTTGCGTTCCGATGGTTCGGAAGCCGGCAGCACGCCGACGCCAAGAATCAGCGCCAGCAGACCAATCGGTACATTCATCAGGAACAGCGAGCGCCAACTGAACCACTCCAGCATCAGGCTGCCACACAAGGGCCCCAATGCCGGCGCCAGCATGACCGCCGCGCCCCACAGGCCGGTGACCCTGCCCCGCTCGCCCTTGGCGTACACCGAAAAGATGATCGCCAGCGACAGCGGAATCATCAGTCCGCTGGCGATGCCTTGCACCACGCGCGCGGTAATCACCAGCGCGATGGAGTTGGCCAGCGCACCCAACAGTGAACCGCAGACAAACAACGCCACGCCCCACAAATACAGAGATTTGCGCCCCATCCGCTGGCTGAGAAAACTGGTGAGTGGCATGGTCATGCCCATGCTCACCATGAACGCGGCCACAATCCAGGTGGCCAACAGCGGGCCGATATCGAAGGCCTCCATGAACGCCGGCAACGCCGGATTCAGCGAGCTGTTGTTCAGGCTGACCGTCAGCGTGCCCAACAACACATTGACCACCACCAACCAGCGCGGAACGGCAAACGTCAGTCCCACAGGTTGACTCCGGCCTGTTGCACAAACACCTGCGGCGGTCGCGGATGGCAGAGGAAGTCGGCATGGGAGATGTTGTAGCCATAGGCACCCGCCAGCGGCAGCACCAGCATGTCGCCGATCACCACGTCCGTGAGCGGGTAATCGCGGCTCAGCACATCCTTGGGCGTGCAGAGCTGCCCCACGACGGTCCAGTCCTGCTGTGGCGCCGTTGACGTTACGCGATGCCGGGGCAGATGAATGATCGGGTGATCATGTCCCTGGGCAACCGGCAAACGGAACTGATGGGTGCCGCCACGACAGACCAGGAATTGCTTGCCGTGACTGGTTTTCTTGTCCAGCACTTCAATGGCGTAATAGCCGCAGAAAGCGCTGATGAAACGACCGGGTTCAAAGCGCACGATGGGCGCATCGGCACACGCCGCGAGGGACTGGCCCAAATGCGTACACAAGCGCTGCCAATCGAATTGCTGCGGCCCGAGGTAATTAACGCCGATGCCACCGCCCACATTGAGGTGGGTGATCGCGGCGGGATCGGCCGACAACGCTTTCCATTGCGGCCAGCGCTGCAGGTAGAGGTCGAGCAATTGTTCATGGCGCTCCACCTGCGATTGATGGGACATCGCATGCACATGGAAGCCCTTGAGCCGCAGGTGGCTGGCGTTATCGACCCAACTCACCGCCTGAGCCAGTTCCGACTCATCGATCCCGAACGGTGTGGCCGTGCCGGCCATCGCCAGTTTGCTGGAGAGCGGCGACGGCAGTTCGGGGTTGATCCGCAGCAGCACGTCTTGCACGTGCCCCGCTTCCAGTGCCAGCCGTTGCAGGCGGACGATTTCATTCAGGCTTTCGATGTGAATCGCTTCGACCTGATGTTGCAGCGCCGAACGCAGGTCAGAATCCAGTTTTCCTGGGCCGGAGAAGATGAATGGCTTGCGCGTCGGGCAGGCCTGGAGACGATCGATCTCGCCGCCGGAGGAAATCTCGAACCCGTGCACCAACGGCGCGACGGTGGAGAGGATCTGCGGTTCACTGTTGGCCTTGATCGCGTAGTAAAGCTCTACGCCTTCGGGGAGGGCCGCCATCACCTGCGTCACGTGCTGTTTCAGCGCGTCCAGGTCGTAGATGAACAGCGCCAGCGGATCTTCGTGTTGTGTGCGGGCGTCGTCGATCGCGGCCAAAACCGCTGCGGGCAGCTTACCCATGCTTGGCCTCCTTGCCCCACGGGGACACCAGACTGACATAGCTGGCCTGGCGATCTGCCTTGGCTGCCAGACGGACTTTCAGGTTGGTTTTGCAGGCAATCGGTTGACCGGCGATCAGTGCGTCCAGCTCCGGCGCAGCGCGGGTCAATTCGGCGCGGATGCTGATCAACTGTTGCTCCACCCGTTGCCACATCAGCGGCGCCAGGTGCGGACGCTCCCAACTCAGGGCCAGTACCGCCTCGGACAAGTTGTTGACGAACAGGCAATAGACGATGCGATTCCAGCCTTGCTGGCGGGAATAGAGCAGCGACTCACGCACCCGTGGATGAGCGTCTGCATCGATCCGGGAAGCACCCAGTTCGTCGGTCAGTTTGACCCCTTCGAAATCCCGCAAGAGCAAGCGTTGTGGGCGACCGTTGTCATGCACCAGCACGCTGTTCTGCAAGTGCGGCTCCATCACGATGCCGTGATTGAAGAACAGCGCCAGCACCGGCCGCAGCAGCAGCGCCTGATAGTCGTCGAACCAGCTCAACAGCGTTTGATCGTCGATGTCATTGCCGTTGAACCGGCTCAGGAACTCATGCACCAACGGCGGTAAATGCAGGCCGCGAGCGAACAACGTACCGGCCATGATGCTGCAGTCGGTGCCGGTGTCGAGGCAGAAGTTCTCCCGCAGGATCGCCCCGGTCTGTTCGCGGAACCAGTGGTTATCGGCTTCGCTGGCCTGTTGCGGCGCCCAGCTCAGATTGCCCGGCTCAGCCACCACCGAGAGCCCGCCAAGGGTTTCGGGCCGGGTCAGTTGGAGGTTACGAAAGACTCGGTCGATCATCAGTGCGCTTTCCAGCTCGTACCAGGCGTTTTTCCTGACGCAGTTGGTGATGCGCACATTCAGCGAGCCCTTGATGAAGAACTCATGGCCCTCGATGTACCAGGTTCGGATGGACGCCGTGGGGTTGGCCATCAGCCCTGTGGCGCCAAGGTCGACGATGGCCGCGGATTTCAACAAACGCTGAACCCGACCATCCTGCATGAACAGCTGCGCCTGAACCGGGTGCATGCAAATAACCGCGTGCCCTGGCCGCGCCTGCGCTTGATCGGCAAAACCGGCCAGCACTTGGGCTTTGCTCAGTCCGTTAGCCCCGACGTTCAATCCTTCCAGCGGCACCTCGAACAAGTGCAATGGCGTGCGGGCCTGGAATTCCGGGGCATAGGTTTCCTGGGCCAGATGAGCTGGCCACAGGCGCGCCTTGGGTGCCGGGTGATTCGGATGACCGAACCACAAGCCCTGCTCGCTGGCGAGGTAACCGCTGAGCGGTGCCGGGTGCTGGCCGTCCATGTTGTGGCCGACGATGGCCGCGGTCAGCAACTGGCTTTGCAACACCTGATCCAGCAACTCGTCGTTGCTGGCGCGGGTCATGTGTTCGCACGCCGCGAGCAACTGTTCGACGAACTCGGCAAACCTCAGGCACGACCAGTCGCCCTCGCCACGCCGGGCATAAACGTCCGACAGGTAACGGTGACTGCCCAGACCATCACGGCGGTCCACCATCACAAAGAATTGCTGCTGGTTGGGCAGGCTGATGGTCAGGGGAATGCCCTTCCATTCCAGACCCTCGAGGTAACTGCCTGGGGCGATACCTTGCATCTGCGTCGGCCAACTGTAACTGAGGCAGTTTTCCGGCAAGGCGAACTCTTTGATCAAACAATTAAGCAACGCACGCGTCGTCGCCAACTCACTGACCATATTCGATAAAACACTGCGATCTGGATGATTCATGGGTGCTCCACAGTAGCCCGCGAGGCCACTGGACACGTTATATGGCGAAAAAATTAGTTGCTGATCGACCTGTTTAACGGCCGACGAAACCCCACGTAACGACATCACTTCACTGAACCTTTTTAAACAATCAGTCGACCATCAAAGTTACTTGCAGTACCGTCATCAAACTGCAATTCAGCGGACTGCTAACGCAACTTCGATTGATTCATTCAAGGGCGCAACTGCAATAAAGCGGCAGCCATCGCGTTATCAAAACGCTGGATGACTTGCTGGCATTGTTCATCGTCGATAATCAAGGGTGGCAACAAGCGGATGACATTGCCCTTACGCCCGCCGCGTTCCAGCAACAGGCCTTGTTTGAAGCACTGTTGCTGGATGGCCACGGCCAGCGCCGGGTCCATCGGGAAATGACCGTGGCGATCCGCCGGTTCGCGTTCGTCGACGACCTCGATGCCCAGCATCAGACCGCGACCGCGCACCTGGCCAAGGGCCGGATAATGCGCCTGCAACTCGACCAGTCGGTCCTTGAGCCACTGGCCACGACGCTCGGCCTGGGCGGCGAGGTTTTGCTGTTGCAGTACCTGCAGCGTAGCCAGCCCGGCGGCCATGGCCATCTGGTTGCCGCGGAAAGTCCCGGCGTGATTGCCTGGCTCCCAGGCGTCGAATTCACGACGGATGCCCAGCACCGCCATGGGCAAACCGCCACCGACCGCTTTGGACATGACGATCAGGTCCGGCTCGATGTCGGCGTGTTCGAAGGCAAACATCTTGCCGGTGCGACCGAAACCGGTCTGCACTTCGTCGAGAATCAGCAGGATGCCGTGCTTGCGCGTCACCTCGCGGATCGCCCGCAGCCAGCTCGCCGGGGCACAGTTGACCCCGCCCTCACCCTGCACCGCTTCAAGGATCACCGCCGCCGGCAGTGACACACCGCTTTCGACGTCTTCGATGAACTGGGTGAAATAGTGGGTCAAGGCCTCGACCCCCGCCTCGCCGCCAATGCCCAGCGGGCAACGGTATTCGTGAGGGTACGGCATGAACTGCACCCCGGGCATCAGGCTGGCGATGGCATTTTTCGGCGCGGTGTTGCCGGTCAGGGCCAGGGCGCCGTGGGTCATGCCATGGTAGGCCCCTGAGAAACTGATGATGTTGTTGCGCCCGGTGTAGGTCTTGGCCAGTTTCAGCGCGGCCTCCACTGCATCCGCCCCGGACGGCCCGCAAAATTGCAGGCAGTAATCACGGCCCTGGTTCGGCAACAGGCTGAGCAAGGTTTCGCTGAAAGCGTCCTTGACCGCGGTGGTCAGGTCCAGGGTGTGCATCGGCAGGCCTGAGGCGAGGAAGCTGTCGAGGCTGGCCATGACGGCCGGATGATTGTGCCCCAGGGCCAAAGTACCGGCGCCAGCCAGACAGTCGAGGTAAGTAGTGCCCTCGACATCGGTCACCCAGAGCCCGTGCGCCTTGGCGATGGCCAGCGGCAACTTGCGTGGATAACTGCGTACATTAGATTCGAACTTGCTTTGTCGAGCCAAATAGTCGGCATTGGTTTTTTGCAAAGGATTAGAGTGCAATACGCCATCATTCAACATCGCTTCACCCTCGTTAAATTCGATATGCAACTTATTCTCATTACCAAGTTGTTGCAACTAATTCTTACAACCTATTTCGAAATTTACATAGAGCGATTTGAACTACTTTAAAAACAATCAGACACGCAAAAAACCAAGTTAATAAACCTGGTATATATTCCGGAAGTGCCATGATCTAGCCATGATCTTTAATGCAACTGACAACTTAGATATAGGCTACCGACAGATAGCGACTTATACGCAAGTGTCTTGAATATTCATTAACTGATGGTGTGCATATGTCCTTCCTCTATATGAATCAGGTCATGGTCCAACGATGGCGCCCCGGTCCTTGGGGCGCATGACACGGGTGAATCAGAAGTCGACGGTCGCCGAAAGGAGGTAAGTGCGTGGGGTCGACAGCGTCAAGCCAGGCTCGCTGTCATCCGAGGCCCCGGCCGAACTCCAGTAGCGCTTGTCCGCCACGTTCTCGACATTGGCACGCACAGTGACGTTCGTTTCGTCGACCTTGAACGCGTAGCGTGCGCCCACGTCGAAACGCTCCCAGGAGTCGATTTCCTTGTTGTTGGACTGGTCCAGGTACTGCGAACTGGAGTAAATGCCGCGGCTGGTCAGGGTCAGGCCCTGTACAGTCGGCACGTCCCACTCGGCGCCCAGGTTGACGTTGTATTTCGGCGTGGCCGGCGCCCGGTTGCCGTCGAAGGTGCCATTGGTGGTGTCCTTCAACTCGCTGTCGATGTACATGACACCGCCGAGCAGACGGAAACCATCGAGCGGTTCACCGAACACACTCAGTTCCACACCGGTGTTCTCACGCTTGCCGTTCGGGCCGAAGACGCGCGTCGTGGCATTGGTCTCGTAAGCCGGCTGCTTGATCCGGAACACGGCGGCGGTGACGGCGAACGCACCGGCGTCATACTTGGCACCGACCTCGACCTGGCGGCTGATGAACGGCGGGAAGATCTCGTCCTCGTTCACCGAAGTCGACGGTGCGATCTTGCCCTGGCTCAGGCCTTCCATGTAGTTGGCATACAGCGACAGCTTATCGGTGGCCTTGAACAGGATGCCGCCCGATGGCGAGACCTTTTCCTCGTCGTAGCCGGTGTCGCCTCTGACGTTATCGGTCCAGTCGTCAACCTTCACGCGCTGCCAGCGGGCGCCGAGGGTCAGCAGCAGCCGGTCATCGAAGAAACCCAGGGTGTCGGACAACGCCACACCGGTGGAACGGTTCTCGGTATAGACCTCCGAATCCTGTCGCGTGGGCCTGACCGGCGTTGGTGTTACCACAGGGTTATAGATGTTGCTGTTGGCCGAGGCATACCGGGCGCCGCCGTTTTCAAAGTCCATGTAGTAATAGCTGGCGGCCAGGTTGACTTCATGGCTTACCGGGCCGGTATGGAACCAGTTGCGCACACCCGCTGTGGCCGTCCGGACATTTTCGTCACGAGTGAAGTCACGCGGTTGAACGCTGAAATTACCGGCGTCGTTGGTGACCGAAACAGCATGTCGAAGGAAGTCATGGTTACTTTTACGCGCGCCCACACCGCCGTACAACATGACGGAATCGTTGACATCGTATTCAGCGTTCACCGTGCCGAACGTGTCGTTGGTACTCGCCTTGCTCCAGGGCTGCGCATAGTTGCGTCGCACATCGCTGGCATGCGGAACCTGCGCGTTAGGGCCAACCTGTACGCGCTCCTGCGGAGCGTCGGTATCACGTTCGGTGCGCCCGATGTCCGTCGAGAGTCGCAGGCGTTCACCGCGGAAATCCAGGCCCAGCACGGCCATCTCGCGGTCGACATTCTGGTGATCCCATTCGGTGTCGCCGGACTGTTTTACGCCGTTGAAACGAAGACCGAACTTGTTGTCTTCACCAAAGCGCCGGCCGACATCCACGGCACCGCCGACCTGGCTGTCGGAAGCGTAACTACCGGTGAATGAAGTGATGGGCTTGTCGGTCGCGCGCTTGGGTACCACGTTGATCCCGCCACCCACGCTGCCCCGCGGCGAGATGCCGTTGATGAGCTGACTAGGGCCTTTGAGGACGTCGACGCGGTCGGCCATCTCCATGTCGATCGTGTAGGTCGGCAGGACGCCGTAGAGGCCGTTGTAAGAAACATCACTGTTGAACAGGCTCAACCCTCGAATGGTGAACTGCTCATAGCGCCCACCCGCCGGGTTGGTGGCGCGAACCGAAGGATCGTTGGCGATCAGGTCGCCCAAGGTACGCGCCTGCTGATTTTTGACCACCTCACTGGTGTAGGTGGTCATGCTGAACGGCGTTTCCATAAAGTCTTTCGAGCCCAGCAAGCCTTGCGACCCGCGACGCGCGACCTGGCCGCCGACATACGGATCGCCGTGCTCCGAGTCAGTGGCACCGACAATCGAGGTGGCGCCCAGTTGCAGGCTGCTGCCTTCTGGCACCGGGGTCAGGATGTACGCCTCTTCGCCCACCGGCTGCAGTTGCAGACCGGAACCCTGCAACAGTCGGGCAAAGCCCTCCTCGACCGCGTATTCGCCGGAAAGTCCAGGGCTGGTGCGACTGCCCACCAGTGCCGGGTCCACTGACAGGTTGACCCCGGCCAGCCCGGCGAAACGGGTCAGCGCTGCGCTGAGGCTTCCTGCCGGCACCTGGTAACTGCGTCGAGGCGCGTCTTCGGCCCAACCGGCAGTGATGAACAACGGACAGGCACTCAGGCTCAACAACAGACTCAAATGCAACAACGGGCGCAGCCTGGAAGAACCCAGACGCGTACTGCAGGGCATCACAACGGGCATTGAGAATCTCTCTGATTTCGTTTCACTTGCCTTGAATGACAAGCGACGCGAAAAAAGGGGACATACCTCAAACACTATTTTTGCGCGGCAGCAACGTGACCCAGTAGCGGGTTCGCCTATGCACCTCCAGCGGCAAGCTGGCCGCCAGCAACGTCAGGATGCGATCGGTGTCTTCCAGACGGAAACTGCCGGTGACGCGCAGGGATTCGAGTTCCGGTTCCCAGCGCAACAGTCCCGGGCGATAGGTGCTGAGTTCACGCAGAAAATCGCCCAGGGGCTGGTTCTGTGCCATCAACACGCCGTCGCGCCAGCCTGGGGCAAGCACATCGAAAGGTTCGACGCGTCCGGCACCCATCGCCTGAAGGCTGACTTGCTGGCCTGCGCGCAATGAAAAGACCGGCCCACGCAAAGGCTGCAACTGCACCGCGCCTTTAAGCACTGACACCTTGCACCCCGTCTGCCCCTGACGAACGCACACTTCGCCCTGACTGACGACCACTTGCCCGAAGTGCGTCTGGATCGTCAGCGGCGAGGTGCCGGGCACATTCAGCGCTATTTCGCCTTCCACGAGTCTCAGCCGGCGGTTCTTCAGGTCGATATCGACGGCACTTGCGGTGTTCAATTGCAGCGAGCTGCCATCGGCCAACTGGACTTTTTTGCCCTCCCCGGTCGCGGTTCGCAGATCAGCGCGCCAGACGTCCAGCGGTAGCTGCCGGCTGATCAGCCAGGCGGTGGGCACCAACGCCACCGCCCCGACGGCGCGTTTGAGTACCGTGCGCCGACTCGTCTGCGGCCGATCCAGGCTGGCCATGGCCAGTGCCGACGGCAGGTCGGAAAAGCGTTGGCGCAAGAGTTGGGCTTTCTGCCAGGCCTGTTCATGACTGGGATGGCTGTCACGCCAGTGCTGCAGATTGGCTCGATCGCGCTCATTGGCGGCGCCTGATTCCATGAGTGCCAGCCATTGAGCGGCAGCCCGCACGACTTGCCGGGCTTCGGCCGAAGGTGTCGAACCGATCACAATTCCACCAACAGGCAATGTTCGTAGGCTTGCGCCATGTAGCGCTTGATCGTCCGCTCCGAGACTTGCAGGCGCTCAGCAATCTCGTGATAACCCAAACCCTCCAACTGGCTCCAGAGAAACGCCCGTCGCACCGCGGTCGGCAATCCGTCGAGCAATTCGTCCAAGGCTTGCAGGGTTTCCAGGAGCAACCACCGTTGCTCGGGCGACGGCAGGCAGTCTTCAGGCAGCAGCGCCAGCGCACTGAGGTAGGCCTGCTCCAGGCTGCGGCGCTTATAGAAGTTGGTGAGCAGTCGCTTGCCGACTGTCGCCAGATAGGCGCGGGGTTCTTGCAGGTCAGCGATGTGCTGGGAGCTGGCGAGTAAACGCACGAACGTATCCTGGCTCAAGTCCGCCGCATCATGGCCATTGCTCATCCGCCGCCTCAACCAGCTTTCGAGCCAGCCACGATGGTCGCGGTACAGGTCGTGGAAGGTTTGCGCCGCCGGCATCGCTGCATCACTCATCTTAAGGAACCCTGCGCGAAGAAATATTTTAAATGCGACTCATTCTAATTAGTGTTGATACTTCAAACCAAGCGCTTTATACGTTTTGCCCCCAGGAAAAATTTGAATACGCGAATGAAAGACAGGTGTTTTTGCCACGCAGCCACCGGCTGATCAGGGCTGAGCGTTATTGAGGGAAATCGTCGATAGGAGTAACAATTCGACACACGGCCGCATTTGGCTGGCAGATGCGAATACCCATGGTTGCGGGGAGCAGAAGAGAAAAGCCAAATCGCAGACACAAAAAACCCCGGTCTTTCGACCAGGGTCTTTGCTATCGACTCGAAGTAGACACTGGCTTTACCAGCGGCTTTCTTCGTAGCTCCAAGGCGTTCAGCGGGCCTTGAGGCAGATATGGCGCAGCGGACGGGACTCGAACCCGCGACCCCCGGCGTGACAGGCCGGTATTCTAACCGACTGAACTACCGCTGCGTATCGCTTTGGACTTGCGTCCAAGTAACTCGTCTGACTGAAAGCTTCGAGGCTTTCAATCTCGAACCAGAATAAACTCTGACTCGGAAAATATGGCGCAGCGGACGGGACTCGAACCCGCGACCCCCGGCGTGACAGGCCGGTATTCTAACCGACTGAACTACCGCTGCGCGTCGGTGGAGGCTTTTAAAAGCTTCCATCTTGCTTTCGCAAGACTCTCGGAAGTGGTGGGTGATGACGGGATCGAACCGCCGACATTCTGCTTGTAAGGCAGACGCTCTCCCAGCTGAGCTAATCACCCGTTTGCATCTCCGAGGCCGCGAAATTTACGCAGGTACCGATGCTAAGTCAATACCCCGCTTGAAGTTTTTCTGAAAAAGACAAAATCATGTCATTTCCCGCAGCGTTGCCAACGGCCGTCTGCAACCTCAAGCCGCCGCTGTCGCGGCCCCTGCTCGAATTACTCGCTGTAAATCATCTTCTTGGTCATGCCGCCATCGACCACGAACTCCTGGCCCGTGACAAAACCGGCGTTCTTCGACAACAGCCAGGCGACCATCGCCGCCACGTCCTCGACCGTCCCTACCCTGCCCGCCGGATGCTGGGCATGGTCGGCATCGGTCAGCGGTTCGGCACGACGTGCGGAGGGATCCCGCGCATCGATCCAGCCCGGGCTGACCGCATTGACGCGGATTTCCGGCCCGAGGCTGATCGCCAAGGCATGAGTCAGGGCCAACAGGCCGCCCTTGCTCGCCGCATAAGCCTCGGTGTCGGGTTCTGACTGCCCGGCGCGGGTCGAGGCCAGGTTGACGATTGCTCCGCTGTGAGCGCGCAGGTACGGCGCACAGTGCTTGGCCAACAGCATCGGCCCACTGAGATTCACCGCCAGCACCCGATTCCAGTACGCCAGATCAAGGCTTTCAAGGGTGATGTTGTGCGGATCGGCAACCGCCGCGTTGCACACCAGCGCATCCAGACGCCCGAACTGCCCCAGCACCTCGGCGACGCCCAACGCCACCTGCCCTTCGTTCGAGACGTCCATGGCGATGAACCAGGCGTTGTCGCCGAGCACCTTCGCCACTTTCGAACCGCGCACCCGATCAAGATCAGTCAGCACCACCTGCCAGCCTTCACTGATCAGCCAGGCCGAGATCCCCAGACCAATGCCCCGCGCAGCACCCGTGACCAGTGCGACGCGGCCATTGGTGCCAGTGGTCGGCGTGGACAACTCGATCACAAGGCAGCCAACCCGCGCGCCAGATCGGCTTGCAGGTCGGCCACGTCTTCCAGACCGACCGCGATGCGGATCAGGCTGTCACGAATGCCCGCGGCCTCACGCTCTTGCGGCGCCAGACGGCCGTGAGAGGTGGTGCTTGGGTGCGTAATGGTGGTCTTGCTGTCACCGAGGTTGGCGGTGATGGAAATCAGACGGGTCGCATCGATAAAGCGCCAGGCGCCCTCTTTGCCGCCCTTGACCTCGAAACTCACGACCGCACCAAAGCCTTTCTGCTGACGCAGGGCCAACGCGTGCTGCGGATGGCTTTTGAGACCGGCGTAATGGACTTTCTCGATGCCTTCCTGCTGCTCCAGCCATTCGGCCAGTTGCTGGGCATTGGCACAGTGCGCCTTCATGCGCAGGCTCAGGGTTTCCAGGCCTTTGAGGAAGATCCAGGCATTGAACGGGCTCAGGGTCGGCCCGGCAGTCCGCAGGAAACCGACGACTTCTTTCATCTGTTCGCTGCGACCGGCCACAACACCGCCCATGCAACGGCCCTGGCCGTCGATGAACTTGGTCGCCGAGTGCACGACGATGTCCGCGCCCATCTTCAGCGGCTGCTGCAACGCCGGGGTGCAGAAGCAGTTGTCGACCACCAGCATCGCGCCTTTGGCGTGAGCGATTTTCGACAACTCGGCGATGTCCACCAGCTCGGCCAGAGGATTAGATGGCGATTCGACGAAGAGCAGTTTGGTGTTGGCCTTGATCGCCGCATCCCAACCGGACAAGTCCGCCAGAGGAACGTAATCGACTTCAATGCCGAAGCGCTTGAAGTACTTCTCGAACAGACTGATGGTCGAACCGAATACGCTGCGCGATACCAGCACGTGATCGCCGGCGCTGCACAGGCTCATCACCACCGCCATGATCGCGGCCATGCCGGTGGCCGTGGCCACGGCTTGTTCGGCGCTTTCCAGCGCGGCAATGCGCTCTTCGAACGCGCGCACGGTCGGGTTGGTGTAGCGCGAGTAAACGTTGCCCGGCACTTCACCGGCAAAGCGTGCCGCCGCATCGGCAGCGGTACGGAATACGTAGCTGGAAGTGAAGAACATCGGATCACCGTGTTCGCCTTCCGGCGTTCGGTGCTGACCGGCGCGTACGGCCAGGGTGTCGAACGCTACGCCTTCGAGGTCGCTGTCCAGCCGACCGGCATCCCAATCCTGACTCATGCTGTCACTCCTTGCCTTGCTCTTTTAGTAGATACAAAACCGGCCCCTCAGGGCCGGTAGTTACTCAGTTGTTATACAGATCAATGATCGCACTGACTGCTTGCGTCTTGACCTTGGAGGCATCGTTACGTGCCTGCTCGATCTTGTTCAGGTAAGCCTCGTCGACGTCGCCGGTGACGTACTGGCCGTCGAACACCGCGCAATCGAACTTCTCGATCTTGATCTTGCCGCCACCGACCGCTTCGATCAAGTCAGGCAAGTCCTGATAGATCAACCAGTCAGCGCCGATCAGATCAGCCACGTCCTGGGTCGAACGATTGTGCGCGATCAACTCGTGAGCGCTCGGCATGTCGATACCGTAGACGTTCGGGTAGCGAACGGCCGGTGCCGCGGAGCAGAAGTAGACGTTTTTGGCGCCGGCTTCGCGGGCCATCTGAATGATCTGCTTACAGGTGGTGCCGCGAACGATGGAGTCGTCCACCAGCATCACGTTTTTGCCGCGGAACTCCAGCTCGATGGCGTTGAGCTTCTGGCGTACGGATTTTTTCCGTGCAGCCTGGCCCGGCATGATGAAGGTCCGGCCGATGTAGCGGTTCTTCACAAAACCTTCGCGGAACTTGACGCCCAAGTGGTTCGCCAATTCCAGGGCCGCGGTGCGGCTGGTGTCCGGAATCGGGATGACCACGTCGATGTCGTGCTCTGGACGCTCGCGCAGGATCTTCTCGGCGAGTTTCTCGCCCATGCGCAGGCGTGCCTTATAAACCGACACGCCATCGATGATCGAGTCCGGACGCGCCAGGTAGACGTGTTCGAAGATGCACGGGGTCAGGGACGGGTTGGTCGCACACTGACGGGTGTGCAGCTTGCCGTCTTCAGTGATGTAGACCGCTTCGCCCGGTGCCAAATCGCGAATCAGGGTGAAACCGAGCACGTCCAGGGAAACGCTTTCGGAGGCGATCATGTACTCGACGCCTTCGTCGGTGTGACGCTGACCGAAGACGATCGGACGGATGCCGTGTGGGTCGCGGAAACCGACGATGCCGTAACCGGTCACCATCGCCACGACCGCGTAACCACCGACGCAACGGTTGTGCACGTCAGTAACGGCCGCGAACACGTCTTCTTCGGTTGGCTGCAACTTGCCGCGCTGGGCCAGTTCGTGAGCGAACACGTTAAGCAGCACTTCCGAATCGGAGTTGGTGTTGACGTGGCGCAGGTCAGATTCGTAAATCTCCTTGGCCAACTGTTCAACGTTGGTCAGGTTACCGTTGTGCGCCAGGGTGATGCCGTAAGGCGAGTTGACGTAAAACGGTTGGGCTTCGGCCGAAGTCGAACTGCCCGCGGTCGGGTAACGCACATGGCCAATACCCATGTGGCCGACCAGGCGCTGCATGTGACGCTGATGAAACACGTCACGTACCAGGCCATTGTCCTTGCGCAGGAATAACCGGCCATCATGGCTGGTCACGATACCGGCAGCGTCCTGGCCGCGGTGCTGGAGGACGGTTAGCGCGTCATACAGCGCCTGATTGACGTTCGACTTACCGACGATACCGACGATGCCACACATGCGACGCAACCCCTACTTAATGGATCTGAACTGAACACAACTCACTGAGGCATTTTGGCCATCGGCAAGAGGTGCTCCTTGAACGGTATATCAGCGGGTACGCTGATACCGCTGGCAAGCCACTGACTGCTCCACCCGAGAATCAGGTTTTTGGACCAGTCTGCAACCAATAGAAATTTTGGCACGAGCTGTGACTCTTGCCACCACCCGTCCTGCTGTACCGGCCCCAGGCTCAACAGCCCGACCGCCACGACCACCAGCAACACGCCACGCGCGGCGCCGAAGGCCATGCCGAGGAATCGATCGGTCCCGGACAGCCCGGTGACGCGAACCAATTCGCCGATAAGATAATTGATCATTGCGCCTACGATTAACGTGGCGACAAACATGATGGCACAGCCCGTGATCACACGGGCCGACGGCGTCTGGATGTATCCGGCGAGGTACTCGGACAATGAACCACCGAACATCCAGGCGACGACTCCTGCGATGATCCAGGTCACCAGCGACAGTGCTTCTTTGACGAAGCCGCGGCTCAGACTGATCAATGCGGAGATGGCGACGATTGCAACGATCGCCCAGTCAACCCAGGTAAATGGCACAGTGCAGCCTACAGACGGATAAGGCGGCGCATTTTAGCAGAGCGCATGGCTATCGGTAAGCTGCGATTGTCAGTGCATTTCAAATCGGGGCGATAGTTTTAACCACGCTCAGGCTGGAAACGCACCACAAAACCCTTGAGGTTCTGCTGGCGACCCAACAAGTCACGCAGACGATCGGCTTCTGCACGCTCGATCAGCGGTCCGACAAACACCCGATTCTTGCCGTCGGCAGTACGAATGTAGGCGTTGTAGCCTTGGCTGCGCAGGGATTTCTGCAGGCTTTCTGCACTTGCACGGCTCGACAGGCTGGCCAGTTGCACCGACCAACTGACCGACAGGCCATTGGCATCGACGCGGCTTTGAGTCGTGTCCGGCTTGCCCGGCGCAGCCGTGATGGGCTGGCTAGGTGCAACCGTTGGTTTGTTGACCGGCGCCGGAGCTGGTGCGACCGGTTTGGCGGCAGGCGCAGGCGCCACCGGCACACTCGGGGCAATCGCTGTCGACGGTGCTTCTTGCTGAGCGATTTCATCATCACTCGGCACAGGTTCCTGAGGCAGGGCTTGCGGCTCAGGTACTGCCACCGGTTCAACCTGAACTTGCGGCACCGCAGGCGCTTGCGGCGCAGCCGGGGCTTCAACCGTCACTTGACGCTGTTCATCCTGACGGGAAAACAGCATCGGCAGGAAAATCACCGCCAGCGCCACCAGAACCAGGGCGCCAACCATGCGCTGTTTGTATGCCTTATCCAGCAATGCCATTTGCCGCTTCCTCCGTGGAGCGCCGGGCCAGCCATTCGAGGGCCTCGGCGACACAATAAAATGATCCGAACAACAGAATCTCGTCATCGCTCGTCGCCAGCGCGCACTGCCCATCCAGGGCGGCGGCCACGCTGTCATAGGATGTTACCGAGGCGCCAAGGTTCTGCAATGCTGCGTGCAAATCGGCAACCGGACGCGCTCGCGGTGAATCCAGCGGCGCGACAGCCCATTGCTGGACACTAGCATTCAATTCACCGACAACACCATCCAGATCCTTGTCCGCCAACAGTCCGAACACCGCCAGACGCTTGCCAACCGGCGGTCGGCTGGCCAGGCGGCGAGCCAGATACTCGGCCGCATGCGGGTTATGCCCCACGTCCAGCAACAGATTCAGGCGCTTGCCCTGCCAGTCGAACTGGCGGCGATCGAGGCGACCGACCACCCGAGTGGCTTTCAGCGCAGCAACAATGTGTGCATCCACCCAAGGCAGCCCGAGCAACAGGTAAGCCTGCAACGCCAGCGCGGCGTTTTCCATCGGCAGATCGAGCAACGGCAGATCGTGCAGCTCGACCACACGCCCTTGAGCGTCAAGACCGCGCCATTGCCAGTTGTGATCGGTGATGCCGAGGTCGAAATCGCGCCCACGCAGGAAAAACGGGCAATTGAGCTCGCGCGCTTTATCCAGCAGAGGTTGTGGAGGATTCAGGTCGCCACACAGCGCAGGCGCGCCCTGGCGGAAGATGCCGGCCTTTTCGAACGCTACGGATTCACGGGTATCACCCAGATAATCCGCGTGATCGACACCGATGCTGGTGACCAGCGCCATATCGGCATCGACCACGTTGACCGTGTCCAGACGCCCGCCCAGCCCGACTTCCAGCACCACTGCATCGAGACTGGCGTGTTGAAACAGCCAGAACGCTGCCAGGGTGCCCATTTCGAAGTACGTCAGGGATGTGTCGCCACGGCCCGCCTCGACCGCTGCAAAGGCTTCGCACAGCTCGGCGTCAGTGGCTTCGACGCCATTGACCTGCACCCGCTCGTTGTAACGCAGCAGGTGCGGAGAATTGTAGACACCGACGCTCAGGCCCTGCGCCCGCAGCAACGAAGCCACGAATGCGCAGGTAGAACCTTTGCCGTTGGTGCCGGTGACCGTGATCACCCGAGGCGCCGGCTTGCCCAGTCCCATGCGGGACGCTACCTGTTGCGAGCGCTCCAGGCCCATGTCGATGGCCGAAGGGTGCAACTGCTCAAGGTAGGCGAGCCACTCGCCAAGGGTACGTTCGATCATATGTTGGCGGGCACCGGTGGAACCACGATTGGCTCGATTGGCGCGGCGACGAATTTCGGCGTCGGCAGGCCCATCATTTGTGCCAGCAGATTGCCCAGACGCGGACGCAGTTCCTGACGGTGAATGATCATGTCGATCGCACCGTGTTCCAGCAGGAATTCGCTGCGCTGGAAGCCTTCCGGCAGTTTTTCACGCACGGTTTGTTCAATGACGCGCGGGCCAGCGAAGCCGATCAGGGCTTTCGGCTCACCGACGATCACGTCGCCAAGCATCGCCAGACTGGCGGAAACACCACCGTAGACCGGGTCGGTCAAGACGGAGATGAACGGAATGCCTTCTTCACGCAGACGCGCCAGCACCGCAGAGGTCTTGGCCATTTGCATCAGGGAGATCAGGGCTTCCTGCATCCGCGCACCACCGGAAGCAGCGAAGCAGATCATCGGGCAACGGTTTTCCAGCGCGTAGTTGGCAGCGCGAACAAAACGCTCACCAACGATGGCGCCCATCGAACCACCCATGAAGGAGAATTCGAACGCCGACACCACAACCGGCATGCCCAGCAACGTGCCGCTCATGGAGATCAGTGCGTCTTTTTCGCCGGTCTGCTTCTGGGCAGCGGTCAGGCGATCCTTGTACTTCTTGCCGTCGCGGAACTTCAGACGGTCAACCGGCTCAAGGTCCGCGCCCAGTTCGGCACGGCCTTCAGCGTCGAGGAAGATATCGATGCGGGCGCGTGCGCCGATACGCATGTGGTGGTTGCACTTGGGGCAAACGTCCAGGGTCTTTTCCAGCTCCGGACGATACAGCACAGCCTCGCAAGACGGGCATTTGTGCCACAGACCTTCAGGCACCGAGCTCTTCTTGACCTCGGAACGCATGATCGAAGGGATCAGTTTGTCTACTAACCAGTTGCTCATGCTTTCTTTCTCCAGTACCGGCGGCCCGAACGCTCTGGTTCGCAGCCCCGCGTATGCCCTTGAGCTAAATTCATGTGTGTGGCGATGATCGATGGGTTGCCGGATCAGCTAAACGTGACCTGCGTACACCCCAAAAACCCTCAGCCATGCCTGTGGACGGCGGCAGTGTGCCAGCCGTCACATCAGCTACTGCGTACCGCTTTAATGAATGCCTGAATCTTTGCGTGATCCTTGATGCCCTTGCTCGCCTCCACCCCACCGCTGACGTCCACGGCATAAGGCCGAACCCTTGTAATCGCCTCGGCGACGTTGTCCGGCGTCAAGCCACCCGCCAGGATGATCGGTTTGCTCAAGCCTTGCGGTATCAGAGACCAGTCAAACGCTTCACCGGTTCCACCGGGTACACCTTCAACGTAGGCGTCGAGCAGGATACCGCTGGCACTTGGAAACGCATCGCACGCAGCCGCGATATCGTCACCGGCCTTGACCCGCAGCGCCTTGATGTACGGACGATTCCATTCTTCGCACTCGGCTGCGGTTTCGTCGCCATGGAACTGCAACAGGTCCAGCGGCACGGCGTCGAGGATTTCTCCCAACTCGCAGCGGCTGGCGTTGACGAACAACCCTACGGTGGTCACGAACGGCGGCAACGCCTTGATGATCGAGCGCGCCTGCTGAAACGTCACGGCCCGTGGGCTTTTGGCGTAGAACACAAATCCGATCGCATCAGCCCCGGCCTCAACCGCCGCCAACGCATCTTCTATGCGGGTAATCCCACAAATCTTGCTGCGAACGGCCGACATGTCGATAGAACCCCAAGGTAAATCCGAGAAAGTCCCGGATGGTAACAAAAGCGTTCGAGGGCGTCAGCCGTCAAGTTCCGAGAAACCGGTCAGGAAGTGCGGCCCGATGTAACGCTCGGGCAATTCGAACTCGTCGCGGTACTCGACCTGCACCAGGTACAGGCCGTACGGATGCGCCGTCACCCCGCCGGAACGGCGAATTCGGCTCTCAAGCACCTCTTTCATCCACTCCACCGGGCGCTCGCCGGCACCGATGGTCATCAGCACGCCAGCAATGTTGCGCACCATGTGGTGCAGGAAAGCGCTGGCGCGGATGTCCAGCACGATCATCTTGCCGTGGCGCGTGACGCGCAGGTGATGCAGTTCCTTGATCGGCGACTTGGCCTGACACTGACCAGCACGGAAAGCGCTGAAGTCGTGAGTGCCGACCAGGTACTGCGCCGCCTCGGCCATGCGCTCGACGTCCAGCGGACGGTGGTTCCAGGTAATTTCTTCGTTCAGGTGCGCCGGGCGGATCTGATCGTTGTAGATCACGTAGCGATAGCGCCGGGCAATCGCCTTGAACCGCGCATGAAAATGCGCCGGCATGACCTTGGCCCAGCTGACACTGACGTCGTGAGGCAAATTGATATTGGCGCCCATGACCCAGGCTTTCATCGAACGCTCGACCTGAGTATCGAAATGCACCACCTGACCGCACGCATGCACGCCCGCATCCGTACGCCCGGCGCAGAGCAGCGACACCGGTGAGTCGGCGACTTTGGACAAGGCCTTTTCGAGGGTTTCCTGCACGGTGAGTACGCCGGAGGCCTGGCGCTGCCAGCCGCGATAGCGTGAGCCTTTGTATTCAACGCCCAACGCGATCCGGAAAAAGCCGTCGGCCACCATTTCGGCGGCCGGATTATCTATATTTGCCAAGGAGTGACAGCCTGCTGATGTACGCAAAGGCGGGCATTATAAGGCTGTCAGGCAGGGACGCCAGAGCTGTGTGTTTTTTGGGGCCTGCGGGGTCGGGAATTATGTTGAATGTGCCGACCTCTTCGCGAGCAGGCTCGCTCCCACAGGGGTTTTGTGAATACCAGAGACTCAATGTGGGAGCGAGCCTGCTCGCGAAGACGGCCCGACAGACACCAACGCGCTACCGGCTGAAACAAAAACGGCAGCCTCAATGGCTGCCGTTTTGTTTACGCCTTACCGATCAATCAAGCCAGACGCGAAAGCATTTCCTTGGCTTCGCTCTTCTGACCTGCATCACCCTCGGTCACCACCTCATTGAGGATGTCCCGGGCGCCGTCGGCGTCGCCCATGTCGATGTAGGCCTGGGCCAGATCGAGTTTGGTCGCGACTTCGTCAGTGCCGGATAGGAAATCGAATTCCGGCTCGTCAGCTGCGGAGGCCATGGCGTCTTCCGCCGTGAAGCTCGGCTCGCCAAGACTCTGGGACAGACGATCCAGTTCGGCGTTGACGTCATCCAGTTCGGCTGCAAACGCGTCCGGAGCGTCTGGCGCGTCCATTTCGTCAGCCAGCGACAGGTCGAAATCGGCTGGCAGCTCCAGATCGTCCAGCGCCACCTCGGGAACAGCCGGCGCTTCAGCGGTAGGTAAATCCAGGTCCTTGACGCCTTCATCCAGACTCAACAGGAAATCGTCTTCGGCCAGGGTCGCTGGCGAGACATCCCCACCAAGATCCATATCCAGGTCGAAGTCCGACAGGTCATCGAGGTTTTCCCTGATGTCGGTCTGCTGCTGCAACACCGATTCGAAGCTCAGATCGTCGTCCAGCGGGAACTCGTCCAGCTCAGCCGCAGACACTGGCTCTGCTTCTGGTACTGGTTCTGGTGTAACCACTGCCGGAGAGGCAGCTTCCAGATCATCCAGGCTTAAATCGAAAGCACTGTCGAGGTCATCGGACTTTGCCTCTGCTTCTGGTTCTGGTGCAACCACCGCCGGAGAGGCAGCTTCCAGATCATCCAGGCTCAAATCAAAGGCACTGTCGAAGTCATCGGGCGCTGCCTCTGCTTCTGGTTCTGGTGCAACCACTGCCGGAGTGGCAGATTCCAGATCATCCAGGCTCAAATCGAAGGCACTTTCGAAGTCATCGGGCACTGCCGGTGCCGGCGCTTCAGGCTCGTCCAGCAGCAGGTCCTTGACGTATTGCGCATCCAGTTCGGCAGCGATCGCAGCGGCTGCGATACCACCGGCTGCGGCAATGACCATGGTTGGGAAGCGGCTCTTGAGTTTTTCGACCTGAGCAAAGTTGTCACCGTTGGCCACCAATTGGCGCTCCTGGGCAACGAATGCATCGCGGTCGCCTTGCTGACCGTAGACTTCCATCAGCTTGAGGCGCAGGTCACTGCGTTGCGGCTCTTGCTTGATCCCGTCTTCCAGCAAGGCAGCCGCCTGATTCAGACGACCGGCAGCGATGTGCGACTGAGCCTTGCTCAGTACGTCGTCGTCGCGCTCGCCAGCAGGCGATACCAGTGGCGCGGCGATCGGCGGCGTTACCACAACCGGAGCAATTACCGGCGCCGGGGCTGGTGCAGGCGGTGGCGTTGGGGTTGGCGCGGTAGCGAGCTTCACGCTTGGCGGCGGCACTTCCAGGTCATCGAAGATGCCTTTTGGCAGGTCGAGTTCAGCGGAGAACGCCTGCTCCTCGGCCAAGTCACGGGCCATGCGCAAATGCTTCTCGGCTTCTTGCTGGGCTTTGCGGCGACGCGCCAGCAACAACAGCAGGAACAGCGCCACTACTGCCCCGCCACCTGCCAGACCCAGTAGCCAAGGATTGGTCAGCAGTTCTCTGAATTGCTGATCGTCGGATGCTGCCGGCGTCGGCTCAACTGGCTTCTCGGCCGGAGCTGGAGTGGCCTCGGGCGCAGCAGCCTCAGGTGCAGCCGGAGCCGCGTCCGCAGGCGTTGTTGCCGCCGGGTTAGCCGCCAGTTCGGCTGACATGGCCGGAGCGGTCGCACCGGGTGCCGGCGCATCCGCCGCGCCTTCAGCCTGCAACTTGGCCAGTTGATTGTTCTTCAGCTCGATCAGGCGTTGCAGCTTGTCCATCTGACTTTGCAGATCGGTCACGCGGCTTTTCAGTTCAGCGTTGTCACGACGGCTCGTGTCGAGGCTTTCCTTGGTCACGGCCAGCTTGTTGCTCAAGTTCTTGGCGTCACCCGCAGCGCCTTTGCCACCGGCCTTGCCGGACTCGGCAGAAACCAGGCTCAGCTTGTCTGTCGCCGTTTGCGACGAAGGGCCTTCGCCGCGAGCGCGCTTGGTGGCATCGAGCTGCTGCTGTCCGGCCCCGGGCTTCGCCACGTAACGACGACCCTGACGCCACGCGGTGTTCTGCGCGGAGACTACAGCAATGGCTTTCGGTTGCGGCAGGCTGGTGCTCTGCGCCTGATCCGGCAGACGCAGCACCTGACCGGCTTTCAATCGGTTGATGTTGCCGTCGATAAAGGCATCCGGGTTCAACGCCTGGATGGCCAGCATGGTTTGCTGGACCGAGCCACCATTGCGCGCCTTCTCAGCGATTTCCCACAGGGTATCGCGCGGCGCGGTGGTGTATTGGGTTGGTTTGGTGCCACCGGTCACCGGTGCGGTGACGGTTTGCGTCGGTGCAGGCTGCGCAGCCGCATCAGCGGTTTGCGGCGAGAATTTGGACGGATCGAGCAGCACGCTGTAATCGCGCAGCAGGCGACCGTTGGGCCACATCACCTGGACCAGGAATTTCACCATCGGTTCGGAGAGTGGTTTGCTGGATGTCACACGCAGGATGCTTTTACCGCTAGCGTTGAGCACCGGAGTAAAGGTCAGGTCATTGAGAAACGCCTGGCGGTCGACACCGGCCTTGGCGAAATCTTCGGGCGAAGCCAGGCTCGGCACCAATTCGGCAGCGGTGAGGTCCTTGACGTCGAGCAACTCGATTTCCGCCACCAAGGGCTGGTTCAGCGTCGACTTCAGGGTCAATTCCCCAAGCCCGAGGGCATGCGCCATACCGGAGGACAGCGCCGAGGCGGCCGCTATTGCTAACACCAGTTTGCGAACTTGAACCATAGCCTCATCCTTTGTTTGAACATTCCTCGGCCAGCGAGAAGGTGTTGATAGTCGCTGCCGTAAGGCATTGCGCGCGGCGGCGAAGAGTCGTCGCGCGCGATCATTTCATTCATGCCACGCAAAGCCCCGGAGGGAGCCCGCCTTCAGCAGTCCGGCCAAGCATAGCGCCCGGCTGGATTCATTCGACAAATTGTTGCCAAGTATCTTTTACAGCAGGTCTTTTATCAACAATTCAGCCACCTGCACAGCATTGAGCGCGGCACCTTTGCGTACGTTATCTGACGTCAGCCACAAATTAAGTTCCGACAGGTCGTCGATCCCGCTGCGAACCCGACCAACGTAGACCAGGTCCTGCCCTACCGCATCGCCTACCGGTGTCGGGTAATCGCCGGCTTCCACCAGTTCTATTCCGGGCGCGTCTTCCAGGGCGGCGTTGACTTTTGCCAGGTCGATGTCGCTCGATGACTGCAAGGTCACGTTAAAGCTATCGCCAAAAAACACCGGGGCTTGAATGCAAGTGACGGAAATCTTTAATAAAGGCAGCGCCATGACCTGACGCAGCTCGCGTACCAGGCGTTTTTCCAGCAGCGTGTGACCCTGCTCATCAGGCTTGCCCACTTGCGCCAGCAGGTTGAAGGCCATCTGCCGATCGAAGAAGGTCGGCTCCAGCGGACGCACATTGAGCAGCTCGGCCGTTTGCCGTGCCAGCTCGGTGACGGCTTCGCGGCCCTGGGCAGACACGGCCAGACTGGCGGTCAAATTGATGCGTTGCAGGTCGAGCAAACCGAGCAACGGCGCGAGCACTACCGCCAGTGTGGTGGCCGAAGGGCTTGGACTGCTGACCTGGAACGGCTTTTTCAAACCGACCAGCACCTGCGCGTTGGCTTCAGGCACGACGTGTGGCGCCTGATCAGCCGACAAGGCGCCGGACAAGTCGATCAGCGAGCAACCGGCGGCCGTGGCACGCGAAGCGAAACTCAGGGTTACCGCCGGGCCGGCCGCGAAGAACACCAGCTGGACTTTACTGAAGTCGAACTCATCGACCTCCCGCACCCGCACGTTCTTGCCGCGAAACGGCACCGAATGCCCGGCCGATTCGCTGCTGGCGAGCAGGTGCAGATTGCCGACAGGGAAGTCGCGTTCTTCGAGAATCTGCACGAGCGTTTCGCCGACAGTACCGGTGGCGCCGATCACGGCAATATCAAAGGACTGGCTCATGGTTCTACCTCTGGCGAAACGGGGGGAGCGGCACTTTACCGGGTGGTTGGCAGTTCGGCAATTTAGAGCAAAAGATCGCAGCCTTCGGCAGCTCCTACAAAATCGGGTTTGCACGCGACCAATGTAGGAGCTGCCGAAGGCTGCGATCTTTTTGCAGGCGACGAACATACCAAAAGAAAAAACCCGCACCTCTTTCAAGGCACGGGTTCGTTCATTGCTTCAATCGATCAACGCTCAAGCAGGATCCGCAGCATGCGACGCAGCGGTTCAGCCGCGCCCCACAGCAGTTGGTCGCCGACGGTGAACGCGCCGACGTACTGCGTGCCCATGTTCAGCTTGCGCAGACGGCCAACCGGTACGTTCAGGGTGCCGGTGACTTTCGTCGGGCTCAGTTCCTGAATGCTGGCTTCGCGGCTGTTCGGCACCAGTTTGACCCAAGGGTTGTGCTGGCTGATCAGCCCTTCGATGTCGGCGATCGGCACATCTTTGTTCAGTTTGATGGTCAGCGCCTGGCTGTGGCAGCGCATGGCACCGATACGCACGCAGATGCCATCGACCGGGATCGGGCTCTTGAAGCGACCGAGGATCTTGTTGGTCTCGGCCTGGGCTTTCCACTCTTCGCGGCTCTGACCGTTCGGCAGTTCCTTGTCGATCCACGGGATCAGGCTGCCGGCCAGCGGTACGCCAAAGTTTTCGGTCGGGTAAGCGTCGCTGCGCATGGCTTCGGCCACACGGCGATCGATGTCGAGGATCGCGCTGGCCGGGTCGGCCAGTTGATCGGCGACAGCGGCGTGGGTCGCGCCCATTTGCTTGATCAGTTCGCGCATGTTCTGCGCACCGGCACCGGAGGCCGCCTGATAAGTCATGGCGCTCATCCACTCGACCAGACCGGCCTCAAAAAGACCGCCCAGGCCCATCAGCATCAGGCTGACGGTGCAGTTGCCGCCGATGTAGTTCTTGGTGCCCGCGTCGAGCTGCTGGTCGATGACCTTGCGGTTCACCGGGTCCAGCACGATCACCGCGTCATCCTGCATGCGCAGACTGGAAGCAGCGTCGATCCAGTAACCCTGCCAGCCGGCTTCGCGCAGTTTCGGGAAAACTTCGCTGGTGTAGTCGCCACCCTGGCAGGTCAGAATCACGTCGAGGGTTTTCAGCTCATCAATGCTGTAAGCGTCCTTGAGCGGAGCAATGTCCTTGCCCACGGACGGGCCTTGGCCACCGACATTGGAAGTGGTGAAAAACACCGGCTCAATAAGATCGAAATCCTGCTCTTCCAGCATCCGCTGCATGAGCACGGAACCGACCATACCGCGCCAACCGATCAGACCTACACGTTTCATCGCAACTACACCTTCTTTAAAAAGTGGGCCGCTGCTTTCAAGAGTGAAAGTTGCAGCGGGCCCGAGAGATTACAGATTCCGCAGCGCGGCGACTACTGCGTCGCCCATTTCCTGCGTACCGACTTTAGTGCAACCGGCCGACCAGATGTCGCCAGTGCGCAGGCCTTGGTCCAATACCAGACTGACGGCCTTCTCGATCGCATCGGCCGCATCCTGCAGATTGAAGCTGTAACGCAGCATCATCGACACCGACAAAATGGTCGCCAACGGGTTGGCAATGCCTTTGCCAGCGATGTCCGGCGCCGAACCGTGGCACGGCTCGTACATGCCTTTGTTGTTGGTATCCAACGACGCCGACGGCAGCATGCCGATGGAACCGGTGAGCATCGACGCTTGGTCGGAAAGAATGTCGCCGAACAGGTTGTCGGTGACGATCACGTCGAATTGCTTCGGTGCACGCACCAGCTGCATGGCGGCGTTGTCGACGTACATGTGGCTCAGTTCGACTTCAGGGTAATCCTTGGCCACTTGTTCGACGATTTCACGCCACAGTTGGCTGGAGGCCAGTACGTTGGCCTTGTCCACCGAACACAGCTTCTTGCCGCGCACCATGGCCATGTCGAAACCGACACGGGCGATACGGCGGATTTCGCTTTCGCTGTACGGCAGGGTGTCGTAAGCCTGACGCTCGCCGTTTTCCAGGGTGCGGGTACCGCGTGGTGCGCCGAAGTAGATACCGCCGGTCAGTTCACGGACGATCAGGATGTCCAGGCCAGCAACGATTTCAGGCTTCAGGCTCGAAGCCTCGGCCAATTGCGGGTACAGGATCGCCGGACGCAGGTTGCCGAACAGGCCCAGTTGCGCACGGATTTTCAGCAGGCCGCGCTCAGGGCGAATGTCACGCTCGATGGTGTCCCATTTCGGGCCGCCCACGGCGCCGAGCAGTACAGCGTCGGCCGCGCGTGCACGGTCCAGGGTTTCGTCAGCCAGCGGCACGCCGTGTTTGTCGATGGCAGCGCCACCGATCACGTCATGGCTCAGCTCGAAGCCCAGGCTGTACTTGGTGTTGGCCAGTTCCAGCACCTTGACCGCTTCGGCCATGATTTCCGGGCCAATACCGTCGCCTGGGAGAATCAGAATCTGCTTGCTCATGCTTTCCTCATGTCATCAGTCGGTGCGCCCGTGGGTCACGGGCTAGCCGGGAAAAATTCTATCGCTCAGCGCTTATCGTTCAGCCATCAGCACCAGCACGTCGGTACTGAACGAACCATCAGCCTCAATCTCAAAATATTCGCGTACTTCATTGCCCATCGATTGCTGCAACTCGAGGATTGCCGCGCGCATCACCTCTGGCGTGCGCATGCGCTCGACCCAGGAGGTGTACTCCAGTCGCAGCCGTTGACGGGTGGTGCTACGGGTATGCAACCCCGCTTCGCTGACCTGACGCAACCACTCGCCGGCGGAATAATCGCGCACATGGCTGGTGTCGCGCAGCACTTCGACGCTTTGCAGGTAAGTGTCGAACAACGAACTGCCCGGTGACAACACGTCGATGAACGCCGCCACGCCGCCCGGCTTCAGCACCCGGCGAACCTCTCGCAGGGCCAGGCCAAGATCGCTCCAATGGTGCGCCGAATAACGGCTGAAGACGAAATCGAACTCACCGTCGGCAAACGGCAGGCGCTCGGCGGCGCCCAGCACGGTAGACACGTTGGTCAGACCGCGATCGACGGCGGCACCGGCCACCACGTCGAGCATCTGCTGCGACAGGTCGTAGGCCACCACTTCTTTCACCAGTGAGGCCACGTGAAAACTCACGTGACCGGCGCCGCAGCCCAGGTCCAGCACACGGGCATCGCCCTGCCCTGCCAGTTCAGCCTGTAGCAACGCAAATTCGGTGCCCTGAGCGTGTACGGCGCTGCTCAGATAGGCTGAGGCTTGTTCACCGAATTGCTTTTGTACGACTTGGCTGTGCTGGGCGTTGCTGGTCATGGGACTTCCTTTTTGGGGTGAGTCTTGTGGTGTCTGGGCTGCCGCCTTCGCGAGCAGGCTCGCTCCCACATTGGATTTGCGTTGTTCACAGACCCTGTGGGAGCGGGCTTGCTCGCGAAGAGGCCGGCCCTGCCTACCGAAATGCCGGATCAATCAAACGTCGCGAAACAACCACGGCTGGCTAGCACGGTGTTTGGCTTCAAACGCCGCGATCGCCTCATGGTCCTGCAAGGTCAGGCCGATGTCGTCCAGACCGTTGACCAGGCAATGCTTGCGAAACTCGTCAAGTTCAAAGTTGTAGACCTTGCCGTCAGGCCGGGTCACGGTCTGGGCTTGCAGATCAACCGTCAACTCATAGCCAGGATTCGCCTCGACCTGCTGGAACAATTCATCCACTTCAGCGTCGGTCAAGATGATCGGCAGCAAGCCGTTCTTGAAGCTGTTGTTGTAGAAGATGTCGGCGTAGCTCGGTGCGATGATGCTGCGAAAACCGTACTCTTCCAGCGCCCACGGCGCGTGTTCACGGCTGGAGCCGCAACCGAAGTTCTCGCGGGCCAGCAGCACGCTGGCGCCTTGATAACGCTCGGCGTTGAGCACGAAGTCCTTGTTCAGCGGACGCTTGGAGTTGTCCTGGTAGGCGTAGCCCACGTCCAGGTAACGCCATTCGTCGAACAGGTTCGGACCAAAACCGGTGCGCTTGATCGACTTCAAGAACTGCTTCGGAATGATCTGGTCGGTGTCGACGTTGGCACGGTCCAATGGCGCGACCAAACCGGTGTGTTGGGTAAAAGCTCTCATGTGCGGTTCCTCAGATCAGTTCGCGAACGTCGATGAAACGACCGTGGACGGCAGCCGCCGCGGCCATGGCCGGGCTGACCAGGTGCGTACGGCCACCGGCGCCCTGACGCCCTTCGAAGTTGCGGTTGGAGGTCGAGGCGCAATGCTCGCCCGACTCCAAACGGTCCGGGTTCATCGCCAGGCACATCGAGCAACCCGGTTCACGCCACTCGAAACCGGCCTCGAGGAAAATCTTGTCCAGGCCTTCGGCCTCGGCTTGCGCCTTCACCAGGCCCGAGCCCGGCACCACGATGGCTTGCTTGATGGTCGAAGCGACTTTACGGCCCTTGGCGATCACCGCCGCAGCGCGCAAGTCTTCGATCCGCGAGTTGGTGCAGGAACCAATGAAGACGCGGTCCAGTTGAATGTCGGTGATCGCCTGATTGGCGCTCAAACCCATGTATTTCAAGGCGCGTTCGATGGAACCGCGTTTGACCAGGTCCATTTCCTTCGCCGGGTCCGGCACGTTCTGATCAACCGCCAGGACCATCTCGGGCGAAGTGCCCCAGCTGACTTGCGGCTTGATCTGAGTGGCGTCGAGCTCGACGACGGTGTCGAACACCGCATCGGCGTCGGACACCAGGTCTTTCCAGGCTTCGACCGCCATGTCCCATTCCGCGCCTTTCGGAGCAAATGGACGACCCTTGACGTAAGCCACGGTTTTTTCGTCAGCAGCCACCAGGCCAACACGGGCGCCGGCTTCGATGGACATGTTGCAGATGGTCATGCGGCCTTCGACGGACAAGTCGCGAATGGCGCTGCCGGCGAACTCGATGGCATGGCCGTTACCGCCGGCGGTGCCGATCTTGCCGATGACGGCGAGCACGATGTCCTTGGCGGTCACGCCGAACGGCAACTTGCCCTCGACCGACACCAGCATGTTTTTCATTTTCTTCGCCACCAGGCACTGCGTGGCGAACACGTGCTCGACCTCGGAAGTCCCGATGCCGTGGGCCAATGCGCCAAACGCGCCGTGAGTCGAAGTGTGCGAATCGCCGCAGACCACGGTCATGCCCGGCAAGGTGGCACCCTGCTCCGGACCGATCACGTGAACGATGCCCTGACGCACGTCATTCATTTTGAATTCGGTGATGCCATATTCGTCGCAGTAGTCATCGAGGGTCTGAACCTGCAAACGCGAGACCTGGTCGGTAATCGCTTCGATGCCGCCCTTGCGATCCGGAGTGGTCGGTACGTTGTGGTCCGGGGTGGCGATGATCGAGTCGACGCGCCAAGGCTTGCGCCCGGCCAGTCGCAGGCCTTCGAAAGCTTGGGGCGAAGTCACTTCATGGATGATGTGGCGGTCGATATAGATCAGCGACGACCCATCGTCGCGCCGTTTCACTTCATGGGAATCCCAAAGCTTGTCGTAAAGCGTTTTGCCGGCCATCAGACGGTCCTCATCAGCGTGTTTCTATGCCCTGGATCTTGAGAGATTCAATAACCCCTTGGCTTGTGAGGTCGATCCTAGGGGGTTACATTAAATAACTCAAATTCATATTTTTCATGCTTTGGATAACCAACTGGAATACCGCAATGGACCTCGCCAACCTCAATGCATTTATCGCGATTGCCGAGACCGGGAGCTTCTCCGGCGCAGGCGAACGGCTGCACCTGACGCAACCGGCCATCAGCAAGCGCATTGCCGGACTGGAGCAGCAATTGAAGGTGCGCCTGTTCGATCGACTGGGCCGTGAAGTCAGCCTGACCGAGGCCGGACGCGCCTTGCTGCCGCGGGCCTATCAGATTCTGAATGTGCTGGACGACACCCGCCGCGCCCTGACCAATCTGACCGGCGAAGTGACCGGTCGCCTGACCCTGGCCACCAGTCACCACATCGGCCTGCACCGCTTACCCCCCTTATTAAGGGAGTTCACCCGACGTTACCCGCAAGTGGCGCTGGATATTCAGTTCCTCGATTCGGAAGTGGCCTACGAAGAAATCCTCCATGGCCGCGCCGAACTGGCGGTCATTACCCTGGCGCCGGAGCCCCACGCACTGGTCAAGGCCACGCCGGTGTGGGACGACCCGCTGGACTTCGTGGTCGCGCCGGAGCACTCACTGATCAGTCACGGCCCGGTCAGCCTGGCGGACATTGCCCTGCACCCGGCGGTTTTCCCCGGTGGCAACACCTTTACTCACCACATCGTCCGGCGTCTGTTCGAAGCTCAAGGCCTGACGCCGAACATCGCCATGAGCACGAATTATCTGGAAACCATCAAGATGATGGTCTCGATCGGCCTGGCCTGGAGCGTGTTGCCGCGCACTATGCTTGATGATCAGGTTGCGCGAATACCTTTACCAGGCATACAACTCACTCGCCAGCTAGGCTATATCCTGCACACAGAAAGGACGCTGTCGAATGCGGCGCGAGCCTTCATGGCCTTGCTGGATGCACAAATCGATCTGCCAGGGACTCTCGGCTAAGCTGTGCTACGTCTATAGAGCCTCGAGTCACTGAACCTGACACCCCACTCAGCCAAGGCTTGCCAATGCCGAAATCTGTTGACCGTATTCCGACGATGCCGCGTATACAGGCGCTTGACCCAAAACGGTCCGAGCAGAGCTGGGAAAGCGCCCCACAATTACTGGCCGCCCTCAACGGTGCACGTTTGGGCGCCTGGTATTGGGACATCGAGCGTGGGCAGATCAGTTGGTCGCGGGGTACCCAGGCGCTGTTCGGCTTCGATCCCCGGCAACCGCTGCCGGAGGATCTGGAATACCTCGACTTGCTGCCGCCAGAGGATCGGGCGAAAACCATTCGCGCCTTCGACGCGGTGATCGCCGGCGCCCCGCTGGAACAGGCGATGCATCACCGCATCCGCTGGCCCGACGGCAGCCTGCACTGGCTGGAGATCAACGGCAGCCTGCTGCCGGACAAACACGGCCGACCACGCATGATTGGCGTCATCCGTGAAATCACCCACCAGCGCCAGCGCGAACAGGCGTTGAGCAGCTCGGAAAAGCGCTTCGCCACGCTGTTCCACCTGTGTCCGAACATGGTGCTGCTGACTCGCCAGGAAGACGGCCTGATCAGCGAAGCCAACCAGTATTTCGAAAGCCTGTTTGGCTGGCCGGTACAGAACGCTATTGGTCGCACTACTCTGGAACTGGGCCTCTGGGTGCATCCGGAGCAACGGGCGCAACTCGTCACAGCCACCAAGGCCAAGGGCGAACTGGTCAGCATGGAGGTGCAATTTCGTGCCAGCAACGGCCAGATCCACGACGGCATCCTCAGCGCGCAAAAAGTCGAGCTCGAAGGTCAGCCTTATCTGCTGAGTACGTTCCTTGACACCACCGAACGCAAAGCCGCCGAACATGCCCTGAAAGACAGCCAGGAGCGCCTCGACCTGGCGCTGGATTCAGCGCAACTCGGCACCTGGGACTGGCACATTCCCAGTGGCATGCTGTACGGCTCGGCACGCGCCGCCCAGTTGCATGGGCTGGACCCCATACCTTTCCATGAATCCTTCGACGATTTTTTCGAAGGCGTGCCCGGCGAAGAGCGCGACACCATGCGCGACGCCTATCGCAGCCTGCGAGAAGGCCCTGCCGGCAATTATCAACTGACCTACCGCGTGCAACTGCCGGACGGTAGCTCGCGCTTCCTGGAAAGCCGCGCCCGACTCTATCGCGATGAAAACGGTGTCCCGCTGCGCATGGCCGGTACCCTGCTCGACATCACCGATCAGGTAGAGCGGGAGCAACTGCTGGTAGCGTCCGAAGAGAAGTTCGCCACCCTGTTCCAGGTCAGTCCGGACCCGATTTGCGTGACCCGTCAGGACACCGGCCAATTTATCGAGATCAACTCCAGCTTCACCCAGACCTTCGGCTGGAGCGCCGTCGACGTGATTGGCCGCAGCGCCGACGAAATCGGTCTATGGGACGCATCGGCGCAAAGCCTGCGACGCATCGAGCAGGTCATCCGTGAACAGGGTCTGAACAACGTGGCGATCCTCGTTCAGCACAAAGACGGGCAAGCCCTGACCTGCGTGATTTCCAGCCGCCAGATCAGCGTCGGCGAGCAGCCATGCATCGTCACCACCCTGCGCGATATCACTCAGCAACAACGCTCGGAAGCCGCGCTCAAGGCCAGCGAAGAGAAGTTCGCCAAGGCGTTCCACTCAAGCCCCGATGCGATCACCATCACCGAGCGCGACACCGGGCGTTATCTGGAGGTTAACGATGGCTTCTGCCGCCTGACCGGCTACCGCGCCGAAGAAGTGGTCGGTCGCACGGTGTATCAGGTCGGCATCTGGGCCGAGGAAAAACAACGTTCGGCGCTGCTCGCCGAACTCCAGATCAAGGGTCGGGTGCACCACCAGGAAATGCTCGGGCGCAATAAACGCGGCGAGTTGCTGACCGTCGAAGTCTCGGTAGAACCGATCACCCTCAACGAAACCGCCTGCCTGCTGCTGACCGCGCGGGACGTCAGCCTGCTGAAAAACGCCGAAGCGCAGATCCGTCACCTGGCCTACCACGACCCGCTGACCAACCTGCCCAACCGCGCCCTGCTGATGGATCGCCTGAGTCAGCAGATTGCCCTGCTCAAGCGCCACAACCTGCGCGGCGCCCTGATGTTTCTCGACCTTGATCACTTCAAGCACATCAATGATTCGCTCGGTCATCCGGTGGGCGATACCGTGCTGAAAATCATCACCGCGCGCCTCGAAGCCAGCGTGCGCATGGAAGACACCGTCGCGCGTTTGGGCGGTGACGAATTCGTGGTGCTGCTCAGCGGGCTCGAAGGCTCGCGCAACGACGTCAGCGAGCAAGTCCTGCAACTGGCGGACACCTTGCGTGAACTGCTGTCGGAGCCGATGTTCCTCGACGGACAACGCCTGCAAGTAACCCCGAGCATCGGCATCGCGCTGATTCCCGATCACGGCTCGACCCCGATCGACCTGCTCAAACGCGCCGACATCGCCCTCTACCGGGCCAAGGATTCGGGCCGCAACACCGCGCAGATGTACCACAACACCATGCAGAAGGCGGCAAGCGAACGCTTGCGCATGGAAACCGACCTGCGCCTGGCCCTTTCCCGGGGTGAGTTCCGCGTGCACTACCAGCCTCAGGTGGACGCCCGGAACGACCGCATCGTCGGTGCCGAGGCGCTGGTGCGCTGGAACCATCCGGACCTCGGCGCGCAATCGCCCACCGAGTTCATCAAGGTACTGGAGGACAGCGGACTGATTCTGGAAGTGGGTACCTGGATCGTCGACGAAGCCTGCAGCGCCTTCAAACAACTGATTGCCAAGGGCCTGATCGATCCGCTGGACTTCAGCCTGTGCGTGAACATCAGCCCGCGGCAATTTCGTCAGAATGACTTTGTCGAACGCATCGAACACAGCCTCGCCAGCCACGGCCTGCCCTGCTCGCTGCTGAAACTGGAAATCACCGAAGGCATCGTGATCCAGAACCTGGAAGACACCATCAACAAAATGCGTAGCCTGAAAAAACTCGGCATGAGTTTTGCCATGGACGACTTCGGCACCGGTTATTCCTCGCTGACCTACCTCAAGCGTCTGCCGGTCGACACCCTGAAAATCGACCAATCGTTCATCCGCGACGCCACCACCGACCCCAACGACGCCGAGATCATCCGCGCCATCGTTGCCATGGCCCGCAGCCTGGAATTGAAAGTGATTGCCGAAGGGGTAGAGACTCCGGAGCAGCTGGAATTCTTGCAGGGGCTGGGCTGCCATTTCTATCAGGGGTATTTGCACAGTCCGCCGCTGCCGGTGGAGGACTTCCAAAAGCTCCTCAAATAACGCCGAAGCGCATGAAACTCTTGTAGCAGCTGCCGAGCAGCGCGAGGCTGCGTCCGGCTGCGAAGCAGTCGTAAAACCTGCAAGCGAGTTTTAACTGAAACACCGCGTCGTCTGAACCCACGACTGCTTCGCAGCCGGACGCAGCCTCGCGCTGCTCGGCAGCTGCTACGGAACGCGCGTTAAGTTCGAGATGACGGTGTCTAGTCCTGAAATAGGTTTACACCTGTTTCACCCGCAACAGGTCGATGCTCAACAAACCGTTGCTCAGGGCGGCTTCGCTTTTCAAGAGATTATTTACAGATTTTTTTCAGGCTGCTTCAGACACCTGAAGACCCAGTAAACGCGAGACCTGATCCAGCTCTGTCTCGCGACGCAGCACGGTGAACAGCTCGACCGCTTCGGGATAATTGCGGGTCAGCATCGCCAGCCACTGCTTCAAGCGACCCGGCGATTGGCGTGGTGTCATTTGCGCCTTGGCTTGCAGCCAGAAGTCCTGAATCAATGGCAGCAGCTCGGCCCAGGTCATCTCGACGACGTCCTCACCGGCCCGCGCCATTGCGATTTGCCGTGCCAGGTCCGGGCGCGACACCAGGCCGCGACCGAGCATGATGTCCTCGACACCGCTGATTTCGCGGCAACGACGCCAGTCTTCGACGCTCCAGATGTCGCCATTGGCGAACACCGGCACCTTGACCACATCCTGCACCCGGGGGATCCACTCCCAGTGGGCTGGCGGCTTGTAGCCGTCAGTTTTGGTCCGCGCGTGAACCACGATATGCGCCGCGCCACCTTCGGCCAGGGCCGTGGCACACACCAGCGCACCGTCGGGGCTGTCGAAACCGAGGCGCATCTTGGCAGTCACCGGAATGTGCGCCGGAACGGCGCGACGGACATGTTCGACGATCTGGTTCAGCAGTTCAGGTTCTTTAAGCAGGACGGCGCCGCCACGGGACTTGTTCACAGTCTTGGCCGGGCAGCCGAAGTTCAGGTCGATGACCTCGGAACCCAGTTCGCAGGCCAACGCGGCGTTTTCCGCCAGGCATACCGGATCGGAACCGAGCAGCTGCACCCGCAGCGGCACGCCGGATGCGGTACGGGCGCCGGTCAGCAGCTCCGGGCCGAACTTGTGGTAATAGGCAGGCGTAAGCAGTTGATCGTTGATCCGAATGAACTCGGTCACGCACCAATCGATACCGCCCACACGGGTCAGCACGTCCCGCAGGATGTTGTCGACCAACCCCTCCATGGGCGCCAAAGCAATTTGCATGAAAAACACACTCAACGAAAAACGTGCGGCAGTTTACTGGATTGTGCGGAAAATCTGCAGAACATCGCAGATCAACTGTGGGAGCGGGCTTGCTCGCGAAAGCGGTGTGTCAGTCACATCAATGTTGGATGTGCCGCCGCCTTCGCGAGCAAGCCCGCTCCCACATTTAGATTTTGGTCGTATCCAACATCTGCAACGCCGGGCCATAGCCCTCGATGAACTCCGCTGGCATGCGCTTGGGCTTGCCGGTCGACAGTTCGATGCAAACGAAGGTGGTTTGGGCCCGCAGCAACGTGGTGTTGTCGCTGGGGCGCTTCAACTGGAAGTGTCGGGTCATTTTCAGACGCTGGTCCCAATCGACGATCCAGGTCGCCAATTGCAACTCATCGCCTTCATAGGCGGCTGCCAGGTAATCGATCTCGTGCCGCACCACCGCCATCGCCCGATCCAGCCGACGATACTCGACCAGATCCAGGCCAAGCCGCTGGGAGTGGCGCCAGGCACAGCGTTCGAGCCAGGTCACGTACACCGCGTTGTTCGCGTGCCCCAACCCATCGATATCCTCTGCGCCGACTTCCAGATCAATGATAAATGGCGTTGCCCGATCCCAGCCCATGCCCCACTCCCGGTCAGAAAATTTTCACCGGGGCAGTGTAACGGATGCTCAGGCCGATTGGCGCGATTGCAGACTGCGACCGGCCAGCAACGAGAGAACGCCTTCGATCACCCGAGGGTCAGCCAGCACCCGTTGATGACCACCCGTTTCCAGGCGCAGTAAACGGCTGTCGAACCAGGCCTCGTTGATCAGCTGCGATTCCTTGACCGGAACGTAGCAGTCATCTTCGGCGTGAACGATCAGGCCGGGCATGTCGAGTTGATAGTGCGCGACATCCAGCGCCGCAGCGCGCATGCCGACGTCTCTTTCGACCTGACGAATGAACGCCGAGCGGGCTTTCGGTGGCAGCCGCACATAGCGTGCGAAACCGCGCAACACGCCGAGAATCCGCGCCGGGGCAGCGATAGTGACCAGGGTTTCGGTACGCAAGCCCAACTGAACGGCGAGCATGGCACTGGCGCCGCCCATGGAGTGGCCGATGACGGCTTGCAGCGGCGGCAACTCGGCAGCGGCTTCAAGCATGGCCCGGGCAAACAGCACGACGTTCGCTTCGTTGCCCGGCGAACGACCGTGGGCCGGACCGTCCAGCGCAACCACGGTGTAACCGGCATCGACCAACGCGGTGATGAGGCTGGCAAACTGCGTCGGCCGGCCTTCCCAACCGTGCATCAGCAACACCGCGGGGCCTTGCCCCCAACGCAGCGCCGAGAGGCCGAAGCGCAGGGTGATTCGCTCGGACTTCGCCAGCAGCGGCAATTCCCAATCACGCGGCGGCAGTTCCCGCGGCGTCATGAATGCCAGTCGCATTTTGCTCGCGACCAGTTTCGGTGCGAACCAGCCCAAGGTGCCATTAACGCTACGAACCCACTTCAACGTGCTCATCGCTCTCACTCCTCAGGCTAATGCTTTTAGGTCAAAGCACCGCAGACTTGGCGGCGCGCAGCAATCGATCGGACAATTCTCCTGGCCCCAACGCGCGAGCCAAAGCCAAACCACCGACCATCAAGGCCATGTCGGCCAAGGCTTTGTCGGTGTCTTCCGGGCTGGCCGCCAACTGCGCGACCATCATTTCCACATGTTCATTCAACGCCACGCGAAACGCGTCCGGCAGGCGACCCAGCTCACCGACCGAAGCCGGAATCGGGCACGCCGAATCAGAGGAATCACGGTGTTTGCGTGACAGATAAAACGCAGCAACCAACGCGCGACGCTCTTCGCCGGTCAATTCGGCATCCATGTCGGCGATCAAGCCACGGCGATGACCGAGCAGCTGCTTGAACGCTTCCAGCATCATCGCGTCCTTGCTTTCGAAGTGCGCGTAGAAGCCGCCGACGGTCAGGCCGGCCGCGCCCATCACTTCGCCCACGCTCGGTTCGGCCGGGCCGCGCTGAATCAGCGCTGCGCTGGCAGCCTTGAGGATGCGTTCGCGGGTTTGAGCTTTTTTATCGTTCATCGTTGCCTCCGAATATTACGACTAGAATATTATTCTCATAATAATTTTACGCAAGTCGTGGATGTGACCGCTGGTCTGAAGAACAGTTTGAAAGAATTAGGGGATTTGGCCAAACGCCAGACAAACAAAAGGGCCATTCAATAATTGAATGACCCTTATAAAATCCCGCAGAGCGGGTAATCGTGGCGTCCCCTAGGGGACTCGAACCCCTGTTACCGCCGTGAAAGGGCGGTGTCCTAGGCCACTAGACGAAGGGGACGCAAAACCTTCTATACAACTGATCAGTGCTGAGAGCTGATCGATTCAAGGCCGGTGTGGCCAGACCTTGAACTGTAAAATTGGTGGAGCTTAGCGGGATCGAACCGCTGACCTCCTGCATGCCATGCAGGCGCTCTCCCAGCTGAGCTAAAGCCCCGGATTTTTCGCCTCGCGGCGGAGCGACATCTTGCAACATCGCTTCTGTAAAACTGGCGTCCCCTAGGGGACTCGAACCCCTGTTACCGCCGTGAAAGGGCGGTGTCCTAGGCCACTAGACGAAGGGGACGCAAACCCTTCTATACAACAGATCACCGCTGAGTGGTGATCGCTTCAAAGCCGGTGTGGCCAGACCTTGAAGTGTAAATTGGTGGAGCTAGACGGGATCGAACCGTCGACCTCTTGCATGCCATGCAAGCGCTCTCCCAGCTGAGCTATAGCCCCTCATCGCTGAGGACGGGGCGAATCTTAATGGCGCATCGGAAGGCTGTCAAACTTATTTTTAAAATATTTCAAAGTTTTTTGCCGACATAACAATCACTTACCGCCGAACCCCGTAAATCCGAGGCCAGATCCGTCCCTGTAGCAGCTGCCGCAGGCTGCGTTCGAGTGCGCAGCACTCGCGATTCGGCCACCCTGCCCTTTCAGACAGAATGTGTAGCGGCCACAAAGGGCCGCTGCGCAGCCCAACGCAGCCTTCGGCAGCTGCTACACGGGAACGGAGTGGATCAGGCGATGTTGCCCAACAGTTTTTCCCACTCCTTGTTTTCCTTCTTCGACACGCCGCCCAGCAGGTCGATCGCCTGGCGCAGACGGAAACGGGTCAGGTCCGGGCCAAGGATTTCCATCGCATCGAGCACCGACACCGAACTGGCCTGGCCAGTGATCGCGGCAAACATCAGCGGCATGGCGTCACGCAGCTTCAGTTCCAGGGATTCGACCACCGCTTGAATCGTTGCGGTGATGCTGTCCTTCTCCCACTGACGCAGGCTTTCCAGCTTCCACAGGATTAACTGCATCAACTGACGCACCTGATCGCCCGACAGTTTTTTGGACTCAAACAGCTTGGCGTCCGGGTTCACGCCACCGGCGAAGAAGAAACCGGCCAGCGGTGCGACCTGGCTGAAGGTTTCAACCCGACCCTGCACGTGCGGCGCTATCTTCATCATGTATTCCGGGTTCAGCGCCCATGTTTGCAGGCGCGAAGCGAACTCTTCCACCGGCAGGTCACGCAGCCATTGGCCGTTGAGCCACGACAGCTTCTCGACGTCAAAAATCGGCCCGCCGAGGGAGACGCGGCTCAGGTCGAAGTTATCGACCATTTCCTGCAGCGAGAACTTCTCGCGCTCGTCCGGCATCGACCAGCCCATGCGACCGAGGTAGTTGAGCATCGCTTCCGGCATGAAGCCCATGCGCTCGTAGAACGTCACCGAGGTCGGGTTCTTGCGTTTGGACAGCTTGCTCTTGTCAGGGTTACGCAGCAGCGGCATGTAGCACAGCTCGGGTTGTTCCCAGCCGAAGTACTCGTACAGCAGAATCAGTTTCGGCGCCGATGGCAGCCACTCTTCGCCGCGCAGAACGTGGGTGATGCCCATCAGGTGGTCATCGACGACGTTGGCCAGGAAGTACGTCGGCAGACCGTCGGTCTTCATCAGCACTTGCATGTCCATGCGATCCCACGGGATCTCGACGTCGCCACGCAGCATGTCCGGCACCACGCAAACGCCTTCGCTCGGCACTTTCATGCGGATCACGTGCGGCTCGCCGGCGGCCAGACGACGATCGACTTCTTCCTTGGACAGCAACAGCGCACGGCCGTCATAACGCGGGGTTTCGCCACGGGCCATTTGCTCGGCGCGCATCTGGTCCAGCTCTTCGGCGGTGCAGAAGCACGGGAAAGCGTGGCCCATCTCGACCAACTGCTGGCAGTACTTCTGATAGATGTCGCCACGCTCGCTCTGACGGTAAGGACCGTGCGGGCCGCCAACGTCCGGGCCTTCGCTCCAGTCGATACCCAACCAGCGCAGGGCGTCGAAAATCTGTTGTTCGGACTCGCGGGTCGAACGCAATTGGTCGGTGTCTTCGATCCGCAGGATGAACTCACCGCCGTGCTGCTTGGCAAAGCAGTAGTTGAACAAAGCGATGTAAGCGGTACCTACGTGGGGGTCCCCGGTAGGCGATGGCGCGATGCGAGTGCGGACGGTGGTCATGGCAAGTCTCGAAATGAAGATAAAACAAAGGGCGAATGGTAACAGGCGTTGCCCGCCCGGCTCCAGTGAGCAGGGCATTTAAGCCAAGGTTGCGTCTACAACGCGCTCTAGCCTTGGTGAATGGCCGATTATCAGCCGATGGCATTTACCCATCATTCGCTGTATGCCAGATTTGACCGCTGATAACTTCCCTTACAATTTCTCGACTACAGTCTGCCCATGCCTGCCCAACTCAAGCGTCGCCTGTTTATTTTCCTATTGATCGTCCTGCTGGTTGCCGGGGGCTTTTTTGCCCAGTGGTTCTTCAAGGGGCGATTCTATGAAAGCACCGACAACGCTTACGTCCAGGGCGAGATCACCCGTGTGTCGAGTCAATTGGGCGCGCGCATCGAACAGGTGCTGGTACAGGACAACCAGCACGTCGAGAAAGGCCAGTTGCTGATCAAGCTCGAAGGCGATGACTTCCACCTCGCCGTCGACCGCGCCAACGCTACCCTCGCGACCCGCCAGGCAGAACGCCTGCAAGCCCAGAGCAAACTCACCCAGCAAGCCAGCCTGATTGCCGCCAGCGACGCGCAAGTCGCGTCCAGCCAGGCCAGCCTCGGTCGTTCGCAGATCGACTTGTCTCGCGCGCAAACCCTGCGCAAACCCGGCTATGTCTCAGAAGAACGGGTGACCACCCTCTCCGCCGACAACCACATCGCCCGCTCGCAAGTGACCAAGGCCCAGGCGGACGCCCAAAGTCAGCGCCAACAAATCAACTCCCTGGCCGCCGAGATCAAACGCCTCGACGCCATGATCGCCAACGCCAAAACCGATCTGGCCCAGGCCGAACTGAACCTGACCCGCAGCGAAATCCACGCGCCCATCAGCGGCCTGATCGGCCAGCGCGCCGCCCGCGAAGGCCAGTATGTGCAGGCAGGTGCTTACCTGATGTCGATCGTCCCGGATCAGGACATCTGGATTCAGGCCAACTTCAAGGAAACCCAGATCGGCCGCATGCAGCCCGGCCAAAAAGCCGAACTGACATTCGATGCCTACAGCGACATGCCCATCGAAGCGCGGGTCGACAGCCTGTTCGCCGCCTCGGGCGCACAGTTCAGCCTGTTGCCGCCGGACAATGCCACCGGCAACTTCACCAAAGTCGTACAACGGATTCCGGTAAAACTGACCTTCGCCGCGAACAACCCGCTGCAAGGCAAGATTCGTCCGGGCATGTCGGTCACCGCCAAAGTGAACATTAAAGACGCCCCTGACGATGGCCGGTGATCAACTGATCCGCCCGGTCGGCGAGCCGACCCGGCGGGACTGGATCGCGGTCATGAGCGTGATGCTCGGCGCCTTCATGGCGGTGCTCGACATCCAGATCACCAACTCGTCGCTCAAGGATATTCAAGGCGCGCTGTCAGCCACCTTGGAAGAAGGCTCGTGGATTTCCACCTCGTACCTGGTGGCAGAAATCATCATGATTCCGCTGACGGCGTGGCTGGTGCAGTTGCTCTCGGCGCGGCGGCTGGCGGTGTGGGTGTCCCTCGGGTTTCTTGCCGCGTCCCTGCTCTGCTCCATGGCGTGGAGCCTGGAAAGCATGATCGTCTTCCGTGCCTTGCAGGGCTTCACCGGCGGCGCGCTGATCCCGCTGGCATTTACCCTCACCCTGATCAAACTCCCCGAACACCACCGTGCCAAAGGCATGGCGATGTTTGCCATGACCGCAACGTTCGCGCCCTCCATCGGCCCGACCCTCGGCGGTTGGTTGACCGAGAATTGGGGCTGGGAATACATCTTCTACATCAACATTCCGCCGGGGCTGATCATGATCGCCGGCCTGATGTACGGCCTGGAGAAGAAAGAAGCTCACTGGGAACTGCTGAAAAGCACCGACTACCTGGGCATTCTCACGCTGGGCGTCGGCCTCGGTTGTTTGCAGGTGTTTTTGGAAGAAGGCCATCGCAAGGACTGGCTGGAATCGAGCCTGATCGTCACCCTGGGCAGCATTGCGCTCGTCAGCCTGATCACCTTTGTGATCGTGCAGACGTCCAAGCCCAATCCGCTGATCAACCTCGGCATCCTGCGCAATCGAAACTTTGGTTTATCGAGTATTTCCAGTGTCGGGATGGGTGTCGGATTGTACGGCTCGATCTACCTGTTGCCGCTGTACCTGGCGCAGATCCAGAACTACAACGCCTTGCAGATCGGCGAAGTGATCATGTGGATGGGCGTGCCGCAGCTGTTTCTGATTCCGCTGGTGCCGAAGCTGATGAAATACGTCTCGCCGAAATGGCTGTGCACGTTGGGTTTCGGGCTGTTTGGTTTGGCGAGTTTTTCATCGGGGGTGTTGAACCCGGACTTCGCCGGGCCGCAGTTCAATCAAATCCAGATCATCCGCGCGCTGGGCCAGCCGCTGATCATGGTGACCATCTCGCTGATCGCCACGGCGTACATTCTGCCGCAGGACGCGGGGTCGGCATCGAGCCTGTTCAACATCCTGCGCAACCTCGGCGGCGCGATTGGCATCGCCCTCCTCGCCACGTTGCTGGATGCGCGAACCAAGACTTACTTTGATTATTTACGTGAAGCGATTGTGCCGACCAACCCGCAGGTGGCCGAGCGCATGGCCTCGCTGACGGATCGGTTTGGCAGTGAGACGGCAGCGTTGGGCAAGCTCAGTGAAATTGCACATCAGCAGGCGTCGATCATGGCTTACAACGATGCGTTTCACTTTGTCGGGATTGCGCTGGGGATCAGCATGCTGGCGGTGTTGCTGACCAAGGCATTGCCTGCGGGATTGAAGGCTGGCGAGGCACATTAAAGACCGCGGCGCCCCCATCGCGAGCAGGCTCGCTTCCACAGGGATCACGGTGAACCTTGTGGGAGCGGGCTTGCTCGCGAAGAGGCCAGTTCAGGCGCTGCAAATCAGACAGTGATCAACCGCTCACGCAACTTGCCAATCTCGTCGCGCATCTGCGCCGCTGCTTCGAACTCCAGGTCGCGGGCGAGTTGGTACATTTTCTCTTCCAGCGCCTTGATACGCTTGGCGATCTCGCCCGGCGAGCGCAATTCCGCTTCGTACTTGGCGTTCTCCTCGGCGGCCTTGGCCATGCCTTTGCGCTTCTTGCTGCGCGAACCCGGCACGGTGGCGCCTTCCATGATGTCCGCAACGTCCTTGAACACGCCCTTGGGCGTGATGCCATTGGCCAGGTTAAAGGCGATCTGCTTGTCGCGACGACGCTCGGTCTCGCCGATCGCCCGCTCCATGGAGCCGGTGATGCGGTCCGCGTAGAGAATCGCCCGACCATTGAGATTTCGCGCCGCCCGGCCGATGGTCTGGATCAGCGAGCGTTCGGAACGCAGGAAGCCTTCCTTGTCTGCATCGAGGATCGCCACCAGCGAGACTTCCGGCATGTCCAGGCCTTCACGCAGCAGGTTGATCCCCACCAGCACATCGAAGGTACCCAGACGCAAATCGCGGATGATTTCGACCCGCTCCACGGTGTCGATGTCCGAGTGCAGATAACGCACCCGTACGCCGTGGTCCGCCAGGTAATCGGTCAAGTCTTCGGACATGCGCTTGGTCAGCGTGGTAACCAGCACCCGCTCTTCCAGCGCCACGCGCTTGCCTATCTCCGAAAGCAAATCGTCGACCTGGGTCAACGCCGGGCGGATTTCGATTTGCGGGTCCACCAGGCCTGTTGGACGGACCAGTTGCTCGACCACGCGACCGGCGTGTTCTGCCTCGTAATTGCCCGGCGTGGCCGAGACGAAAATCGTCTGCGGGCTGATGTTTTCGAACTCGTCGAAGCGCATCGGCCGGTTATCCAGGGCTGACGGCAGACGGAAACCGTATTCCACCAGCGTCTCTTTACGCGAACGGTCGCCCTTATACATGGCGCCGACCTGCGGCACGCTGACGTGGGATTCGTCGATCACCAGCAAGGCGTCAGCCGGCAGGTAGTCAAACAAAGTTGGCGGCGCCTGGCCGGATTCACGGCCCGACAGGTAGCGCGAGTAGTTTTCGATGCCATTGCAGTAACCCAGCTCGAGGATCATCTCCAGGTCGAAACGGGTGCGCTGCTCCAGGCGCTGAGCCTCAACGAGTTTATTGTTGGTGCGCAGGTAGTCCAGGCGCTCCTGCAACTCGACTTTGATCCCTTCGACGGCACCCAGCAGGGTTTCTCGCGGGGTCACGTAGTGGCTTTTCGGATAGAACGTGAACCGCGGCAGCTTGCGGATCACTTCGCCGGTCAGCGGATCGAAAGCGGACAGGCTCTCGACTTCGTCATCGAACAGCTCGATGCGGATAGCTTCAAAATCGGATTCCGCCGGGTGGATATCAATTACATCGCCGCGGACCCGGAAGGTCGCCCGGGCAAACTCCATGTCGTTGCGGGAGTATTGCAGGTCTGCCAAGCGACGCAGCAACGCACGCTGATCGAGCTTGTCGCCGCGATCCACATGCAGAACCATCTTCAAATAGGTTTCCGGACTGCCCAGACCGTAGATGCACGACACCGTGGTGACGATGATCGCGTCTTTGCGCTCCAGCAGCGCCTTGGTCGCCGACAATCGCATCTGCTCGATGTGATCGTTGATCGAGGCGTCTTTCTCGATGAACGTATCCGATGACGGCACGTAGGCTTCGGGCTGGTAGTAGTCGTAGTACGAAACGAAGTATTCGACGGCGTTGTTCGGGAAGAACGCCTTGAACTCACCGTACAACTGCGCGGCCAGGGTCTTGTTCGGCGCCAGCACCAGGGTTGGACGTTGAACCTGGGCGATCACATTGGCGATGCTGAAGGTCTTGCCCGAGCCGGTCACACCGAGCAACGTCTGGTGCGCCAGCCCGGCTTCGATGCCCTCGACCATCAGGCGGATGGCTTCCGGCTGATCGCCGGCGGGCTCGAAGCGGGTGACTAGCTGGAATTCAGACATGAAATACCTCTCGGTTTTCGAAGCAGGAGTCGCGCCTGTCCGGGCGAACCGGGCAGCAACGGGAAAGACCGCAAACGACCGATGTCGCCCGAGGAAAAAACTGGATTGTGCTCAATGTGGAGCCGATTGCCCGCGCTTTCAAGGCAAACGTCCTACATCGGGTAAAACCTTTGACGATGTCAATCGACTAACGGTCGAGAAATAATCGGAAAAACTTACCGTAAAAGCCGAATCGTCTGTCGCCATCAATCGCAGATGGCCTCTATACTAGCTCCCCGTTTGTGCACCGCTCTAGTGCATTCGGCTGGAGCGCGACACGTCCCTCCACTTTCCATTCAGAGCCGCCGCAAAATGAGCCTGTTCTCCGCTGTCGAAATGGCACCACGTGATCCAATCCTGGGCCTCAACGAAGCATTCAACGCCGACACCCGTACCAACAAGGTCAACCTGGGGGTCGGTGTTTACTGCAACGAGGAGGGGCGAATTCCACTCCTGCGCGCCGTTGTCGAAGCCGAGACGATTCGCGTCGCTCAACACGCTTCCCGTGGCTACTTGCCTATCGACGGCATTGCTGCCTACGACCAGGCCGTACAGAAACTGCTGTTTGGCAATGACTCGCCGCTGATCGCTGCTGGCCGCGTCATCACCACCCAAGCCGTTGGCGGTACTGGCGCGCTGAAAATCGGTGCCGACTTCCTCAAGCAACTGCTGCCGAACGCTGTCGTGGCGATCAGCGACCCGAGCTGGGAAAACCACCGCGCACTGTTCGAAACAGCCGGTTTCCCGGTGCAGAACTATCGCTACTACGACGCCGCGACCCACGACGTGAACCGTGCTGGCTTGCTGGAAGACTTGAACGCCCTGCCGTCCGGCTCCATCGTTGTCCTGCACGCTTGCTGCCATAACCCGACCGGCGTGGACCTGAGCCCGGCGGACTGGAACAACGTCCTGGACGTGGTGAAAGCCAAAGGTCACGTACCGTTCCTCGACATGGCCTACCAGGGCTTTGGCGATGGCATCGACGAAGACGCCGCGGCTGTACGCCTGTTCGCTGAATCGGGCCTGACCTTCTTCGTCTCCAGCTCGTTCTCCAAATCCTTTTCGTTGTACGGCGAGCGCGTGGGCGCCCTGTCGATCGTCAGCGAATCGAAAGACGAAAGCGCGCGCGTGCTGTCGCAAGTCAAACGCGTGATCCGCACCAACTACTCCAACCCGCCGACCCACGGTGCAAGCATCGTCGCCGCTGTACTGAACAGCCCGGAACTGCGCGCTCAGTGGGAAGAAGAACTGGCTGAAATGCGTCTGCGGATTCGCGGCATGCGCATTCAGATGGTTGAGCAGCTGGCGAAGCAAGCTCCACAGCGTGACTTCAGCTTCGTCGGTCGTCAGCGCGGCATGTTCTCCTACTCCGGCCTGACGGTTGAGCAAGTGACCCGCCTGCGCAGCGAGTTTGGTATCTATGCCCTGGACACCGGCCGCATCTGCGTGGCCGCGTTGAACCAGAGCAACATCGACGTTGTGACCAAGGCCATCGTTGCAGTGATCTGAGTCGTCCGGTGATATGAAAAACGGGAAGCCAAATGGCTTCCCGTTTTTTGTTTGTCAAAGATAATTCTCAAAGCAACGACCGAGGGCTCTAGACTGCACACAGTTCAAATGTGGGAGCGACGGTGCGGCGATCCGACCTGCTCGCGAAAGGCGTCGTGTCAGCCAACATCATTGTTGAATGTTGTACCGCATTCGCGAGCAGGCTCGCTCCCACAGGTTTTGAGTACACCCCGAATTCTTACGAGAACCCACATGAAAAACGATGACCTACGCGCCGACCGCGATGAGCTGGACCACTTCGTGCCTCGCACCCCGGCCAAACGCAGCAGTAACCTGGTGATGCAAGTCGCTGCCGGTGTGTTTCTCGGTGGTTTAGCCTTGTGGCTGGTGCAGCTGGCCGCAACGATGTTGTACGCCAAACTGATGCTCGCCACCGTCACCTTCGGCGGTTAGGCCAGTTCGGTTGCGCGCTGGCTGGCAGCGTCGTCATAGGCGACGTAGAGCGATTCGGCGACCTGGCTTTTGATGGCCTTGGCGCTTTCCAGGCCCAATACAAAACCTTCCGCCTTGCCACCGGCACGGTTCAAATCGTCAGCGGTGCTGGCCTGAGTGATTGCATCGAACAGTTTTTCGGCGTGCGGGCCGACGCCTTTGGGCAGGCTGATCTGAGCGATGCTCATGCGAACACCCCGTTGTGGCGAGGTATGGTGGTTGGGTGATTCATGGCGCGTACCTTTTCGGCGAATGGCCGGCAGCGCGTGTAACCACTTCCGGGCAGCCATGGTAGACCTCTAAGGCGATTCTGGTAACCGCCCGCGGTCGATAAACCACCGTCCGTCCCCATGAACCCGCCAAATTGCTAACAGGTGCTTGACTTCTCTTTTTGAATCAGTAACATACACGCCATTCCGCGATAGCTCAGTTGGTAGAGCAAGTGACTGTTAATCACTGGGTCCCTGGTTCGAGTCCAGGTCGTGGAGCCAGACAGCAATACCGAAAAGCCCCTGAATCGAAAGGTTCAGGGGCTTTTTTGTGGCCGCCATAAACACGCAACCCTTCAAATCATCCCGCCTTTGAAAGTAGAAAATCTCCTAACTTTCTGTAGCCGAGATTTCTACTTTCCTTTTACCCCCGTAAACCTTGGCCCAGAGCGCCAGCAACGACTTCGGTGATGGCCAGATGCAGTCTGTGAATCAGCAACTTTGTACGTTATGAATAGCGCCTTTCGCCTACCGATAGCCTTGGATTGTTCGCGTGTCAGAGTTACTCAAACTCAAGGAGAACACCCTTGTCCCTCACCCTTCAGGATCGTTGAGCTTTGGCACTCTCCCCGACATGCCCAAGTTCGATTTACGGGGAGGCGAGATTTTCCTGAGGGTCGGGATACACAAAGGAATCAACAAAGGGTTTGGCGTCCGGCATGTTTGGGAAGCCCACAAAGTTGACTTGGCAAAGTATGGCTGTCACACCATCGACGATGTCGCGACTCACATAGCCAAAATGGTCGTACCTGGAGCTCCCATCTACTGCGAATTCAAGGAAATGCGAGGAGCCCACAGAGTCGCCGTACTCAAAAACCCCACTGGCTCACTCATTCTCGAGCCGAGGAACGAGCGTCGTGGTTTCGGTTACTACGTCGTGACCTGGTATCCCAAGAGACGCGCTGAAGGCACCTTGGTCGGCACCATTGTCAAACCAGATTCCAGGCAATAAAAAAGGCGCCCTAAAGGACGCCTTTTGAATATTTCGAGGAGTAGTCGCAGCGATTCTTTAGCTCCAGACCACGAATGACCTTGGGTTCAGAATCCGACCGGCATGCCAGTCGTCACTACTTCAGAGGGAGCCAGCTTCTCTGCTGCCAACAAGATGGGGGGCCAATACTGGAGGCCAAGCCCAAGGATGCGCAATTGCAGACCTCGAGTCCGATTTTCAATCATGACTGGAGCGAGTGTCAACCTGCCTCTCGATCCAACCTTGAGTGCAGTCAGACATGCTCACTGCTTTTCGCATGGATGGGGTGGTGCTCGTCTGATGCATGAGCCACCTCCACCACCGGAATCTCATTCCCGTCGCAGTCACGCAGTTTGCCTTCGCTGAAATAATCCCCTTCGCGCAACGCTGCCAGATCCTGATAACGCAGAACGCGTTCAGTACCGGCCGCGAACACCGACTGCTGATCGGAGTTACCGGCAGTGAGGTGGTTGAAGGTCAGGTTCAGCACGATCGCCATGATCGCCGACGAGCTGATGCCCGAGTGGAAGATCGTGGCGAACCAGCTTGGGAAGTGGTCATAGAAGTTCGGCGCAGCGATGGGGATCATGCCGAAGCCGATGGAGGTGGCGACGATGATCAGGTTGACGTTGTTGCGGTAGTCGACCTTGGACAGCGTACGAATACCGCTGGCCGCCACGGTGCCGAACAGCACGATACCGGCGCCGCCGAGAACCGAAGTCGGTACAGCGGCGATAACGCGGCCCATAAACGGCAGCAAACCGAGGATCACCAGAAACAAACCGCCGGTAGCCACCACGAAGCGGCTCTTGATCCCGGTCACCGCCACCAGCCCGACGTTCTGGGCGAACGCGCTTTGGGTGAAGGAGCCAAAGATTGGCGCGATCATGCTCGACAACATATCGGCGCGCAGGCCGTTGCCCAGGCGTTTGGAGTCGACCTTGGTGCCGATGATTTCACCCACCGCCAGGATGTCGGCCGAGGTTTCCACCAGGGTCACCATGACCACGATGCACATCGACAGGATCGCGGCGAAGTGGAAGGTCGGCATGCCAAAGTGGAATGGCGTCGGGAAGCCGAACATCGGGCCTTGAGTGACGGACGAGAAGTCTGCCATGCCAAGGAACACCGCGATCACCGTGCCGATAACCATCGCCAGCAGGATCGACAAGCGCGAGATGGTCGCGCTGCCGATTTTGCTCAACAGCAGCACCAGCACCAGCGTCACCGCCGCCAGACCGATGTTCGCCATGCTGCCGAAGTCCGGGGCATGGCTGTTGCCACCCATGGCCCAGCGTGCGGCCACTGGCATCAGCGTCAGGCCGATGGTGGTGATCACAATGCCCGTGACCAGCGGCGGGAAAAACCTGGTGATTCGCGAGAACACCGGCGTGATCAGCAGGCCGATCAACGACGCAGCAATCACCGCCCCGAGAATCGATTGAAACCCGCCCTCCCCGCCGCTGCTGACAATCGCCACCATGGTCGCGACACCAGAGAACGACACGCCCTGTACCAGCGGCAATTGGCAACCGAAAAACGGTAAGCCCAGGGTTTGCAGCAATGTCGCCAGCCCCCCTGCAAACAATGAAGCAGCAATCAACAAACCGATGTCCGCTGGCGAGAGCCCGGCCGCCTGGCCGATGATCAAAGGCACCGCAACGATGCCGCCGTACATGGTCAGAACGTGTTGCAGGCCGTAAGCCATATTCGCGCCGACCCCGAGATTTTCATCCTCAGGCCGTTGGTGTGAAACATGGGGCGTTTTCATGGTTTGGGGGGTTCCCTGGTTTTTGTTGTGCGCACACTGTATTCAATACTCAGGACAAATGTCTATAGAGTTGTATACAACTAATCAGTCAGATTATGGACACATGGCCATTCCACACCTGAGACTTGCGCCGCACCTTCCCTGATATGAAGCCAAAACCTCCCGGCAACATGACGCAAGGCAAGACGTGCACTACCTTGATAGAGGTACGCTCTCACTGAGACCACGATAGGACATCGACATGAGTAAGGCTGACCAACTCGCCGCGAAACTGAAGCAAACCCAGCAGTCCAGCACCGACGAGACACTCTGTGCAGATCACCAAATAGACAGCTGGCCTGCGCAGGTTTACGAGCTGTACCACCTCATCGAAACCTGGCTGGCGCCGCTCAGCGAAGCCGGGCTGAACATTCGGCGAGTGCCGACGCACGTCTTCGAACGTCATGCCGACGGGGCGACCTACGACTACGCCATCGACCAGTTACTGATTGAAGGCAACCACCACAGCATCACCTTCGACCCCGTTGCTCGTTTCACTGAGGATGGTGCCGGGCGGGTCGAGATCCGCACCCAAGGAAAAGCACTCTCGATGCTGCGAACCATGAGCGAACACGGCGAGACGCAGTGGTGGCTGCAGGCGATCGATCAATCCGGGCAACAACCGGATGCGATCGCCATGACCGAAGACAATCTGCTGTCGGTGGTGCAGGAGGGACTGCAGCTGTGAGGCTCAGGGCTGTTGAATCAGCCCTTCAATAACCCGGCGCAACGCCGCCTCCCGTGGCACCCGAATGTCGAATTCGCTGCGCAACAAACCCAGCAATTCATCCACATCCGTCACTTGCCGCCGTTCAGTCTCACTGCCGATCCGATGAATCGCATAACTGCCGTTGTTCAGCGTGCGGCGCCACCCTTCGCCGGTGCGCGCCACCATCAGCTGCCTGGCGAACGACGATTCGGGGTGGGTCGAGACGTACCAGTTGCCGACGGCGTAATCGATGTCTTCCTGGCGCTGCAAATCGAAAATGTACATCGCCCGCCATTCGCCGGCGACGTTGGCGCGCAGGGTGTAGCCATCCTCGTGCAGCTCGATGCGATAGGGTTCGTGAGGGGTGAGCTGTTCAGCCGGGGTATCGAGCATCAGCGGTGCGGTGGGCACCATGCCGCCGAAGCCGACGTCGGTGATGTAGCGCACGCCGTCCAGGGTTACCAGGCTCAAGCGGTGTGTACGGGCGGTCCATGCGCCTTCGGGCTGGCCCATGACCACTCGGCCGGAGATACCGCGAGCGTCGAAGCCCAGCGCCTGGAGCAAGGTCAGGAACAGGTTGTTGAGTTCGTAGCAGTAACCGCCGCGACCGTCGTGCAGCACCTTTTGCTCGATGGAGGGCAGGTCGATGAGCACCGGCTGCCCCGACAGCGTGGTGAGGTTTTCGAACACGAAGGCGCCGGTGTGGCGCAGTTGAAGTTGGCGCAGGGTTTCCAGAGTCGGCGCCGGCGGCGCGTCGAAGCCCAGGCGCTGCAGGTACAACGCAAGATTGCTCAGGTGTGGCTCGCTCATTGCTCGGTCCTTATGCATGGCGCCGGATTTCTCCGCCGATGGGCGCCATGTATAAGGGAAAAAGCGGTTCGACTGACAATTGATTTAACCAATCGCCGCCCACGCCAATATCAACGCAGTTTGCGTGAACTCAATCGAATCCACGTCGGCGCATGATCACTCGCGTGGGGCTCGTTGCGAACCCAGGCATCGACTCCGGCCTCCTGCAGATAAGGGCTCAGCGCCGGGTTAAGCAACAGATGATCGATGCGCAACCCTGAGTTCTTTTGCCAGTGCTGGCGAAAATAATCCCAGAAAGTGTAGAGCCGATCCTCCGGATACAGATGGCGCAAGGAATCGGTCCAGCCCTGGGTCAGCAGGCGCTGATAACACTCGCGGCTTTCAGGTTGCAGCAACGCATCCTTCAGCCAGGATCGCGGGTTGTAGATGTCGAGGTCGGTGGGCACCACGTTGTAGTCACCGGCCAACACCACGGGATGCTCACTGACCTGAAGCGTCTGCGCGTAATGGATCAGCCGTTCAAACCACGCCAGCTTGTAATCGAACTTCGGCCCCGGCTGCGGGTTGCCGTTGGGCAGGTACAGGCAGCCCACCAGAATCCCGTGCACGGCGGCCTCCAGATACCGGCTATGGGTGTCGCTGTCATCGCCCGGCAGGCCTCGACGACTCTCCAGCGGCTGAGCATCCCGCGCCAGAATCGCCACGCCGTTCCACGAAGACTGACCTTGCCAGATCGCGCCGTAGCCAGCGGCCTCAAGCTCGGCGGCGGGGAAAGCACTGTCGACTGATTTGAGCTCTTGCAAACACGCGATGTCCGGTTGCTCTCGCTCAAGCCAGGCCAACAAGTTCGGCAGTCGGGCGCGCATGCCGTTAACGTTGAATGTCGCGATTTTCAGGTTCTTCATGGGCCAACGCTCGCAACGCAGGGTCGATATCCAGTTGTGACCGGGGGTGCGTCCCGGCAGTTGCCTCTACGAGCGAGTCAGGCGACTAAAGGCACGCCCCTACACTGGAAACTCGTCATGCGATGCCTTGAGCAACGGCAGCAACGCCTGCTTTTCCATAGGCCGACTCAAGTAGAAGCCCTGCACCTCATGGCACTGGTCCGAGACCAGGAAGTCCAGTTGCTCCAGGGTCTCGACGCCCTCTGCCGTCACGGTCAGGCCCATGGCTTTGCCCAGGTTGATGATCGCCTGCACCACCGCGCGGTCATTGCCGCCGCCGCTCATGGACGAGATGAAACGCTTGTCGATCTTGATCCCGTCGAACGGGTACGTGCGCAAGTAACCCAGGGACGAATAGCCGGTACCGAAGTCGTCCATGTTCAACCGCACGCCCAGTTCCTTGAGCGCATTCATGGTCGCCAACGCGCCCTCCACATCGATGAGCATCACGTTTTCGGTGATTTCCAGCTCCAGACGACTGGCTGGCAAACGGGTCTGGATCAAGGCCTCCCTGACGTCCTCCACCACATCGCTGCGGGCAAATTGAACAGGCGACAAATTGACCGACACCATCAACGCACCGGGCCAGGTCAGGGCCGTTTCACAGGCTTCGCGCAACACCCAGCGCCCCAAAGGCACGATCAGGTCAGTCTGCTCAGCCAAAGGGATAAACTCGTCGGGGCTCAGCAGCCCCTGTTCCGGATGCTGCCAGCGCAGCAACGCTTCCACCGAGACCACCTGCTTGCCGCCCATGTTGTAGCGCGGCTGGTAATGCATCACGAACTCGTTGTTCTTGATCGCCCGGCGCAGGTCATTTTCCAGTTGCCGGCGGTGCTGGATCTGATCGTTCATGTGCGGCGCAAAGTAGCACCAGGTCTTCTTGCCGTTGGATTTAGCCTGGTACAGCGCAATGTCGGCACACCGGATCAGTTCATTGGGAATGTGCCCCTGACGCCGACTCAAGGCGACACCAATGCTCGCGCCGATGTGCAGCGTGTGGTGCTCGTAATGAATCGGCTGCTGCAGGCTCTCGAGCAAACGTTCACAGAACCGGTCGATTTCGGCGTGGCTGTCCATGCCATTGAGCACCAGCACGAACTCATCACCACCAAGCCGGGCGACCAGATCGATGTCCCGCGTACACTCGCGCAATCGGGTGGCCACTTCCAGCAGCACAGCGTCGCCGGCCGGGTGACCGAGGGAATCGTTGATCGGCTTGAAGTTATCCAGATCGATCATCAACAGCACCAGCGCCGCCGAATGCTCTTTCTGCGCCAGGGCCTCGTCGAGAAAACGCGCCAGTTTGTTGCGATTCGGCAGCCCCGTCAGGGCATCGTGCAACGACAGATGCTGGATCTGGGCATGAGCGGCGACTTCATCGGTGATGTCGCTGGCCGTTCCGCGATAGCCCAGCACCTCGCCCTTGCGATGGATCGGTCGGGCCGAAACCCGGCAAATACGCTGTTGCCCCGATTGATCGCGATAGGAGCAGCGCAAATGGCTGACGGGCTGTTCTTCATTGAGCTTATGCAGCCACAGCGACAAGGGCAGCGTATCGCAATTGAGCAATTGCCCGATGTCCTGCCCTATCCATTGCTGATCGGAAAAACCGGTGACGGTGGCGAAACGTCCTGACAGATAAGAGATGCAATGCTTGTCGTCGATTTCCCAGATCCAGTCGGAAGCGGCCTCAGCCACGGCACGAAAACGCTCTTCACTGGCCTCCAGCGCCTGGTTCGATAAATCGAGGCTGGTGTAGCTGGCATCCACGTGCCCGGACGTTCTCAAGACATACCGGAAGAAATAAGCCGTTAACAACGCCAGCACCAACAACGCGCCACCCAATGGCGGCAGCAGCGACCAGAGTAGCTGGTGACCCGGTTGCTCAAGTCGGGAAACCAGGCTGTAGCCAGTGCCTGCCAGTGCCACGGCTGGCCTGCCGGGCGAGATGGCGTTATCAGGCGCCAGGTTTAAATCATGCAGACCATAATCGGCGCTCAGGGCGCTGAGTTTGTCAGGGCTTAATTGGTCGACGAACACCAGCACCGAGGTGCTTTGGGGATCGACCGCCGGCCTTTCGTCATTGGGGACGATCGCGGCAGCCGTCAACAATGCCGGTTTGCCCTCGAACAGCGTGAACTGGCTGATCGGATCAATGAGGCTTTCCTGACTCTGGACTGCCTGTATCAGCGTCGCCATTGATGCCGAAAGATAGGTGGTCGCCGCCTCTTGCACCTGAAGCCCGCGCACCACGGCGTATTTGGTTTGCTGATGATCGACCACGAAGACGCCATCGTAGTGATCGATGCTGAACAAGGTTTTGCCCACGTTCTGCTCGACGTAAGCCCATTGCGCATCGACCTTGTCGTTCAAATGGTCATAGGCGGTCGTCCAGTTTGCATAACTGGCGACGTAGCTTTTCGAGGCGGTGATGCGGTTTTCCAGCGCACGCTGGGTGTAGAACGTGGTCTTGGCCAGGTCCTGGGCGTCCAGACGCCCGGCAATGTTGAACAAGGCCAACAGGGCAATCAGCACACCCAGAACAAACAGCAGGCCGACGACCAACACCAGGTTGCGGGTTATCGGCGTATGACGGGGCGCGGCGACGGTGGTAACGGCGGTCATATCCATGCACTTATCCTGTCAATCGATTGCCTGATCGGGATGCGACGCTCGCAATGCTTTCCTACCTGGGCACTCGCCGAACGTTCATTGAACATAGCAGCCATGCTGGGCCCTGGCCCCTGGATAACGCAAGCCATTGCCGCAATTGAAGAACCGTTAATACAACCATTGCCAATCGACGGCCGCTGCCCTGTAATTGAACGCATCGCTCGCGTACCTTTTGATGCCGAGAATGCCTCATCTTGGGAGACGCACCATGATGATGATCAAAATGACCTCGCTGTTACTGGCGGGAGTGCTGTCCGCCATGTCCGTCGGCACTTTTGCAGCCTCAGGCGATGGCGCTGATGCGACCGGTCCCCATTCGGGTTCAATCGGCGGCTCGACAATGGCGCCCAACAATAACCCTGGCCAACCCTCGAGCGACCATAACGCTAACGGCGGCGATAGCGGATCGGGCTCGTCGGGTGGCGGAAATAGTGGCAATGCCGGGAACAGCGGCTCTGGCGCGGGGGGTGGCACGGGCGCGGCGGGCGGTGGAACGGGCGGTGCCGGTGGCGGGACGGGCAGCTGGACGCGTAAAAGCAGCCGATGATCGTCGGCTGCTTTTTGGCCTGAAACGTGGGACTAGGCTGGTTTGACCGGCGGCGGGCTCCATTTGCCGTTCAAAACCTCGGGCTTGGGCCCATACAAACGCATGGTCAGGTTGAACCCGCCCTTCGGCGCCGGCAGCCAATTGGCTTCAAGGTCCTTGCCGGGGTTTTCGTGCTGGAAGTAGATGTCCAGCGAACCGTCGGCGTTCGTCTTGAACGGCATCCAGCTACTGAACGCAAACCGGTTGAGCGCATTGCCGACCTGGAATCCTTCAGGGTCGTACAAGGTGATCGACCAGAAAGCGTTTACCGGCGGCATTTCACCCTTGTCGAAATGCAGCACGTACTTGTTCGTTCCATCGAGTGGCTTGCCTTCGACATCGCCGATGTTCAGCGGATAAATCGCATCCTCGGGCAAGTTGGCGCCGAGCCCCATCTGCGCAACGATCGCGCGTTTGAGGTAGTAGTTTCCGTAGACGCCCATGGTGTCGGTGTTCATCGACCAGCCGTTGACCACGCGAGCGAGGGTTGGAACCTTCCACGTCATCAGCGTCTGCGCGTCTTCGGGCACGGTCTGCAGCGCTGCTTTGATTTCAGGGTCCAGTGCATCCATGTTGAAGGATTTTCCGGGCTCGATACCGATACGCTTCATCTGCGCCAGGATCGGTTGATCGGTGATGTGCGCAGGGTGCATTTTGAGCAATTCGGCGGCGTAGGCGAAGTAGTCGGCCGCCGACATTGAGTCGACCTGAATCTTGGGCGGGGTCTTCATGTCCACGGCCGGGTCAATGTTCACGCTGACCGGCTCGGGGCTTTTACCCAACCGGGACAACGGTGTCACGGTATAGCCAGCCTGAATTTTGTGCACGGCCGCGTAGTCCGCAGCGCCGTCGGTCTTGGTGCGGCCAATGACCCAGACAAAGGGCGTAGGCGCCGGCAGATGGTTCAGTCCGGCAGGCACCGTCCCGGTCCAGCCCGGCGGCGTCACCAGAAACTGCCCCGCTTGGGTGCCCGTGGTGCGCCAGCCCGGTGAGGCGAACACATCGGTCCACATGTCGAGCATCGGCAACAGGTAAAAACGCCCGGCCGTATCGGGCGCTGCGATCACCAGCGGTTCTTGGGTCAAATCCAGCCAGGCAATGGAATACAAGGTGTCGAAGTTCGAGCGCACCACCCCTTTGAAATTGGCAGGTGGATACTGCGGCACGCTGATAAACATATTCATCGGACCTTTACCGAATTCCTTGCCCGGTTCGATGTTGGTGAATTGCTTGCGGGTGATGTCCATGGTCAACAGCGGGTAAAAATAAAGGTAGGCATCCACGCCGATAGCGTGTGCTTCTTCGGCTGTGACTTTCGATTGAGCCTGGCTCGCGAGCGGAAAGATGGCGCAGGCTGCAACGGTTAGAGCAACGGCTGCCAATGCTTGAGTAATCAACATTTTGACGATCATCCGTGCGGTGGGGGGACCTGCCGGGATCGGCAGCGTTACCGCAACTCTAGACGATCAATTGAAGGGGATCTGACAGGCAGACAGCCGGCTGGCCGGGGTGTTGCGTGGGTGAAACACCGTTGAGAGACACCTCAACGATCCGAACGCAGCAGTGCCTCGACACCGCCCTCCATCGACAGCACCGCCGAGCGGTTTCGCCCCGAATGCTTGGCTTGATACAGCGCCGCATCCGCTCGTTCGATGAACACTTCCATGCTGTCCCGCCCCGTCGGCACAAACGAATAACAACCCAGACTGACCGTCACGAAGCCCGAGGGTGAACCGCTGTGGATGATGTTCTTGTCCATGACGCTGCGGCGGATCTGCTCGGCAATCACCATCGCGCCGTGAATGTCGGTGTCGGGCAGCAATACCGCAAATTCCTCACCGCCGTAGCGCACGGCCAAATCGGCTTTTCGATGGCAGCACCCCTTTACCGCCCGCGCCACTTCAGCCAGGCAATGGTCCCCCGCCACGTGGCCATAAGCGTCGTTGTAGCGTTTGAAGTAATCGATATCGAGCATGATCAGGCTCAGCGAACTCGACTGCCGGGCGCCTCGGCCGAACTCGATGTCCAGCGCGCCCTCGAACAGCCGGCGATTGCCCAGGCCGGTCAGGCTGTCGTGAGTTGCGATCAGCTTCAGCGCTTCCTTCGCCGTGCGCAAATCCGCCTCGACCCGTTCGCCGACACGCACCTGATAAAGGAACATCCAACCGAACAGCCCCACGCCCAGCACCACCAGGGCAACGATGACTGTGGAGCGAAACGCCGTGTCGTTCCAATCCTTGAGAATCGAATCCCTGGACGAGGCGGCAGACACGACCAGCGGATAAGCGTCGAGCTGACGGTAGCCATACAACCGCACAACACCATCGACCAGCGAGCGGAAAATCGCGTTGCCGGAGGGCGCGTTGGGCAGCAGTTTCTCGAAGATCTCGCTCTTGGCCAGTGATGTGCCAATCAGCGATTCCACAAACGGCCGTCGCGCCAGCAGCGTTCCGTCGGTCAAGCCCAAAAACATCGAACCGTTGTCATCAATGCTGAAGCTTTTGAAGAACTGATCGAAGTACGCCATCTTGATGCCGGCCAACAAGACGCCCTGGAAATTGCCATTCTTGTCGTTCACCCGTTTGGATATCGGGATGATCCACTCGCCATTTTCCCGACTGCGAATCGCCGGCCCGATGTGCGCCAGGGAGGAGACGTTCTGCTGGTGGAATTTGAAGTATTCGCGATCCGACACACCCGGGCCGCGTGGCAGATTTTCGAAGGAGCTAACGATCCACTGCCCCTTCTGGTCGAACAGAAATATCCCGTGCAATTGACTCAGCGCCTGCACCCGCCGGGCGAACGTTTTCTGCAAGCGTGGCATTTGGGGCGTGCCGAAACCGTCAGCCTGAATCCAGTCGGCCAGACTGGTCAGCACCAGATCGGCTTGCATGAAGGTGTCTTCGGCCTGCTGCGCCATGGCCCGCGTCAGGTTTGATGACGCCACTTGCGCCAACGCCAGGTCATGCCGGCGCGACTGCTCCAGTTGCAAGTAAAGCAAACCGCACAGGCTCAGGCACACGACCGCAATAAACAGTACCGCTGCTTTGCGCAGAGGTAACCGTTTCAACGTGACGCCGGTGGCGTTGTGCGGATCGTGAAGAGGGATAGGCAAAAGCTCGTCCTGTAAGGGTAAGGCATAGGTAACACCCCAAAACCCTTATTTTTTGTGAGCTTAGTCTACGGGGGGGTATGGGGCAAATGTCCTTTGGCTAGTCGTCGCATCGCGCTATGCAAATGCGCCCGAGCACTTTCTGCATCCCCCAGGCGCATTTGCTCATAGGCCCGCTGGGCAATCTCATGGGGCACCGGCTTGAGTTCACGCTGGGTCGCCATTGCATTCCTTCACGAGCATCACCATCAAGGCGCGAGCTTCAGATGCGCGTTGACTCTCCCACTCTTCGGGTCGACAAACCAATACTCATTATTGGCGACCTTCACTTGACTGCACTCGGTTGGGTACTTGTTAGGTATGACGCAAACAACACCGTCTTTGAGAGTCCACCGTTCTTTCTCCGGCGCGTCAGGCGCCATCTCGAACACATCGATACCATCGGCTAAAAACCTGATCGAGTAGGGGTGACTGCCCTGCCGGGTGGTTCCATAAAACTGCTTACCCACTAACGAGCTATGAATTTGCCCATCGTCTAGCGTCATCGCTGATGCCGGAACCGGTGGAGGTTCATAACGACTGCTGGTTGCGCAGCCTGCCAAACAGACCATCAGGATCGACGCGCCGAATTTTAACAAAGTCATGCCACACCTTCCTTGTAAGTACCGGAAGAATGTCCGGATAAATCAAAGCTTAGGCGACGCTTATTGGCAGATCCGACGCAAGTGCCGAACGGTTGACGGTCGATAAACTACAAACAAAAAAATGGGCGCTCCGAGGGCGCCCATTTCAATAAAACACGAACAACCTTTAGATCAACTTGCCGATCTCATCCAGCGTCACTCGAGGAATGAGCTCGCCCGGAATCCTTGAATTACTGGACAGGTTGTAGACCTTAAAATCTTCATCCACGACGTACTTCGACAAGATCTCGAACGACGGCAGAATTCTCGTATGAAAATGCTGATCGAGCAGGCATGGCGACGCTAACGTGTCGGCCTCTTCGTAAAAACGGCTCACAGACTGATTCAAGTCGACGCCAACCAAAAACACCTTGGTAAAGCCCACGTGATAGGCAATCTGCAACGCCAGATAAGCCACGGTACGGGCATCAAAAAAACCGCGTTTAAGGTTCTTGCTGAAACCAAGGGTTCTATTGCGGCCAGTTCCGAGTTTGCGACTTCTGACGAGTTCTTTATCGGCCCTGAAAACCAGGTCCGTCCAGGAGAGTTTGGGGGCTCGGCCGAGTAAATACAGTTCGCCCTCAGGCGCTACCGTCGTGTTCCAGATGTGCTCTTGCCACAGTGCAACCCGCTGACTGATGCGCATCGCCTCTGAAAACAGTTCGGGTTGCTCTCGGGAAAAGCCTTGATCCGTACAGGCATAAAAGAACGGCTTGGTACCTGTCCCGGAGAACATGGAGATGGCGCCATTCATCGTAATCATCGGAATGTCGGCAAACTTTTCCAGCGGAAAATCTTTAGCGGACGCCCCCGAGGCAATGATAAACACAGCACCTTTTTGAATGTTGCGGCACTCATCGAGGTCATGCACATCGAGCATACCTGTGTTGAGTGACGGTTTTTTTTGCGCAACATCCATCTTCAATTCCCTATTCCTTCACATCGATGATCGGTGACTATTTTGTATTGTGATAGTTTTCAACGGGTCAGCCAACCTTTTGGCTTCACCAACTCTGGAATCTGCGACGGAGCGCAAAGGTTGACGCAGAGCGCTTGCATCGTTGGTGCATCGATGACCGGCCCTTTCCATACGGGTGACAAGTCCCAACTCCTTCATGGCTACTGCTGGTTTTGCTCCGTTGCCACAGAGGAAGTTCCTGCTCGTCGCACATCCAGAACGGGCAGTTCCGAAGGCAGATTCAACCCCCGCAGTACCGCGGAATCGTACCCGTAGACATCGGGTTTAAACATCACTCGACCATCGTTGCTCAGGTCCACCGTCCAGTAAGCCAACAGCACCGGCACCTTGACAGGAAGCCTGATATTTTCGGTCTTGCCGTTCGCCAGTTGAGCCTGTATCCCGGCGCTGTTCCAACGAACCGGGTCGTTGAACAACAGCTCTACCAACTGCAGCGGGTTCTCCACCCGTATGCAGCCTGAACTGGTGGCACGGCGCGATTGCGCAAACAACTCGCGATGCGGGGTGTCGTGGAGATAAATCGAATACTCATTGGGAAACCGAATGACCACTTGCCCCAGCGAATTATCCGGCCCGGCATCCTGTCGCAGCGTGATACCGCGCGCGTTATCCCAGTCGACGGTCGACGGATCGAGCACATTCCCCTCTCGATCAAGGGCTCTTATACGGCTGGCGGCAAGGTAGCCAGGATCTCGTTGAATCTTGGGCAGCATGTCTTTGATGAGGATCGTCGGTGGCACAGTCCAGGTGGGGTTGAACGTTACGTAAGTAATCTCGGCTTGAAACACCGGCGTACTGCGGAACGGCTTACCGACCTGAACCCGGGAACGCCATATCGCCTTACCGTCGCGATAAAGCGCCACCTTGTAACCCGCAATATCAACGATGACAAAAGTGCCCTGAAGTTTGTACAACAACCAACGCGCGCGCTCCATGTTCACCCGAACCTGGTCTATCCGCGCCTCTACGGGCACATTCAACGCAGCCAGTGTCGCGCCCCCCGCCACGCCATCCGCCCCCAGGTATTGCTCGGTCTGATACTTTTTCACCGCCGCGGTGACGCTGTCGTCGTAATCAGTGCGTGGCTTCTTTGATGGGGCCAGATAACCACCCACCACCAAACGTGCTCGCAACTGCGCGACAGAGGCGTCATCCATGCCTGGCTTGAGCGATTGGCCTTCGGCAATCTTCGGCCAGCCACCCGCGTCCCGAACCTTGCGCAGTTGCGCCAGCCCCACGCGCAGGCTGCGGTAAACCGCCTCTTGTGGTGGCGCTTCGGCGAAAGCGCGCGCCACGTCATGAGCATCGAGCGCGGCGAACAAGTTATTCATGTCTCCACGAGGATCGGCGCCGACAGGGTCGAAATTCCAATGGATGTCCAGACGCGAAGGGTCAACCTTGCCGCGCCGCAATTGCAGCAGCGCCGTGATAAAGGTCCGGGTCGCCGCGATATCGAACGCCGCCCGTTGCGCCACCGTCGGCTCTGCTGCCTGCATCGACGCTCTGGCGTTCGCCAACTCATCAATATGAAAGTCCGCAGGGTCCAGCCCGTCGGCCCGGGTCTCGCTCAGGCTTTTCAATAACTGGATGACATCGCTGTCGTTCGCCCAGGCCGAGCGATAACCCCGATGCATGTAAAAATCCATGACCACGCGACTCGGATCCACCCGTCGATGGCCACGGGAAGTGAGCAAGGGGGGAAACGATGAACTCAATGGCTCAAGTGCCGCCTGAATCGTTTGAGCGACGTAATCGTCAGGTGCTGCGCCAGTTCTGCTGATGACGGGAGATACCGCCTCAATCGGCGAAGTTTCTGCAATCGCTGCGCCGCTGATCAGAAAGCCCATAAAAAAGATGCGGCTTATGACGAATAACCTTGTTAACTGCCCCATGGATAATCCTTAATCGCCCCGTATTCAACGGCTAGCATCCTGCACACTGCTAGACTCGAAACATTAATGTGAGACTTACATATGGCACTAGACCGCTTTGGTTTCTTATTCACGGCCTTGCTGCTGACGTTAGTTTCGGTACCGGCAGCCTACGCCGATTCGCTTGAAGCCGCGCTGCTCAAAGCAGCACCTGGCGCCAACGCCAAAGTCATCGGGCTGGCCGTACGCGCTACCCAATGCAGCTTGGCCCAAGGTAAAGCACCTGTCCAAAGACTTGCTGTCATCGACTACTCATTGCCTTCGACCGAACAACGGTTGTGGGTGTTCGATCTGAAGAAACGTAAATTACTGTTCCACGAACTGGTCGCCCACGGTCGCAACAGCGGCGAGAACATGGCGGTCAAGTTCTCCAACCAGAATGAAAGCTTTGCCACCAGCCTCGGTTTGTACCGCACCCAGTCGAGCTATGTCGGCCAGAACGGTTACTCCTTGCGCATGGAAGGATTGGAGCCGGGTTTCAACGACAACGCATTTGAGCGGGCGATCGTTATCCATGGGGCGCCCTATGTCAGTCCGGTTCTTGCCCGAGCGAATGGCCGGATCGGTAGAAGCCTGGGGTGTCCGGCTGTACGGCCGGCAATTGCGCATAAGTTGATTGATTCGATGAAAGATGGGCAGTTGTTGTTTTCTTACTATCCGGATCAGCGTTGGTTGAAGTCGTCTTCGTATATCAATTGCGGTAGCGGCACTGTGGCCGCAGCGTCAACGCCCGATACACGCCAATAATTACGGCATGAACCTGACAAAACTGTAATCCCCGCCTCAGCCTGCTGAAAGGCATCGCCCGTTAGCCTCGTCGTCAAGCTCTCTCCACGCTGACGGACCGGGAACACGGCATGCACTCCAACACATCAAGACGCACCTTCGTGAAGGGCCTGGCCGCGGGCGGGCTCCTCGGCGGCCTCGGGTTATGGCGCACGCCTGTCTGGGCGGTCACCAGTCCCGGCGAACCTCAGGTGCTGGCGGGCACCGATTTCGATCTGCTCATCGGCGAAACCCCGGTCAACATCACCGGCAACCCGCGCACCGCGATGACCATCAACGGCGGCATTCCCGGCCCCCTGCTGCGTTGGCGCGAAGGCGACACGGTGACGCTGCGAGTGAAAAACAAACTCAACGCCGACACCTCCATTCACTGGCACGGCATCTTGCTGCCGGCCAACATGGACGGCGTGCCGGGTTTGAGCTTTCACGGCATCGAGCCGGGTGGGATGTACGTCTATCAATTCAAGGTTCGACAGAACGGCACGTACTGGTACCACAGCCATTCAGGCTTACAGGAACAGTCCGGTGTTTACGGGCCGTTGGTGATTGATGCGAAGGAGCCGGAGCCGTTCCAGTACGACCGCGATTACGTGGTGATGCTGACCGACTGGACCGACGAAGACGCCGTCGACCTGATGAAGACGCTGAAAAAACAGTCCGATTACTACAACTACAACAAGCCCACCGTGGGTGACTTCATCCACGACGTCAGTGAGAAAGGTTGGGGGTCCACGGTCGCTGATCGAAAGATGTGGGCCGAAATGAAGATGAACCCCACCGACCTCGCCGACGTCAGCGGCGCAACTTACACCTACTTGATGAACGGCCAGGCGCCGAACTCGAACTGGACGGGCGTGTTCCGACCGGGCGAGAAGTTGCGCCTGCGCTTCATCAATGGCTCCGCCATGACGTACTTCGACGTGCGCATTCCCGGGCTGAAAATGACGGTGGTCGCTGCGGATGGGCTGCACGTCAAACCGGTGATCGTCGACGAGTTTCGCATTGCGGTGGCAGAGACCTTCGATGTGATTGTCGAGCCGACCGAAGCGGCTTACACCTTGTTCGCCCAGTCGATGGATCGGACTGGATTTGCACGCGGCACGCTTGCAGCGAAGGCTGGTTTATCCGCGCCGATACCGCCGCTGGACCCTCGACCGCTGGTGACCATGGATGACATGGGCATGGGCGGAATGGATCACGGCAGCATGGCGGGCATGGATCACAGCGCCATGGCCATGCCCGGCATGCAGTCCCACCCTGCGACGGAAAACAACAACCCGCTGGTGGACATGCAAGCCATGACCACCGCCCCCAAACTCGACGATCCCGGCCTCGGCCTGCGCAACAACGGCCGCCGCGTCCTGACCTATTCCGACCTGCGCAGCACCTTCGAAGACCCGGACGGCCGCGACCCGAGCCGTACCATTGAACTGCACCTCACCGGCCACATGGAGAAATTCGCCTGGTCGTTCAACGGCGTGAAGTTCTCCGACGCCGAACCCGTGCGCCTCAAATACGGCGAGCGGGTTCGGGTGGTGCTGGTCAACGACACGATGATGACCCACCCCATTCACCTGCATGGCATGTGGAGCGACCTCGAAGACGAAAACGGCGAGTTCATGGTGCGCAAACACACCATCGACATGCCGCCCGGCTCCCGACGCAGCTATCGGGTGACCGCCGATGCGCTCGGCCGTTGGGCCTATCACTGCCATCTCCTGTACCACATGGAAATGGGCATGTTCCGTGAAGTTCGCGTGGAAGAATGAGGCGCCTGACCATGACCAGACTCACTCCCATTTCATTGGCACTCGTGACCGCGAGCCTGACCCTCTCTTCGGCGATGGCCGCCACCGGCGACATGCAAAACATGGATCACAGCCAGATGCAGGGCATGGACCCTAGCCAAATGCAAAGCATGGACGACGGCCAGATGCAGCCCGCCGCACCGACCGAAAGTCGCACGCCGATCCCGGCGCTGACCGATGCCGACCGCGCCGCGGTGTACGCCAGCCCAACCGGCCACGGCGTGCATGACACCGCGCTCAACCATTACTTCCTCGCCGATAAACTCGAATGGCAGGACGCTGATGACGGCAGCACCCTGGCCTGGGATCTCTCCGGCTGGATTGGCGGCGACATCGATCGCCTGTGGCTGCGCTCCGAAGGCGAACGCACCAACGGCAAAACCGAAGACGCCGAAATCCAGGCCCTGTGGGGCCACGCAATCTCCCCGTGGTGGGACGTGGTGACCGGCGTTCGCCAGGATTTCAAACCTGGCGATCCGCAAACCTGGGCCGCGTTTGGCGTGCAAGGGATGGCGCTGTACAACTTCGAAACCGAAGCCACCGCCTTCATCGGCGAAGGCGGCCAAACCGCCGCGCGACTGGAAGGCGACTACGACATCCTGCTGACCAACCGCCTGATCCTGCAACCGACCGCCGAACTCAACTTCTACGGCAAAAACGACCCGCAACGGGGTATCGGTTCCGGGTTATCCAACACCGAAGCCGGCCTGCGGCTGCGCTATGAAATCCGCCGGGAAATCGCGCCCTATATCGGCGTGACCTGGAACCGCACCTACGGCAAAACCGCCGACTACGCCAACGATGAAGGCGAGGATCGCAGCGAAGCACGCTTGGTCCTCGGCGTTCGCCTGTGGTTCTAAACGCATTAACTCAACAACCAAAAAAACAACCGCTTAAAGCGGTAAGAGGCCTTGCATGCGCATGATTAAAACTACCGCTGTCGCCATCGGGCTGCTCATGAGCGCGCTCGCTCAAGCGCACCCGAAACTGCTCTCCTCCACTCCGGCGGAAGGTGCGGATGGCGCGACACCCGGCAAAATCGAACTGCACTTTTCCGAAAGCCTCATGACCCAGTTCTCCGGTGCAAAACTGGTCATGACGGAAATGCCCGGCATGGCGCACTCCCCCATGCCCATGAAAGCCAAAGTCTCGGGTGGTAGCGATCCGAAAACCATGGTCATCACACCGCTTTCGCCACTGCCTGCCGGGACCTACAAAGTCGAATGGCGCGCGGTGTCTTCGGACACCCACCCGATCACCGGCAACGTCACGTTCAAAGTGAAGTGATTGATGAGCGACTCGGTCAGCATTGCACTGCGCTTTGGGTTGTATGTGGATTTGATGCTGCTGTTTGGGCTGGCGCTGTTTGGGCTGTATAGCCTGAAAGAACAGGAGCGGGTGTCAGGGGTGGCGCTGCCGCTTCGGTCGATGTTGACGGGGGCGGCGTTGCTGGGCGTGCTGCTTTCTGTCGCCAGCATGGTGATGATGGCGAGCGCCATGAGCGGTGAGACGAACTTTGCCGAGCTGCGTCCGCATATCGAGATGATGGTGTTTGAGACGGATGTCGGGTTGGCCTGGGTCGTGCGCATCGTCGCGCTGGTTATCGCCAGTCTGGCGGTGATGCTCAATCACCGTGCGCCCGGATTCAGCCTGCTGATCGCGTCTTTTGCCGGCGCTATCGCCCTGGCCAGCCTGGCCTGGAGCGGTCATGGGGCGATGGATGAAGGCAGCCGTCGCTATTGGCATTTCATCACTGACATCGCGCATCTGCTGGCTTCGGGAGCCTGGCTCGGTGCGCTGGTCGCGCTTGCCTTGATGGCAAAGATCAACGATCTGCAAACCGAGGAACGCATCAGATTGCTGGCTCGGGTAGTCAGCCGATTTGAATGGGTGGGTGCAGTGATCGTGGCCGTCATCACGGTCACGGGCGTCGTGAACTACCTGTTCATCGTCGGCCCAACGCTCGACGATGTCTTGCTCAGTATCTACGGGATTTTGCTGTCCATCAAAATCGCGCTGTTTGCCGGGATGCTGGTGCTCGCCGCGTTGAACCGTTTTCACCTGGGGCCGTTTCTGGAGCGGTCGTTGCGTGAGGGTCAGTATCGGGTGGCGGCGAATACGTTGCGGCGCAGCGTGGTGGTTGAATTGGCGGCGGCGGTGTTGATTGTGGGGTTGGTGGCTTGGTTAGGGACGTTGAGTCCGGAGATGGAGATGACGGGGCAATAGCTCTAGCGAATCGAGACCGATTTGAAAACCCAGGATGATGTTGAGCGGTGCAGCAGAAAGTAAGTACTCTCAGCCCCCACTCCATCATGGAAGCCGGATAACAATGAACAACCTGAAAACCACAATGATGCTCGGTGGCCTGCTCGCCCTATCGTTTGCCGCTCAAGCCGAGCAATCGCACTTGGACAGCGTCATCCAACAGGGCCAACTGCGCGTGTGCACAACAGGCGACTACAAACCCTACACCGTCAAAGCCGAGGACGGCGAATACTCGGGTATCGACATCGCCATGGCCCGCTCGTTGGCCGACAGCCTCGGCGTCAAAGTCGAGTGGGTGCAGACCACCTGGAAAACCCTGATGCCCGACATGCTCGCGGGCAAATGCGACATCGGCGTCGGCGGCATCTCGGTCACGCTGGAGCGCCAGAAAAAAGCCTTCTTCAGCACCACGCTCGACGTCGACGGCAAAATCCCACTGGTGCGCTGCGAAGATCAGGCGCTGTACCAGACCGTCGAGCAAATCAACCAGCCTTCGGTTCGTTTGGTCGAACCAGCCGGCGGCACCAACGAAGCCTTTGTTCACGCCTTTCTACCCAAGGCGCAATTACGCCTTCACGACAACGTGACCATCTTTCAGGAGCTGCTGGACAAGAAGGCTGACGTGATGATTACAGATGCTTCGGAAGCGCTCTATCAGCAGAAACTCAAACCCGGTTTGTGCGCGGTGAACCCGAAGCAATTCATGCAGTACGGCGAGAAGGCTTACTTGCTGCCGCGTGATGACATGACCTGGAAGTTGTACGTCGATCAGTGGCTGCACCTGGCCAAAGTCACAGGCAACTACCAAAAAGTTTTGGGCCAGTGGATAGCAACACCCGAGCCCAAATAACCGCACGTACACCATCCATGTAGCAGCTGGCGAAGCCTGCGTCCGACTGCGCAGCAGTCGCCAACCCAGCACTCACCTTGCCTCAGGTAAAACGCAAAACGGCGGAAACACTTCCGCCGTTAATCGTCGTGCAACAACCCCGAACTGTACTCGCCGAAGCTGTTGCCGAGCGCACTGCCATGGAAATTCATCTTATTGGGGTTGTTGGTAGGCCCCGGACCAAAACCGGCAGACGGCAGGGTGGCTTCCGAATATTCGCTATGGGTGCTTGCACCCGAACAGGCGCTCAATAGCAATGCGCCGGCGATCAGAGCGACTTTGAAGAGGTTCGAGATCATTTTTCAGATTCCTGTGGGTTGGAAGCGTGGTGACCTTAGGTCGTTATCCTATGCCGCAAGACCAACAGGAATTATGAAACTTTGCTGGGCGACAGGGTTTGTTCAGGTACTGATTTCTTGATGCACAAATGGGTGTTTCCCAGACAAACTGTTAAAAGAGCAACGTCCTACACGACTCTGGGAATTGTCCGTACACTTGTCCATTGCTGTGCTTTTGTCACGAGGCCTATAGTCCACCCAACGTCAAAATGGCGTGTCGGGTTTGGCGACTCGATGGCAATTGAACTGAAACCTTCGAGCATTTTCGGAGCGTTTCGGAACGCACTTAGCTGCCTGCTTTATGGTGGCTGTGCGCGGGAGACCTTAGGGTCTGCCGGTTTCTCCATTGCCCGGTTCGCCAACCCGCGTACGGCTACCACCCATTCGTTTGGCGACGATTGAGTAGTAGTTTTCTCAAATTAATGGAGCTTCTCTTATGAATGAATACATGGCTTTAACCAGCAACGCCGACGACCTTCCCTCGCTGTATGTAAACACCACCCAACCGCTGCACTCACTGCTTAGCACCGCACGCTACCGAATTGGCGCGGTAACACAGATCCTGGAAAACCTCGCGATGCGCGGCGACATCACCACGGATTCGGTGATACTCAGCGACTTCGCAATGCTTTGCTGCATACCGTTGCGTGATGGCTGCGATGTGCTGGATGTCATTGCGCGACGTATGGATGCTGAACCGTCCTGACGTCACAACGGGGCGCCCACCCGGACGCCCCTCCGCCCTCACAGGGGGCTGGCAGCATAAGCCGTCCTTTACCGCTCTTGCGGTTTGCCCGAGTAATATCAATCACATTAACTAGTCAGCATGCATATGCACCCTTCGGAATCTCCGATGACCACTACCAAAAAAACCGATAAACGCTACAGAAAAGTCATTCGTAAAGAATTGACGTTCCTGGATATTCGGGAAGCAATACGTGATGGGCAGAAAGTGTTTGATACGTTTGTGATCACTGGCAAGCTTCCTAGTACAAAGTAGGTCTGAATAACGGTTACGGAAAATAAATCTGAGAATCATCCTGATGTCCAATTGACATCAGGATGATTGACTGGCGTACTGACGAAAACCACATGGATAGGGAGATCAGCTATGGTCGTTTTTGTTGCTGGAGTGCATGGAGTAGGTAAGACATATCTTTGTGAGCGCTTTGCAGCACAGACCGGAATAATGCATTCGAGTGCCAGCTCTCTTATCAAGAGCGAGTTGAAGTCAGCAAACTGGGAATCTAACAAGCTAGTCTCAGATATAGACTTGAATCAAGTCGCACTCACAAAAGCGGTCAACCGCTTAACCGAAAACAACGCCAATCTATTACTAGACGGTCACTTTGTACTTAAAGGCTCGGACGGATTTCTTATAGAAGTAGACGAAAACACATTCAAAGAGCTATCACTATCAGCAATAACACTAATAGAAGCCCCTGCTGAAACAGTGAAAAATCGTCTATTAACAAGAGATAAAAATTCATCAGCTGGTGATATATCCACTTTCCTAAAAGCAGAAAAAGAAAGAGCCATTTACATCGGCAAGCTTTTAAATATTCCACTATCAATTTTGAATCAGCCATCCGACCAAGCTTTTCAAGAAAATATTAGTAATTTTTTCAAAACCAATTAGAGCAGGAAGCGCAGCCGTGGAACTAACACAAAAAAAATTCAAATTTGTAAACTTGGGTGATCCTTTTTTCGCCTCGCTCATAGAGGACTACAAGGAATTTTCCCAATGGTTCACCAAGAAAGCAGAAGATAAAGCCTATATCTTTGAGGATGAGCTTGGCAACGTAAATGGCTTTCTCTATCTCAAGCCAGAAACTGGCCCTCTTGACGATGTGGTTCCGGCGCTGCCAAGTAAGAACCGGCTCAAAGTCGGAACTATGAAAATCAATGCACACGGCACAAAGCTTGGCGAACGCTTTATAAAAAAAATATTCGACCATGCGCTACATAATAAAGTAAGTGAAATTTACGTAACCGTATTCCCCGCCCACGAAGCCCTCATATCATTATTCGCCAAGTATGGCTTTTCAAAAGCAGCAGAAAAGCACACCCAAAACGGAACTGAATACGTTCTTGTAAAAAACCTAAGTCAACTTCAGGACTCTCTTGTGAAATCATATCCTTTAGCAGATTTAGCAAATAAAAACTTCTACCTGCTCTCGATTAATCCGAAATGGCATACCCGATTGCTTCCCGACTCCATTCTAAAGAATGAGGACACGGACATCATTGAAGACATTTCGCACACCAATAGTATTCATAAAGTCTATCTCGCAGCGATGAACGGTCTGGAAATTCTCCGCCCTGGTGATATCCTTGTCATCTATCGAACTTCTGATGGAGCAGGTCCTGCTCATTATCGTTCAGTGGCCACATCTGTAGGGGTTGTCGAGGAGTACAGATCAATTCACTCCTTCACCTCCCGGGATGAATTTATGAGGTATTGCCAGCCCTACAGCGTTTTTAGCGACGCTGAGCTTGACCAGTTTTGGGCTCATAAAAAATACCCGCATGTTTTCCGCTTTACGTATAATGCCGCTCTAAAGCGTCGCGTGACACGTGGCGAGATGATTGAGCAGTTCGACTTGGATCCAAACGCTTATTGGGGATTCATGCGATTGACGCGAGACCAGTTTAATTCTATCGCACAGGCGGGCCAGTTAGATGAAAGTATTATTATCAATTAAGCCTGAATATGCGGAAAAGATTTTGCAAGGCGAAAAAAAATTCGAATTCAGGAAGTCTGTTTTCAAGAATCCCGACGTGAAAACCGTAGTTATTTATGCGACCATGCCTATCGGAAAAGTCATCGGGGAATTTGATTTCGATGAGGTGCTTTCGGATGATCCTAAAGAAATTTGGTCACTGACTTCAAAGTTTTCTGGTATCACAAAAAAGTTCTTCAATGAATATTTTGACGGAAGAAAGCTGGCACACGCTATCAAGGTTGGCACGGTGCGCAGATACGACACGCCGCTGAGTTTAAAATCGTTTATCCCCAGCGGTGCGGCACCGCAGTCATTCTGCTACATAAGAGATATTTAACATCCTCTAGACTTGGTTAATTTCGCAACCATCAAAAAGACCCGCATTTATGCGGGTTTTTTATGGAAGAAGCTCTAATTTCAAGTAACAAGCGTGATGACCTTTGGTTTTGCGCCCAAGCTCTTGGCCCCTATTGCTACAATATTTAACGCAGCAAACGTAGTCAGCGCCAGCCCCGAACCATCCACATGCGCAGCAATTTGCATGTTCATCTGTTCCCCCAGATCAAGCAGGTCGCACAACACGGAAAAAAAGGGGGACGAAAAGATGGAAAAGGGGACCAACAAAGGGGACGGGTCTATTTTCCTGATAGAAAATAAATCCGTCCCCTCCAGCTGTTTCATATCGCTTCATATTACCTTCCTTTGTAATACCGAAAACCCAGTAAAACCGGGGGCTCCAGACCCACTGCGATGCCGTATCGCTGATATCGCTCTTTTTGAAAATGCCCCCCTACCCCTAAGAATCACTCACAATAAAACGACGTTTTTCAGCGAACCCGAATTGGCTGAATGACGGCGAATACGATTGTCGGTCGCCGTCAGTCCTATGAAATTCATCAAACACGACAAAGCCCCCGCCCGTCTTGGCTTACGGGAATTCAGCCTCTCCCCGCGCGCAGCCAATCTTCGGCCAAAAAAGATCGTGCGCGTTTTTGAAACGCACCGAAACCCACGCTTAAAAGTTCTCGCCCAATGAAAGCCTACGGAGCCCCATGGCCTGCCTGGGCTACAGGTTCGTTTGCACTACATCAGGATTTGCACAAAAAAAAGACACAAAGCCCGTCGACGGGAGGGGGATAAGTGCTTTTTCAGATGTTTTTTTGTTGTCGCCACATTTTTCATTCCGTTGACCTCTTCTGATGTGGCGGAACGTTCTATACTTACTGCAATATTCAAACATCAGCCAAGGTTAGAAGTGCATGGAATTCAAAGCATCCCTTAAGGAGCATTTCAAAAAATTTGAAGCCTCTCCTATGCTGTTTATTGGTTCAGGAATGTCTAGACGTTATCTCGGCACGGAAAACTGGGAGCAGCTATTGCTTAAGTTCTGTAACGAAATAGGTGAAAACCCACTCAAACTCAGAACAAGCTCCGGGGGCGACCTCACAAAGTATGCGCATTTACTGGCAAAAAGTTACGAAGAACGGTGGTGGGAACGCCCAGAGTCAAAAGAGATATCAGAACAATTTGGCGAGCATTTTCTTAATGACAGCTCAATTCTAAAAATAGAAATCTCTCGATATCTGCAAAAAGCTCATGAAAACATTAACCCTGAAACATCAGAAGAAATAGCTCTGCTGGAAAAAGCAAACATCGACGGGATCATCACAACAAACTGGGACTGCCTTCTCGAGAGCACTTTCCCTAACTTCACTACATTTATAGGTCAGGACGGTCTTATTGCAGGAAGGAGCCACGGCATCGCTGAAATATATAAAATTCATGGATGCTCAACACTACCAAACTCTTTAATCCTTACTGAAGGGGATTATGCGGAGTACAGAAGAAAAAACCCATATCTTTCCTCAAAGCTACTCACCATCTTCATTGAGCGACCGGTGATCTTCTTGGGCTACTCGCTTGCCGACCCACATATAGCCGAAATACTGGAAGACATTATTGGTTGCTTCCCCGAAAAAAGCCTAGATTTTCTAAGAGACAAGCTGATATTTGTAGAGTGGAACAGCGACCTAGAAGCGCCTTCAATAACTGACTCAGTTATCCACAAACGAATTCCCGTAAAACTTGTGAGAGTTAAAAGCTTTGTCGAATTATACGAAGTATTAGCCGAAACAAAGAAGCGGATTCCAGCTCACATTTTCAGAAAAATAAAAGATCAACTATATGAACTTGTCATAACCGATGACCCTAAAGGTCAACTTTACGTAAGAAATGAGAGCGACCTTGAAAAAAGTGACTCCCTAACTGAGTTCGTTGTTGGTTACGGAGCTATTTCTACGCTCAAGAAAGGCGAGGCAGTTTCAAAGCAAGGTTTAATTGGCCTTGAGCGCTCGGATCTCGTTCGAGACATTATCTTTGAAACCGAGAAATATGACGCAACAGATACTGTTGCGACGGTTTTCCCCAAGCTTGCAAAAGGAAATCAAAAATTACCGATTTTCCACTACTTGAAAAAGGCTGGCTACCTTCTTCCAGATGGGAGCCTGAACCCAGACTCGCCTCCACTTTGCCCTGGTGCAGAAACTAGATTTGAAGGAAACCTTTTTGAAGAGACGAATAACGGCGAACTAAAGAGATCAAAAACCGTCCCGGAAGTCATTGTGGGAATTAATGAGCTGTACCAACGACAAGGCTTTGAGCTTTTCGTGAGAATGGTTCCTTATATGGAGCCATCCCTGATAAAGGATGGTTTGGGGGATTTATGCGAAATCTTAAAAAAACACGTCGACACATCTTCTAAACACAGTGGTTTTTTTAAACTTGTCTGCTTTTATGACTTGGTGAAAAACAGCAACCGGTATTGAACACCTCAACGTTATCGAACAAAAAAGCCCGCGAAATGGCGGGCTAGTGGAATTCTGATGCCTAGCGTTTAGGTGGGGTCTTTTGGAACCTCCAGACTGGGAACTTCATAAAACGCTTTCTTCAGTACGCTGCGAGTCAGCTTCAGTCGCCCAAATATCGAGCTTGCTTCAAGCTTACTGCGGTCCCAATCATGCTTTAGAACCTGAGCCACTGACGCAGTAAATTTCTCTGTTGCAGCGCTGCGTTGATTCTCAGGAACAACACAGACGAGTCCAACGATGTAGTTATCAAATTCGTCATTTGGATTGAGGCGGAGCGATAGCTCTGCACGGAGAGCCAGGATCTGAACTTTATCGCCCGATGAGATTGCCTCAACAGTTGAGAGCGACAAAGCTCTGACCTTATCCCTCCACTTTGTGCGCTCCATCGTGATGTTCTCGATAGATATTTTTCGCTCGCTGTCTCGTGATGCGAAAAATATCGCTACGAAAGCCGAAATTACCGACGACCCAAGAATCACCGTCAAAATTGTATCCACTACAAAAACTCCCTGGTTAATTGGCTGAAGGCTATCAAGTCACTCGATAATGGGTGGCTTTTGCATGACAAGCAAAAAGGTTGTTGAGTGACGAGCAGGGCGAGAGCCAAAGCTTGCGCAGCCTTCGGCGTGAATGCCGCCACATCAGTCGGGCTCGGCATTGGTCCTGGTACATGAGTGTGAGCGGCCAGCAGTGTGTTCATCTGCCGCAGCAGATCGAGCATGTCGCACACCACCTGAAACAGATTGACGGCACTGGAACCGATCCAGTTTTTCGGCGCCTGCAGCTGCGGGCTAATCCCGGCCACGCTTTGGCGCAAGCCCTGGATCATCTCCTGCATGTCGCCACCCACCGTGGCGTTGTGCTTCTGCGCCACCACCAGGTTCAGATCGCGGCCGGTGGCCTGGTGCAGATCGTCCACTGAAAATGGAGGCAGACTTATTTACTCGTAGCGATCCAGTCGATTTCCTCCAATGCCTTTGCTCTGATGTCCTGAACCATCACAGCAAGACTCGCCTAAGCCCCCCACCCCCAATCCTGATAAACTCCCCACCTCCCAGCCTCACCCATCTCAGAACCGCCAATGCCCCCAATCACCGCCACACCCGCCCCGCTCTCCCGCCGCTTCTCCGTCGCCCCGATGATGGATTGGACCGATCGCCATTGCCGTTTTTTCCTGCGCCTACTCTCCAAGCACGCGCTCCTCTACACAGAAATGGTCACCACCGGCGCGCTCCTCAATGGCGATCACGACCGCTTTCTGCGTCACAACGAAGCTGAACACCCGCTCGCCCTGCAACTTGGCGGCAGTGTCCCGCTGGACCTGGCGATGTGCGCGCGCATGGCGCAGGAGCACGGTTACGACGAGGTGAATCTGAATGTCGGCTGCCCGAGTGATCGGGTGCAGAACAATATGATCGGTGCGTGCCTGATGGGGCATCCGCAGTTGGTGGCTGATTGTGTGAAGGCGATGCGCGATGCGGTGTCGATTCCGGTGACGGTGAAGCATCGGATCGGGATTAATGGGCGGGACAGTTACGAGGAGTTGTGTGATTTCGTCGGCACGGTTCGGGATGCCGGGTGCACGAGTTTTACGGTGCATGCGCGGATTGCGATTCTGGAGGGGTTGTCGCCGAAGGAGAACCGCGACATTCCGCCCCTGCGTTATGACGTGGCGGCGCGGTTGAAGACGGATTTTCCGGAGCTGGAGATTATTCTCAACGGCGGGATCAAGACGCTGGAAGCCTGTCACGAGCATTTGCAGACGTTCGACGGTGTGATGTTGGGTCGTGAGGCCTATCACAACCCTTATGTGATGGCTGAGGTGGATCAGCAACTGTTCGGCAGCATGGCGCCGGTGATCAGCCGGGCCGAGGCGCTGGCGCAGTTGCGGCCTTATATAGCGGCGCATATTGATGCGGGCGGCTCGATGCACCACATCACTCGGCATGTGCTGGGGCTGGGCACCGGGTTTCCGGGGGCGCGCAAGTTTCGGCAGTTGTTGTCGGTGGATATTCACAAGGCTAAAGAGCCTTTGGTGTTGCTGGATCAGGCGGCGGAGTTGTTGGAGGGGCGGTAACCGAAAAATCCCTAGCTACGTTAATGGAGTGTCATTGATGGCAACTGCGAGGCTAACGACGCAAGGACGAATTACCATTCCGGCGCAGGTTCGCACCTCGCTCGGGTTGGCCGCAGGTGATCACGTCGAATTTGTAACGTTGCGAGACGGCAGCGTTGAATTTTTTGCAAAGACGGGCTCGGTTCATGCGCTCAAAGGTCTTATCTGCAAGCGGCAAAGGAGCTGAATCATGCCCCTAACTGAAAAAGAACTGATGGAACGGGATGCCAAACGCAATATTGGCGAAGAACTGTTGGCGTCGATTCTTGAAGTCAAAGCCGGCCTACACGGCGACGTTCACAAAGTTGAAGTAACCGAGGCTGCAGAGGCCCGAAGCAAAACCGGTCTATCGCAACCGAAGTTTGCGGAGCTGCTGGGCGTTTCCGTACGCACTCTGCAGGAGTGGGAACAAGGACGACGGTCCCCTTCTGGGGCCGCACGATCGCTCCTTCATATCGCCGCTATTCGCCCTGACGTTTTCCGAGACGTATTGGCGAACTGAAGTCATGACTGTGGACCTTCTGGGCGCTAACGGTCACCCAAGTTGAACCTGTGGTCTGATTTGGCATCGTATTTACCGATACCGCGCCCTGCCATTCAAACAGCCGTTTTCCGGATGTTGCCGCTGGGGCCCTCGATACGTACACGCACCCTTGAGTGGCTGTCAGCGCTCGGGTAATGTCATTAGACCCATAGGACAGAGCACGCCCATGACTTCCAAGCTGGAACAACTCAAACAAATGACCACCGTAGTTGCCGACACCGGCGACTTCGAAGCTATCGCTCGCGTTAAACCCGTGGACGCTACCACCAACCCTTCTCTGCTGCTCAAAGCGGCGGCCATTCCCGGTTATGCCGAGTTGCTGAACGCTTGCGTCAGCGACTGCAAGGGCGATGTGGGCCTGGCCAGCGACCGTTTTGGCGTTGCGGTAGGGCAAGAAATTCTGAAAGTGATCCCTGGCCGTATTTCCACCGAAGTGGATGCGCGCCTGTCGTTCGACACTGACGCCGTATTGAAGCGTGCGCACCGTCTGATCGAGCTGTACGACAAGGCCGGCATTGGCCGTGACCGCGTGCTGATCAAGATCGCTTCCACCTGGGAAGGCATCCGCGCTGCCGAAATTCTGGAAAAAGAAGGCATTCAGTGCAACCTGACGTTGCTGTTCTCGTTCGCTCAAGCTGCGGCGTGTGCTGATGCAGGCGTATTCCTGATTTCGCCGTTCGTGGGTCGCATCTACGACTGGTACAAGAAAGCCAACGGCAACGACTACACCGGCGCGGATGATCCGGGCGTGCAGTCGGTGACGCGTATCTACAACTACTACAAGGCCAATGACTACAAGACCGTGGTCATGGGCGCGAGCTTCCGTAACCTGAATCAGATCGAGCAGTTGGCCGGTTGCGACCGTCTGACCATCAGCCCGGATTTGATCGATAAGCTGGCGGCGGATACTGGCAAGCTGGAGCGCAAATTGGCACCGGGTCAGGCCGGTGAAGCTCGTTTGAGCTTGAATGAAGCGCAGTTCCGTTGGTTGTCCAACGAGGACGCGATGGCGACCGAGAAACTGGCTGAAGGTATTCGTCAGTTCGCTCGGGACCAGGAAAAACTCGAAGCATTGCTGCAAGCCAAGCTCTGATTTGATTTAGCTTGATGCAAAAAGGGCGAACCTTGGTAGGTTCGCCCTTTTTTTGCGTTGAATTTGGGTAGTGGCTTCGCGCTGAAAGATGTGGTGATTGTTATGGCGCCTTCGCGAGCAGGCTCGCTCCCACAGGGGATTTTTGGGGCAGCCGGGATGGTGTGTTCGACGCAAGACTAATGTGGGAGCGAGCCTGCTCGCGATGGGGCCTTCAGACCCACATCACTTCAAGCAATCAATGACGCTCGAGGGCGTTCACCAGATCATGGAACGCTTCACGATTGGAGTCGTTCAGGCCCATGAGGATCTTGTGTGCTTCGAGCACTTTGATCCGCACCACTTCTTCGGACTGATCCTGGTCTGGCAGGTCGGTCAGGCACTCAGGGCACGGGATCGGGCGGTCAACGATGTTGAACACTTGCTCGAAGCCCATGGACTGCAGCAGACGGGTGATGTCTTCGTGGGTGGTGACGACGGTCGGCAGCAAGCCGACCTTTTGCCGCGACAGGATCGACAGCTTGGCCAAAAGGCCAAGGGTGGTGCTGTCGATGCTGCGGGTTTCGGTCAGGTCGATCACGATCGCGTTGAAGTTCAACGCCGTGAAGATCCGCTCAATAGTCGCATCCAACGCCGAACACAGGGTCAGGCGAACTTCACCGACGAACTTCAGGACGAAGGTGCCATCCTGCTCGGCGAACTGGATTCTACCGGTACTCATTAAAGATTCCTGCTCAACACCAACAGGGCGATATCATCCGGCATCTCCCCTAGCGTGGCCAATCCAAAAACCTGCCGCAGACCATCCAGGCTGCCGCCCGCTGCCTTGACCCGTTGGGGCAAAGCCGCTTCTTTTTCTTTGAGTGTAGGTTCTGGCAAAAGGTCCAGAATGCCATCGGACATCAGCGTCAGGCTGAACGTCGGCGGCAGCTCCAGTACGTGATCTTCGTAGGTGGCTTCATTGAAGAGGCCCACAGGCAGACCACGCCCTTCCAGATAACGAACACTGTCTGGCGTGTACAACACTGGCAACGGCAAATGACCGCCGATGCTATAGGTCAACAAACCTGTCTCCTCGTCGATGACTCCACCGACCATTGTGACGTGTTTACCCAGCTTACAACTGATCAGGCCTCGGTTGATATGACCAAGGACCTCTGAAGGCTTGAATTCCGGCAATGTACCGCTGCGCTTGGATTCGAACAGCAAGCGCGTGGTCATGAACTTCAGCAACACGGTAACGAAGGCTGAAGAGGCGCCATGACCGGAAACGTCCGCCAGGTAGAAGGCTACCCGACGCTCGTCGACCCGAAAGTAGTCGACGAAATCACCCGACAGGTACAGCGACGGGATGATCTGGTGAGCAAACTGGAACTCATCGATGGTCCAGGGGCTGACCGGCAGCATGTTCATCTGCACCTGGCGACCGGCGTTCTGGTCTTCCTGGAGCAGGTTCAGGCTGGCGGCGAGCTCGCGGTTGGCCTTTTCCAGCTTCTCGCGGTAGCGCTGGTTTTCCAGCAGCAGGCGCGCACGATCCAGGGCCCGGCGCACAGAGTGCTCGAGCACAGCCAGATCTTCGAGAGGCTTGATCAGGTAATCCGCCGCGCCCAGGCGCAGGGCCTCGACCGCGTCGTTCATCACGCCGGCGCCCGAAACCACGATCACCGGGGTTTGTGGCGACAGCTCGGTGACCTGGCGAATGAGTTCGAGTCCGCCCATCTGTGGCATGCGCAGATCGCAGATGACCAAGTCGGGCTTGTCTTGCTCGAATACCTGAAGACCCTGCTGGCCATTGCTGGCCTGCAGGACACTGAAACCACTGTCTTCCAAGTAGGCCGCGAGGCTCGCGCGCACTACTTCGTCATCATCGATTATCAGCAGCGTGGCACTGGTTTTTGGCATGTGGGCAAACGGCGCCAGAATTAGGTTGGCGTAGCAGGCAGGGGCTTTGTCCCGGCTCTCACTACTGGATTCGCTTTCTAGCCTCTCTACTGCACTGTTTTCGAGCATTTGCCCTACACACAGGTACACCAGAGGTGCCCTTCTAAGGCGCAGACGGTACTCCCATCCGCGGGGCGTTTCAAGCTCACGCCGATGGTCGCTTGACGTCTTTCGATTTCAAATCACCGGGAGTTATAAGAACAGGCAAAACCGTAACGTAATGGAAGGTTCAAACCCATGAGTCAAAACCGGTCCCGGAAGCCAAACGAAAGAAGGCGGCCCACTGGCCGCCTTCTTCGTTTTACCGGTCGAGATCAGAAATCGTCTTCGACCTGGCCGTCTTTGACTTTGAATTCGCGGTTCTGCAGGTACGCATTGCGGATGAAGGTGTACTTGTCGCCGGTGATCAGCTTCTCACTCGACAGCAGATTGGCGCGGGTGTCGATGATGTTCAGGCCGAAGAGCGAGTTGCGCACCGGAATGTCGTTGATGTACGGGTACGGGCCGGTGTAGCCGTCGACATACTTGGACGGCGCGTCACGCAGAGTGCTTGGGCCCAGAAGCGGCAGCATCACGTACGGGCCGCTGCCTACGCCCCAGTAGCCGAGGGTCTGGCCGAAGTCTTCGTCATTGCGTTGCAGGCCCATCTTGGTGCCCACATCGAAGAAGCCCAGCAGGCCGAAAGTGGTGTTGAAGATCAAGCGTGCGGTGTCGACGCCAGCGGCGGCCGGTTTGGCCTGCAAGATATCGTTGGCAAGGTTGGTGACTTCACCGACGTTGCGAAACATGTTGTGGATGCCGTCTTCAAGGAACTGCGGCGTCACGAACTGATAACCCTGGGCCAAAGGCTTCAGCGCATAGGTGTCGAGCACATCGTTGAACTTGTAGATCGGGCGGTTGATGCTTTCCCAAGGGTCGTCTTCCGAGGCTGCCTGGGCAACGAACGGAACCAGCAATACGCTGGTAAACACACAAAACTGAGCTAGATGATTGCTCCAGCGCATAGAAAAACTCCTTGGATTGTACTGGCGCGGGCCCTTGGCCCAAGCGTTAAGCGGGCTAGTATAAGACGGAATAGCCGCTTTAGGCAGCACCGCGCGAGGCATGATTGTGAGCGATTCATATCAGTGTCACTCAACTGTCACCGTCGCCCCCTAGCCTTGAGGCTATTTCAGGGATGTTGATATGCCGCACGCCGAAACCTTGCCCCACGTTGCGCCCAGCCTGACCGCCGTCCTGTTCGGCCTCAGTGGTTGCCTGGTGGATTTCGGTGCCCGCACACGCGCCCACGGCATCCCCTCTGCCATACACGCCGAGGCCACGCCCGGCGCGCTGGATAGCCTGCGCAGCTTGCAACATCAGCAGATTCCCTGTGCCTGGCTCGATGAACTCCCCCCTGCCCTCAGCCATTCCCTGGCCGCTGCCTTGCCTTCATGGATCAAACCCTCGCAACACCCCGAAACAATCAATCCATGGCCGGCACCGCATGCCTGCTGGCAAGCCTTGATGACGTTGAATGTCGATCGACTGGAGGGTTGCGTGCTGGTCAGCGGCGAACCACGATTGTTGCAAGCGGGGCTCAATGCCGGATTGTGGACGATTGGGCTGGCGTCCTGTGGCTCACTCTGCGGCCTGGCGCCCAACGAATGGCAGGCGCTGACTCAGCAGGAACGGGAATTCAAACGCGGCAAGGCAACGATGCAACTGTTCGGCCTGGGTGTGCATTCGGTGATCGATCACCTCGGTGAACTCGACACCTGTCTGGCCGACATCAGCCTGCGCCGGCTCAAGGGCGAAAAGCCCTGATCGAGATCATGCAGGTTGCGCGCGAGTGGATTAATCTAAAGGTCAAGCCATAGACCTTTGGCGTGCTGCTGCGGTCTATGCCAGTGCCTATCGATAAAAGGAAGAACGCCATGCCTGCCCGCGAACTGCAACAACAGCTCAATACTCTGCGCGAGCAATTGGAACAGAATCCACCGCTGACCGAAGCCGAGCGCGAAGACCTGCACGCGCTGATGCAACAGATCGAACTCGAAATTGAGCTCGAAACTAAAACCCAGGACTCCAGCCTCGCCGACAATGTGAACCTGGCCGTCGAGCGCTTCGAAATCGAACACCCGACCCTGGCCGGCACCTTGCGCAACATCGTGCAAGCCCTGGCGAATATGGGGATCTGAACCCGCCGAATACAAAAAAGCCCCGCTAGTGATAGCGGGGCTTTTTAATGTCTGCGACCTGAAATGCAATCCCTTGTGGGAGCGGGCTTGCTCGCGAAGGCGTCGGCACACTCAATATCAACGTACCTGTTGGACCGCTTTCGCGAGCAAGTCGGATCGCCGCACCGCCGCTCCCACAATGGTTCTTTATTGGCGAACCAGGCGGTGATTTGGCAGTTGAACGGTTTCAGTGCTGCGATACGGGTTGATGTCCAACCCACCGCGCCGCACATACCGCGCATACACCGTCAATTTCTCCGGTTTCAACAACCGTTGCAGGTCGAGGAAGATCCGCTCCACGCACTGTTCGTGAAAGTCGGAGTGCTGACGGAAGCTCACGATGTATTCCAGCAAACTCGCGTGATCCAGCGCCGCACCACGGTATTCCACCGCCACGCTGCCCCAGTCCGGCTGACTGGTGACCGGGCAGTTGGATTTGAGCAAATGGCTGTGCACGCTCTCCTCCACGATGCGCGACTCATCGCAACGCAGCAGTTCCGGACGCGGGTGTTCATAGTTGCTGACGCTGATATCCAGATCATCAATGCACACGCCCGGCAACGCCACAACGCCTTCAGCCTCGACGTCCTTCAGGCTGCGAATCCGCACGCCGACCGGTTTACCGGCAGCGGCCGACAGGTCTTTGGCCAACGTCGCTTCAAGGCTCGCGGTGTCGGCAAACGGTGTCTGGTTCAAGGAGTTCAGGTACAGCTTGAACGACTTCGATTCGATGATGTTCGGCGAATCCGCCGGGATACTGAACTCGCCAATCGCCACCACTGGCTTGCCGGACGGCAACAGCCACGACAGTTCGAAGCAGTTCCAGAAATCCACGCCCTTGTACGGCAGAGTTTCAGCCGTAAGGCCCAGCTCGGCCCATTTCGCGGTGCGCGGGATCGGGAACAGCAAGGACGGCGTGTAGGTGGCGATGTATTCGCTGGATTTGCCCAGCGGCGAGTGTTCGGCTGCGGGATGCATGGCGGAAACCTGACTGAAGAATCAGCGGATTCTACCAGCCTTTGCTCCCGCCTTTGAGTGCTTACTGACTGACAGTCATCTTGCCGACCATGCCGGCCTGGTAATGACCGGGGATGTTGCAGGCAAATTCCAGGTTGGTGGCCTTGGTGAAGGTCCAGGTCAGCTCGGCGGTTTTGCCCGGCTCGACGAGTACGCTATTGGGGTCGTCGTGCTTCATTTCATGCTCCATACCGGCCATGGCGCCGTGGTCCATTTCCTTCATGCCTGTAGGCATCAGCATGCCGCTTTGCTGCATCTTCATCATTTCTTGCTGATGTTTGGCATGCATTGCCGCGTCACCGAGGTTGAATTCGTGCAACAACTGACCTTTATTCACCAACACAAAACGAACGGTCTCACCGGCCTTGATATCAATCGCCTTGGGCGTGAACGACATGTCGCCCATGACGATTTCAATGCTGCGAGTCGCCTTGGCCGCCGGGGCCGGCTGGCCGAAGTCGTAGGTATGCGCCGGGGAAGCCCACGCCGGCGAGCTCAACGCCAGCAAACACGCGACGCGCACCAGTGATTTGCGCAAAAACATAGTCGTACTCCAACAAGATAAGGTTCAGCCTGTGGAAAACTCTAAACTGCTGCGACTGCCCGCAACCTGACAGCCAGATTACAACTTTGTCAGGTTGACCTGTATTAACGCCGCCCACGGTATAAAGCGTTCGTTCCATTTGCCTCGAGTCGCCCATGAAGCTGCTGATCGTCGAAGACCAACCGAAAACCGGCCACTACTTGCGCCAAGGCCTGACCGAAGCCGGTTTCAATACTGAACTGGTGGCGGACGGCAGCACCGGCCAACAATTGGCGTTGACCGGCGATTACTCGCTGTTGATCCTCGATGTGATGCTGCCCGGTCGCGATGGCTGGCAGATTCTGCAAGCGGTGCGCGGCGCCGGCCTCGATACGCCGGTACTTTTTCTGACAGCGCGCGACGCGGTGGAGGACAGGGTCCACGGCCTCGAACTGGGCGCCGACGATTACCTGGTCAAACCGTTCGCCTTCTCCGAACTGCTGGCCCGGGTCCGGAGCCTGTTGCGCCGTGGCAACGCCACACCTCAGGAAACCAGCCTGCAACTGGCGGACTTGCGTCTGGACCTGATCCGCCGCCGGGTCGAACGCAGCGGTCAGCGCATCGACCTGACGGCCAAGGAATTCGCCCTGCTGGAAATGCTCCTGCGCAGGCAAGGCGAAGTCCTGCCCAAGTCGTTGATCGCTTCCCAGGTCTGGGACATGAATTTCGACAGTGACACCAACGTCATCGAAGTGGCGATCCGTCGTTTGCGCCTGAAGATCGACGATGAATTCCCCAACAAGTTGATTCACACCGTGCGCGGCATGGGTTACGTCCTTGAAGAGCGCCCCGCCTGATGCGTCGACTTTCGTTAAGCAGTCGCCTGGCGCTGCTGTTTGCGGCGTGCACCGCCGTGGTGTCGCTGTTCGCCGGGGTGTTGTTCAGCCGGGCCAGTGAAGCGCATTTCGTTGAACTCGATCAGCAGTTGCTGGACGGTAAGTTGATTGGTTTGCGTCGGGCACTTCATGACATTCAGTCGAGTGAAAGCGAAGTCAAACTGGCCGATGAATTGAGCCGACAGGCTGATCTGTCGCTGCGGATCACTGGCAGCGACGGCAAGCGCTGGTATGACAGCTCGACGCACCTGCCCCAGGCATTGCCGACCCAACCGGGTTTGTCCACGGTGAGCAGCGAAGGTACCGACTACCGCGTCCTCAACGCTCCGTTGTACCTCGACAAACTTGACTCGCCGCAGTTGACCTTGCTGCTGGACATCACCCATCACCAGCACTTTCTGCAACGCATGCAGCACCTGATCTGGCTGACAGTTGGCTTGTCGGCACTGGCCACCGCCCTGCTCGGTGCCTGGGCCGCGCGCAGTGGGTTGCGGCCGTTACGGCGCATGAGTGCGGTTGCCAGCGGCGTTTCAGCGCAATCGCTCAATGCTCGCTTGCCCGAAGAAAACATGCCGCCAGAACTCGCGGAAATGGCCCACAACTTCAACGCCATGCTCGGACGCCTCGACGACTCTTTTCAGCGGCTCTCGGCCTTCTCCGCCGACATCGCCCATGAATTGCGCACGCCATTGTCGAACCTGCTGACTCACACCCAGGTCACCCTCACCCGCCCACGTCCGATCGAGGATTATCGCGAAGCACTGCACAGCAACCTCGAAGAGCTGCAATGGATGGCGCAACTGGTCAACGACATGTTGTACCTGGCCAAGGCCGACCACGGGTTGTTGATGCCCAAGCGCGAACCGCTGGAACTGGCGGAAGAAGCGGATCTGTTGCTGGAGTTTTTTGCGCCGTTGGCGGAGGACGCTCAGGTCAGGTTGAGTCGTGAAGGCAGTGCGCGCATGGAGGGCGATCGCAGCATGTTGCGTCGGGCGCTTTCCAATTTGCTGGACAATGCGCTGCGGTTTACGCCGGTCGAAGGCGAGGTTCGGGTGCGGATTGTTGATCAACCTAAGGGGATGAGCTTGACGGTGGAAAACAGCGGCGAAGGAATTGATGGGGCGTTGCTGCCGCGTTTATTTGATCGCTTCTACCGGGCTGATCCGGCGCGTCAGGAAGGTAGTAGTGAACATGCGGGATTGGGGTTGGCGATCACTCAGTCAATCATCCGCGCCCATGGCGGGCAGATTCGTTGCGAATCGGATAACGGGTGGACGCGGTTTGTGATTGAGTTGCCGAAGGGGGATTGAGGCCAGCAGGACTGGCCTCATCGCGAGCAAGCTCGCTCCCACATTGGATCTGAGTTGACTCGGTCAAATGTGGGAGCGGGCTTGCTCGCGAAGGCGATCTTAGGTCTTACGAGTAACGCAACGCGGTAGCCGGCTCGACTTTCGCCGCACGCCATGCCGGGTAAACGGTGGCGAGGAAGCTCAGAATGAACCCGGCGGAGCAAATCAACAGCACATCCGCACCCTGCAGTTCGGACGGTAGGTTACTGACGAAGTACACGTCGGAACTGAAGATGTGCTGCCCGCTGACCCGCTCCATCCAGCCCACCAGTTCACTGACGTTCAGCGCCGCAATCACGCCGAGCACACCACCAATCAACGTACCGACAACCCCGATCACGGTGCCCTGCACCATGAAGATCGCCATGATCTGCCGCGGCGTAGCACCAATGGTCCGCAGGATCGCGATGTCCGCGCCCTTGTCGTTCACCACCATGATCAGGGTTGCGATGATGTTGAACGCCGCCACGGCGACGATCATCAACAGCAGCAGACCGATCATGGTTTTTTCCATCTTCATCGCACTGAACAGACTGCCCTGTGTGTGAGTCCAGTCATCAGCCTTGTAAGCGGTGCCCAGCCCGCCAGCAATATCGCTGGAAACCTTCGGCGCAGCGTACAAATCCTTCACCGCCAGGCGCACGCTTTGCACTTGATTCGGCGCCCAGTGCTGCATCTGCGCGGCATCGGCCACGTGGATCAGCGCCATGGAACCGTCCAGTTCGGCGCCGACCTTGAACACGCCGACCACGTTCAACCGCTGCATGCGCGGGGTGATGCCGCCCGGTGCAGTGCTGACTTCCGGCACGATCAGGGTGATCTTGTCGCCAACGTTCAAGCGGAAGCGGCGTGCCGTGATCTCGCCGATCACCACGCCGAACTCACCCGGTTTCAAGGCATCGAGACGGCCCTGAACGATGTGCTGGGCAACGATCGACACCTTGCCTTCCTGCGCCGGGTCGACGCCACTGACCTGGATCGGCTGCATCGTCCCCTTGTAGGACAGCATGCCTTCCATCTCGGTGAACGGCACGGCGGCCGTCACTTCAGGATTCTTCATGGCCGCCGCAGCGACGGGCTGCCAATCGTCGATCGGATTGACGCCGACGATAGTCGCGTGAGGCACCATACCGAGGATGCGCGAGCTCATTTCGCGCTGAAAGCCGTTCATCACCGACAGCACCACGATCATCGCCAGCACGCCCAGGGCGAGGCCGATCATCGAGGTCATCGAGATGAAGGAAACAAAGCGATTGCGGCGCTTGGCGCGGGTATAGCGCGCGCCGATAAAGATCGATAACGGTCTGAACATTCGCTGGGCACCGTATAAAAATAAAAGACCCGACGTACTGTTCAGTACGTCGGGTTTCGGTCAATCAGATGGGCGTCAGGTAACCTTCCTGCAAATGCAGGACGCGATCCATCTGGCGAGCCAGGTTCATGTCGTGAGTCACCACCAGGAACGCCGTGCGCATCGAGGTGCTGAGTTCCAGCATCAAATCCTGAATGCCCTGGGCGGTGTGGGAGTCGAGGTTGCCGGTCGGCTCGTCGAGCATCACCAGGCCTGGATTGTTCACCAGGGCGCGGGCGATGGCCACACGCTGACGCTCACCACCGGACAGTTCCGACGGTTTGTGTTCCAGACGATGGCCCAGCCCTACCCGCTCCAGCAATGCCGTCGCACGCTGACGCGCTTCCGGAATAGCCGTCTTGCCGATCAGCAGCGGCATGCAGACGTTTTCCAGCGCGGTGAATTCCGGCAGCAAGTGATGGAACTGGTAAACGAAACCCAGCGACCGATTGCGCAGCAAACCGCGAGCTTTTTCGTTCAGCGCCGACAGCTCTTCGCCGGCCAGCCAGACGCTGCCCTTGGTCGGTGTATCGAGGCCGCCCAGCAGGTTGAGCAACGTACTTTTGCCCGAGCCCGAGGTACCGACAATCGCCACGCGCTCACCCGGATGCAGCTCCAGCTGCAGACCGGCCAGAACCTCTACCGATTCCGGGCCTTCCTCGTAGGATTTGCCCAGGTCGCGGCAGCTCAAGATTGCTTTATCACTCATGCCCAACTCACTCATAACGTAGCGCCTCCGCAGGCTGGGTGCGCGCGGCACGCCAGGCTGGATACAGGGTGGCGAGGAAACTCAGGACCAACGCGGCGGCGCAGACCATCAACACATCCTGGCTCTGCACTTGCGACGGCAGGTAATCGATGAAGTACACGTCGGCGTTGAGGAATTTGTGCCCGATCAGCCCTTCGAGGACCGAGATCGCGGCGCTGACGTTCAACGCGGCGAAGATCCCGACCACGGCGCCGATCAGCGTCCCGACCACACCAATGACGGTGCCCTGCACCATGAAGATCGCCATGATCGAACCCGGCGTGGCGCCAAGGGTGCGCAGAATCGCGATGTCGCCCTTCTTGTCGTTCACCACCATCACCAGCGTGGAAATGATATTGAACGCGGCAACAGCGACGATCAGCAGCAACAGCAAACCGATCATGGCTTTTTCCATGCGGATCGCCTGATACAGATTGCCGTGGGTGCGCGTCCAGTCGCGGGCATAGAAATGGTCTTCGCCGAGTTGCTGGGCGATGCTCCACGCCACGCGTGGCGCCTGGAACAGGTCGTCGAACTTCAGGCGGATGCCCTGGACCTGATCCGGTTTCCAGCGATGCAGCTTGGCCAGATCCTGCAGATTGGTGATGCCCAGATAGCCGTCCAGCTCACCGGCGCCGACATGGAAGATGCCGACCACGGTAAAGCGTTTCATGCGCGGGAACATCCCGGCCGGGGTCACGGTGACTTCCGGCGCCACAAACGTCAGCTTGTCGCCGATCGCAGCACCCAACTTGGCCGCGGCCTTGTCACCGATGACGATGCCGAAACTGCCAGGCACCAGGTCATCGAGTTTGCCCTGCTGCATGAAGTTATCAATGATCGAGACCTGCCGTTCCAGCGCAGGGTCGATGGCATTGAGCAGGACTTTGGAGACCTTGCCGTTGTTGGTCAGCAAACCCTGCATCTGGGTAAACGGCGCCACGGCCGTCACCTGCGGGTTCTGCTTGACCTTGGCGGCCAGGCTTTTCCAGTCGCTGATCGGTTCACCGGACTCGATGGTCGCGTGGGGCACCATGCCCAGCACGCGGGTGCGCATCTCATGATCGAAGCCGTTCATGACCGACAGCACCACGATCATCACGACCACGCCAAGGGCGAGTCCGATCATCGAGGTCAGGGAAATGAATGACACAAAATGATTGCGACGCTTTGCACGGGTATAACGCGTGCCAATAAATACGAAGAGAGGTCTGAACATGTCGGGGCTTGTTCGGAGGGAAAAGGAACGTCCTTGTGGCGGGGGTCGATAACCAGCTTTACACTCAGACCACCGCCGCTACCATGGGTTCGCCATGTCGACATTAGATGAAGAAGATCGCCGCGAATACTACCGTATCGAGGACACGATCGCACTGGAAATTCGGCCCCTGTCCGCTCCCGAAGCCGCAGGCCAGGAAGTGTTGCAGGATGCTTCCCCTCTGTTCAACTTACTCAGCGAACTGCACCTGAGCGAATTCGAGTCACAGCACCTGCTGCGCCAGATCAGTGAGCGCGACCGGAACCTCGCTGCATTCCTGAAATCCCAGAATAAACGCATCGATTTGCTCAGCCAGGTGATCGCAATCACCGTGCTCGGGCAGATCGGCGAGCCGCAGCCGGTGATCATTTCCGAAGGCGGGATCGAATTTCAGCATCCGACGCCCATTGCCGAGGGCGCGCACCTGTCGGTCAAACTGGTGCTGATGCCGCAAGCCCTCGGCCTGTTGCTGCGGGCTCGCGTCACCCATTGCGATCGCAAAGGCGATGGCTACGACGTCGGCACCGAGTTCGAATACCCGACCGATGCTCAGCGCCAATTGCTGGCCCGCTACATTTTGCAGAAGCAGGCCCAGGAACGACGTCTGGCCCGCGAACAAAACGAATCAGGCATCTAATTTAAGGAAGAACCGTGACTCTCATCTACGGCCATCGCGGCGCCAAGGGCGAAGCACCGGAAAATACGCTGACCAGTTTTCAGCAATGCCTCAAACACGGCGTGCGCCGCTGCGAACTGGACTTGCACCTGTCCATGGACGGCGAGTTGATGGTCATCCACGACCCGACGCTCAAGCGCACCACCGACCGTCGCGGCAAAGTCGTCGAGCACACGGCGGCTGAGCTGGTGACCTACGATGCGCGCACTGGCGGCCCGGGCTGGATCAAACCGTGCCCAATCCCAACACTGGAAGAACTGTTCGAGAAATGCGATTTCGAGCACTGGCAGCTGGAAGTCAAAAGCGCTTCACGCACCCGCGCTGCGACTACCGTGCTGGCGATTCGCGAAATGGCTCAGCGTTTCGGCCTGCTCGACAAGGTCACGATCACCTCGAGTTCGCGGGAAGTATTGAAAGCTGCCCTGGACTTCGTGCCGGACGTGTCCCGCGGACTGGTGGCCGAGTACGCCTGGCTCGACCCGTTGAAGGTCGCGCAAAGCTATGGCTGTGAGATTCTGGCGCTGAACTGGACCCTGTGTACGCCGGAACGCCTGCAGAAGGCGCAGCGTCAGGGGCTGCATGTGTCGGTATGGACAGTCAACGAGCCCGCGCTAATGCGCAGACTCGCCGACTTCGGCGTTGACAGCCTGATTACAGACTTTCCCGGTTTGGCCAGCGCCACGCTCGAGAATTGCTGAAATCGGTCTCCCCGGCCGGCTCAGGCCACCGGCCGGAGCCGCTCAAAAAAGCCGGTTGAGGCCATCGTACGCCGCTACCCGATAGGCTTCGGCCATGGTCGGGTAGTTGAACGTCGTGTTGACGAAGTACTTCAGCGTGTTCATTTCACCCGGCTGGTTCATGATCGCCTGACCGATGTGAACGATCTCCGACGCCTGATAACCGAAGCAGTGAACGCCGAGCACTTCCAGGGTTTCGCGATGGAACAGAATCTTCAGCATGCCCTGAGGCTCGCCGGCGATCTGTGCACGCGCCATGCCCTTGAAGAACGCCTTGCCCACTTCGTACGGCACCTTGGCCTGAGTCAGCTCCTGCTCGTTCTTGCCGATCGAGCTGATCTCCGGAATGGTGTAGATGCCGGTCGGCACGTCGTTGACGAAGCGCCAGCTATTGTTGTCAACGATGCTGCCAGCGGCCGAACGACCCTGGTCGTGAGCAGCACTGGCCAGGCTCGGCCAACCAATCACGTCACCGGCGCCGTAGATGTTCGGCTTGCAGGTACGGTAGGCCTCGTCGACTTCGATCTGGCCACGGCTGTTGACCTTCACGCCGACGTTTTCCAGACCCAACTGATCGGTGTTACCGGTACGACCGTTGCACCAGAGCAAGGCGTCGGCCTTGATCTTCTTGCCGGACTTGAGGTGCAGGATCACGCCGTTGTCCACGCCTTCGACGCGGTCGTAGTCTTCGTTGTGGCGAACCGTGATGTTGTTGTTGCTGAAGTGATAGCTCAGGGCCTGGGAAATTTCCGAGTCGAGGAAGCTCAGCAACTGACCGCGGTTATCCACCAGTTCAACCAATACACCCAGACCGCTGAAGATCGAAGCGTACTCACAACCGATCACGCCAGCGCCGTAAACGATGAGTTTGCGCGGGGTGTGGCCGAGGCTGAGGATGGTGTCGCTATCGTAGATACGCGGGTGGTGGAAATCGATGTCCGCCGGACGATAAGGGCGCGAGCCGGTGGCGATGATGATGTGCTTGGCCACCAGCTTTTCGACCACGCCGTTGGCGCAGACCACTTCAATGGTTTGCTCGTCAGCGAAGCTGCCGGTGCCGAAGAACACGTCGACGCGGTTACGGGCGTAGTAGCCGGTGCGCGATGCGACTTGTTTGGAGATGACTTTTTCAGCGCTTTTCAATACGTCCGGGAACGAGAACCAGCGTGGCTCACCAATGGCCCGGAACATCGGGTTGGTGTTGAACTGCATGATCTGCCGGACCGAGTGACGCAGTGCCTTGGACGGGATGGTGCCCAGGTGGGTGCAGTTGCCGCCGACCTGGCGACGGCTATCGACCATCGCCACCTTGCGCCCTGCTTTGGCGGCGTTCATTGCCGCGCCTTCTCCCGCCGGGCCGGAACCCAGCACCACCACGTCGTAGTTGTAGACAGCCATGCATACTCCTCAGAACAGGCCGCGGCGCCCTCGGCACCTGCGGCTAAATCACGCCGATCTGCGGCGTGAAGGAACAATTTGGGGCCAGTGCAGAACCCGGACACAGTCTATATAAGCGTCAACGCCGCGCACATTAACCCTTGGTCGCGTCGTAGGCTAGTTTTGCCTGCACTACAACACCAGTCTTTGCTGCTTGAATCGCCGTCGTCACTCGGTTTTTCCGCCACTCAGGCGTTCAAAAGCCTGATTGGTTCGTGTGACGAATCCTGTATCGGCACGAATCACAAAGAATGCACCGATGTCATGCGTTTGGGCATAGTCCCAACCCCTTTCGGGCCCCAGAATCAGCAACAGCGTCGATAGTCCATCGGCCATCAACGCGGAAGGATGAATTACTGTGACTGACGCCAGGGTGTGTAGGACCGGCGCACCGGTGCGGGCATCGAAGGTGTGGGAATAACGCCGACCGTCCTGCTCGAAATAGTTGCGGTAATCGCCGGAAGTGGAAACGCCGTAGCCGTCGACGGCGATGATGCGCTCGGCCACTTGCTGGTCGTCGCGGGGTTCTTCCAGGGCGACGCGCCACGGTGAACCGTCGAGTTTCTTGCCGGCAGCCTTGAGTTCGCCGGTGGCTTCGGCGAGGTAGTTGTGGATGCCCATAGCTTCGAGTCTTGCCGCAATCGTGTCGACTGCGTAGCCGGCGGCGATGCTGTTGAAGTCGACCTCGACCGCGGCGTCCTTGCACAGCTGATCGCCGTCGATGCGCAGGTGCGCGTGACCGACGCGCTGCCTTACTTCGGCGAGCGCTTCGACAGTCGGGACTTTTTCCTCACGGCCCTGCGGGCCAAATCCCCAGAGATTGAGCAGCGGTTCCACGGTCAGGTCGTAGGAGCCTTCGCTTTGCGAAGACAGTTGCTCGCCGACGCGAACCAATTCGAGGATCGGCTCGGGCATTTTCTGACAATGATTGGCGGGCAGATCGTTGAAGCGTTCGATGTCCGAGTCGCTGCGATAGGTCGACATTTGCTGATCGACTTCGGCGAGGATCTTTTCTACTTCGACCTGCACCGCTTTCGGCCCGGGAGTGGAGGAATGTCTTACGTATTGAATGGAATAACGACTGCCCATGGTCGGGCCGTCGAAGCGTTCCAGGCTGTCGCCGTTGCCACAACCGGACAAAATGCTGGCCAGCACCACAAGTCCACTCCACCGTCCAGTTAACAATTCTTCATCCCCCTCAAAACAGCGCCCGCCATTATGAGCTTCAGAGCGCATGAGAGCGAGGTCTGCCAGCGCCCGCCAGCCAGACGCAAAACCTGTGGGAGCGAGACCGGCAAGCCGGTCTCGCTCCCACAGGTGCAGCGTTTCAAACAAGATTTACCAGCGTGAGTACCTACAAATGTCTACCAACACGGGCAAAGGCAAGGCGATTTTTCGCGTTGTCAGCGGTAACTTTCTCGAGATGTTCGACTTTATGGTCTACGGCTTTTACGCCACGGCCATTGCCAAAACCTTCTTCCCTGCCGACAGCGCTTTCGCTTCCCTGATGTTATCGCTGGCCACCTTCGGGGCCGGCTTCCTGATGCGCCCATTGGGGGCGATTTTCCTCGGCGCCTATATCGACCGCCATGGTCGACGCAAAGGCCTGATCATCACCCTCGCGATGATGGCGGCCGGCACGGTCCTGATTGCCTGCGTGCCGGGTTACGCCACGCTGGGTGTTGCGGCGCCGCTGATCGTGCTGTTCGGTCGCCTGCTGCAAGGCTTCTCGGCCGGCGTGGAACTGGGTGGTGTGTCGGTCTACCTCGCCGAGATTTCCACCCCGGGCCGCAAAGGTTTCTTTGTCAGCTGGCAGTCCGCCAGTCAGCAAGCGGCGGTGGTATTCGCCGGCCTGCTCGGCGTGGGTTTGAACCACTGGCTCAGCCCGGAACAAATGGGCGACTGGGGCTGGCGTGTGCCGTTCCTGATCGGGTGCATGATCGTGCCGGTGATCTTCGTGATTCGACGCTCGCTGGAAGAAACCCCGGAATTCCAGGCGCGCAAACATCGCCCTACCCTGCGGGATATCGTTCGCTCAATTGGGCAGAACTTTGGCATCGTCATCGCCGGCATGGCGTTGGTGGTGATGACCACCGTGTCGTTCTACCTGATCACCGCTTACACCCCGACCTTCGGCAAAGCCGAACTGCATTTGTCGGACCTGGACGCGTTGTTGGTGACGGTGTGCATTGGTCTGTCGAACTTCTTCTGGCTGCCGGTCATGGGTGCTGTGTCCGACAGGATCGGACGCAAACCCTTGCTGCTGGCGGCGACGATTCTGGCGATCCTCACCGCCTACCCCGCCCTGTCGTGGCTGGTAGCGAACCCGAGCTTCAGCCACTTGCTGATCGTCGAGTTATGGCTGTCGTTCCTGTATGGCTCGTATAACGGCGCCATGGTCGTGGCGCTGACCGAGATCATGCCGGTTGAGGTTCGTACGACCGGGTTCTCTTTGGCTTACAGCCTGGCGACTGCAACGTTCGGTGGGTTTACCCCCGCGGCTTGCACGTACCTGATCCACGTGCTGGATAACAAGGCTGCGCCAGGGATCTGGCTCAGTGGTGCGGCGGTGCTGGGGTTAATCGCAACCTTGGTGTTGTTCCGTGGCAACCGTCATGAATTGCGGACGGCGCAGGCAGCCGAGGTCGGCGGTGCCTGATCCATCGCCTTCGCGAGCAAGCCCGCTCCCACATTTGATCTGCGGCGCACGCAAATCCAATGTGGGAGCGGGCTTGCTCGCGAAGAGGCCAACACCGACAACACACCTGCAACGGACCAAACCGCACAAACAAAAACGCCCCGACCAAAGTCGGGGCGTTTTCATGTGCAGCTAACGCTTAGCGCGGGAATGCTGGCGGGTTTACACCGGCCATGTCTTCCATCACGCGAACCACCTGGCAGCTGTAACCGAATTCGTTGTCGTACCAAACGTACAGAACAACGCGGTTGTCTTGGCTGATGGTTGCTTCAGCGTCCACCACGCCTGCGTGGCGCGAGCCAACGAAGTCGGTGGACACCACTTCCTGCGAGTTGACGTAGTCGATTTGCTTATGCAGATCGGAGTGCAGCGCCATGTAGCGCAGGTACTCGTTCATCTCTTCACGGGTGGCGGCTTTCTCAAGGTTCAGGTTGAGAATGGCCATCGACACGTTTGGCGTCGGAACGCGGATCGCGTTACCGGTCAGCTTGCCGGCCAGCTCAGGCAGTGCCTTGGCAGCAGCGGTGGCAGCACCGGTCTCGGTGATTACCATGTTCAACGCGGCGCTACGGCCACGGCGATCGCCTTTGTGGAAGTTGTCGATCAGGTTCTGGTCGTTGGTGTACGAGTGAACCGTTTCAACGTGACCGTTGATGATGCCGAACTTGTCGTTGACGGCTTTGAGCACCGGCACGATGGCGTTGGTGGTGCAGGAAGCCGCGGAAACGATCTTGTCATCAGCGGTGATTTCACCGTGGTTGATGCCGTGAACGATGTTCTTCAGCTTGCCTTTGCCAGGCGCGGTCAGAACAACGCGATCGATACCCGGGCAAGCCAAGTGCTGGCCCAGACCGTCGGCGTCACGCCATACACCGGTGTTGTCCACCAGCAGCGCGTTTTTGATGCCGTACTGGGTGTAGTCCACTTCAGTCGGGTTTTTCGCGTAGATAACCTGGATCAGGTTGCCGTTGGCGGTGATGGTGTTGTTGGCTTCATCAATGGTGATGGTGCCATTGAACGAACCGTGTACCGAATCGCGGCGCAGCAGGCTGGCGCGTTTGATCAGATCGTTTTCGGCGCCCTTGCGGACAACGATGGCGCGCAGACGCAGGCCGTCGCCACCACCGGTTTTCTCGATCAGGATGCGCGCCAGCAGACGGCCGATACGACCGAAGCCGTACAGAACAACGTCGGTGCCTTTGCGGGCGGAAACATTTTGCTGACCAACGACGTCAGCCATTTCTTCACGGACGAACTGCTCGGCAGTGCGGCCATTGCCTTCAGCCTTGAATTTGACTGCTAGCTTGCCCAGGTCTACCGAAGCAGCGCCGAGCTTGAGCTCGCTCATTGCCTTGAGCAGCGGGAATGTTTCGTGGACGGACAATTCGCTGTCATCGGACTGGCGATGGCGAGCAAAGCGGTGAGCTTTGAGAATCGCGATGACAGACTGGTTGATCAGACTGCGGCCATAGATCGAGCTCACCACGTTGTTATTGCGGTAGAGCTGACCGATAAGCGGAATCATCGCTTCTGCGAGTGCTTCACGGTCGATCCATTCACCAAGACACTGGTCGGGCTTCTGAGTCACGGGAACCTTCCACATGTAGGGGCAGAAAAAAGGGGCTACATTATGCCGCCGAGTGACTCCCGTAGCAATGCGCGCCTGTCGCGCGACCAGTAACAAAATCCGCTTCAAAAAAATGACGCACGGCTCAAGCCCAATAAAACCGTGGCCTGCAGCGCAGTCATTTTTTGGGAGACAACGCTGTCTTGTCTGTAACCCTCCGTAACACTCGACCGTTTTGCCACTACATATTCAGTCTTTTTTACTAAAAAACGGGCCGATTTTGTCTTTACCACTACATTTCGCCCAACCTGCGTATTAGACACATCTGCAACTGACAGGCGGCACCCGGGACCGCTACAATTACCGACTTTGTCGCAACGCTTGGAGCTCAACCTTCCGTGCCCGTTCTGCGTCTACCGCTTCTCCCTGCTGCGGCAGGTAAACAGCACTGGGGCAACCTGCCCGGTGCCGCCCTGAGCCTGGCCATTGCCGAGGCCGCCAGCGCTGCCAAGCGCTTCACCCTGCTACTGACTGCCGACAGCCAAAGTGCCGAACGGCTGGAACAGGAGCTGAGTTTCTTCGCCCCGGATTTGCCGGTGCTGCATTTCCCGGACTGGGAAACCCTGCCCTACGATCTGTTTTCACCGCACCAGGACATTATTTCCCAGCGAATCTCCGCGCTGTATCGATTGCCGGAGCTGAGTCATGGCGTTCTGGTCGTGCCGATCACCACAGCCCTGCATCGTCTGGCGCCGACCAAATTCCTGCTCGGCAGCAGCCTGGTGCTGGACATCGGCCAGAAGCTCGACGTCGAGCAAATGCGTACGCGGCTTGAGGCCAGCGGCTATCGCTACGTCGACACCGTCTATGAGCATGGCGAATTTACCGTGCGCGGCTCGTTGATCGATCTGTTCCCGATGGGCAGCAAACTGCCTTTCCGCATTGACCTGTTCGACGACGAAATCGAGACCCTTCGTACCTTCGACCCGGAAAACCAGCGTTCCATCGACAAGGTTGAAACGGTTCGCCTCCTGCCAGCGAGAGAGTTTCCGCTGCAAAAGGATGCGGTCACCCGCTTCAAGGCGCGCTTCCGCGAGCGTTTCGATGTCGACTTCCGTCGCTGCCCGATCTTCCAGGACTTGAGCAGCGGGATTACCCCGGCCGGCATCGAGTACTACTTGCCGCTGTTCTTCGATGAAACCTCCACGCTGTTCGATTACCTGCCGCAGGACACGCAAGTGTTTTCCCTGCCCGGCATCGAGCAGGCAGCGGAAAACTTCTGGAACGATGTGCGCAATCGCTATGAAGAGCGTCGCGTCGATCCGGCCCGTCCTTTATTGCCGCCGGCTGAGCTGTTCCTGCCAGTGGAAGATTGCTTCGCTCGGTTGAAGAACTGGCCGCGCGTGGTCGCCAGTCAACAGGACGTGGAAACCGGCGTTGGCCGCGAGCGCTTCCCCGCTCGGGAGCTGCCGAACCTGGCCATTGAAGCCAAGGCCACCCAGCCGTTAGCGGCGCTGGCGGGTTTCCTCGACGAGTTTCCCGGTCGCGTGCTGTTTACCGCCGAGTCCGCGGGCCGTCGCGAAGTGTTGCTGGAATTGCTGGAACGCTTGAAGCTACGACCGAAAACCGTCGACAGCTGGCCGGACTTCGTCGCGAGCAAGGATCGTCTGGCGATCACTATCGCGCCGCTCGACGAAGGCTTGGTGCTTGACGACCCGGCCCTGGCCCTGGTCGCCGAAAGCCCGTTGTTCGGTCAGCGTGTAATGCAGCGCCGTCGCCGCGAGAAACGCGCCGATGCCAACAACGATGCCGTCATCAAGAACCTCACCGAGCTGCGCGAAGGCGCGCCGGTGGTGCACATCGATCACGGCGTCGGTCGCTATCTCGGGCTGACGATTCTGGAAATCGATAGTCAGGCCGCCGAATTCCTGACCCTCGAGTACGCGGAAAACGCCAAGCTTTACGTGCCGGTGGCCAACCTGCACCTGATCGCCCGATACACCGGCAGCGACGATGCCCTGGCCCCGCTGCACCGCCTGGGCTCCGAGACCTGGCAGAAAGCCAAACGCAAAGCCGCCGAGCAGGTGCGCGACGTGGCGGCTGAATTGCTCGACATCTATGCCCGCCGCGCCGCCCGCGAAGGTTATGCGTTCGCCGACCCGAAAGCCGATTACGCGACCTTCAGCGCCGGCTTCCCGTTCGAAGAAACCCCGGACCAGCAAACCACCATCGAAGCAGTACGCGCTGACATGCTCGCGCCGAAACCGATGGACCGTCTGGTCTGCGGCGACGTCGGTTTCGGCAAGACCGAAGTGGCGATGCGCGCCGCGTTCATCGCGGTACACGGCGGTCGTCAGGTAGCAATTCTGGTGCCGACCACCCTGCTCGCCCAGCAGCATTACAACAGCTTCCGCGACCGCTTCGCCGACTGGCCAGTGAGCGTGGAAGTGATGAGTCGATTCAAGTCGACCAAGGAAGTCAACGCCGCGGTCGCGGACCTCGCCGAAGGCAAGATCGACATCGTCATCGGCACGCACAAGCTGCTGCAGGACGACGTGAAAATCAAAAACCTGGGGCTGGTGATCATCGACGAAGAGCACCGTTTCGGTGTCCGTCAGAAGGAACAGCTCAAGGCCCTGCGCAGTGAAGTCGACATCCTGACGCTAACCGCCACGCCGATTCCGCGCACGCTGAACATGGCGGTGTCGGGCATGCGTGACCTGTCGATCATCGCCACGCCGCCGGCCCGTCGCCTGTCGGTACGGACGTTCGTCATGGAGCAGAACAAGAGCACGGTCAAAGAGGCCTTGCTCCGTGAGCTGTTGCGTGGCGGTCAGGTCTATTACCTGCACAACGACGTGAAGACCATCGAGAAATGCGCCGCCGACCTCGCCGAACTAGTGCCGGAAGCACGGATCGGCATCGGCCACGGGCAGATGCGCGAACGCGATCTCGAACAAGTGATGAGCGACTTCTACCACAAGCGCTTCAACGTGCTGATCGCCTCGACCATCATCGAGACCGGCATTGACGTGCCGAGCGCCAACACCATCATCATCGAGCGTGCCGACAAGTTCGGCCTGGCGCAGTTGCACCAGTTGCGTGGCCGAGTCGGACGCAGCCACCACCAGGCGTATGCTTACCTGCTGACACCGCCGCGCCAACAGATCACTCCCGACGCCGAAAAACGTCTGGAAGCGATCGCCAATACCCAGGACCTCGGTGCGGGCTTCGTGCTCGCCACCAACGACCTGGAAATCCGTGGCGCCGGCGAATTGCTCGGCGACGGGCAGAGCGGACAGATCCAGGCCGTCGGTTTCACGCTGTACATGGAGATGCTCGAGCGCGCGGTGAAGTCGATCCGCAAGGGCGAACAACCGAACCTCGACCAGCCGCTCGGCGGTGGTCCGGAGGTCAATCTGCGGGTACCAGCGTTGATTCCCGAGGACTATCTGCCGGACGTGCATGCCCGACTGATTCTCTACAAACGCATCGCCTCGGCCTCCGACGAGGAAGGTCTCAAGGACTTGCAGGTAGAGATGATCGATCGTTTCGGCCTGTTGCCGGAACCGACCAAGAACCTGATGCGCATTACCGCGCTGAAATTGCAGGCCGAGCTACTGGGCATCAAGAAAGTCGACGGCGGCCCGCAAGGTGGCCGAATCGAGTTCGCGACGCAAACCCCGGTTGACCCGCTGACGCTGATCAAACTGATCCAGAGCCAGCCCAAACGCTACAAATTCGAAGGCGCCACGATGTTTAAATTCCAGGTGCCGATGGAGCGCCCGGAAGAGCGCTTTAATACTGTAGAGGCGCTGTTTGAGCACCTCATTCCGAAAACTGCTTGAAGGACGCCGCATGCGCCTGTTTCGCTCACTGATCCTGTTGATGACCCTGGTTGCACCAACGACGTTTGCCGATGACCTGTATCAGATAGAAATGATTCTGGTCCGCCAAAACGCCGTGCCCGCTATCGTCAGCCGCGCCGCGCCGGAAGACTGGGCTGCCGGAGCTCAATCCATCAACCCCGACAGCCTGCGCACACCGAGCCTCAATGCTGAAGTGGAAAAACTCACCGCCAGCAATGAATACACGGTGTTGCTGCACAAGGCCTGGCAACAGAACCTTGGCGAAGAAGCCAGCAAAGTTGCGATCAGCGAGGGCAAAGAACAGTTCGGCCAGTTCCCGATCGAGGGCACGCTGAGCATGAAACTGGGACGTTTCACCGATGTGGATGCAGACTTCTGGGTCAACCAGATCGACGCCAACGGCATGGTCACCGCCAGCGAACGCATGAAACAGGAAAGCCACACCAAGAACGGCCAGCTGAACTTCCTCGACAACGGCCACTTGGGCATGTTGATCAAGATCACCTCGCTGACTGCCCCTGCGCCTCGGCCAGTCCCCGATGAAATTCCGGACTGATTGAAGTCCTTATGCCCCCGACCCTGAGCAAACCCCTGGCACCTTCCTGGGTCAGCCGATTCAAGGAACAGAGCCTGGAGCGTGGCCGTCGCTACGCTTTGGAGAACCGCGTCAGGATCGTCGAGGCTGGCGACGCCACGATCACTGCCGCCTGCGAGGGCTCTGGCGGTAACGTTTACCGTCAGACCATTCGCCTGCGCGAGTCAGCCAAAGCCACGTTGCTGATGATCGATGCCACTTGCACCTGCCCGGTCCACAGCAACTGCAAGCACTGCGCGGCAGTGCTGCTGAAAGTTCAGGAAACCCTGGCTTATCCCGCTGCCGCGCAAGACGCCGAGCTACTCGAGAAACTTCAAGCCGTACTGGAAAACCGCAGCCCGAAGGCGCCACCGCAAGTGCTGGTGGAAAACGTGCAACCGGTACCACGCCTGTGGCTGGCAAGCATCGAGTTCAGCGCCTTCGAACCACGCAACGGCAAGATGCAGCGTTATATTCAGCATCGCGCGGCGCTGTCTTTCAGCTATCTGGATGAATACGTTTCCGGGCAGAAGAACGCTGACATCCTGATCCGTCAGGAAACCCAGACGCTTCGGATAAAACGTCACCCGGAAGTCGAACAGACCTACAGGGAGCAGCTGCGAATCCTCGGCTTCAAGGTCGCCACCCGGCAAAGCAAGGCCTTGCCGGAAAGCGCCGGCGAACTTTTCGAAATGGTCAACGACAGCGCCTGGCTGACCTTCACCCTCAATGAGCTGCCGAAGCTGCGCACCCAGGGCTGGGAGTTGCAGATCGACGAAGACTTCGGTTTCGACCTGACTGCCGTTGACGATTGGTACGCCACCGTCGAACAGGCACCGGAGCGCGACTGGTTCGATCTGGAGCTGGGAATCATCGTCAACGGCGAGCGGCTGAGTCTGCTGCCGATCCTGCTCAACCTGATGCGCTCTCACACCGAGATCCTCAATCCGGAACGCCTCGCACGACGTCGCGACGACGAGTTGATCCTGGTGAACATTCCCAACCGCCCGAACTCCGAGTACGGCCCGCTGCAAGTCGCCCTGCCCTTTGGCCGATTGAAACCGGTGCTGGCGACCCTCGGCGAGTTCTACCTGCAAGGGCCCGGCGAAACGACGCTGCGCCTGAGCAAGGCCGATGCCACGCGCCTGAATCCGCTGGAAGACCTGCCGTTGCTTTGGGAGGGCGGCGAGCAAATTCGCACCTTTGCCCAGCGACTGCGGGACATCAAGGACTTCACCACGACCGCTCCGGAAGGTTTGAACGCAACCTTGCGCCCCTATCAGCTGGAAGGCTTGAGCTGGATGCAGTCGTTGCGACAACTGGAAGTCGGCGGAATTCTCGCGGACGACATGGGTCTGGGCAAAACCCTACAGACCCTGGCGCACATTCTCAGCGAGAAGAACGCCGGACGCCTCGATCGGCCGTGCATGGTGGTGATGCCCACCAGCCTGATCCCCAACTGGCTGGATGAAGCGGCGCACTTCACACCGCAACTCAACGTGCTGGCGCTGTACGGCGCCAGCCGCAAAAAGCATTTCGACACGCTGGCCGATTACGACCTGATCCTGACCACCTATGCGCTGCTGCCCAAGGACGTCGAACGTCTCGCCGCGCAGCCTTTGCACGTATTGGTTCTGGACGAGGCGCAGTACATCAAGAACCCCAACAGCAAGGCCGCCCACGCTGCCCGTGAGTTGAATGCTCGTCAGCGTCTGTGCCTGAGCGGCACACCGCTAGAAAACCACCTCGGTGAGCTGTGGTCGCTGTTCCACTTCCTGCTGCCCGGCTGGCTGGGTGACGTGAAAAGCTTCAACCGCGATTACCGCGTGCCAATCGAAAAGCGCGCCAGCGAAGTACGACTTCAGCACCTCAACGGCCGGATAAAACCGTTCCTGCTGCGTCGAACCAAGGAACAGGTGGCGACCGAGTTGCCGCCGAAAACCGAGATCATCCATTGGGTCGAGCTCAACGAAGCCCAGCGCGACGTGTACGAAACCATGCGCCTGGCGATGGACAAGAAAGTCCGCGACGAGATCACCCGCAAGGGCGTGGCGCGCAGCCAGATCATCATTCTTGAGGCGCTGCTGAAGCTTCGTCAGGTCTGCTGCGATTTGCGCCTGGTCAACGATGCCACCCTGCCCACTCGCGGCAGCACCTCAGGCAAGCTCGACAGCCTGATGGAAATGCTTGAGGAATTGTTCGATGAAGGCCGGCGGATTCTGTTGTTCTCGCAGTTCACTTCGATGCTGTCGTTGATTGAAGACGAGCTGAAAAAACGCGGAGTCGATTATGCGCTGCTGACCGGGCAGACCCGCGACCGGCGCGCACCGGTAAAAGACTTCCAGAGCGGCAAGCGTCAGATCTTTCTGATCAGCCTGAAGGCGGGTGGCGTCGGCCTGAACCTGACCGAAGCCGACACGGTGATTCACTACGATCCGTGGTGGAACCCGGCGACGGAAAATCAGGCGACTGACCGGGCGTACCGCATTGGTCAGGAGAAGCCGGTGTTCGTCTACAAGATGATTGCCAGGGGCACGGTGGAAGAGAAGATTCAGCATCTGCAGAAGGAAAAATCCGACTTGGCGGCTGGTGTGCTGGATGGACGCAAGACCGGGGACTGGAAGTTGCAGAGTGATGATATTGAAGCGTTGTTTGCGCCGCTGCCGGACAAGTTGGAAAAATAGCGGCGATTGTTAGATTGCCATCGTCGGAACGCCGCCCGGAACAAGCTCGCTCCCACAGGGTTATCACTGTACCTGTGGGAGCGAGCCTGCTCGCGAAAGGGTCAACTCGGTTTAACGATTGATCAGCCTTTAAGCACCCGAGCCAACGTCGACTTCACCTTGCCCATCCCGTCATGCAGCGCTTGCTCGATCTCGGCCATGGTAATCACTGCCGTCGACTTGCCCGCCGCCGGGTTTACTACCAGCGCCAGACAGGCGTAATCCAGTTCCAGCTCACGAGCCAATGCCGCCTCCGGCATTCCAGTCATACCGACGATGTCGCATCCGTCGCGCTCCAGCCTGGCGATTTCAGCGACGGTTTCCAGTCGTGGCCCTTGAGTGCAGGCGTACACGCCTTGACTGGCAAAACCAACACCTTCAGCCGCCAATGCCGCGATTAGCTGCTGACGCAGGGCTTCGCTGTAGGGATAGCTGAAATCGATGTGCGTGACCTGCTGCAGATCATCGGCGAAATAGGTGTGTTCGCGACCGCTGGTGTAGTCGATCAGCTGATGCGGCACGCAGAAATGTCCGGTCCCCATCGCGGAATGAATTCCACCCACTGCGTTGACCGCGAGAATCGCTTCGGCGCCAGCCTGTTTCAGCGCCCAGAGGTTGGCGCGGTAGTTCACCTGATGCGGCGGAAAACGGTGAGGATGACCGTGGCGCGCGAGGAACAGCACTTCCTTGCCGGCGTACTCGCCAATCTGCACCTCAGCCGAAGGCGCGCCGTACGGCGTGTCCACCGCCAGTGACTGACGAATGCTCAGGCCTTCGAGTTGAGTCAGGCCGGTGCCGCCGATAATCGCGTAAACCGTCATAACGAAAAGTCCTCAATCAATCAGTTGAGCATCTTTGAGGGCGCCCACGGCTGTCAGCCAGCGCGGGTCTTGACGGTATTCAGTGCTGGCGTACGACTGGCCACGCATCCGTGCAATGCGCTCGGACGGCTTGACCTTCAGACGCTGGGCGGCGCTCAGGGCCAATTCAGCGGCCGCGCGATCGTTGCACACCAGGCCCATGTCGCAACCGGCAGTCAGCGCCGCTTCGATACGGCTGGCAGCATCGCCGACCACGTGGGCGCCGGCCATGGACAGGTCATCGCTGAAGATCACGCCGTCAAATTGCAGCTCGCCACGCAGGATGTCCTGCAACCAACGGCGGGAGAAGCCGGCAGGCTGGGAATCGACTTGTGGATAGATCACGTGGGCCGGCATGACCGCGGCCAATTGCTTGCTCAGTCGGGCGAACGGCACCAAGTCATTGGCGCGGATTTCGTCGAGGCTGCGCTCATCAACAGGGATCGCAACGTGGGAATCGGCCTCGGCCCAGCCGTGACCGGGAAAGTGCTTGCCGGTGGCAGCCATGCCGGCGCTGTTCATGCCGCGAATGAAGGCACCCGCCAGCAACGCTGCACGCTCGGGATCACCTTCAAATGAACGGGTGCCGACCACGGCGCTGCGCTGGAAGTCGAGGTCCAGCACCGGAGCGAAGCTCAGATCGAGGCCGACGGCCAGCACTTCAGTCGCCATGATCCAGCCGCACTGTTCGGCGAGGTACTCGGCATTCGGGTTGTCAGCGATGGCGCGCATGGCTGGCAGTCGTACGAAGCCCTGACGCAAACGCTGAACCCGGCCGCCTTCCTGGTCGACTGCCAGCAGCAGATCGGGGCGAATGGCGCGGATTGAGGCGCTCAACTCGCGCACCTGGCGCGGGTGTTCGATATTGCGGGCGAAAATGATCAGGCCGCCCACTTCGGGTTGGCGCAACAATTGGCGATCTTCAGCCGTCAGCCAGGTACCGGCGACGTCCACCATCAACGAGCCTTGCAGGCCAGCAGTCATAGAGATTCCTTGATAACGATAAACCCGGCCCGCACGCAATCGCCGCCATGGGCTATGCCCGGCAGGTCGGCGATACAAATGGGGGGCGGGTTCAGAACGAGAGTCGGCATGGGCGGCTAGCTTAGCGGATGTCAGCTGCCGCGCCCACCCGTGCGCGGTTAAACCTTGGCGGCAACCGGGGTTGATTTGCTGCGTGGACGCAACTGCGCGGTGGCCATGGCCGTATCGGTCACGCCGGTTTCGGCGCGCATGCCCGCTGCCAGGAACGGCACCATCAGACGCATGACTTGCTCGATCGAGGTGTTCACACCGAAGTCGGTCTCGGCAATTGCGCGCAGGGCTTTGATACCGGACATGCTGAACGCAGCGGCGCCGAGCATGAAGTGCACGCGCCAGAACAGCTCAATCGGCGGAATACGCGGCGCAGCTTCGTTGACCAACATCATGTAACGGCGGAACACCTTGCCGTACATGTCTTCCAGATAACGCCGCAAGTGTCCCTGGCTCTGACTGAAAGCCAGACCCAGCAAGCGCATGAAAATCGACAGATCGTTGCCGCTGCGTGGTTGCACCACCAGGGCTTGCTCGACGAGGATTTCCAGCAGCTCTTCAAGCGTCGGCTTGTTCTCTGGCTTGGCCTGACGCCGCTCCAGCTCTTTATCAAGGCTTAAGCAGAACGGCCCGAGAAAGCGCGAGAAAACTGCCTGGATCAGCGCCTTCTTCGAACCGAAGTGATAGTTCACCGCCGCCAGATTGACACCAGCCTTGCTGGTGATCAGACGCAATGAGGTTTCAGCAAAACCTTTTTCCGCGAACAATTGCTCGGCAGCATCAAGAATGCGTTCAACGGTTTCCGACTGGGCCATGGCTACTCCGCCTGACAAACACTTGTTTGAAACATACGTTTCAGCCCAAGCCTTGTCAAGCCTGACGGTTCGTTTTGGGAATGGTCAGTCATCTATTTAACCATACAACTCTCAAGCGTGAATCAGCAGGCTCATCGACCGTCTGGCGGCCGGCAAAAAAAGGGGCATTGCCAAGACCGTTCCACTGTATATAATCCCAGTCACTGTATAAAAAGACAGAGCGATCAATATGCTAAAGCTGACGCCACGCCAAGCAGAGATTCTGGCCTTCATCAAACGCTGCCTCGAAGACAACGGCTACCCGCCCACCCGCGCGGAAATCGCTCAGGAACTGGGGTTCAAGTCGCCCAACGCTGCGGAAGAACACCTCAAGGCGCTGGCCCGCAAGGGTGCGATCGAGATGACGCCCGGTGCTTCCCGTGGCATTCGCATTCCCGGCTTCGAAGCCAAGGCCGACGAATCCACCCTGCCGATCATTGGCCGAGTGGCTGCCGGTGCTCCGATCCTCGCCCAGCAGCACATCGAAGAGTCCTGCAACATCAACCCGTCGTTCTTCCATCCTCGCGCCGACTATCTACTGCGGGTTCATGGCATGAGCATGAAGGACGTGGGCATTTTCGACGGCGACCTGCTGGCAGTGCACACCACCCGCGAAGCCCGCAACGGCCAGATCGTAGTAGCGCGGATCGGCGACGAAGTGACCGTCAAGCGTTTCAAGCGCGATGGTAGCAAAGTCTGGTTGATTGCCGAAAACCCTGAATTCGCCCCTATCGAAGTGAACCTGAAAGATCAGGAACTGGTGATCGAAGGCTTGAGTGTCGGCGTCATTCGCCGCTAAAGGAGGCTTTATGCAGTTTCCACACACATCACAGCAAGCCCAACTGCCGTTGTTCGAGGCTTTCATGGTGCAGCCATTGGCGCCGATCCTGAAAGACGTGGTCGAGTCCCCCTGGAGCGCCGAGCCCGAAGTCTTCAGTGAGCTGTCGCTGCGTGGTGCAGCCGGGAACTGCCTGAACCTTCTTGCGCCGATTCTCAGGGAATTGAGTCAGGACCAGGACGCGCGCTGGCTGACGCTGATCGCGCCGCCCGCCAGCCTGACCCAGGCCTGGTTGCGGGACGCCGGCCTTAACCGCGAACGCATCCTGCTGCTGCAACCGCGCGGCACTCAGAGCGCTCAGCAGTTGACCTGCGAGGCCTTGCGCCTGGGCCGTAGTCACACGGTAGTCAGTTGGCTCAACCCATTGAGCACAACCTCACGGCAACAGTTGATCAGCGCCGCCCGGATCGGGGACGCACAAAGCCTGAATATTCGATTGGGTTAACTGACAAACAATGCGCGCGCTGAACAGCGCGGGGCTTCTCCAAGGAAAGAGAAGCCAACCTGTAGCGATATCAGCAAAAAACCGACGGGCGGGATCAATGAAGAACCCGAGACGCCTCGTCCGTATTGAAATCGCCTTCAACCAAGCGTCCGGCCATCTGAACGCCGACGCTCAACATCGCCTTGGCGACTTCCACGTGCTGGCCCTGCAGGAACGCTTTGGCATCCTCGGAGAAATCCAAAGTAACCAGAGAACCCTCGTCCTCAGCCCTGCGCAGCTCAATACGGCCGTCTGGTAACTCGACGATTTCTAGAAAGGACGTTGGCATAAAGGTCTGTTCTCCACGAAAGGCGGGGATTATATAGGCATCGGCCAGGCTTCGCTCGGCAACTTGACCGGATGTCATTGCGAAGTAATATCTGCTAGCACTCATCCCTGAGCGGACAACCCATCGGGTCATCCTTCCCTCAACACTCGTTCAGGCCTTCGCGAAACCGAATCGCCAGCCCCTTGAGGTTCTGACGCCAGCTCTCCAGCTCTTCCCGGCTCAGCTCTTGAGGAGCCTCTTCTTCATCCAGGTTAACGGCCAGGATCAGCGGCTGCGTCACGTCACCCTTAGGCTTGTGCGGCGCCCGTGGCGGCTGAAACAGCGCAGCGTGGGCCGCAAGCAGTTTGGCCAGCCAGGTTTCCGAATTATTGGCCAACTCGACCATCTCGGCCATTTCCGGAATCGCGATAGCTTCAAGCACTTCGCGCGTCAGCAACAACTCGGCCCGAGGCGCATTGGCCTGAGGCAAGCGATAGAAACCGGCGATTTCATGGCACAGCCCCAGCAGCGCACCGTACAAATGAAACAGAGCCGACTCGCGTCCGGCCTGGATCAGCGCCAGGGAGTTCATCGCCCGCCCCTCTTCGGCTCTGGCGAGCGCTTCCAGCGACAAGCCGGCGAAGTAAATCTTCTGGTTGGTACGGGTATAGAGTTCGTGGGCCATGACGGCAGCCTCCACAACGAAATAATTGCTTCACGCAGGTCAGACAGTGTCGTGGATCAGCTCCGCTTCCCGCAAGCACAAAACAAAAAGGCCGCATGAAAACCCGAGGGTTGTCATGCGGCCTTTTCAGTACAGCGCCTGTTAAGCCTTGGCGGTCTTCGCCGGGCGCTTGTCTTCAACCGTCCACTTGCCGCCGTCGTAGTACGCCTTCCAGCCAGTCGGCTTACCGTCGACTTCAGTCTGTACGTACTGCTCTTTGGTTTTACGGCTGTAACGGATCACAGCAGGCAGGCCGTCCGGATCTTTCTTCGGCGCTTCGCAGAGGAAGTGGTATTTCGGATCGATCTCATCCTTGTGCGGCACAATTTCCATGACCAGCGGAGCACGCGTCTCGCGGTTTTTCGGGAATTGACTGGCCGCCAGGAACAGGCCGGAAGCACCATCGCGCAGGATGTAGGTGTCGTTGACCTTTTCGCATTTCAGCTCAGGCATCTTCACCGGATCCATCTTCGGCGGTGCTGCATCACCGCTTTTCAGCAGTTTGCGGGTGTTCTTGCAGGTCGCATTGGTGCAACCGAAGAACTTGCCGAAACGGCCGGTCTTGAGCTGCATTTCGCTGCCGCACTTGTCGCACTCCAGGCTCGGACCTTCGTAGCCTTTGATACGATAAGTGCCCTCTTCGATTTCGTAGCCAGAGCAATCCGGGTTGTTACCGCAGATGTGCAGCTTGCGCTTCTCATCCAGCAGGTATGCGTCCATCGCCGTGCTGCAGATCGGGCAGCGATGCTTGCCACGCAGCACCAGCGATTCCGATTCACCCTCGTCGTCCGCCGCGATTTCGTCGCCCGGCACCAGGTTGACGGTGGCCTTGCAGCGTTCTTTCGGCGGCAGGCTGTAGCCCGAGCAGCCGAGAAACACGCCGGTCGATGCAGTACGAATCTGCATCGGACGACCGCACAACACGCACGGAATGTCAGTCATCACCGGTTGGTTGGCGCGCATGCCGCCTTCGGCGCTTTCGGCTACTTCGAGTTTCTTCTTGAAGTCACCGTAGAACTCGTCGAGCACGTTCTTCCAGTCGCGCTCACCCTGAGCAACGTCATCGAGGTTCTCTTCCATGCCGGCGGTGAAGCCGTAGTCCATGAGATTGGAGAAGCTCTCAGCCAGACGCTCGGTAACGATGTCGCCCATCTTTTCCGAGTAGAAACGACGGTTGTGCAGCGCTACGTAGCCACGATCCTGGATGGTCGAAATGATCGCTGCGTAGGTCGAAGGACGACCGATGCCACGTTTTTCCATTTCTTTAACCAGGCTCGCTTCCGAGTAACGCGCCGGCGGCTTGGTGAAGTGCTGGGTCGGATCAAGCTTGATCAGCTTCATCGCGTCGCCCTGAGCCATGTCCGGCAACACGTCGTCATCGCCAGGCTTGGCGATTTGCGGCATGACGCGGGTGTAACCGTCGAACTTCAGGATGCGGCCCTTGGCGCGCAACTCGAATTCACCGGCACCGACGGTGACAGTGGTCGACAGGTATTGGGCCGGCAGCATCTGGCAAGCGAGGAACTGGCGCCAGATCAGCTCGTAGAGCCGCTCTGCATCGCGCTCCATGCCAGACAGCTTGCTTGGCTCGGTGTTGGCATCGGAGGGACGAATCGCTTCGTGAGCCTCTTGTGCGCCTTCCTTGCTGCTGTAGACGTTCGGGTTTTCCGGCAGGTATTTCTTGCCGAATTCGCCTTCAATATAAGTACGCGCCATCGTCACGGCATCGACCGAGAGGTTGGTAGAGTCGGTACGCATGTAAGTGATGTAGCCGGCTTCGTACAGACGCTGGGCCATCATCATGGTTTTCTTCACGCCGAAGCCCAGGCGGTTACTTGCGGCCTGTTGCAGGGTGGAGGTGATGAACGGTGCCGACGGCTTGCTGCTGGTCGGCTTGTCTTCGCGCTTGACGATGCTGTAGCTGGAAGCCTTGAGCTTCTCCAGCGCGGCCATGGCCTGAGCTTCGTTGAGCGGCTTGAACGCTTCGCCTTTCTCGCGAGCCACGTCAAAGCGCACGGTTGCGCCCTTCGCGGTGCCGAGGTCGGCGTGAACTTCCCAGTACTCTTCCGGGTTGAACGCGCGGATTTCACGCTCACGCTCGACAACCAGCTTCACGGCAACCGATTGCACGCGACCGGCGGACAGGCCACGAGCGACCTTGGCCCATAGCAGTGGCGAAACCATGTAACCCACAACACGGTCGAGGAAACGACGCGCTTGTTGTGCGTTTACACGATCGATGTCCAGTTCGCCCGGTTTGGAGAAAGCTTCCTGGATCGCTTTTTTGGTGATTTCGTTGAACACCACGCGCTTGTAGCGACTGTCATCACCACCGATGGCTTCGCGCAGGTGCCAGGCAATGGCTTCCCCCTCGCGATCCAAGTCGGTTGCGAGATAGATGGTGTCAGCATCTTTGGCGAGCCGGCGCAGCTCTTCGATGACCTTTTCCTTGCCCGGGAGGATCTCGTACTTGGCTTTCCAGCCATGATCGGGATCGACACCCATGCGCGAGACCAGCTGCTTGCGCGCTTTCTCTTTTGGCGTGAGCACCGGACCTTCACCCGCAGCGGCCTTGCCGCGCTTGGCGGCTGGCTCTTTGCTGGCGCTAGCCGAACCGCTGGTGGGCAGGTCTCGGATATGGCCGATACTCGACTTCACCACGTATTGGTTACCCAGATACTTGTTGATGGTCTTGGCCTTAGCCGGGGATTCCACAATGACCAGCGATTTGCCCATGGATCAGAAAATTCCTGAATTCTAGAAGTGAAAGGCGGTTGGCGCCTGACGCGGCACCGCTATATATAGTGGCTACAAGGTGAGGTCAAGCGCAGGGTATTGCGCGCACTCAGCTTATGGCTTGGAAAAAAGGCTCGGTTCGGCTTGCACCAAAGCAAAGCGTGGCACCTGTTCGCCGTCAACCTCGACCGACTCCAGGAACATGCTCAAGGGACGCACCCAAAAGCCGTAATCGCCATACAGGGCTTGGTAGAAGACCACTTCTTCTTCGGTTTCCGAATGCCGCGCAACACTGAATACGCGGTACTGCGGACCTTTGTAATGTTGGTAGAGCCCAGGTTGTATCGGCATGGTTTGGCCCTCGCTCAAATCTTTTCAAAATAAAAACAAAAATAAATTCAGAAAAACAAAAACCGGGGCACTTGGCCCCGGCTTCCTTCAACGAAACGCTTAAACGCGTTCGAAGACGGTGGAGATGCCTTGGCCGAGACCAATGCACATGGTAGCTACCCCGAAGGTGCCGCCATTTTGCTTCATCACGTTCAGCAGAGTGCCGGAGATACGCGCACCGGAGCAACCAAATGGGTGACCCAGGGCGATCGCGCCGCCGTGCAGGTTAACCTTCTCGTTCATCTTGTCGAGCACTTTCAAATCTTTCAGCACTGGCAGGGCCTGTGCGGCGAAAGCTTCGTTGAGCTCGAAGAAGTCGATATCGTTAATGCCAAGACCCGCGCGCTTCAGTGCTTTTTGTGTCGCCGGTACTGGACCATAGCCCATGATTGCCGGGTCCACACCTGCCACTGCCATCGAACGAATCACCGCCATAGGCTGAATGCCCAGGTCCTGTGCACGTTGCGCCGACATCACGATCATGCACGAAGCACCATCGGTGATTTGCGACGAAGTACCGGCTGTCACGGTGCCGCCCTTAGGGTTGAACGCTGGCTTCAGAGCCGCCAGGCTTTCCAGGGTAGTTTCCGGACGAATGGTTTCGTCGTAGTCGAACAGTTTCAGGAAACCGTTCTCGTCGTAGCCTTGCATCGGGATGATTTCGTCTTTGAACTTGCCTTCCAGTGTCGCCTTGTGAGCGAGCTGGTGGGAGCGCACGCCGAAAGCGTCCTGTTGTTCGCGAGTGATGCCGTGCATTTTACCCAGCATTTCAGCGGTCAAACCCATCATGCCCGAGGCTTTCGCCGCGTACAGGGACATGTGCGGGTTCGGATCGACACCGTGCATCATGCTCACGTGACCCATATGCTCGACGCCGCCAACCACGAACACGTCACCGTTGCCGGTCATGATCGCTTGCGCAGCAGTGTGCAGAGCGCTCATCGACGAACCACACAGACGGCTGACGGTCTGGCCGGCAGCGGTGTGCGGGATCTGAGTCATCAGGGACGCCATGCGGGCGATGTTCCAGCCCTGCTCCAGGGTCTGGTTCACACAGCCCCAGATCACGTCTTCAACTTCGCTCGGATCAACCTTGACGTTGCGTTCCAGCAGTTTACTGATCAGGTGCGCCGACATGTCTTCGGCGCGGGTGTTGCGGTGCATGCCGCCCTTGGAGCGGCCCATCGGAGTACGACCGAAGTCGACAATCACGACGTCTCTAGGATTCAAGCTCATATATTCACTCTCACTCTAGTTGGGGGCGCTTAACCGAAGAACCGCTGGCCGGTTTTGGCCATTTCACGCAGTTTTGCGGTCGGGTGGTACAGCGCGCCCAAATCAGCGTACTGGTCAGCCAGGGCAACGAACTCTGCAACACCGAGCGAATCGATGTAGCGCAGCGCACCGCCACGGAATGGAGGGAAACCAATACCGTAGACCAGACCCATGTCGGCTTCGGCAGCGGTTTCGACAATGCCGTCTTCCAGGCAACGCACGGTTTCCAGGCACAGCGGGATCATCATCCAGTTGATGATGTCTTCGTCGGTGACTTCAAGCTGTTCGAAGACGATCGGCTTGAGCACTTCCAGTACCGACGGATCGGCAACTTTCTTCTGCTTGCCGCGCTTATCGGTCTCGTAGGCGTAGAAGCCCTTGCCATTCTTCTGGCCCAGGCGCTCGGCTTCATAGAGCACGTCGACGGCCGAACGACGGTCGTCTTTCATGCGGTCCGGGAAGCCTTCAGCCATTACGTCGCGACCGTGGTGGCCGGTGTCGATGCCAACCACGTCCATCAGGTACGCCGGGCCCATTGGCCAGCCGAATTTTTCCATGACCTTGTCGATACGAACGAAGTCCACACCGGCGCTGACCAGCTTGGCGAAACCGCCGAAGTACGGGAACAGCACGCGGTTGACCAGGAAGCCCGGGCAGTCGTTGACGACAATCGGGTTCTTGCCCATTTTCTTGGCGTAGGCAACGGTGGTGGCAACAGCCACTTCGCTGGACTTCTCGCCACGGATCACTTCAACCAGCGGCATCATGTGCACCGGGTTGAAGAAGTGCATGCCGACGAAGTTTTCCGGACGCTTGAGGGCTTTGGCCAGCAAGGTGATGGAAATGGTCGAGGTGTTGGACGCGAGGATGGTGTCCTCTTTGACCTTGCCTTCCACTTCAGCCAGAACGGCTTGCTTGACCTTAGGATTCTCGACGACCGCTTCAACCACCAGATCAACGTGACCGAAATCACCGTAGGACAGGGTCGGACGAATGCCGTTGAGCACTTCAGCCATTTTTGCTGGGGTCATGCGACCTTTATCAACGCGGCCCACCAGCAATTTGGCAGCTTCAGCCAGACCTTGCTCGATGCCGTGCTCGTTGATGTCTTTCATCAGGATCGGCGTACCTTTGGAGGCCGACTGATAAGCGATACCGCCACCCATGATGCCGGCACCCAATACGGCAGCCTGCTTCACTTCTTTGGCGATTTCATCGTAGGCCTTGGCCTTTTTCTTCAGTTCCTGATCGTTCAGAAACAGACCGATCAAGCTCTGCGCGGCAGAGGTCTTGGCCAGTTTGACGAAACCGTTGGCTTCGACTTCCAGCGCCTTGTCGCGACCGAAGTTCGCGGCTTTCTGGATAGTTTTGATCGCTTCGACCGGTGCAGGGTAGTTCGGGCCCGCTTGACCGGCCACGAAACCCTTGGCGGTTTCGAACGACATCATTTGTTCGATGGCGTTGAGCTTGAGCTTTTCAAGCTTCGGCTGACGCTTGGCCTTGTAGTCGAACTCGCCGGAGATGGCGCGCTTGATCAGCTCCAGGGCCGCTTCCTGCAGTTTCTCGGGAGCAACCACTGCGTCGACTGCGCCGACTTTCAACGCGTCTTCAGGACGGTTTTCCTTGCCGGCGGCAATCCATTCGATGGCGTTGTCGGCACCGATGATGCGCGGCAGGCGCACGGTACCGCCGAAGCCCGGGTAGATACCCAGCTTGACTTCCGGCAGACCGATCCTGGCCTTGGTGGACATGACGCGGTAGTCCGCCGCCAGGCACATTTCCAGACCGCCACCCAGGGCGATGCCGTTGATCGCGGCGACAGTCGGGACGTTGAGGTCTTCGAAATCGCTGAAAATCTTGTTGGCTTCCAGGTTGCCAGCAACAAGCTCTGCATCAGGCAGCTTGAAGTTTTCGACAAATTCGGTGATGTCGGCGCCGACGATGAACACGTCCTTGCCACTGCTGACGATCACACCCTTGATCGAAGCATCTGCCTTGATGGTGTCTACGGCCTGACGCAGTTCGTTCAGGGTTAGACGGTTGAACTTGTTGACGGACTCACCCTTGAGGTCGAATTTCAATTCGACGATGCCACTTTCAAGAGCCTTAACCGTGATGGCTTTACCTTCGTAAATCATCAACTGATCTCCACGATATGGAAGCTGAACAGTACACGTCGGACGCAGGCGAATGGCTTGGCAAGGACGTTTAACGTCAATGCTACGCCTATCCACCCGGCACACCCGCCAACGCGATAGTCGGGATTCTGTAGGAGCGGTTTGTAATACAAACGCTCAATTCATACGCCCGTTTGATTTGGGTACGTCACCTTCACGGAATTTCCGACAATTGTCAATCGCCCAAAATACGGGTTGAAACGCGACTTTCCGGTCATTTCCGTAACACGAAGACCTGCAACACGCGGCTGCATGTGAGGTCATTCATAGAATCAATAGTTAGAAAAGTCGCCCTAATTCGCTGCAGCCTTTGTTTAACAAGCTACGCTGGCGGGACCTTGAGGAAAAAACATGAACGCTTTTGGCGAATGCCCAGCGTAATATCAGCGCCACACAGAATTACCGGCCTGCCTGGCCAACTCCAGCCCGATGATGATGTCGGGCTTTTTATTGCCTGTCTGCCGGACGTTTCGCGCCATTGCGGCGCGAAATTTCCGCGATTTATGCCAGCGCTTTCAGCACCGCATCAATATCCTGCAAAACCGTCGCTTCGCCCTTCTCGCCCCAATACAACGTGATCATCTGCTTGTCTGCTTCGACCTTGTAAACGTTGTCTGGCAACTTTTCGAAATGAATCAGCAACGCAGGCTCCTCGCAGACCTCCTGCCACTGATTGACCCACACACCCGGCGCTTTTTGCCAGTAACTCCAGCACGCCGGCCGATTGCCACGCCGCGGTCGATGGTACTGGGCGCAAGGGCTCGGTGGCTCCTGGCTCAGCCAGTGCGGCCAGTCCTGAGGCGCCAGTTGCATCGCCAATCCGATGCGTCGCGCCTCCATGCGCAGGGCCATGCGGCCGCTCTGGTGGCGCGACGGCCGCAACCATGCCAGCGGGCTCAGTACCGCCAACATGATTGACACCACTATCCAGACCGTCATATCTGTACTCCCGATTCTTGATGAGCGCATTGAGTCACTTTGAAAACAATGCGCTTGAAACCAGCCATACTTACCAATATTGCAACCCTCAGGAGGAGCACCTCATGCCCTACAACCACATTCTGGTCGCTGTAGATCTAACCGAAGAGTGCGATCCTGTAATCCACCGCGCTCGCGAACTGTCGGTGAGCAACGGGGCGAAACTGTCCCTGGTGCACATTGTCGAGCCGATGGCCATGGCCTTTGGCGGCGACGTGCCCATGGACCTGTCACAACTGCAACAACAGCAGTTCGATCAGGCCAAGGAACGCCTGGACCGACTGATCGTGAAGTATCCGGAACTCTCCAAGGAATACAGCCACCTGACCTATGGCCAGCCACGCCAGGAGATCCACCACCTGGCCAAGGAACAAACCTGCGACCTGATCGTGGTGGGCAGTCATGGCCGACACGGCCTGGCATTGCTGCTGGGTTCGACTGCCAATGACGTGCTGCATGGTGCGCCCTGTGATGTGCTCGCGGTGCGCCTGATCAAAAGTTAAACCACAGCTCCTGCGAAAAGCCCGGCGCTCATTACTGAACGCCGGGCTTTTTTTATAGCAGGATCAATCAGGCATCCAGCTCGGCCCAGCGCTCGACCATTACGTCGTGCTCAGCCTGCAACTGCTCCAACTGAGCGATCACTGCAGCGGTCTCGGCAGCAGGACGCTGATAGAAACCGGCATCGGCCATTTGCGCCTCAACGGTAGCGATCTGCTGCTCCATGGCTTCGATCTGGCCCGGCAACATTTCCAGCTCACGCTGCAACTTGTAGCTGAGCTTCTTCTTCGCCACCGGCGCTTCGACGACAGCAGCGACTGGTGCAGCTTCGGCCGTCACGACAGCGGAGGTCAGGTCGGCTTTGCCGGACTTGCTCTCGGTCACGCCCAGCAGGCGCGGCGAGCCGCCCTGACGCAGCCAGTCCTGATAACCACCGACGTATTCGCGAACCTTGCCTTCACCTTCGAAGACCAGGGTGCTGGTGACCACGTTGTCGAGGAATGCCCGGTCGTGGCTGACCATCAGCACGGTGCCGTTGAAGGTCAGCAAGACCTCTTCAAGCAACTCAAGGGTTTCGACGTCGAGGTCGTTGGTCGGTTCGTCGAGGACCAGCAGGTTCGCCGGCTTGCTGAATAGTTTCGCCAGCAACAGACGCGCACGCTCACCACCTGACAGCGCCTTCACCGGCGTGCGGGCACGCTGCGGGCTGAACAGGAAATCGCCGAGGTAGCTCAACACGTGACGGCTCTGACCATCGATATCGATGAAGTCGCGACCTTCTGCAACGTTGTCGATTACGGTCTTTTCCAGGTCCAGCTGATGGCGCAACTGGTCGAAGTAGGCCACGTCGATACGCGTCCCCTCTTCCACTGTGCCGCTGGTTGGCTGCAGACCGCTGAGCATCAGCTTCAGCAGTGTGGTTTTGCCGGTACCGTTGGCGCCCAGCAGACCGATACGGTCGCCGCGCGTCAGGACCATCGAGAAATCCTTGATCAGGAACGGGCCGCCCGGGTGAGCGAAGCTCACGTTATCGAGGACCATCACCTGCTTGCCGGACTTGTCAGCCGTATCCAGCTGAATGTTGGCTTTGCCGGTGCGCTCACGACGCTCGCTACGCTCGTTGCGCAGGGCTTTGAGGGCGCGGACGCGGCCTTCGTTACGGGTGCGGCGAGCCTTGATGCCCTGGCGGATCCAGACTTCTTCCTGGGCCAGTTTCTTGTCGAACAGCGCGTTGGCGGTGTCTTCAGCGGCCAGCGAGGCCTCTTTGTGCACGAGGAAGCTGGCGTAGTCGCCGTTCCAGTCGATCAGGCCACCGCGATCCAGCTCGAGAATTCGGGTCGCGAGGTTCTGCAGGAATGAACGGTCGTGCGTGATGAACAGCACGGCGCCCTGGAAATCCTTCAGCGCTTCTTCAAGCCAGGCAATTGCACCGATGTCCAGGTGGTTGGTCGGTTCGTCGAGCAGCAGCAGATCGGGTTCGGAAACCAGAGCCTGAGCCAGCAGGACGCGACGACGCCAGCCGCCGGACAACTCGGCGAGGGTCTTGTCGGCAGGCAACTGCAGACGGCTCAACGTGCTGTCGACCAATTGCTGCAAACGCCAGCCGTCACGGGCTTCGAGGTCGTGCTGGACGTGCATCAGTTTGTCCAGGTCGGCGTCGGTGACGATGTTCTGGCTGAGGTGGTGATACTGCGCGAGCAGCTCGCCGACACCGTCCAGGCCTTCGGCCACCACGTCGAACACGGTCCGCTCGTCGGCTACCGGCAATTCTTGCGGCAATTCGCCAATCTTGAGGCCAGGTGCGCGCCAAACGGAGCCCTCATCAGGCTTCTGGTCGCCCTTGACGAGCTTCATCATGCTGGACTTGCCAGTGCCATTGCGGCCGATGATGCACACCCGCTCACCACGGGCGATCTGCCAGGACACCTTGTCCAACAACGGCATAGCGCCGAAAGCAAGGGACACATCGCTGAATTTGAGCAGGGTCATGAGCTTCTCCAAAAACCGGGCGCGCATTCTACCTGACTTGAGGCTTCAGAAGGCCGGCAATTTCACCTTCGCGACACTCTGCATGACAAATGTTGCGAACTGATGCTGACAGGCCGGCAAAGCTTTCGCCCGCTGCTGGCAAAAGGCTAAGCTACAGACAATTCAGCGCGGGCATTGCCCGCGCTTGTCATGATTTCTCTGCCCGGACGTCTCATGCGCAGTCGCCTTTTCAGTCTTTTATCCTGTTTTCTTCTTTCTGCCACTGCCGTTCAAACCGCCCAGGCGGTGGACCTGTCCACCCAACGCCAGTATTACGATGAAGCCAAGCGTGCCCTCGCCAAGGGGGATACCGGGCCTTATTTCCGTTACAGCCAGGCCCTCAGCGATTACCCGCTGGAGCCGTACCTGGCGTATGACGAACTGACCGCTCGCCTTAAAACCGCGAGCAATGCCGAAATCGAGAAATTCCTCGCCGAGCACGGTGACCTGCCTCAGGCCAACTGGATGAAGTTGCGCTGGCTGCGTTGGCTGGCCGAACGCGGCGACTGGGCGACCTTCGTCAGGTACTACGACCCCAAACTCAACTTCACCGAACTGGACTGCCTGAACGCGCAGTATCAGATCGGGCATAACCAGAAAGCCGAAGGCTACGCCAACGCCAATAAACTCTGGCTGACCGGCAAATCCCAACCCGCCGCGTGCGATGCGCTGTTCGGGCAATGGGCTGCCGAAGGCCAGTTGACCGAGCAGAAACGCTGGGAGCGCACCAAACTTGCCGCCCAGGCGCGCAACTATCCGCTGGCCAACAGCCTGGTCAACGGCCTGACCACCCTCGCCCCTCGTGGTCGTTTGCTGATTGATGTGGCGCAGAAACCCGAACTGCTCAACCAGCCGTCGCGCTTCACCCCGGCCGATGAGCCGATGTCTGACATCGTCAGCCTCGGCCTGCGCCGCTTGGCCAAGCAAGACCCGGACAAGGCCATGGAGCTGCTCGACGGTTACGCCAGCAGCATGCACTTCTCCCGTGATGAGAAAGTGGCCATCGCCCGCGAAATCGGCTTGACCCTCGCCCGCCGCTTCGACCCTCGCGCGCTGGACGTGATGACCAAGTACGATCCGGAGCTGCGCGACAACACCGTGTCCGAATGGCGCCTGCGTCTGCTGCTGCGCCTGGCCCGCTGGGACGACGCCTATCAGCTGACTCGCCGCTTGCCGCAGGATCTGGCGACCACCAACCGCTGGCGCTACTGGCAGGCCCGCAGCCTGGAATTGGCGCAGCCGCAGAATCCGGAAGCGCAAGCGCTCTACAAGAACCTGGCTCGTGAGCGAGATTTCTATGGCTTCCTCGCCGCTGATCGTTCGCAATCACCTTATTCGCTGGTCAACAAACCCTTGGTATTGAGCCAGGCGCTGATCAACAAGGTTCGCAATACCCCAGGCGTGCGTCGGGCACTTGAGTTTCACGCTCGCGGGCAGATCGTCGATGGTCGCCGCGAGTGGTACCACGTCAGCCGCCACTTCAGCCGCGACGAAATGGTCGCCCAGGCGAAACTGGCCTACGACCTGAAATGGTATTTCCCGGCGATCCGCACCATCAGTCAGGCGCAGTACTGGGACGACCTGGACATCCGCTTCCCGATGGCCCACCGCGAAACCCTGGTGCGCGAAGCCAAGGTTCGTGGCCTGCATTCGAGCTGGGTGTTCGCCATCACCCGCCAGGAAAGTGCCTTCATGGACGACGCCCGTTCCGGCGTCGGCGCCAGTGGCCTGATGCAACTGATGCCCGGCACCGCCAAGGAAACCGCGCGCAAGTTCAGCATTCCACTGGCATCACCGCAGCAAGTGCTGGACCCGGACAAGAACATCCAGCTCGGCGCCGCTTACCTGAGCCAGGTCCACAGCCAGTTCAACGGCAACCGCGTCCTCGCCTCCGCCGCCTACAACGCCGGCCCGGGTCGCGTGCGTCAGTGGCTGCGCGGTGCGGACCACCTGAGCTTCGACGTCTGGGTGGAAAGCATTCCGTTCGACGAAACCCGTCAGTACGTGCAAAACGTGTTGTCGTACTCGGTGATCTACGGCCAGAAGCTCAACTCACCGCAACCGCTGGTGGATTGGCATGAGCGCTACTTTGACGATCAATGAACCTGCTTTGAAGCACTGACAAAAATGCCCGCATCGATTGATGCGGGCATTTTTTTTGGGCGGCTCTACTGGGTCGATTACTTAGTCGGTTACTGGGTCGGTGAGAGCGCTGTGCCCATCACTGAACTGCAACGCCGCCAACCGCGCATACAGCGCGTTGCTCGCAATCAATTCCTGATGCGTCCCCACCGCCACCAGTTTCCCCTGATCCATCACCGCGATTCGGTCAGCGTTTTTCACCGTGGCCAGTCGGTGGGCGATGACCAGCGTGGTGCGGTTTTTCATCAGGCTCGGCAGGGCTTGCTGGATCAGGTGTTCGCTCTGGGCGTCGAGGGCGCTGGTGGCTTCGTCCAGCAGCAGGATCGGCGCGTCCACCAGTAGCGCCCGGGCGATGGCCAGGCGTTGGCGTTGACCGCCGGACAAACCGAGGCCACCGTCGCCAAGGTGGGTCTGGTAGCCGTTGGGCATTTGTTCGATGAAGTCGTGGGCGTAAGCGATTTTCGCCGCTTCCTGAACCTGGGCCAGGGTTGCCGTCGGGTTGCCGTAGCGGATGTTCTCTTCGATGCTGCCAAAGAACAGCGCCGGGGATTGCGAGACCAGGGCGAAGCAACGGCGCAGGTCCAGCGGATCGAGCTGAGTCAGCGGCACGCCATCGAGCAGGATGCGTCCTTCGGCCGGGTCGTAAAAGCGCAGCAGCAGGTCATAAACCGTCGACTTGCCGGCACCGGACGGCCCGACCAACGCGAGGGTTTCACCGGCATTGATCGTCAGGTTCAAACCATCGACCGCATAGCTTTCGGGACGCGAAGGGTAGGAAAAGCGCACGTCTTGCAGCACCAGGTCACCCCTCACCCGTTCAGGCAAGGTCACCAGCCCAGTAGTCGGTGACTGGATAATGTTTTCCGAGCGCAGCAACTCGGCTATCCGCTCGGCGGCGCCGGCGGCACGCTGCAGTTCGCCGATCACTTCGCTCAACGTGCCAAATGCGCTGCCGACGATCAGACTGTAAAACACAAACGCCGCCAGCTCGCCCGCGGAAATCCGCCCGGCGATGACATCCATTCCGCCGACCCAGAGCATCACCCCGACCGCGCCAAGCACCAGTACGATCACCAGGGTAATCAGCCAGGCCCGCTGGAAGATCCGTTTGCGAGCCGTGTTGAAGGCCTCCTCCACCGTTGCGGCAAAGCGCTGCTCGTCCTGGACCTGATGGTTGTAGGCCTGCACGGTTTTGATCTGGCCCAGGGTTTCGGACACATAGCTGCCGATATCGGCAATCCGGTCCTGGCTCAGGCGCGACAGGCTACGCACCCGACGGCCGAAGATCAGGATCGGCGCGATCACCAACGGCAACGCGACCACCACGATGCTGGTGAGCTTGGGGTTGGTGATGAACAGCAAGACGATCCCGCCGATCACCATCAACAGATTGCGCAAAAACAGCGACAGCGAGGAGCCGATCACCGATTGCAGCAGCGTGGTGTCGGCAGTCAACCGCGACTGGATTTCGGAGCTGCGGTTGGCTTCGTAGAATCCTGGGTGCAGGTAAATCAGATGGTTGAACACCTGACGGCGGATGTCCGCGACGACGCGCTCACCGATCCATGAGACCAGGTAGAAACGCGCGAAGGTGCCAATCGCCAGCCCGACCACCAGCAACATAAACAGGCCGATGGACTGGTTGAGCAAATGCGGTGACTGGGTCATGAAACCCTGATCCACCAGCAGGCGAATCCCCTGCCCCATGGACAAGGTGATGCCCGCCGTGACGATCAATGCGAGCAAGGCACCGACGGCCGGCCAGCGATAAGGCACGATGAAACGCAGGGCCAGACGCATGGCGCGCCGTTGACGGGAAGAGAGGATGGAGATCATTCGATGGCGCAACCAGTAGGGTTTGACGCGATCAAGCCTACACCGGTCGATGGGCTTGAACGCTGTAAATCATAATGAGTCAGGTTAAATATGACCGCAAAGCCTAGGTCCTAGACGGTATTGGTCTAAAGTCCGGGTGGCAACACCGCGGTATTTCTGATGGACTGATGTGGCCGCCCTGGAAAGATCGCAGGGAGTTGTCACAGCCCGGTCACGTGGCGGTTCTACAGTAAGCACACAATCTGAAGAGGAGACAGGCAATGTCCTTGCAAAACAGCAGCGAAGACAAGATTCAAGTGATCCGCACACAACCAGACCAGTCTCTGGGTTGCTCAATCATTGACGAACAAGGGCGCGAAGTACCGATCACTGAAGGCATGATCCAGGACGCTTGCCGCGAACTGGAAAAGCGATTGGTCAAGCCTGCCGAACAAGAGTGATATAGCCACCGTCTTCTTGACCCGGCCCCTGATGGCCGGGTTTTTTATGGGTGCAGATCCAGAATGGAGGTGCGGCCATTCGCGAGCAAGCCCGCTCCCACATTTGATCTCTGTCGTACACAAGATCTGTGTTCACTGGAGATCCATGTGGGAGCGGGCTTGCTCGCGAAAGGGCCGACGAGGTCTCTAGACAGCCGAAGCACCCAACGCCGCCACGATCTTCTGCAATGCCGGCGAATCCCCATCGATCCGCACCGCCAACCCATCAATCTCACGCCGCAGCGGATAATGCTTACGCAGTGAATCGAACGCTGCACGCTGTTCGTTCACATTGCCTACAAGGCTGCGACGGAAATCCGCATCGTCGCGGCGCGGGTCGTACACGCCGCGGCACAACATGGCCAGCGACCAGGCCGGATCGCTGTTAGCGTTCAAGGTCACTTGCGACAACCAGGGTGCGGGCAGCAAATCGCTCAAGCTGATCTGGGCCGCTTGCCCGAGAAAATCGCAATACGCCTGGTAGATCTGCGCGGTGCCACGCTGTCTGCCGTCGAGGCTGTAACCGGCAATGTGCGGCGTCGCCAGCACGCAGAGTTCGGCCAGGGCCACATCGACCTCAGGCTCGCCTTCCCAGACGTCCAGCACTGCTTGCAGGTCTTCACGTTGCAGCAGCACCTGGCGCAGCGCGGCGTTGTCCACCACCGGACCACGACTGGCGTTGATCAGCCAGGTGCCGGGTTTGAGCTGGCTCAAACGGTTTTTATCGAACAGATGCCAGGTCGACTGGGCGCCGTGTTTCTTCAACGGCGTGTGCAGGCTGATGACATCGCACTGCTCGATGATCTGTTCAAGGCTGACGTAATCGCCACCTTCTGCGGCTTGCCTTGGCGGATCGCAGACCAGCACGTTCCAGCCCAGACCTTGCAGAACCTTGACCAGGCGGCCGCCCACTTCACCGGCACCGACGACGCCGTAGGTGCGCTGAGTCAGGTCGGCGCCTTCGATTTCGGCCAGGGTCAACAGACTGCCGAGCACATAGTCGACCACGCCCCGGGCATTGCAGCCGGGTGCGCTGGACCAGGTGATGCCGGCCCGCTGAAAGTAATCCAGATCCAGGTGATCGGTGCCGATCGTGCAAGTGCCGACAAAGCGTACCTTGCTGCCTTCGAGCAACGCGCGGTTAACGTTGGTCACCGAGCGCACCAGCAGCACATCAGCCTGTTCGACGGTGGCGCGGTCAATGGAACGTCCCGGCACCCGGCGGATTTCACCGAAACCTTCGAAGAAGGCATCGAGCAGCGGGATATTTTCGTCGGCAACAATCAGCATGGCAGGCTCCTTTGGCGGATCGGCAGTGTAGGCGGAGATGCAGGTGATGGGCCACCGGGGATGCAGAAACATTCAAAATCCGATTACAAATCCGCAACACAGGACTTTTCCTGACCACTGCGTCAGGGCGTAGAATGCGCCGCCTTGCGCATCAACATCTTTGGACGTTTCGCCCTTGAATTCCGTGACTGACCGCCCCGCCGCTATTTCCCTCACCCGCCCGGCCCGGGTTCGCCTGGAGCTGAAAAACCTGCTCGGCCTGGCCTTGCCGATCATGATCGCGCAACTGGCGACCACCGCCATGGGCTTCGTCGATGCGGTGATGGCGGGCCGGGTCGGGCCACGGGATCTGGCGGCGGTGGCGCTGGGCAACTCGATCTGGGTGCCGGTGTTTCTGTTGATGACCGGCACGCTGCTGGCCACTACCCCGAAAGTCGCCCAGCGTTTCGGCGCTGGCACCCACAGCGAAATCGGCCCGATCGTGCGCCAGGCACTGTGGCTGGCATTGGTGGTGGGGTTGATGGCGACCGGCATGCTGTTCAGCGCCGAACCGATTCTGCACATCATGAAGGTCGATCCCGAATTGATCGGCCCGTGCATGCAATACCTGCATGGCATCGCCAGCGGTTTGCCCGCCGTCGCGTTCTACCATGTGCTGCGCTGCTTCAGTGACGGCCTGGGGCGCACGCGTCCGGCCATGGTGTTGGGTCTGTGCGGGCTGGCGCTGAACATTCCGCTGAACTACGTCTTCATCTATGGCCACTTCGGTGTGCCGGCCATGGGCGGTGTCGGTTGCGGCTGGGCCACGGCGATCGTGATGTGGGTGATGGCCCTGGGCATGGCCGGGTGGGAGCGCTGGGCGCCGGCGTATCAGTCGAGTGAGTTGTTCAGCCGTTTCGACTGGCCGCAATGGTCGGTGATCAAACGCCTGCTGGGCATCGGCCTGCCGATCGGCATCGCAGTGTTCGCCGAGTCGAGCATCTTCGCTGTCATTGCGCTGCTGATCGGCAGCCTCGGCGCGACGGTGGTGGCCGGGCACCAGATCGCGCTGAACTTCAGCTCGCTGGTGTTCATGATCCCCTACTCCCTCGGCATGGCCGTGACCGTGCGCGTTGGCCAGGCGCTCGGCCGTCAGGAGCCGCGTGAAGCACGCTTCGCCGCCGGTGTCGGCATGGGCACGGCGCTGGCCTATGCGTGCATCTCCGCGAGCATGATGCTGTTGCTGCGTGAACACATCGCAACGATCTACACGTCTGATCCGACGGTGATTCATGTCGCGGCAATGCTGATTGTGTATTCGGCGCTGTTCCAGTTTTCCGATGCAATCCAGGTGACGGCTGCCGGCGCGTTGCGCGGCTATCAGGACACGCGGGTGACGATGATCCTGACGCTGTTCGCTTACTGGGGGATTGGTTTGCCGGTGGGTTACGCGTTGGGCCTGACCGATTGGTTCGGCGCGCCGAGCGGCCCGAGCGGGCTATGGCAGGGTTTGATCGTCGGCTTGAGTTGCGCGGCGCTGATGCTGTCGATCCGCCTGACGCGCAGTGCACGCAAGCGGATCCGCATCAGTCAGTCGGCGGGTTAAGCGAGTTTCTTGCGGATCCAGTAGAGGTAGGTGCCTGCCTCTTCGTGCTGCGCCACCAGTTCGTGGTCGAGAAACACGCAGAATTTGGGAATGTCGCGACGGGTCGACGGGTCGGTGGCGATCACCTTGAGCAGGCCGCCGGGCACCAGGTCACGGATGTGCTGGTGCAGCATCATCACCGGTTCCGGGCAGTTGAGGCCGGTGGCGTCGAGGGTGCCGTCTACCGGCGTATCAATCATTTCACTCATGATTCACTCCTGAAACTTGCCGGCATTGTCGCGCATTGCCGGGTGTTCGGTCATCTGTGTCTTACACCGGACCTGTGGGAGCGGCGGTGCGACGATTCGACTTGCTCGCGAAGGCGGACTGACATTCAACATTGATGTCGACTGACCCTCCGCATTCGCGAGCAAGCCCGCTCCCACAGGGTCCGCGTGTATCAGCGGGACTTGGGTTTCTTTACGTCGAGCCGGCGCAGGTGGCAGGTCACTTCTTCACGGTCGTGATACAGCTGCTTGCAGCCAATCTCGACCCGAATGCCGCGTTCCTTGAACCCGTCGGCGATGCGCTCCAGCAAGCGCTTCACTTCGGCGTAACGCTGTTTCATCGGCAGTTTGAGGTTGACCACCGCTTCGCGGCAATGCCCCTCGCCAATCCACTCTTCCAGCATTGCGGCGTTGCGCGCCGGTTTCTCAACGATGTCGCAGACCATCCAGTCCACCGGTTGCTTGGGCTTGAAGGTGAAACCGTCAGCCATCAAGTGTTGCACCAGACCGGTGTCCATCAGGCTTTCGGCCATCGGACCGTTGTCGATCGCGGTCACCAGCATGCCGCGGTTGACCAGTTGCCAGGTCCAGCCACCGGGTGCGGCGCCGAGGTCGACACCCGTCATGTCGCTGTGCAGACGCTCATCCCACTGATCACGCGGGATGAAATGGTGCCACGCCTCTTCCAGTTTCAGCGTCGAACGGCTCGGCGCTTCACGCGGAAACTTCAGGCGCGGAATGCCCATCGGCCACATCGCCGAGTTGTTCGACTCGGCCAGCCCCATGAACACTTCGCGGCCACTTTTGAAGGTCAGCAGCAAACGCGGCTTGTGGGCGTCTTCCACCAGTTTGCCAGCGGCCATCAGTGCCTTGCGCAGGTGACCTTCGAACTTCTTGCAGAAGTTCGACAATTCCTTGCCATCGTTGGTGTCGACCATTTCCAGCCACAGGCTGCCGCACAGCGGGAAGTCCGCCATGTGCGCGAGGATCACGCTGATGCGGTCGGTTTCCGGCAGATCGATGAAGATCCCGCGAGCCCACTGGCGCGGGAAGATCAGATCGGCAAAACGCTGACCACGCATCAGGCGCTCGGCGCCGTCTTCTTCGGTGCAGATGAATTCGGCGCAGGCGCTGGCGGTCTTGGCCTTGGCATAACCGGCCACGTTCAGCCGCGCGGCGTGTTCGGAAATCTCGGAACAGACTTCGCCTTCGAAGCCCGGCCGGCAATGCATAAAGAGGGTGTTCATTCTTACTCCTGGGCAGATGGCGAGAAATTCAACCACTGCGCGATGCCCAGACTTGCGTTGAAGCAAAGCCTGTCACGAAAACGGGCGCATGATAGCCGAGTTCGGAACCTTGGACTTGGCCATAGAGTCCAGTTATTAGCTTTAACGAATGAACAGGGCTAGGTTAAAGGCTCTGTCTGTCCCGTCAGTCCGTAGCCGTGCGGACTCAAAGGAGTCATTTCAATGCCGTCCCTCGATAGCCTGAAAACCCTTAAAACCTTACAAGTTGACGACAAGACCTATCACTATTACAGCTTGCCGGATGCCGCCAAAAGCCTGGGCGACCTGGACAAGCTGCCAATGTCGTTGAAAGTGCTGCTGGAAAACCTGCTGCGCTGGGAAGATGAAAAAACCGTCACCGGCGCCGACCTCAGGGCGATTGCCGCCTGGCTCAAGGAGCGTCGCTCCGACCGTGAAATTCAATACCGTCCCGCGCGGGTATTAATGCAGGACTTTACCGGCGTTCCCGCCGTGGTCGACCTGGCCGCCATGCGTGCCGCGATGGCGAAGGCCGGTGGCGACCCGCAGCGGATCAATCCGCTCTCCCCCGTGGATTTGGTGATCGACCACTCGGTGATGGTCGACAAATTCGCCAGCGCCAGCGCCTTCGAACAGAACGTCGACATCGAAATGCAGCGCAACGGTGAACGTTATGCGTTCCTGCGCTGGGGCCAAAGCGCCTTCGATAACTTCAGCGTGGTGCCGCCGGGCACCGGGATCTGCCACCAGGTGAATCTGGAATACCTGGGGCGCACGGTCTGGACCAAGGACGAGGACGGCCGCACGTACGCCTTCCCCGACACCCTGGTCGGCACCGACTCCCACACCACCATGATCAACGGCCTCGGCGTGCTCGGCTGGGGCGTCGGCGGGATTGAAGCGGAAGCGGCGATGCTGGGCCAACCGGTGTCGATGCTGATCCCGGAAGTGATCGGCTTCAAGCTCACCGGCAAGCTCAAGGAAGGCATCACCGCCACCGACCTGGTGCTGACCGTCACCCAGATGCTGCGCAAGAAAGGCGTGGTCGGCAAATTCGTCGAGTTCTACGGTGACGGCCTCGACGACCTGCCGCTGGCCGATCGCGCCACCATCGCCAACATGGCCCCGGAATACGGCGCCACCTGCGGCTTCTTCCCGGTGGACGACATCACTCTGGAATACCTGCGTTTATCCGGTCGCCCCAGCGCAACCGTGAAACTGGTCGAGGCCTACAGCAAAGTCCAGGGCCTGTGGCGTCTGCCGGGCCAGGAACCGGCGTTCACCGACAGCCTGGCGCTGGACATGGGCAGCGTCGAAGCCAGCCTTGCCGGGCCGAAACGCCCACAGGACCGGGTATCGCTGCCGAATGTCGCGCAAGCGTTCAGTGATTTCGTCGACCTGCAATTCAAACCCACCAGCAAGGAAGTCGGTCGTCTTGAAAGTGAAGGCGGCGGTGGCGTTGCGGTGGGCAATGCCGATCTGGCCGGTGAAGCCGACTACGAATACGACGGTCAGACCTATCGATTGAAAAACGGCGCGGTAGTTATCGCCGCGATCACCTCCTGCACCAACACCTCCAACCCGAGCGTGATGATGGCCGCCGGCCTGGTGGCGAAGAAAGCCGTGGAAAAAGGCCTCAAGCGCAAACCGTGGGTCAAGAGTTCGCTGGCCCCAGGCTCGAAAGTGGTCACCGACTACTACAAGGCTGCCGGCCTGACCCAGTACCTTGATGAACTGGGTTTTGCCCTGGTCGGCTACGGCTGCACCACCTGCATCGGCAACTCCGGGCCATTGGCGGAGCCGATCGAAAAAGCCATTCAGGCTGCCGACCTGACCGTCGCCTCGGTGCTGTCGGGTAACCGCAACTTCGAAGGTCGCGTGCATCCGCTGGTGAAAACCAACTGGCTGGCCTCCCCGCCGCTGGTCGTCGCCTATGCGCTGGCCGGTACGGTGCGCATCGACATCAGCAGCGAGCCGTTGGGTACCGACAAAGAGGGCAATCTGGTTTATCTGCGGGACATCTGGCCAAGCACCAAAGAGATTGCCGACGCGGTGAACCAGGTCAACACCGCGATGTTCCACAAGGAATACGCCGAAGTGTTTGCCGGTGACGAGCAATGGCAGGCGATTGAAGTGCCGCAAGCGGCGACCTATGTCTGGCAGGACGATTCGACGTACATCCAGCATCCACCGTTCTTCGATGACATCGGCGGGCCGCCGCCAGTGGTCAAAGACGTTGCAGGTGCCAGAGTCCTCGCATTGCTCGGCGATTCGGTGACCACCGACCACATTTCCCCGGCCGGCAACATCAAGGCCGACAGCCCCGCTGGTCACTACCTGCGCGAGAAAGGCGTGGAACCACGGGACTTCAACTCCTATGGCTCGCGTCGCGGCAACCACGAAGTGATGATGCGCGGCACCTTTGCCAACATCCGCATTCGTAACGAGATGCTCGGCGGCGAAGAAGGCGGCAATACGATTTACATTCCCACCGGGGAGAGGATGCCGATCTACGATGCGGCCATGCGTTATCAAGCCTCGGGCACGCCGCTGGTGGTGATTGCCGGGCAAGAATATGGCACCGGCTCGAGTCGTGACTGGGCGGCCAAGGGCACCAATCTGCTGGGGGTCAAAGCGGTCATTGCCGAAAGTTTCGAACGGATTCACCGCTCCAATCTGGTGGGCATGGGCGTGTTGCCGTTGCAGTTCAAGCTGGATCAAAACCGCAAGAGCCTGAACCTGACCGGCAAGGAGACGCTGGATATTCTGGGTTTGACCGGCGTCGAGCTGACGCCGCGGATGAACCTGACACTGGTGATCACCCGTGAAGACGGCAGCCGCGAGAAAGTCGAGGTGTTGTGCCGGATCGATACCCTTAATGAAGTGGAGTACTTCAAATCGGGGGGGATTTTGCATTACGTGTTGCGACAGTTGATTGCCTCGTAAATGTCTGCTGACACAGACACCGCCTTCGGGCGGTGTTTTTGTTTGTGGGGGTGCACTTCTCTATAATTGCTCGCCACTTAATGGGCGTCGCTCAACATGCCGTGCCCGCCACAAAATCCCTGTGGGAGCGAGCTTGCTCGCGATAGCTTACTAACAGTCGACATCAATGTTGAATGATATGGCCTCATCGCGAGCAAGCTCGCTCCCACAGGGATAGAGTCGCCCTGCAAATTTATGGACTCAAGGACCTCACATGATTGCTCTGCCATGGAACTACCTGGCCCTTCTCTCCCTCGGCTATGGTCTGGCACTGATTTACGGCCAACTCGGCTGGCTGGCCGTAATCTCCGTCGCATTGTTGCTGTTCACAGGTTTCGCCGTGCGCCAGCAAAAGGTTCAAGCCGGCCGCTACCTCGGTCATGGGGTGTTCTTCGTCCTGGTCCTGGCACTGGCGATGCACTGGCTTCCCGGTTTCTACAACGGCCGTGGTTTCGCCCCTCAGCAATTCACCGACGATGCCGTGCCGTTTTTCATGTACCTGAATCAGGACAAACCCCTGATCGGGTTCTGGCTTTTGCTGGTCTGCCCGTGGATTGTCGGCCGACGTTCCCTTCGCCTTTCCATCTATGCCACCGCGCTGGGGCTGACGTTGAGCGCCGTGCTGGCCTTGGGTGGCGCGCTGTTGTTGGGCATGATCAGTTGGGCACCGAAGTGGCCGGATCAAGCCTGGCTGTGGCTGGTTAACAATCTGCTGCTGGTGACCCTGGTCGAGGAAGCGCTATTTCGCGGCTACATCCAGGGCGGTCTGACCCGGCACTTCAAAAACCTGCCCTACGGTGAGAACCTCGCCCTGCTCCTCGCATCGCTACTGTTCGGCCTGGTGCATGTGGGTGCCGGCTGGCAATGGGTGTTGCTGGCGAGCCTGGCGGGTGTCGGCTATGGTCTGGCCTACCGTTTTGGTGGCTTGGGTGCGGCCATCGCCACCCATTTCGGCTTGAACCTGCTGCATTTCGGGCTGTTCACCTATCCGATGCTCGCCGGGTGACGCAATGGTCGTTTTGCGACGAACCACTGATTATTGAAAAATTATTTCAATAAATTCCCGATCATGCCGACACCCTGTCAAAGCCTTGCGGATTGAAAAAGCCATGCGTAACAACCAGCCCATTACACAACGCGAACGGACCTTCCCGGCTCAGCAACGGTTGATTTCCACCACCGATGCCAAGGGCGTGATCACCTACTGCAACGACGCTTTCGTCGAGATCAGTGGGTATTCTCGTGAAGAGCTGATCCGTGCGCCGCATAACCTGGTCCGTCACCCTGACGTCCCGGCCGCGGTGTTCGCACACATGTGGGGCACACTGAAACAAGGCTTGCCATGGATGGGCATTGTCAAGAATCGCTGCAAGACCGGTGATCATTACTGGGTTAACGCCTATGTCACGCCGGTTTTCGAAGGCAATCAGGTGGTCGGTTACGAATCGGTGCGGGTCAAACCCACCGCCGAGCAGATCCGCCGTGCCGAAGCGCTCTACCAACGCATCAACCAGGGCAAGTCGGCGATTCCTTCAACAGACAAATGGCTGCCGGTGCTGCAGGACTGGCTGCCGTTCATCCTCGTCAGCCAGCTGAGCTTCATGATCGGTGCGTCGCTCAATTCCCAATGGGGTTTTGCGTTGGCCGCCGGCCTGTCGGTGCCATTGGGTCTGTTGGGGTTGAGCTGGCAACAACGCGGCCTCAAGCGTCTGCTGCACCTGGCCGGGCAGACCACCTCCGACCCGCTGATCGCGCAGATGTACACCGACAGCCGCGGTGCTCAAGCACGTCTGGAGATGTCGATCCTCAGCCAGGAAGCCCGCCTGAAAACCTGCCTGACCCGTCTGCAGGACACCGCCGAGCACCTGAGCGACCAAGCGAAACAGTCCGACACCCTGGCGCATAACAGCTCCAACGGTCTGGAACGCCAACGCGTCGAAACCGAGCAAGTGGCCACCGCCGTCAATCAGATGGCCGCCACCACGCAGGAAGTCGCCAGCCACGTGCAGCGCACGGCTGATGCGACTCAGGAAGCCAATCGCCTGACCGGTCGCGGCCGCGACATCGCCGGGGAAACCCGCGAAGCCATCCAGCGCCTGTCGGTGGTGGTCGGTGAAACCGGTCTGACCGTGACCCAACTGGCCAAGGACAGCGACGAAATTGGTGGCGTGGTCGATGTGATCAAAGGCATCGCCGACCAGACCAACCTGCTGGCCTTGAACGCCGCCATCGAAGCGGCCCGTGCCGGTGAGATGGGTCGTGGCTTTGCGGTGGTCGCCGACGAAGTCCGTCAACTGGCGCAACGCACCAGCGAATCCACCGGGCAGATCCACGCCCTGATCGCCAAGCTCCAGCAAACCGCCAGCACGGCGGTGCAAACCATGGAAGCCGGGCATCGCCAGGCCGAAGAAGGTGTGGCGCGGGTTCTGGAAGCGGATCAGGCACTGGTGGGGATCAGCGAAGCAGTGGCCAACATCACCGACATGACCACCCAGATCGCTGCGGCTACCGAAGAGCAAAGCGCTGTCGCTGAAGAAATCAGCCGCAACATCAGCAACATCTCGCACCTGGCGGATCAGACCTCGGAACAGGCGCAACACTCTGCACTGTTGAGTGAAGAACTGACCAAAACCGCGAATACCCAGTATTCGTTGGTGGAGCGGTTTAACCGCTAAGATCAACGTCAAAAGATCGCAGGCTGCGCCAGCTCCTACATGGATCGCGTAACCCTGTAGGAGCTGCCGAAGGCTGCGATCTTTTGATCTTGCGTCTCACAGAAATTCGGCAACCTTCTGCGCCGCAGCCACCAAATGCTGCTCATGGGTAAACCCCGAAGCCTTCAACGGCTTCAAATCATGATCCCCCGCCACCAGCCAGAACACCTCGATGCCCGGCGCCAACGTGTAAGCCTCGACCGCTTCACGATTGCCCAACGCATCCCGTTCGCCCTGAACAATTAACGTCCGCGTCTTCAGCGCCGCCAAATGCTCAACCCGAGGCTTCTCCGGTTTCCCCACCGCATAAAACGGATACCCGAGGCACACCAACGCATCGGCCTCTAGCTCATCCGCCAAAAGACTCGCCATCCGCCCGCCCATGGACTTGCCGCCAATGGCCAGACGTCCAGCGACATGGCGTCGCACCACCGCATACACCTCACGCCAGCACTCGAGCAGTTTCGGGGCCGGGTTCGGTGGACGTTTACCCCCATCAACACGCCGTTGCGCCATGTACGGAAACTCGAAGCGCAGCACATTGACGCCTTGAGCAGCAAGGCGCGCAGCCATGTCGTTCATCCAGCTGCTGTCCATCGGCGCACCGGCGCCATGGGCGAGGATCAACGTCGCTGATGCCGGCACTGACGCGGCATTCCACAACCATCCGTGATCCTGCACACACCGCGCCCATTGATCCCCGTCAATACTGGCCTTGTGCTCTTTGTCCATGCTTGCCTCGCTTTTAGTCTGCCTATAACTCCAGGCGAAGGGAGCGTCTGCCGTGCGGCTTACTCGCAAAGACAGGCCTTCACTTCGGCTGAACCGTGGATGGGGAACCATGAACACTTCTATCAGTACCGCCTACAACTACAAGGTGGTCCGCCAATTCGCCATTATGACGGTGGTGTGGGGCATCGTCGGCATGGGGCTCGGGGTTTTTCTCGCGGCTCAATTGGTCTGGCCTGAACTCAACTTCAATCTGCCGTGGACCAGCTTCGGGCGCCTGCGCCCGTTGCACACCAACGCAGTGATCTTCGCCTTCGGCGGTTGCGCCCTGTTCGCCAGTTCGTTCTATTCGGTGCAACGCACCTGCCAGACTCAATTGTTCGCGCCGAAAATCGCCGCGTTCTGCTTCTGGGGCTGGCAAGTCGTGATTTTGCTGGCCGCTATCAGCCTGCCGCTGGGTTACACCAGTTCCAAGGAATATGCCGAGCTGGAATGGCCGATCGACATCCTGATCACCATCGTCTGGGTCGCCTACGCCGTGGTGTTCTTCGGCACGCTGGCCAAGCGCAAGACCAAGCACATCTACGTCGGCAACTGGTTCTTCGGTGCGTTCATCATCACCGTGGCGATTCTGCACATCGTCAACAATCTTGAACTGCCGGTGAGTTTCACCAAGTCCTACTCGGTGTACGCCGGTGCGACCGATGCCATGGTTCAGTGGTGGTACGGCCACAACGCCGTGGGCTTTTTCCTGACCGCCGGTTTCCTCGGGATGATGTACTACTTCGTGCCGAAACAGGCCGAGCGTCCGGTGTATTCCTATCGCTTGTCGATCGTGCACTTCTGGGCGCTGATCACCCTGTACATCTGGGCCGGTCCGCACCACTTGCACTACACCGCGCTGCCGGACTGGGCACAGTCGCTGGGCATGGTGATGTCGCTGATCCTGCTGGCACCGAGCTGGGGCGGGATGATCAACGGCATGATGACGCTCTCGGGCGCCTGGCATAAGTTGCGCAGCGACCCGATCCTGCGCTTCCTCGTGGTCTCGCTGGCGTTCTACGGCATGTCGACCTTCGAAGGGCCGATGATGGCCATCAAAACGGTCAACGCCCTCTCCCACTACACCGACTGGACCATCGGCCACGTTCACGCCGGCGCCCTTGGTTGGGTAGCGATGATCTCGATCGGCGCGCTGTACCACATGATCCCGAAAATCTTCGGCCGCACGCAGATGCACAGCATCGGCCTGATCAACGCGCACTTCTGGCTCGCGACCATCGGCACCGTGCTGTACATCGCGTCGATGTGGGTCAACGGCATCGCCCAGGGCCTCATGTGGCGCGCTATCAATGAAGACGGCACGCTGACCTACTCCTTCGTCGAAACCCTGGTGGCCAGCCACCCAGGCTTCGTCGTGCGGCTGGTAGGCGGTGCGATCTTCTTCAGTGGCATGTTGCTGATGGCCTACAACACCTGGCGCACCGTGCGGGCCTCGCAGCCTGCCGAAGTCGCCGCTGCCGCGCAGATCGCCTGAGGAGGCCGCCATGAAACACGAAACAATCGAGAAAAACGTCGGCCTGCTGATGTTGCTGATGGTGCTGGCCGTGAGCATTGGCGGTCTGACCCAGATCGTCCCGCTGTTCTTCCAGGACGTGACCAATAAACCGGTGGAAGGCATGAAGCCCTACACCGCGCTGCAACTGGAAGGTCGCGACATCTACATCCGCGAAGGCTGCGTCGGTTGCCATTCGCAGATGATCCGGCCGTTCCGCGCCGAGACCGAACGCTACGGCCACTACTCGGTGGCCGGTGAAAGCGTCTGGGATCACCCGTTCCTGTGGGGCTCGAAACGTACCGGTCCGGACCTCGCCCGGGTCGGCGGTCGCTACTCCGAAGACTGGCACCGCGCGCACTTGTACAACCCGCGCAACGTGGTGCCGGAATCGAAAATGCCCGGCTATCCGTGGCTGGTGGCCAATCAACTCGACAGCAGCCACACCGAAACCAAGATCCGCGCCATGCGCACGTTGGGCGTGCCATACACCGACGACGACATCACAGGCGCTGTCGCCTCGCTCAAGGGCAAGACCGAAATGGACGCACTGGTCGCTTACCTGCAAGTGCTCGGCACATCCATCAAGAGCAAGAGGTGAGCCATGCCCTTTGAAATAATGAGTGAGATGAGCAGTGGAATGATCCGCGGCCTGGGCACGGTCGTGGTGTTCGTAGCCTTCGTCGGCCTGACGCTGTGGGTGTTCAACAGTAAGCGCAACCCGGAATTCGCCGAAGCGCGTTTGCTGCCGTTCGCCGATGAACCGCTACCCGATGACGCCACCCAAGAACCTGAAACAAGGAGTACCCGGCCATGACCACCTTCTGGAGTACGTGGATCTGCGTACTGACCATCGGCAGCCTGATCGGCCTGACCTGGCTGCTGATCGGCACCCGCAAGGGCGAAACCAAGGGCAGCGTCGACCAGACCATGGGCCACAGCTTCGACGGCATCGAGGAGTACGACAACCCGCTGCCGCAGTGGTGGTTCATGCTGTTCGCCGGCACGCTGGTATTTGCCGTGGGCTATCTGGTGCTGTACCCCGGCCTGGGCAACTGGAAAGGCATTCTGCCGGGTTACGAGGACGGTTGGACCGGCGTCCACGAGTGGGAAAAGGAGATGAACAAGGCCGATGCGAAGTTCGGGCCGATCTTCGCCAAATTCGCGGCGATGCCCGTGGAAGAGGTGGCCCAGGACCCGCAAGCGTTGAAAATGGGCGGTCGCCTGTTTGCCTCCAATTGCGCGGTCTGCCACGGCTCGGATGCCAAGGGCGCCTTTGGCTTTCCGAACCTGACGGACACCAGCTGGCGCTGGGGCGGCAACGCCGACACCATCAAAACCACGATCATGGGTGGTCGCATGGCGGCGATGCCGGCCTGGGGTGAAATCCTTGGTGATGCTGGCGTGAAGAACGTCGCGGCTTATGTGCGCCATGACCTGGCCGGCCTGCCGTTGGCTGCCGACAGCGGTGCCGACCTGCACGCCGGACAACAAACGTTCAGCACTATGTGCGTAGCCTGTCATGGGGCAAACGGCCAGGGCACTGAAGCCATGGGCGCGCCGAATCTGACGCAACCGGCCGGTTTTATCTACGGTACAAGCCTGGCACAACTGCAACAGACGATTCGTCATGGTCGCCAGGGCCATATGCCGGCGCAGAACGAAATGCTCGGCAACGACAAGGTGCAACTGCTGGCCGCTTACGTTTACAGCTTGTCTCACGGGCTGAACACCGAGCGTTTGCAGGCTGAAGGCAAACACGAATAAATCTCGACCGCTCTGCTGCCGCATTCTCCCGGATGCGGCAGTTCCCTGCCCCTTTGCGACCCATTGTCGCACCCCTCCGTTGGTCCTCCTTTCGGTTCACCAGATTCGGGTCTAAGCTTCCCCCGATGCGGACTGGCATGAGCCGGTTCCAGGTCGACCCAACCCGATGTGTTCGACGAATCTGCTCGATGACAGGCCGCAAAGGCTGGTAGATACCGGCTGTCGTGCCAATTGCCATCTGTCACCCGATCGTTGCGTTTGAACACACCCCGTTACATCCGACCTGACCCCCTCACCATTTTCGTCCGCTGCGACATTTTGCCCTTGGGCAATTTTGTCCCTACGCGGCGCATGGAAAGGCCGCAGAATCAGCTTTTGAAAGCATTGACCCAGGTCATGGCGCGTTGCAATGACCCCCCGCTTTCTCCATACTTGCGGCCGATTTTTACTCCTAATAAAACACCCAAACCGTGGAACCTTAGAATGAGCACAGCAATCAGTCCGACTGCTTATAACTATAAGGTAGTCCGCCAGTTCGCCATCATGACGGTGGTCTGGGGGATCCTTGGCATGGGGCTTGGTGTCTTCATCGCCTCACAGCTTGTATGGCCGGAATTGAACTTCGGTCTGCCGTGGACGACTTTTGGACGCTTACGCCCGTTGCACACCAACCTGGTGATTTTCGCCTTCGGTGGTTGTGCTCTGTTTGCCACTTCTTATTACGTCGTGCAGCGAACCTGCCAAACGCGACTGATTTCCGACAGCCTCGCCGCCTTCACCTTCTGGGGTTGGCAAGCGGTGATCGTCGGCGCGATCATTACCTTGCCGTTGGGTTACACCACCACCAAGGAATACGCGGAACTGGAATGGCCCCTGGCTATTCTGCTGGCCATCGTCTGGGTTACTTACGGTCTGGTGTTCTTCGGCACCATCACCAAGCGCAAAACCAAGCACATCTATGTGGGTAACTGGTTCTACGGTGCCTTCATCGTTGTGACGGCGATGCTGCACATCGTCAACCACGCTTCCCTGCCGGTCAGTTTCTTCAAGTCCTACTCGGCCTACGCCGGTGCGACTGACGCGATGATCCAGTGGTGGTACGGCCACAACGCGGTGGGTTTCTTCCTGACCACCGGCTTCCTGGGGATGATGTACTACTTCGTTCCGAAGCAGGCCGAGCGTCCGATCTACTCCTATCGTCTGTCGATCGTGCACTTCTGGGCGCTGATCACCCTGTACATCTGGGCCGGTCCGCACCACCTGCACTACACCGCACTGCCGGACTGGGCTCAGTCGCTGGGCATGGCGATGTCGATCATCCTGCTGGCACCAAGCTGGGGCGGCATGATCAACGGCATGATGACCCTGTCGGGCGCCTGGCATAAGCTGCGCACCGACCCGATCCTGCGGTTCCTCGTTGTGTCGCTGGCCTTCTACGGCATGTCGACCTTCGAAGGCCCGATGATGGCCATCAAGACCGTCAACTCGCTGTCTCACTACACTGACTGGACCATCGGCCACGTACACGCCGGCGCCTTGGGCTGGGTAGCGATGATCTCGATCGGCGCCATCTACCACATGATCCCGAAACTGTTCGGTCGTGTGCAGATGCACAGCATCGGCCTGATCAACACGCACTTCTGGCTCGCGACCATCGGTACCGTTCTGTACATCGCTTCGATGTGGGTCAACGGCATCACCCAGGGTCTGATGTGGCGTGCAATCAACGACGACGGCACCCTCACCTACTCGTTCGTTGAAGCGCTGCAAGCCAGCCATCCTGGTTTCATCGTTCGCGCCCTGGGCGGTGCGTTCTTCGCCAGCGGCATGCTGTTCATGGCCTACAACGTATGGCGTACCGTACGTGCCTCGAACCCGGCTGAAGCCAAAGCTGCTGAACAGATTGCTGTAGTTGGAGCTCACTGATGAAGCATGAAGCAGTCGAGAAGAACATTGGCCTGCTGGCCTTCTTCATGGTTATCGCCGTCAGCATCGGCGGCCTGACCCAGATCGTTCCGCTGTTTTTCCAGGACGTCACCAACAAGCCGGTCGAAGGCATGAAGCCTCGCACCGCCCTTGAACTGGAAGGCCGCGACATCTACATCGCCAACGGTTGTGTCGGCTGCCACTCGCAGATGATCCGCCCGTTCCGCGCTGAAACCGAACGTTACGGCCACTACTCGGTCGCCGGTGAAAGCGTCTGGGATCACCCGTTCCTGTGGGGTTCCAAGCGTACCGGTCCGGACCTGGCCCGTGTTGGCGGTCGTTACTCCGATGACTGGCAGCGTGCGCACTTGTACAACCCGCGCAACGTAGTGCCTGAGTCGAAAATGCCGGCCTACCCGTTCCTCGTGGAAAACAAGCTCGACGGCAAAGACACCGCCAAGAAAATGGAAGTCTTGCGCACGCTCGGCGTCCCTTACACCGACGAAGACATCGCCGGCGCCAAGGATGCTGTGAAGGGCAAAACCGAAATGGACGCGCTGGTGGCCTATCTGCAAGGCCTGGGCACCATCATCAAAAGCAAACGGTGATTTAGATGGATATCGGGATGATTCGTGGCCTGGGCACCGTTGTTGTGATGGTGGCCTTCATCGGTCTGGCGTTGTGGGTATTCAGTCCCAAGCGCAAGTCGGAGTTTGAAGACGCGACCTTGCTGCCTTTCGCGGATGATCCCGAAGCCATCAAGCACGTCGAGCAAGCTTCTAGGAGTAACAAAGAATGACTACGTTCTGGAGTCTGTACGTCACAGTCCTCAGTCTCGGCACGATCTTCGCCCTGACCTGGCTGCTGCTGTCCACCCGCAAGGGCCAGCGCAGCGAAGCCACCGAAGAAACGGTTGGCCACTCCTTCGACGGGATCGAGGAGTACGACAACCCACTGCCGAAATGGTGGTTCATGCTGTTCGTGGGCACCATCATCTTCGCCCTGGGCTACCTGGTGCTGTACCCGGGCCTGGGCAATTGGAAAGGCCTGCTGCCGGGTTACAACTACCTCGATAACGACAAGCAGACCGCGTTCGCCAACGGCCAGAGCGGCTGGACCGGCGTTCACGAGTGGGAAAAGGAAATGGCCAAGTCGGACGCCAAGTTCGGCCCGATCTTCGCCAAGTTCGCTTCCATGCCGATCGAAGAAGTCGCCAAGGACCCGCAAGCCCTGAAGATGGGTGGCCGCCTGTTCGCCTCCAACTGCTCGGTCTGCCACGGTTCCGACGCCAAAGGCGCTTATGGCTTTCCTAACCTGACCGACGCCGACTGGCGCTGGGGCGGCGAAGCGCAAACCATCAAGACCACCATCATGGGTGGTCGTCACGCGGTGATGCCGGCGTGGGCTGAAGTGATCGGCGAGCAAGGCGTTGCGAACGTTGCCGCGTTCGTACTGACCAACCTCGATGGCCGCAAGTTGCCGGAAGGCACCAAGGCTGACCCGGTAGCTGGCCAGAAGCTGTTCGCTGCCAACTGCGCGGTGTGCCACGGTCCGGAAGGCAAAGGTACGCCAGCGATGGGCGCGCCTAACCTGACCCACCCGGCAGCGTTCATCTACGGTTCGAGCTTCGCTCAACTGCAGCAGACCATCCGTTACGGCCGTCAGGGCCAGATGCCTGCGCAAGAACAGCTGCAAGGCAACGACAAGGTTCACCTGCTGGCCGCTTACGTCTACAGCCTCTCTCACGGTGAGAAAGCTACCGACGCCGAGTAAGGCAAACGCTTGATGCAACAAAAAACGGCCCCGTCAGACGACGGGGCCGTTTTCGTTTCAGACGGGAAATTTTCTTGTCGCACCGCATTTCACAAGGCAACCCATCAACACCACTCACAACCTGAAACCCTTCCTCACTCGCCGCAAACACCAACAGAATCTAACCTTTGCGCAGCCTGGTGAAAATCCAATCACAACAACACTGCTTTTCTCCCCCGGTTAAAACAACCCAACAAACAAGGAAGTTGTTTCATGTCTGAACAAAACATTACAGGCACCCCGCCCGACAACATTGAGCACCAGACTGACGCCGAAGGCGTCCCCCTGAAGAATGCTGACGAGACAAACACCCTGACGCGCAAAACCAGGTCCATCGACAGTGAAAACAGCGCCGACCGAAAACGCGGCACCGGAGGGCTGGACTCTTTGGGAGGCGGTCGCCTCCCTTGACATCACTGCATTGGCGATTGAGCCACCCGTAACAGGATTGCAGCGCTAGCGCGCTGCAATCCAAAGCGAAATAGTGCGCGGTCAGCCTGGGATAAAGGTGAATCGTCTATAGTCAATTGACCTGCATCATGTTTTGTTACATCTGCTACACCATCCACGAATTTTCCCCAACGCGACCAAAGGTCGCACCCTTGACCTAGAGCGACAGGCGTATCATTGCGCCACTGCAACACCTCTTTTTGACCGCGGTCGGCATGTACTGACCGAGGCATTTTTCCACTGCCGTGGGATGCAATGATGAGCAATCAGATTCCGGTACACGACGTTACCCCTGCCAAGAACGCGAACAACAGCGTCGACCTCTACGCCTCTCGAGAAAAAATCTACACCCGCGCCTTCACCGGCCTGTTCCGCAACCTGCGGATGATGGGCGGTGCCGGGCTGTTTCTGCTGTATTTCGGTACAGTCTGGCTGAGCTGGGGCGGCCATCAGGCCGTCTGGTGGAACCTGCCGGAACGCAAATTCTTCATCTTTGGCGCAACTTTCTGGCCTCAGGACTTCATCCTGCTCTCGGGGATCCTGATCGTCAGCGCCTTCGGCCTGTTCTTCATTACCGTGTACGCCGGGCGGGTCTGGTGCGGCTATACCTGCCCGCAGAGTGTCTGGACCTGGATTTTCATGTGGTGCGAGAAGGTCACCGAAGGCGATCGCAACCAGCGCATCAAGCTCGACAAAGCGCCCATGAGCGCCAACAAATTCCTGCGCAAATTCAGCAAACACACGATGTGGCTGTTGATCGGTTTTGTGACCGGCATGACCTTCGTCGGTTACTTCTCGCCGATCCGCGAACTGACCATCGACTTCTTCACCGGCGAAGCCGACGGCTGGTCGTATTTCTGGGTCGGTTTCTTCACCCTCGCCACCTACGGCAATGCCGGCTGGTTGCGCGAGCAGGTGTGCATTTACATGTGCCCGTACGCGCGCTTCCAGAGCGTGATGTTCGACAAAGACACCCTGATCGTTTCCTACGACCCGCGTCGTGGTGAAGGCCGCGGCCCGCGCAAGAAAGGCGCCGACTACAAGGCCATGGGCCTGGGCGACTGCATCGACTGCACCATGTGCGTCCAGGTTTGCCCGACCGGTATCGACATCCGCGACGGCCTGCAAGTCGAATGCATCGGCTGTGCGGCCTGCATCGATGCCTGCGACAGCATCATGGACAAGATGGATTACCCGCGCGGCCTGATCAGCTACACCACCGAGCACAACCTGTCCGGGCAAAAAACCAATAAACTGCGCCCGCGCCTGATCGGCTATGCCACGGTGCTGCTGGCGATGATCGCTTTGCTGATGACCGCATTCTTCATGCGTTCGCTGGTCGGTTTCGACGTCAGCAAGGACCGCGTGCTGTACCGCGAGAACGCCGAAGGCCGGATCGAAAACGTCTACAGCCTGAAGATCATGAACAAGGATCAGCGCGACCACACCTACGTGCTCGAAGCCGCTGGCCTGCCGGACCTCAAGCTGCAAGGCAAGCGCGAGATCAAGGTCGCCGCCGGGGAGATCTTCAGCCAGCCGGTCGAACTGTCCAGCGCACCGGAGAAACTGCCATCGAGCACCAACGAGGTGAAATTCATCCTCAAGGATGCCGATGACGACAGCGTCCACATTGAAGCCAAGAGCCGGTTCATCGGCCCACAAGTTCGTTGAGAGAAGTGATCATGCCTGCAGCAAACGCCACAAGTCCCTGGTACAAGCACCTTTGGCCGTGGATCATCATCGCCATCCTGGCGTGTTCCGTGACCCTGACCTTGTCCATGGTGACGATCGCGGTGAACAACCCGGACAACCTGGTCAACGACAACTATTACGAGGCCGGCAAAGGCATCAACCGCTCCCTCGACCGTGAATTGCTGGCGCAGACCCTGCTGCTGCGCGCCAGCGTTCATCTGGACGATGTGACCGGTGAAGTCGACCTGCGCCTGAGCGGCAACAGCCAACCCAAAACCCTCGAACTGAACCTGATCTCGCCGACCCAGCCGGAGAAGGATCGCAAGATCACCCTGGCACGCAGCGAAACCGAACAGGGGCGCTACATTGGCCAGTTGAACGACAAGGTCGACGGTCGCCGTTTTGTAGAACTGCTGGGCGTTCAGGACGACAAGATCTGGCGCATGTTCGAAGAAGAACAGGTCAGCCATGACAAGGATCTGCTGCTGGGTGACGAACCGCTGCAAGGCGCCGAAGACCTGAAGAAGTAAAAGCCTGCGCTTCGCGCATCGCGAGCAAGCTCGCTCCCACAGGGTTTTGTGAACGCCACAAATCCAATGTGGGAGCGACGGTGCGACGATTCGACCTGCTCGCGATGAGGCCCTTCCAGACGATATAGACTTCACCTCATGACCACTCCACTCCCCTGCTACCACTGCGCCCTGCCCGTCCCGGCCGGCAGCCGCTTCACCGCTGCCGTCCTCGGTGAAACCCGTGAGTTCTGCTGCCCGGGTTGCCAGGCCGTGGCCGAAGCCATTGTGGCCGGTGGACTGGAAACCTATTACCAACATCGCAGCGAGTCATCGGCCAACCCCGAAGCACTGCCGGTGCAGTTGGTGGACGAACTGGCGCTGTACGACCGCGCCGACGTGCAAGCCCCCTTCGTCCGCCACGAAGGCGAACTTGCCGAAACCACCCTGTTGATGGAAGGCATCAGTTGCGCCGCCTGCGGCTGGCTGATCGAGAAACACCTGCGTGGCTTGCCGGCAGTGGCCGAAGCGCGCCTGAACCTGTCCAACCATCGCCTGCACGTACGATGGGCCGATGCGCAACTGCCGCTGAGCCAGGTACTCAGCGAGTTGCGCCACATCGGTTACGCCGCGCACCCGTATCAAGCCGACCGGGCCAGTGAACAACTGGCCAGCGAAAACCGCCTGGCCCTGCGCCAACTCGGCGTGGCCGGGCTGCTGTGGTTCCAGGCGATGATGGCGACCATGGCCACCTGGCCGGAATTCAACATCGACCTCAGCCCCGAGCTGCATACGATCCTGCGTTGGGTCGCGCTATTTCTTACCACCCCGATCGTGTTCTACAGCTGCGCGCCCTTCTTCAAAGGCGCCATGCGTGACTTGCGCACCCGCCACCTGACCATGGACGTCTCGGTGTCGCTGGCGATTGGCAGCGCCTACATCGCCGGGATCTGGACCTCGATCACTGGCGTCGGTGAACTGTATTTCGATGCGGTCGGCATGTTCGCGCTGTTCCTGCTGGCCGGGCGTTATCTCGAACGTCGCGCCCGCGAACGCACCGCCGCCGCCACCGCACAACTGGTCAATCTATTGCCCGCCTCGTGTCTGCGCCTGAGTGCCGATGGCCAGAGCGAGCGGATCTTGCTCAGCGAACTGCGCGTCGGCGATCAGGTGCTGGTGCACCCCGGCGCGATCCTCCCGGCTGACGGCAAGATCCTCGACGGTCAGTCGAGCATCGACGAATCCCTGCTCACCGGCGAATACCTGCCGCAACCGCGCACGCCGGGCGATGCGGTCACCGCTGGCACCCTGAACGTCGAAGGTGCGCTGACCGTGGAAGTCCTGGCCCTCGGCCAGGACACCCGACTGTCCGCCATCGTCCGCCTGCTGGACCGTGCTCAGACCGAGAAGCCGCGACTGGCGGAAATCGCCGACCGCGCCGCGCAATGGTTCCTGCTGCTGTCGCTGATTGCCGCTGCCGTCATCGGTCTGATCTGGTGGGAACTCGATTCGTCGCGAGCCTTCTGGATTGTGTTGGCGATGCTCGTTGCGACGTGCCCGTGCGCCCTGTCCCTGGCCACGCCAACTGCCCTCACCGCCGCCACCGGCACGCTGCACAAGCTGGGTTTGCTGCTGACTCGCGGCCATGTGCTGGAAGGTCTGAATCAGATCGACACGGTGATTTTCGACAAGACCGGCACGCTCACCGAAGGGCGCCTGGCGTTGCGTTCGATCCGCCCGCTCGGCGCGCTCAATAGCGATCAATGCCTGAGCCTGGCCGCCGCCCTGGAAAACCGTTCCGAACACCCGATCGCCCGCGCGTTTGGCCGGGCGCCGCTGGCCGCCGAAGAAGTCCACAGCACGCCGGGGCTAGGCCTCGAAGGCTTGGTCGGCGAGCAACGCCTGCGCATCGGCCAACCGGGTTTTGTCTGTGAACTCAGTGGCGCTACCGTGCCATCGATGCCGGATGAAGCCGGCCAATGGCTGTTGCTCGGCGACAGCCAGGGACCGCTGGCATGGTTTGTTCTCGACGACCGCCTGCGTACCGACGCCCCCGCCCTGCTCGAGGCCTGCAAGGCTCGCGGCTGGCGCACGCTGCTGCTGTCCGGCGACAGCTCGCCGATGGTCGCCAGTGTCGCTGCGGAACTGGGCATCGATGAAGCCCGAGGCGGCTTGCGTCCAGACGACAAATTGCAGGTCCTGCAACAGTTGCACAAGGAAGGCCGCAAGGTGTTGATGCTCGGTGACGGGGTCAACGATGTGCCCGTACTGGCCGCCGCCGACATCAGCGTGGCCATGGGTTCCGCCACCGATCTGGCGAAAACCAGTGCCGACGCGGTATTGCTGTCGAACCGCCTCGATGCACTGGTACAAGCCTTCAGCCTGGCTCGACGCACCCGCCGGGTAATCATCGAGAACCTGCTGTGGGCCGGGCTGTACAATGGCCTCATGTTGCCGTTCGCCGCCCTCGGCTGGATCACTCCGGTATGGGCCGCGGTCGGCATGTCTATCAGTTCGTTGACCGTGGTGCTGAACGCCCTGCGCCTGACTCGCATGCCAAACACGCCTGCGATCAGCGCCACGCCAGAAACCCGTCCGCTGCCGGCCTGAGCCGCGCGGGCATGGAGTCAAGATGCCAGCTCTCTACGTGATGATCCCGGCCGCGCTGCTGATCGTGGCCATCGCTATTTACATCTTCTTCTGGGCAGTCGACAGCGGTCAGTACGACGACCTCGACGGCCCGGCCCACAGCATCCTGTTCGACGATCAGGACCCAAACCACAAGGCTGCGGTCGACGAAGCCAGCGGCCATCCGGCCAAACCGGACGACAAGGCGCCACCCCATGCTTGAGTTGGCGCCGCTGCTGGTGTCTGCGGTGATTCTCGGTCTGCTCGGTGGCGGGCATTGCCTGGGCATGTGCGGCGGATTGATGGGCGCGTTGACCCTGGCAATTCCCAAGGAACAACGCAGCCGACGCTTTCGACTGCTGCTGGCCTACAACCTGGGGCGAATTCTCAGCTATGCAACGGCCGGCCTGCTGATCGGCCTGGCGGGCTGGGCGGTGGCCAACAGCCCGGCGGCGATGTTCATGCGCGTCATCGCTGGACTGCTGTTGGTCGCCATGGGCCTGTACCTCGCCGGTTGGTGGAGCGGCCTGACCCGCATCGAAAGCCTCGGTCGCGGCCTGTGGCGGCACATCCAGCCGGTTGCCAACAAACTGCTGCCGGTGTCGAGCGTCCCCCGCGCGTTACTGCTGGGGGCGCTCTGGGGCTGGCTGCCGTGCGGGTTGGTTTACAGCACGTTGTTGTGGTCGGCGAGTCAGGGCAATGCGCTGGACAGTGCGTTGCTGATGCTCGCGTTCGGGCTCGGCACCTGGCCGGTGTTGCTCGCCACGGGGTTGGCGGCTGAGCGGGTCACGGCGCTATTGCGCAAACGCAGCGTGCGAATGACGGGTGGATTACTGGTGATCCTGTTCGGCATCTGGACCTTGCCGGGGCCGCATCAGCACTGGCTCATGGGGCATTAGATCGGCGGCGCACTCTTCGCGAGCAGGCTCGCTCCCACATTGAAATGCATTCCCCTGTGGGAGCGAGCCTGCTCGCGAAGAGGTCCTCACCAACGACACAAATCCTGACCGTTGATGCAAATCAAGATGCCCCGACGCCGCACCCCCTAGACTCGCTGACACTGCCAGCCTATCCGGGGGAATGCCCGCATGATGCTCGACGCCATTCGTTGGGATACCGATCTGATCCGCCGTTACGACCTGGCGGGACCGCGCTACACCTCCTACCCGACCGCGGCGCAATTCGACGGTCAGGTCGGCACGTTCGACCTGTTCCACGCCCTGCGCGACAGCCGTAAAGCCCTGCGCCCGTTATCGCTGTATGTGCACGTGCCGTTCTGCGCGAACATTTGTTACTACTGCGCCTGCAATAAAGTCATCACCAAGGATCGCGGCCGGGCCCAGGCCTATTTGCAACGCCTTGAGCAGGAAATCCAGCTGATCGCCTGCCACCTCGACCCCGCGCAGAAAGTCGAGCAACTGCATTTTGGCGGCGGCACCCCGACCTTTCTCAGCCACGATGAACTGCGCCAGTTGATGGCCCAGTTGCGTAAAAACTTCAACTTGCTGGACGACGATTCCGGCGACTACGGCATCGAAATCGACCCTCGCGAAGCCGACTGGTCGACCATGGGCCTGCTCCGTGAACTGGGTTTCAATCGGGTCAGTATCGGCCTGCAAGACCTCGATCCGGCGGTGCAACGGGCAGTCAATCGCCTGCAAAGCCTGGAAGAAACCCGCGCGGTGATCGACGCTGCGCGCACGCTGCAGTTTCGCTCGATCAACATTGACCTGATCTACGGCTTGCCAAGGCAGACACCCGAGAATTTCGCCCGCACGGTTGATGAAGTGATCAACCTGCAACCGGACCGCCTCTCGGTGTTCAACTACGCGCACCTGCCGGAACGCTTCATGCCGCAACGGCGAATCAACAGCGACGAACTGCCGACACCGGCGCAAAAACTGGAAATACTCCAGGGCACCATCGAACAACTGACCCAGGCCGGTTACCGCTACATCGGCATGGACCACTTCGCGTTGCCCGACGATGAACTGGCGATTGCTCAGGAAGAATCGACCCTGCAACGCAACTTCCAGGGCTACACCACCCACGGTCATTGCGACCTGATTGGCCTGGGTGTGTCGGCCATCAGCCAGATCGGCGACTTGTATTGCCAGAATAACAGCGACCTGAATCAGTACCAGAACACGCTGGCCAGCGCGCAGCTGGCCACCAGCCGTGGTCTGCTGTGCAACGCCGATGATCGCCTGCGACGTGCGGTCATCCAACAATTGATCTGCAATTTCAGCCTGGAATTCACCGAGATCGAACAAGCCTTCAACATCGACTTTCAGGGTTACTTCGGCGAACTCTGGCCACAGTTACAGGGGATGGCCGACGACGGACTGATCGAACTGGATAACGAACGGATCACCGTACTGCCCGCCGGACGATTGCTGGTGCGTTCGGTGTGCATGGTGTTCGACGCGTACCTGGAACAGCACAATCGCCAGCGGTTTTCGCGGGTGATCTAGCTGCCGGTCTACGAAACACTGACTTTACGACCCTGCGACAAAATCGCCGCGTGCCTGAATGTCCTCCCGTGGGTTACCCTTACGGCTTATGTGTGTTTTTTCCCACAAGGATTGAAGAAATGTCCGAGCCAGTAAAGCTGCGCGCTCATAGCCAGGCCCATTGCAAGGATTGCAGCCTGGCCCCCCTCTGCTTGCCACTTTCTTTGAATCTGGAAGACATGGAAGCGCTGGACGAAATCGTTAAACGTGGCCGCCCGCTGAAAAAAGGCGAATTCCTGTTCCGCCAGGGCGACACCTTCGATTCCGTTTATGCAGTACGCTCTGGCGCCCTGAAGACCTTCAGCCTGAGCGATGGCGGCGAAGAACAACTCACCGGTTTCCACCTGCCGAGCGAACTGGTCGGCCTGTCGGGCATGGACACCGAAAAACACCCGGTCTCGGCGCAAGCCATGGAAACCACATCGGTGTGTGAAATCCCTTTCGAACGTCTCGACGAACTGGCGCTGCAACTGCCGCAACTGCGCCGTCAGTTGATGCGCGTGATGAGCCGCGAGATTCGCGACGATCAGCAAATGATGTTGCTGCTGTCGAAGAAAACCGCCGACGAGCGCATCGCCACGTTCCTGGTCAACCTGTCGGCCCGTTTCCGTGCCCGGGGCTTCTCGGCCAACCAGTTCCGCCTGAGCATGTCGCGCAACGAAATCGGCAATTACCTGGGCCTGGCGGTGGAAACCGTGTCCCGGGTGTTCACGCGCTTCCAGCAAAACGAACTGATTGCGGCTGAAGGCAAGGAAATCCACATCCTCGACCCGATCCAGCTCTGCGCCTTGGCCGGCGGCTCGCTAGACGGCTGATTTCGGCGATGGCGGCTGAGCGAAACGGTTCAGCCGCCGTTATACTGCGTCGTTTGCAGCCTGCCAGGACACCCGACGATGGTCTTCGACTCCTTCGACATCAAATCCCTCATCCGCCCTGTGATCGACTTCCCCAAGCCGGGCGTGATCTTTCGCGACATCACCCCGCTGTTCCAGTCGCCCACGGCCCTGCGCCTGGTGATGGACAGCTTCGCCCACCGTTATGTCGAGGCTGACTTCACCCACATCGGTGCGATGGACGCTCGCGGCTTTCTGATCGGTTCGGTCCTGGCCTATCAGCTGAACAAGCCGCTGGTGCTGTTCCGCAAGCAAGGCAAACTGCCGGCCGACGTGCTGGCCGAGGGTTATGCGACCGAATACGGCGAAGCCTTCCTCGAAGTCCACGCCGACAGCTTGTGCGAGGGCGATTCGGTGGTGATGTTCGATGACCTGATCGCCACGGGCGGGACGCTGATTGCGGCGGCAAATCTGGTTCGACGCATGGGCGCGCGGGTTCATGAAGCGGCGGCGATCATTGATCTGCCAGAGCTGGGCGGGTCGCAGCGGCTGGAAGATATGGGGATTCCGACCTTTTGCCTGACGCAGTTTGCGTTGTCTGATAAGTAACGCGGCGTCTGCACCGACGCCTTCGCGAGCAAGCCCGCTCCCACATTGGCTCTCCCGTCAGACTCAAGATTTGTGTACGCAGGAGATCCAATGTGGGAGCGGGCTTGCTCGCGAAAGCGTCAGCCGCAACACCGCAAAAACTCAAAGCCCCATCTGCTTGCTGATGATCTCGTTCATCACTTCCCGCGTCCCCCCACCGATCGAAAGAATGCGGTTATCCCGATACAGCCGCTCCACCAGGCTCTCGCGCATATAACCAAGGCCGCCGAGGATCTGCACTGCATCGCTCGTAATCCGATCAGCCGTATCGGTAGCAAAATTTTTGGCCATGGAAATCTCCTTGATCACACTCTGCCCCGCCGCCATTTTCGCCGCCTGGCGGTAGGTGAATTCCCGTGACACCTCCAGCGCCGTCGCCATTTCGGCAAGGCGATGCTTGAGTACCTGAAACTTGCCGATGGGTTTACCGAATGCTTCGCGTTGGCGAGCCCATTTCAGGCTCTCTTCCAGCGCCAGCTGCGCGGTCATGTTGGCCATTAGCGCCAGCGCCAGGCGTTCGCTCTGGAAGTTGCCCATGATGCAGGCGAAGCCCATGTTTTCAGCGCCAATCAGATTGCCTACCGGCACCCGGCAATCGTCGAAGAACAGTTCGGCAGTGTCCGACGCCCACCAACCCATTTTCTTCAACTGACGGCCGACGGTAAAACCGGGCGTGCCCTTCTCGATCAACAGCAGGCTGATGCCAGCGAATCCCGGTGCACCGGTACGCACCGCGACGGTGTAGAAATCTGCACGGACGCCACTGGTGATAAAGGTTTTGCTGCCGCTGACCCGGTAGCACTCACCGTCGCGCACGGCGCGGGTTTGCAGGTTGGCGACGTCGGAGCCACCACTGGGCTCGGTCACGGCCAGGGCGCTGATCTTCTCGCCGGCGAGCACTTGCGGCACAACGCGATCGCGAACTTCAGGCCTGGCCCACTTGAGGATCGGCGGCAGGCCGATGTCCAACGAGCCGAGCCCCGCCACCAGACCGCCGGAACCACAGCGCATCAGTTCTTCGCTGGCGGCGACCTTGGCGAACAGGTCACCTTCGTGGCTGCCGCCCAAGGCTTCGGGATAACCGATCCCCAGAATCCCCGCCGCGCCGGCCTTGAGGTAGAGCTCGCGGGGAAAGCTTTCGGCTTCTTCCCACTGGTCGATGTCCGGCAAGATCTCGCGCTCGACGAAACGTCTGACGCTGTCGCGGACCAATTGGTGGCTGGGGTCGAAGTATTCCTGAAAGGCAGGCATCGGCGAGCTCCACTGAAGGTTCAGCGAAGTTAACCGAGCGCTTGCTTGGTTTTCAAGTAGAGGAGTGTTGGAAGATCAAAAGATCGCAGCCTTCGGCAGCTCCTACAGGTGTACACATGCCAATGTAGGAGCTGCCGAAGGCTGCGATCTTTTGTTTTTAACAATTACAAAACAATAGGCTTACGCCCGGCAAACGAATGCGCCAACGTCCCGCCATCCACCAATTCCAGCTCGCCGCCCAATGGCACGCCGTGGGCGATGCGCGAGGCGATCAGGCCTTTGTTGCTGAGCAATTGGGCAATGTAATGCGCTGTCGCCTCACCTTCCACGGTCGGGTTGGTCGCGAGAATGACTTCAGTGAACGTGCCCGCCTCTTCGATCCGCGCCAGCAGTTGCGGAATACCGATGGCCTCAGGCCCGAGCCCGTCGAGTGGCGACAGATGGCCCTTGAGCACAAAGTAGCGACCACGGAAGCCGGTCTGCTCCACCGCGTAGACGTCCATCGGACCTTCCACCACGCAGAGCAAGGTGTCGTCGCGACGGGTATCGGCGCATTGCGGGCAGAGATCGTCTTCGGTCAGCGTGCGGCACAACCGGCAATGGCCCACCCCTTCCATGGCCTGGCTCAGCGCCAACGCCAGGCGAGAGCCGCCGCTGCGATCACGCTCGAGCAGCTGCAACGCCATGCGTTGGGCAGTTTTCTGACCCACACCTGGCAAAATTCGCAGGGCGTCGATCAGTTGGCGAATCAAAGGGCTGAAGCTCATGGGGAAAAGTCCGACAAAACAACGAGACGCGGTTTATACCCGCGCCTCTGTTTAGCGTCAATTACTCAGTCCTGGGCGACCCGCACAACCAGTTTGCCGAAGTTGCGTCCTTCCAGCAGACCGATGAACGCTTCAGGTGCCTGCTCCAGGCCGTCGACCACGTCTTCGCGGAACTTCACCTTGCCGTCGCGCACCCACGGCACCATGGCGCTGACGAATTCCGGCTGACGATCACCGTAGTCGTCGAACACGATGAAGCCCTGGATTCGTACACGTTTGGTCAGTAGCGTGCGCTGCAATTGCGGCAGACGATCCGGGCCGGTCGGTGCTTCGTGAGCGTTGTAGGACGCGATCAGACCGCAGAGTGGAATTCGCGCCTTGGGCTTGAGCAACGGCAGCACCGCATCGAACACCTTGCCGCCGACGTTTTCGTAATAGATGTCGATGCCCTCGGAGCACGCCTTGGCCAATTCATCGGCGAAGTTCGGGCTCTTGTGGTCGATGCAGGCATCAAAACCCAACTCCTCGACCACATAACGGCACTTGTCCGCGCCACCGGCCACGCCGACCACGCGCAGCCCCTTGATCTTCGCCACCTGGCCGACCACTGAACCCACGGCGCCGGATGCAGCCGCAACCACCAGGGTTTCGCCGGCCTTGGGCTGGCCGATATCCATCAGCCCCATATACGCAGTCATGCCGGGCATGCCCAACACGCCCAACGCCATTGACGGACTCGGCAGCCCGGACGGCACCGGAATGATGTCGCGACCGTCGCTGATGCTGTGGCTCTGCCAACCGGTAGAACCGACCACCAGATCACCTTCGTGGAATTTTGGATTCAGCGAGCGCTCGACCCGGCTGACAGCGCCACCGGTCATCACTTCGCCGATTTCCACCGGTGCGGCGTAGGACGGCGCGTCGCTCATGCGTCCGCGCATGTAGGGGTCGAGTGACAGGTAAAGGGTCTTGAGCAGCACCTGACCGTCGGCCAGGTCCGGTAGCGCAACGCGCTCCAGACGGAAATTCTCCGGCGTCGGCGCGCCTACCGGGCGGGACGCCAGGACGATACGTTGGTTGAGGGTCAATGCTTGTGGCATGTGAGCTTCTCCTTTGATCGATGAATTCGGCGGTATAGGGAGCAGACCTTTATGCGGGTGTCGCGTTCGATGTTTCTACCTTGCCTGATCGTTCCCACGCTCCGCGTGGGAACGATCAGGCAAGGTAGAAACAAAAATGCCAGGCGCGATGCCTGGCATTTTTTTGTAGCCCATCCGACGCGCTTTAGCGAATCAGAATGGCAGTTTCATCCCCGGTGGCAGTTGCATGCCAGCGGTCATGCCGGACATTTTGTCCTGGCTGTTGGCTTCGATCTTGCGCACGGCATCGTTGACGGCGGCGGCGAACACGGCCTCCAGCATCTCTTTGTCGTCTTCGCTCAAGCCTTCGACCAGGCTTGGATCGATGGTCACGCGCTTGACGTCGTGACGACCGGTCATCACCACGGTGACCATATCGCCACCGGCTTTACCGGTGACTTCGGCGTTGGCCAGTTCTTCCTGCATCTTGGCCATTTTTTCCTGCATCTGCTGTGCCTGCTTCATCAGGCCGGCCATGCCACCTTTCATCATGGGAATCACCTCAAAAGTACTTGGATAAATACAGCGCCCGGCCCTTTCGGCCGAACACCTTCAGTTATTAGCCCTGAGTGACCAGGGTCTCGACAGGTTCAATAGTATCGTTACGGACCACCGCACCGAACTGCTGCATCATTTGCTGGATGAACGGATCACCGTGGATCGACTCTTCGGCCTCGCGCTGACGGTTCGCACGGCGCCGGGACGCGGCTTGGGCCGGGGTTTCCTGCTCGGGCTTGATCAACTCCATGCGCAGGGTCAGCGTACGCCCGTGAAACTGGTTCAACGCATCGTTCAAGCGACGCTGTTGAGTCGCGTTGAACAACGCGCTGTGGGCCGGGTCCAGGTGCATCAGCCAATTGTCACCTTCGACGGCGATCAGCGTGCAGTTGGCGGCGATGCTGCCGGTCATGCCGGAGATCGGCAGTTTCGGGAACAACTCCAGCCATTGCGCCGCCAGACCGGTGGCCGGCATGGCGGCCGGTTCAGGTTCGGCTTCCGGCGCTGGCTCGGCGGTGTGTTCGCTGGCCAGTTCATCGAGGTAGCTGTAAGCCGATTCCATGTCCGGCTCGATGTAGTCCTCGTCCAGCGGCGGCTCATCGTCCAGGTCCATGCCCGGCGTCGCGGCATCGACGTCAGCTACCGACGGCTCCGGAATTGGCGCAGCGGCCCACTCCGGCGCGTCCGGCACCACGCTGTCGGGCGTTGGCAATGGCATCGGCGCCAATTCGGGTTGTTCGCTGGCGATTTCCAGCACCGGCTCGACGGCGGGTTGCTGAACGACTTCGGGTTCTACCGGGTCATTCCAGGGCAGATCGACGACGGCTTCGACCGCTACTGCCTCAACGACAGGCTCTGGCGCAACGGCGGGCGCAACCGGCTCAGGCTCGGGCGCTTGCACTGGAGCAACCACCGCCGCCACCGGCGCAGGCGCGACGGGGGCAACTGCCGCAGCGACTACCGGCGCAACAACGGGCGCGGCAGCCACTGAATTTGCGGAATCAACTGTGGCCTGGCTGATCCCCACTGGCTTTAGCGGTTGCCTCGGAGCGTCCGCGGTGTCTGCCGGCCGGAACGCGAGCATTCGCAGCAAGACCATTTCGAAGCCACCGCGCGGGTCTGGCGCCAGCGGCAAGTCGCGGCGACCGATCAGGCCCATCTGGTAATAGAACTGCACGTCTTCGGCCGGCAAGGCCTGGGCCAGTGCCAGCACCCGGTCACGGTCGCCATGACCGTTGTCGACGCCTTCAGGCAAGGCCTGGGCGATGGCGACACGGTGCAGCACGTTGAGAATTTCCGAGAGCACGCCGTTCCAGTCCGGGCCTTGTTCGGCCAGGTGACGGACGGCTTCGAGCAAGGCCTTGGCGTCGCCTTCGATCAGCGCATGCAGAACGTCGTAGACCTGACCGTGATCGAGCGTGCCGAGCATCGCCCGTACGTCGGCAGCCATGACTTTGCCTTCACCGAAGGCAATCGCCTGGTCGGTCAGGCTCATGGCGTCGCGCATCGAACCGTCGGCAGCGCGGCCCAGCAGCCACAGCGCGTCGTCTTCGAACGGCACGTTCTCGACACCCAGCACGTGGGTCAAATGCTCGACCACACGCTCCGGCGTCATGTTCTTCAGAGAGAACTGCAGGCACCGCGAAAGAATGGTTGCAGGAAGTTTCTGCGGATCGGTCGTCGCCAGGATGAACTTGACGTAGGGCGGCGGCTCTTCAAGGGTTTTCAACAGCGCATTGAAGGAATGGCTGGAGAGCATGTGCACTTCGTCGATCAGGTAGACCTTGAAGCGCCCGCGGCTCGGTGCGTACTGCACGTTGTCGAGCAGTTCGCGGGTGTCCTCGACCTTGGTCCGGCTCGCGGCGTCAATCTCGATCAGGTCGACGAAGCGGCCTTCATCGATCTCGCGGCACACCGAGCACTCGCCGCAAGGCGTTGAAGTGATACCTGTTTCACAGTTCAGGCATTTGGCGATGATCCGCGCGATGGTGGTCTTGCCGACCCCGCGGGTACCGGTAAACAGATAGGCGTGGTGCAGCCGCTGGCTGTCCAAGGCATTGATCAGAGCCTTGAGCACATGGGTCTGGCCGACCATTTCGCGGAACGAGCGCGGACGCCATTTACGTGCAAGAACCTGATAACTCATCGAAAACCGTCGCAACGAAGGAACAGAAGCGGCTAATGCTATCGGAGCAAGGCCAAAATTGCATCCGGTGCGCTCGTCTAATCTGGCTAAGATGATCTTTGGGGGGCTTTTATCGGCTCGGGTTTTATCAGCACCGGAGCGTTTATGCGGCTGGCCTTGGGGGCACTGCTGTTGATCAGCCTGAATGTCGCTGGCGCCGAGCCGCCATTGCGCTTCGTGGTGCCCGACAGTTGGGCGATGCCGATGGTGCAACTGGACCGCGGCCACCCCACCCAAGGCATCCTGCACGACGTGATGGTCAGCCTCGCGACTCAGGTCGGCGTGCCGGCCGAATTTCACGTGCTGCCTCGCACGCGAGTGCAAAACGCCATGGAGCACGGCGAAGTCGATATCCGCTGCTATGCGGCGCAGTCCTGGCAGCCGAATCAGTCCGGGGATTACATCTGGAGCATTCCACTCTGGTTTCAGCGCGACCTGCTGATCAGCCGGTCAGATCCGCTGACCTCAGTGACGCCTGCGGACTTGTCGCGACAATCCATCGGCACGGTACTCGGCTACACCTACCCCACGTTGCAACCCCTGTTCGATGCCGACCGCCTGCACCGCGAAGACGCGCGCAACCAGGAACAGGTGCTGGAAAAACTCCTGGCCGGGCGCTATCACTACGCCGTGAGCAATCAATGGACGCTGGACTGGTTCAATCAGCGCCTGCTGCCTGGCCAGCAACTGCAAGGCGTGGCGGTTTTGCAGGAACAGAGTGTCGGCTGCTATATCCGCAACGATCCCAAGGTGCCTGTGCAGCGCATTTTGCGCACCTTGGTACGTATGAAAATGTCTGGGGAAATCGACGACATCATTCGGCTCTATATAGGTTCCGAGCAAAGCACACCCTAAGCGATTCCTCTGATCGACACGAGATCATTGCGGGAGCGAGCCTGCTCGCGATAGCGGTATGTCAGTCCCCATCAATGTTGAATGTCAGACCGCTATCGCGAGCAGGCTCGCTCCCACATGGGTTCGGTGTTGATCACAAAACTTCAGCCTGCTTGATCCAGCACCTGCCATTGCGGCGGCGCGACAAAACCCTCGACCCAGCCCGCCACCTCTGCGGGCGGCATCGGCCGGGCAATGAAATGGCCTTGAGCAACTTCGCAGCCCAGGCGCAGCAGCAATTCACCGTGCTCAATACTTTCCAGCCCTTCGGCGATCACCTGCCGACCAAACGCCCGAGCCAGGCCAATGACCGCCTTGGTCAGCGCCAGATCATCCCGATCATTAAGGATGTCGCGCACAAACGACTTGTCGATCTTGATGGTTTGGGTTTGCAAACGCTTGAGGTAGCTCAGGGACGAATAACCGGTGCCGAAGTCCCCCAGTGAAAACTGCACTCCCAGCGCCTGACAGGCCTGTAAACAGGCGCTGACATGCTGAATGTTCTCGATCGCCACCGACTCGACGATTTCCAGATCGAGCATCTGCGGGGCTACCTGGGCATGCCGGGTGAGCACGTGTTTGAGCCGGTCGACAAAATCCGCGCGCTGGAAATGTCGTGCCGCAATATTAATGCTGACTGGCCAGCCCTGCCCCGCTTGCTGCCAATCGTACAACTGCGACAGGACCTGATCCATCACCCACTCACCAATGTCGATGATCAGGTCCGTTTCTTCCACCAGCGGCAAAAACTCCCGGGCCGGCACCATGCCGTGTTGCGGATGCTCCCAACGTAACAACGCCTCGAAGCCGACAACCTCGCCACGACGCATGTTCACCTTGGGCTGGAAATGCACGCGCAACTCACCGGCAGCCAGCGCCTGGCGCACTCGCTCGACCGTCTGGTGAGTGGCCTTGACCTCCTGATCCCGGGACACGTCGAACAAATGAAAGCGATTGCGACCGCGTTGTTTCGCCACGTACATGGCCTGATCGGCATGACGCAACAAGGTTTCGGCATCTTGATTGTCGTGGGGGAACAGGGTGACGCCGATACTGGCAAACACATTGACGCCCTTGCCATGCAGCGAGTACGGCGCCGAAATGGCGCCGAGCACCCGGTTCAACGCCGCACGCAGTTCCGGCAGATCTCGCACGTATCGCAACACCAGCACAAATTCGTCACCGGCCAGCCGCGCCACCACATCTTCGCCGCGCACAATGGTGCGCAAACGCTTGGCCACCTCGACCAACAGCAGATCGCCACTGGCATGCCCGTAGCCATCGTTGACCGCCTTGAAGCCGTCGAGGTCGAGCATGCATACCGCCAGCGGGATGTTTTCGTGACGGGAGAACTCCAGCGCCTGATCCAGCAAATCCGAGAGGAACGCGCGATTCGGCAGCCCGGTCAGCACGTCATGCCCCACCCGCCATTGCAGTGAATGCAGCAATTGGTGTTTTTCGCTGATGTCGAAACGAATCGAAAGATAACGGTTAACCCGCCCGGTAGCGTCATCGAGCACCGGCACCATGGTGCTGTCGACCCAATACAGGCTGCCGTCCTTGGCGCGATTACAAATCTCGCCTTTCCAGACCTTGCCCAAGGCGATGGTGCGCCACATGGCCGCGAAGAAATCGGCGGAGTGCAGACCCGAGTTGAGGAGACGATGATTCTGTCCGAGCAGTTCTTCGCGGCTGTAGCCGGACACGGCACAGAACTGATCGTTGACGTGGGTGATCCGGCCGCGCAGATCGGTCTCGGAAAAAATCGCGGCGGCATCCACGGCCCTGCGGTATTTCTCATCCATGAGTCAGGCTCGCTGTGGCTAGCGGTGGTACCGCTCGACCAGTGCGGGATGCCCGGTAGAGATGTTTTTACAGGTAATGCGCGGCAACACGATATCACTCCATGAACAGTGTTTGATGGCCTCCTGACAGCAGAGATCAACTAACCTTAAAGGCCCAAAATACCCATTTTGTGCGGCAATTCTACGAAACGCATCACATTTTGCAAAGCAAGGTGATGGATCATGCAGTTGTCTAATGCAAAAATCTATCGTTAAGTTCTTGATTCTAAATGGGAATTAAGCGATGCAAATTTCAAGTTTGGGTGCGGCCATTCGGCGCTACCGCAAGGTCGCTGGGCTTACTCAGGCTGAACTCGGTGAAAAAACCGGTTTTGACCCCAAAACCATCAGCCGCTTCGAAACCGGCACCTACACCCCCAGCGTGGAAGCCTTGTTCCTGTTTGCCGATGTGCTGGGTGTGAAGCTGAAAGCCTTTTTCGCAGATTTAGGCGATGAAGATGAACAGCGGGCGTATCTGTTCGGTGTCATACATAAAGCCACCCCGAAGGATCTGGGAAAGCTGATTGCAGCGGTTGACCAGGCCTTGTCCAAGCCTTAGTGCCGGAAATGAAAAAGGCAGAGTTGTCGAATCGACACATCTGCCTTTTGCTCATTCAGGCGCCTGAAAAACGTCCCACCTGGTATTGAAGATCGTGCATAGATAGTGGCCATTCGATATTCTTCGCATGAAATTAATTCAAAATGTAAGGGAATACGATGAAACACCTCCGCCCGATCCTCATGGCAGCGCTGCTGTGCGCACTTCACGCGCCTGCGCAAGCGGCCAGCAACCCTCCACCGAAGTCCGCCGAAGTTGCCCAGGCGCAGCAAACGCCCGAACAATTTCTCGCCACACTGAAGCAGCAGCACGGCACCATCACCCTGCCCTCCGGCATTGCAACGCTGAAGCTCAACGAAGAGTTTTATTACCTGGACCCGAATGACACTGAACGCTTGCTGACCGAGGGTTGGGGCAACCCGCCCGGCCACAAGACCCTGGGCATGATCATCCCAAAAGCCGTGAACCCACTAACCGCCAGCGGCTGGGGCGTGATTGTCAGCTACAAGGATGACGGGCATATCTCCGACGAAGACGCGGCAAAAATCGACTATGCCGACCTGCTCAAACAAATGCAGGAAGAGGATGAGGAAGACAATAAGGAGCGGCAGAAGCAGGGCTATGCCGGCCTGCACCTGCTGGGCTGGGCCGAGCAACCGCACTACGACGAAACCAGCCACAAAATGTACTGGGCCCGGGAACTGAAAGCCGACGACGCCGAGGGCAGCACGCTGAACTACAGCATTCGGGTGCTGGGCCGCAAAGGTGTCCTGGAATTGAACGCTGTCGCCTCAATGGCAGACATGCCGATCATCAAGCAAGAATTACCCAAAGTCATCGCCTTCACCAACTTCACTGAGGGCAACCTGTACACCGACTACAACTCCGGCACCGACAAACTGGCGTCTTATGGCTTGGCGGCACTGGTGGGTGGCGGTCTGGCTGCCAAGGCCGGGTTATTTGCCAAGATCGGCATTTTCCTGCTGGCAGCGAAGAAGTTCTTGATAGTGGGGCTGGTGGTGATCGCAGGCTTTGTCCGCAAGCTGTTCAGCCGCAAGGCTTAAGGTTCTGGTCCTTCCGTGCTGCCGGGTGACGCTGGCAGCACAGGATCCGCAGACGGCAGGCATGACAAATCCGCAACACAATGGCGCCGCAGACGAACAAAAATTGAGATTTTTAAAACGAGATGTATCGAAGGGTGTTGCGCGCTCAAGCCCTCGACTCTGAGGACATGGCGTTATGGAGGCAACCCCACCAGCCACACCCCGGCACACAATGTTCCCGCTGTGGCTGCTTCCTTCCGGATCTGACCAGGTTCACGGGTAATCGTTGCGGGGGGACCGATGGGATCACCATAACGACGTTCACCTGACGGCGAACGGCGCCATTGTACCTATCTGAGACGAAGTTACAACCGTTCGGGCGGATTAAAAAATATGTGCTGCTTCAAGGACATGCATATCTCTTGAAAAGATCGCGACCTGTAGCAGCTGGCGTAGCCTGCGTTCGGCTGCGCAGCAGTCGTCAGTACGGTGATCGTGTTTTGCCTGAAAAACCGCATTGTCTGATTTTACGGCTGCTGCGCAGCCGGACGCGGCCTCGCAGGCTCGACCGCTGCTACATTAAGTGAGCGCCGTGGCGGGGGGGGGTTAAAAATCTTGCAACACCTCATCCGCCCGGCCGCCCTCTTGCTGGATCACCAGGTGGATGAAGTGCAGCTTGGCGATCACTGCCGGCGGCAGGACGAACGGATAGAAATCCGGCTGCCCCATGCTGCGTGACAGTTCATTCAGCATCCCGGCCAGTTCGATCCACGCATTGACGAACGACAGGAACGCCGCACCGCCGGGATGCTGTGGATCGTAGAGGGTGCTTGGGGGGAACGGCTGATAGTCGAAGTCCATCTCCCTGGCACTCATCCCGAACCCCAACGCCGTATCCACCGCGTCCATCATGTGCAGGTAGTGAGCCCAGGTTTCGGCCCAATCCTCCCACGGGTGCATGGTCGCGTAGGCGCTGACGTAATGTTGCTGCCAGTCGAGCGGCGCACCTTGCTGGTAATGCCGTTCGAGGGCGTCGGCATAGCTGGCGCGCTCGTCACCGAACAGGCCGCGGAACGGTTCCAGCCAATGACTGTTGGCGATCAGCCGATCCCAGTAGTAATGCCCGACTTCATGACGAAAATGCCCGAGCAGCGTGCGATAAGGTTCGTGCATCTGCACCCGAATCTGCTCGCGATGAGCGTCGTCGGCTTCTTTGATATCCAGGGTGATCAGCCCGTTGGCGTGACCAGTGGTCGGCGGCTTGCCTTCGAGGTCGACACCGATGAAATCGAAAGCCAGCCCCGTCTCTTCGTCCACGGTTTTGGGAATCACCTGTAAACCCAGACTGACCAACTGCGCGACCAGACGCCGCTTGGCCGTTTCGACCTTGCGCCAGCGTTCGTGGTTTTCGGCAATCGACAGGTCGGGGATGGTGTGGTTCAGGCTACAGGCGATGCATAACGCATCGTGGTCATTGGCGGGCAACAGCCAATTGCACGCGGCCGGGGAATCGAGGTTGGCGCAGCGGCGAAAGACACCGGCTTCGAGATCGACGTCGAGCAACCAGGTATCAGCCTGCAAGCCGGGCTGCAGCGACGATAGGCGACTCTCCTCCGGTTGATAACCCAACGCCGCCGAACACGCCAGGCACTGGCTGTTGCGAAAAAACAGCGACTGCCCGCAACGGCACTGCCAGACCTTGCTGTTACGCGAGCTTTCGCCGATGAAGGGCGCGGCGATGCGCGTACTGAGCTGTTCGAAGAAGCGGTACATGGCGATCTCTCCCTGGGGCTTGCCAAGACTAGATCATTCCCGCGCGAAGATCGTTCCCACGCTCTGCGTGGGAACGATCGACTAAACAGAAATACCGTGCTTACTCAGGAATTCGACAAACGCCTCTTCATCCAGAACCTTCAACCCCAGCTCATTGGCCTTCGCCAACTTGGAACCTGCACCCGGCCCAGCGACCACACAATGGGTCTTCGCCGATACCGAGCCCGCTACCTTGGCACCGAGGCTTTCAAGTTTGTCCTTGGCGATGTCGCGGCTCATCAACTCCAGCGAACCGGTCAGCACCCAGGTCTGCCCAGCCAGCGGCAAGCCTTCAACGACTTTCTTCTCGCTCTGCCAATGCATGCCGAAATCACGCAGCTGTTTCTCGGCGGCTTCAGCAACTTGACGATGTTGCGCAACCGCAAAGAACTCGCGAACCGAAGTGGCCTGTTTCTCCGGCAGCGCCTGACGCATATCCAGCCAGTCGGCGCTGAAAACCCCTTCAAGCGAACCAAACTTGTCCGCCAATTTCTGCGCCCCACCCGGCCCGACCGAAGGAATGTGCAGCTTGTCGAGGAAACCGCCCAACGTAGTGCTGGCAGCAAACTCGGCGCCCAGTTCGCCCTGATCCTGAATCTGCAGGCCGTGCTTGAGCAGATCCTTGATCACCTGCTGGTTATGCGCATCTTCAAAGAAACTGTGAATCTCGTGAGCCACTTCCAGGCCAACGTCCGGCAAATACGTGAGCACTTGCGGCAATGCCTGCTGAACCCGCTCCAGCGAGCCGAGAGAACGCGCCAGCACCTTCGCCGTCTCTTCACCGACGTCGGGAATCCCGAGGGCGTAGATGAAGCGTGCCAGGCTCGGCTGCTTGCTGTCTTCGATGGCGCTGAGCAAGTTCTTGCTCGACAGCTCGGCAAAGCCTTCGAGGTCAACGATCTGCTCGAACGTCAGGGCGTATAGATCGGCCGGCGAATTCACCAGGCCTTCATCCACTAACTGCTCGACGCTCTTCTCGCCCAGGCCTTCGATGTCCATGGCGCGACGGGAGACGAAGTGAATGATTGCCTGCTTGAGTTGCGCACCGCAGGCCAGACGACCGACGCAGCGGTACACCGCGCCTTCGCTGACGGTCTCGCGACCTTTGCTGCGTTTGACCAGTTGCGTGCGCTCGACATGCGAGCCGCAGACCGGGCATTTCTCGGGAATCTGTACGGGTCGGGCGTTGTCCGGACGGCGCTCGATGACCACTTGCACCACCTGCGGAATCACATCGCCTGCGCGGCGGATGATCACCGTGTCGCCGATCATCAGGCCCAGACGCGCCACTTCGTCCATGTTGTGCAGCGTTGCATTGGCCACGGTGACACCGGCGACCTTGACCGGCTTCAAGCGCGCCACCGGCGTCACCGCACCGGTACGACCGACCTGGAATTCCACGTCGAGCAATTCAGTGAGTTCTTCCATCGCCGGGAATTTGTGCGCGATCGCCCAGCGCGGTTCGCGAGCACGGAAGCCCAGCTCACGCTGAGAGGCAATGCTGTTGACCTTGAACACCACGCCGTCGATTTCGTAGGGCAGCGAATTTCGGCGCTCACCGATGTCGCGGTAATAATCCAGGCATTCAACGATGCCATGAGCCAGTTTCAACTCATGACTGATCGGCATGCCCCAAGCCTTGAGTTGCTGCAGATTGCCAATGTGCGTATCAGCAATATCGGCCGAAATCTGACCGATGCCATAGCAGCAGAACTCCAGCGGACGGTTGGCCGTGATCTTCGAATCCAGCTGACGCAAGCTGCCGGCCGCCGCATTGCGCGGATTAGCGAAGGTCTTGCCGCCGACTTCAAGCTGCGTGGCGTTGAGGCGCTCGAAACCGGCCTTGGACATGAACACTTCGCCGCGCACTTCCAGGGTCGCTGGCCAGCCAGTGCCGTGCAACTTGAGCGGAATGTTGCGCACGGTACGCACGTTGACGCTGATGTCTTCGCCGGTGGTGCCGTCGCCGCGAGTCGCGCCGCGCACCAGCACGCCGTCCTGATACAGCAAGCTGACCGCCAGGCCATCGAGTTTGGGTTCACAGCTGTATTCCACCGCCGCGCCGCCGCCGAACAAGTCGCCAACCGGCAGGTCGAGACCTTCAGTCACCCGACGATCGAACTCGCGCATGTCGGTTTCTTCGAAGGCGTTGCCGAGGCTGAGCATCGGCACTTCGTGACGCACCTGTGTGAACGCCGACAGCGCCGCGCTGCCGACGCGCTGGGTTGGCGAGTCGCTGGTGATCAGTTCGGGATGGGCCGCTTCGAGGGCCTTGAGCTCGTTGAACAACCGATCGTATTCGGCGTCCGGAATGCTCGGTTCGTCCAGCACGTGGTAACGATAGTTATGCTGATCCAGCTCAGCGCGCAGCTCTAGAATGCGGTTTTTGGCGGCGGTCATGGGTGTTCTCTCATAAAGCAAAAGAGCAGCCGAGGCTGCTCAATCTATTTTGCTGATCGTCCCGCGCGCGGCGCGGGAACAACCTTTTGAATCAACGCTTCTGGGTCAAGGCGCGACGTTCGAATTCAACGATGCGCTGACGGTAATGCTCAATCGTCTGGGCTGTCAGCACGCTGCGCTGGTCGTCTTTCAGTTCGCCGTTCAGCTCCTGAGACAGTTTGCGCGCCGCGGCCACCATCACGTCGAAGGCTTGCTTCGGATGACGCGGGCCTGGCAGACCAAGGAAGAAGCTCACTGCCGGCGTGCTGAAGTGGTCGATGTCGTCCAGATCGAAAACGCCCGGCTTGACCGCATTGGCCATCGAGAACAGGACTTCGCCGTTGCCGGCCATGCTTTCGTGGCGATGGAAGATGTCCATCTCGCCGAAACGCAGACCGCTTTCCAGAATGTTCTGCAACAGCGCCGGGCCTTTGAAGCCGGCAGCGTCGCGGCAGATCACGCTGATCACCAGCACTTCTTCGGCTTGCGGTTGTTCCTTGTCGCTGGTAGAACTCGAAGCCTTGGTGTCATCCGGGAAATCGTCGTCACGGCTGCTGAAGCTCGGGCCGCCGTCCAGATCCAGACTGAGGTTCATGTCGCCCTGCGAAGGCTCACCATGGCCACGCTTGCCGCGCTTGGAGCCCGACTCACGCGGCTCACGAGCAGGCATGCTCACCGACGGCAGATCGTGCTCGTCCAGTTGCGGTTCTTTATGCGTATCCAGCACGCGGGGCGGGCCCAACAGCTCGGCGCTGGTGTCCTCGTCCGGCAAGTTGGACAAACTTCGGTCGAGACGGAATTTCAGTTTCCCCTTGCCGCCGCGCATGCGACGCCAGCCATCGAAAAGAATACCGGCAATGACAATAATGCCGATGACGATCAGCCACTCGCGCAGACCGATTTCCATGTAATCCCGTGCCTCTATAAAAAATGCTGAAAAATAAGGGGTTTACAACTCGCAAACCGCTTTAAAACGTGGCGCCAACTCTATGTTCTGACAGGCGTTTTGCCCACGTATACGAAAAATTGACATTAAACTAGCACGACCAAAGGCAACTTTACACCGTCTGTCACAACGGCTTGCGCGAATATGTCGATTGGCCAGCAAGTCAGGGCAGGTAAATAAGTCCTACAACTCAAAAATACCTCTCCTACAAGCGCCGACTCAGGCATCCACCATCGCCATCGCCTCCTCGACATCCACGGCCACCAGACGCGAACAACCCGGCTCGTGCATCGTCACCCCCATCAGTTGCTCGGCCATTTCCATGGCGATCTTGTTGTGGGTGATATAGATGAACTGCACCGTCTGCGACATCTCTTTGACCAGCCGTGCGTAGCGTCCAACGTTAGCGTCATCCAATGGCGCGTCAACTTCATCGAGCATGCAGAACGGCGCCGGATTCAACTTGAAGATGGCAAAAACCAGAGCCAATGCGGTCAGGGCTTTTTCGCCACCGGAGAGCAAATGGATGGTGCTGTTCTTCTTTCCTGGCGGCTGCGCCATGATCGTTACCCCTGTATCGAGTAGATCTTCGCCCGTCAGTTCCAAATACGCGCGGCCTCCACCGAAAACTTTTGGGAAAAGGGCCTGTAAACCGCCATTGATCTGATCAAAGGTATCTTTGAAGCGGTTTCGGGTTTCCTTATCGATCTTGCGAATCACGTTCTCGAGCGTATCCAGCGCCTCGACCAGATCGTCGTTCTGCGCATCCAGATAACGTTTACGCTCGGATTGTTGCTGGTATTCGTCGATGGCCGCCAGGTTGATCGCACCGAGACGCTGAATCCGCGCAGCAATGCGCTCCAGCTCTTCTTCGGCGTCCTTTTCATTGGCTTCAGCCGTCAGCGTGGCGAGCACGCCATGCAGATCGTAGCCGTCTTCGAGCAACTGATCTTCGAGCGCTTTGCGGCGCACGGTCAGGGCTTGCCATTCCATGCGTTGGGTTTCCATCTGGCCGCGAATCAACTGGGATTGCTGCTCCGCCTGACTGCGACGTTTTTCCGCGTCACGCAGTTCACGGTCGGCGTCTTCCATAGCGATCTGCGCAGTCTTGAGTTCTTCGTCGACGGTCATGCGCTTGTCGAGCAACTCTTCAAGTTTGAGGCGCAACTCCTCCAGCGGCGCTTCGCCCTCCTCCAGATTGAGGCTGAGCTGTTCGCGCTTCTCGGTCAGACGCTCGGACTGCATTTCCAGACGTTCCAGCGCCTGACGCGTCGAGTCATGTTGCGCCTTGAGCGACCCCAGACGTACCGCCAGTTGATGCGCGTGGTCCTTGTGCTGCCGGGCTTCCTGCCGCACCCGATCGAGTCGCTCGCGCAAGCTGTCGCGCTGAGCCAGCAGCAACTCGCGCTGCTCGGTGTCCAGCGCCATGCTGTCGAGGGCTTCCTGCAATTGCAGACGCGCCTCGCCGATATTTTCGTGTTCCAGAGCGCGTTGCTCAGCCAGCTCGGTGAGCTCTTCGTCCAGTCGTGTACGGCGCAAGGTCAGTTGTTCGGCCTTGGCTTTGCCGGCGGACAACTGGGCTTTCAACTCACCTTGCTGACGGGCTTCGTCTTGCAGCAGACGGCGCAGATGTTCACGACCGTTTTCCTGCTGACGCTGTTGCGCCCTGAGATTCTGAAGTTGGGTTTCCAGGGTTTCGACCGTGGCTTCGCGCTCTTCGCGCTCAAGGCCCAGACGCTGGATTTCCTGACCACGAGCCAGCACACCGCTTTCCGCTTCGCTGGCCCGGCGCACGCGCAAAAAGTGTCGACCGACCCAGTAACCATCGCGGCTGATCAGGCTCTGGCCGGCGGTCAATTGATTGCGCAGGGCCAAAGCCTGTTCGAGACTGTCGACCGGTTTAACCTGCCCCAACCATGGCGCCAGATCGATCTGCGCTTCGACTTTATCGAGCAAGCTGCCGGGCACGCGCACGCCATCACTGGCCGGGCTGATCAAGCGCAAATCGCCTTGGGCAAAACCGGCCAGATCGAACTCGCCGAAGTCATCCACCAGCACCGCTTGCAGGTCGGCGCCGAGCACGGTTTCCACCGCCAGCTCCCAACCGGCTTCGACATTCAGGCCTTCGGCCAGACGCGGACGGTCCGCCAAATGTTGTTCGCGCAGCCATTCAGCGGTGCCGGTGCCCGGATCGAGTGCGGCTTGCTGCAGGGCTTCAAGGGAGGCGAGGCGACCGTTCAGACGCTGCAAATCGCCCTGAGCCTGCTGCTGATTTTGCAGTGCTAATTGCAATTCCTGACGCAGTTGCTCGAGGCGTTCGACCTGGGCTTCTTCACTGGCCTGCAAATCTTCCAGCGTCGCTTCACTCGCGGCCAATTGCTCGCTGAGTTCCATGATCGCCGCGTCTTCCGGGTCTGCCGAGAGCAACGCGCGCTCTTCGCCGAGACGCTTCTGACGATCGGCCAGTCGCTCCATGCTGGTTTCCAGCTGCTGGATCCGCGACTGCTGAACTTCGGATTGGCGACGCGGCTCGGCGGCCGTCAGGTTGAAGGTGTCCCACTGTTCCTGCCAGGCGTGCATGGTGGTTTCGGATTCTTCCAGCGCGGCGGCAGCCTCTTCGGCGGCGGCGCTGGTGACTTCCTGTTCAGGGGTGAGCATGTCCAGCTCTTCGCCCAGTGTCAGCAGCAAGGTGCGGTCGTGGCCCAGGTGAGACTCGGTTTCCAGACGCGCGCGTTCGGCTTCTTTCAGGTCGTCCTGCAATTGGCGCAAACGCTGCTGACCGTGCTGGATGCTCTGCTCGACCCGGGCGATGTCGCCGCCGACCGAATAGAAGCGCCCCTGCACCAGATTGAAGCGTTCGGACAGGTCGTGGTGCCCGTCACGCAAGCGTTCGATAGCTGCATCGGCATTGCGCTGCTCGGCGACCAGCGCTTCGAAGGTGACTTCCTGATTGCCGATGATTGCTTCGCGCTGACCGACCTGTTCATTCAACGCCTGCCAGCGCAGGGCCGACAGTTGGGCCTTGAGCTGACGCTCCTCGCCTTTGTATTCCTGATACTTCTTGGCGGCCTCGGCCTGGCGGTACAAGCGTTCAAGCTGACGCTCGAGTTCTTCGCGCAGGTCGGTCAGGCGGGCCAGGTTCTCGTGGGTGCGGCGAATGCGGTTTTCGGTCTCGCGCCGACGCTCCTTGTACTTGGAGATGCCCGCCGCTTCTTCAATAAAGTTGCGCAGGTCTTCAGGCTTGGACTCGATCAGCTTGGAGATCATCCCCTGCTCGATAATCGAGTAGCTGCGCGGGCCCAGGCCGGTGCCGAGGAAGATATCCGTGATATCGCGACGGCGGCACTTGGTGCCGTTGAGGTAGTAGGTGGTCTGGCTGTCGCGGGTCACTTTGCGGCGAATGGAAATTTCCGCGTAGGCCGCGTATTCGCCGAGCAGGGTGCCGTCGGAGTTATCGAACACCAGCTCAATGCTGGCCTGGCTCACCGGTTTACGGCTGGTCGAGCCGTTGAAGATGACGTCGGTCATCGACTCGCCGCGCAGGTTCTTGGCCGAACTCTCGCCCATCACCCAACGCACGGCGTCGATGATGTTCGACTTGCCGCAACCATTGGGCCCGACCACCGCCGCCATGTTACTGGGGAAGTTCACCGTGGTCGGGTCGACGAAGGATTTGAACCCCGCCAGTTTGATGCACTTTAGCCGCACGCTTAAGCGTCCGTCAGGGCGGAGACCACCAGATCACTGCTGCGCTGGGCATACGCCGTCAGCACAATGCGGATCTGCGGAAAATCACGGGCCAGCACGGCGGCGAGCAAGCGTTCGAACAACTCCAGGAACTCGCTCATCGACGCCTTGCGCTGTTCCAGGGCGAGGAAATACGCGCGGCTCATGGCCGGCTGCAGATTCTCGACGGTTTCCTGCAAGTACGGATTGTTGGCGAACGGATACGCGGCGCGCATCACACTGAAGCTGTCGTCGACAAAGGTGCGAATGTCCTGGCGCTCGTAGCTGGCGGTCAGGCGCTGCTGGATTTGCACGAACGGCGCCATGTCGGCCTGGACTTTCCAACCGCTGGCCACTGCATTGCCCAGCAGGATGTAAAGCTCGCTCATCAGCGTGCACAGGCTCTGGACCTTGTGAACCGTGAGCTCGGTCACGTGGGCGCCACGTCGCGGCAGGATCGCGATCAGGTGGCGGCGCTCGAGGATCAGCAAGGCTTCACGGACCGAACCGCGGCTGACATTGAGGGCCAGCGTGACCTTCTGTTCCTGGATGCGCTCCCCGGGCTTCATTTCGCCACGAATGATGCGTTCGGCGAGGTGGTGAGCAATTTGCTCGGCGAGGCTGTCCGGCGCCTTGAACGTCATGGTTGTCCTTCAAACTCTTCGATCTGCACAAGCGGCGCAGTGTAGCGCACATGAAGGGTCATGGCGGAGTGCCCACTCAGCGGTTTTTGGCACGATTCAAGCAAAAAGCAGGCTATCCCGTGAGGGTCAATAATAAAGGAATGCGTCGTTGATCGACAAAATGCTATTTCCTGACCTTTAAGTCAGAAAATCATTGACCGCAAAGTCAGACCTGATAAATTCGGTTCAAGTCGGTTAACAACAATAATGAGTCTGCGAGGCCTTCCGTGATCCAGTTTTTACTTAACCAGGAACTCCGTAGCGAGCACGCCCTGGACCCAAACCTGACCGTGCTCAATTATCTGCGCGACCATGTGGGCAAACCCGGCACCAAAGAAGGCTGCGCCAGCGGTGACTGCGGCGCGTGCACCGTGGTAGTCGGCGAGCTGCAAACGGATGACGATGGCCGCGAACACATTCGCTATCGCAGCCTCAACTCGTGCCTGACGTTCGTTTCGTCACTGCACGGCAAACAATTGATCAGCGTTGAAGACCTCAAGCACCAAGGCGAGCTGCACAGCGTGCAGAAAGCCATGGTCGAGTGCCACGGCTCGCAATGCGGCTTCTGCACCCCGGGCTTCGTGATGTCGCTGTTCGCGCTGCAAAAGAACAGCGATCAACCGGATGCTCATAAAGCTCACGAAGCGCTGGCCGGCAACCTCTGCCGCTGCACCGGCTATCGACCGATTCTGGCTGCCGCCGAACAATCCTGCTGCGGCAAGCAAACGGACCAGTTCGATGCGCGTGAAGCCGACACCATCGCTCGCCTGAAAGCCATTGCACCTACCGATATTGGCGAACTCAACAGCGGCGACAAGCGCTGCCTGGTGCCGCTGACCGTCGCCGATCTGGCTGACCTCTATGACGCTTATCCACAGGCTCGCCTGCTGGCTGGCGGCACGGATCTGGCGCTGGAAGTCACGCAGTTCCACCGCACCCTGCCGGTGATGATCTACGTCGGCAACGTCGCCGAGATGAAGCGCATCGAACGCTTTGATGATCGCCTGGAAATCGGCGCCGCCACCGCCCTCTCCGATTGCTACGAGGCCTTGAAAGCCGAGTACCCGGACTTCGGCGAATTGCTGCAGCGCTTCGCTTCGTTGCAGATCCGCAACCAGGGCACCCTTGGTGGCAACATCGGCAACGCCTCTCCGATCGGTGACTCCCCGCCCCTGCTGATTGCACTCGGCGCGCAGATCGTTTTGTACAAAGGCGACATCCGCCGCACGATGGCGCTGGAAGACTACTTCATCGATTACCGGGTCACCGCGCGTCAGGAAAGCGAGTTCATCGAAAAGATCATCGTGCCTCGCGCCAGCGCCGAACAACTGTTCCGCGCCTACAAAGTGTCGAAACGTCTGGACGATGACATTTCCGCCGTCTGCGCCGCGTTCAACCTGCGCATCGACAACGGCGTGATCGCCGATGCCCGCGTCGCCTTCGGCGGCATGGCTGCAATCCCGAAACGCGCAAAAAATTGTGAAGCCGTTCTGCTCGGCGCCACCTGGAACAACGACACCGTCGAACGCGCCTGTGCTGCGCTGGCCGAAGATTTCACACCGCTCTCGGACTTCCGTGCCAGCAAGGAATACCGCCTGCTCAGCGCCCAGAACCTGTTGCGTAAATACTTCATCGAACTGCAAACACCGCACATCGAGACTCGGGTGACCGCTTATGTCTAATCATCACGCCGTAGAGAAGACCCAAGTCGAATTGGCTGAACTGTTCGCCAAGGACCTGACCACCGGTGTCGGCCGCAGCGTCAAGCACGACAGCGCCGCCAAGCACGTGTCCGGTGAAGCGCAGTACATCGACGACCGACTGGAATTCCCGAACCAGCTGCACGTTTACGCACGCCTGTCGGACCGCGCCCACGCGAAAATCATCAGCATCGACACCCAGCCTTGCTACGCCTTCGACGGCGTGCGCATCGCTATCACCCACAAAGACGTGCCGGGCCTGAAAGACATCGGCCCACTGATGCCGGGCGATCCGTTACTGGCCATCGATGACGTCCAATTCGTCGGTCAAGTGGTGCTCGCCGTTGCGGCGAAGGACCTGGAAACCGCACGCAAAGCCGCCATGGCCGCGATCATCGAATACGAAGATCTGGAGCCGGTGCTGGATGTGGTTGAAGCGTTGCGCAAACGCCACTTTGTGCTTGATAGCCACACGCATCAGCGCGGTGATTCGGCCGGCGCTTTGGCCACCGCCGAACACCGCATTCAAGGCACATTGCACATTGGCGGTCAGGAACACTTCTATCTGGAAACCCAGATCTCTTCGGTAATGCCAACCGAAGACGGCGGCATGATCGTCTACTGCTCGACGCAGAACCCCACCGAAGTACAGAAGCTTGTAGCCGAAGTACTGGACGTATCGATGAACAAGATCGTCGTCGACATGCGCCGCATGGGCGGTGGTTTCGGTGGCAAGGAAACCCAGGCCGCCAGCCCGGCGTGCCTGTGTGCAGTGATCGCGCACCTCACCGGCCAGCCGACCAAGATGCGCCTGCCGCGGGTCGAAGACATGCTGATGACCGGCAAGCGTCACCCGTTCTACGTCGAGTACGACGTCGGCTTCGACAGCACCGGCCGGCTACACGGCATTGCCCTGGAACTGGCCGGTAACTGCGGTTGCTCGCCGGACTTGTCGGCGTCGATTGTCGACCGTGCGATGTTCCACGCCGACAACTCGTACTACCTGGGTGACGCGACCATCAACGGTCATCGCTGCAAGACCAATACCGCGTCGAACACCGCTTACCGTGGTTTCGGCGGCCCACAAGGGATGGTCGCTATCGAAGAAGTGATGGACGCCATCGCCCGCCATCTGGCCCTCGATCCGCTGGCGGTGCGCAAGGCCAACTACTACGGCAAGACCGAGCGCAACGTCACCCATTACTACCAGACCGTCGAGCACAACATGCTCGAGGAAATGACCGCCGAACTCGAAGAAAGCAGTCAGTACGCCGAGCGCCGCGAAGCGATCCGTCGCTACAACGCCAACAGCCCGATCCTGAAAAAAGGCCTGGCGCTGACCCCGGTGAAATTCGGTATTTCCTTCACCGCCAGCTTCCTTAACCAGGCTGGTGCGCTGATCCATATCTACACCGACGGCAGCATCCACCTGAACCATGGCGGCACCGAAATGGGCCAGGGCCTGAACACCAAAGTCGCGCAGGTCGTGGCCGAAGTGTTCCAGGTGGAAATGGACCGCGTGCAGATCACCGCAACCAACACCGACAAAGTGCCGAACACCTCGCCGACTGCCGCCTCCAGCGGTGCCGACCTGAACGGTAAAGCCGCACAGAACGCGGCGGAAATCATCAAGAAACGTTTGGTTGAATTCGCCGCACGGCAGTACAAGGTCAGCGAAGAAGACGTGGAGTTCCACAACGGTCATGTACGCGTTCGCGATCACATCCTGACCTTTGAAGCGCTGATCCAGCAGGCGTATTTCGCTCAGGTGTCGCTGTCGAGTACCGGGTTCTACAAAACCCCGAAAATCTTCTACGACCGTAGCCAGGCGCGTGGTCGGCCGTTCTACTACTACGCCTTCGGCGCAGCGTGCTGCGAGGTGATCATCGACACCCTCACCGGCGAGTACAAAATGCTGCGCACCGACATCCTCCACGACGTCGGCGACTCACTGAACCCGGCGATCGACATCGGTCAGGTCGAGGGTGGTTTCATCCAGGGCATGGGCTGGCTGACCATGGAAGAACTGGTGTGGAACAACAAGGGCAAACTGATGACCAATGGCCCGGCCAGCTACAAGATCCCGGCGGTGGCAGACATGCCGCTGGACCTGCGGGTGAAACTGGTGGAAAACCGCAAGAACCCGGAAGACACGGTGTTCCATTCCAAGGCCGTGGGTGAACCGCCGTTCATGCTGGGTATCGCGTCGTGGTGTGCGATCAAGGACGCGGTGGCGAGCCTGGGCGACTACAAGCACCAGCCGAAAATCGACGCACCGGCGACCCCGGAGCGGGTGTTGTGGGGCTGTGAGCAGATGCGCCAGTTGAAGGTGGCGAAGGCTGTCGAGGCTGAGACCGAGTTGGCTTCGCTCTAAGACCGAGGTGCGGCCTTCGCGAGCAAGCCCGCTCCCACAATGGATCTCCAGTGGGCACAAATTTTGTGAATGACAGAGATCAAAATGTGGGAGCGGGCTTGCTCGCGAAGAGGCCGGGACAGACAACAGAGATGTTGAGGTGAAACATGTACAACTGGATCGACGCCCTCGCCGACCTGCAATCCCAGGGTGAACCCTGCGTGTTGGTCACCATCATCGAAGAGCTCGGCTCGACGCCGCGTAACGCCGGTTCGAAGATGGTCATCAGCGCCAACCAGACCTTCGACACCATCGGTGGCGGGCATCTGGAATACAAGGCCATGCAGATCGGCCGCGAAATGCTGGCCAGTGGCAAGCAGGACACGCACCTTGAGCGCTTCAGCCTCGGCGCCAGCCTGGGTCAGTGCTGCGGCGGCGTGACCGTGTTGCTGTTCGAACCGATGGGCCAGGTCCAGGCGCAGATCGCCGTGTTCGGTGCCGGCCACGTCGGCCGGGCGCTGGTGCCGCTGCTCGCCAGCCTGCCCTGCCGGGTGCGCTGGATCGACTCGCGGGATGCGGAGTTCCCTGAACAGATCCCCCACGGCGTCCGTAAAATCGTCGCCGAAGAACCGGTGGACGAAATCGATGACCTGCCCGCCGGCAGCTACTGCATCGTCATGACGCACAACCACCAGCTCGACCTCGAACTCACCGCCGCGATCCTCAAGCGCAACGACTTCGCCTACTTCGGCCTGATCGGTTCGAAGACCAAACGAGTGAAGTTCGAACACCGCCTGCGGGACCGTGGTTTCGACAGCGCCGTGCTGCAACGCATGCGCTGCCCGATGGGCATCGGCGAAGTCAAAGGCAAGTTGCCTGTGGAAATCGCCATCTCCATCGCCGGCGAAATCATCGCCACCTATAACGCCAATTTCGGCCAGCACACCGCCAGCGCCGGATCATCGATCGCCAAACTGCTGCCTGCTTCACGCCGCAGCCAAGCCACGAATTGAGAAATTTTATGCCACTGACTCGCAAAGCCTACCGCGCCGCCATTCTGCACAGCATCGCCGACCCCGCCGAAGTCGGTATTGAAGCCTCGTATGAGTATTTCGAAGATGGCCTGCTGGTGGTTGATAACGGCCAGATCAGCGCCCTTGGTCACGCCAGCGACTTGCTGCCGACCCTGCCGGCTGACATCGAGATCACCCATTATCAGGATGCGCTGATCACCCCAGGCTTCATCGACACCCACATTCACTTGCCGCAAACCGGCATGGTCGGCGCCTACGGCGAGCAACTGCTGGACTGGCTCAACACCTACACCTTCCCGTGCGAAAGCCAGTTCGCCGACAAGGCTCACTCGGATGAAGTCGCAGGCATTTTCATCAAGGAACTGCTGCGCAACGGCACCACCACCGCGCTGGTGTTCGGCAGCGTGCACCCGCAATCGGTGAACTCGTTTTTCGAAGCCGCCGAACAGCTGGACCTGCGGATGATCGCCGGCAAGGTGATGATGGACCGCAACGCGCCGGACTACCTGACCGACACCGCCGAATCCAGCTACGTCGAAAGCAAGGCGCTGATCGAGCGCTGGCACGGCAAGGGTCGTTTGCACTACGCGGTCACCCCGCGGTTCGCCCCGACCAGCACCCCGGAACAGCTGACCCTTGCAGGTCAGTTGCTCAGCGAATTCCCTGACCTGTACATGCAGACCCACATCAGCGAAAACCTCAAGGAAGTCGAGTGGGTCAAGGCGCTGTTCCCGGAGCGCAAGGGCTACCTGGACGTCTACGACCACTACAAACTGCTCGGCGAACGTTCGGTATTCGCCCACGGCGTGCACCTGTGCGATGACGAGTGCGCGCGGCTGGCGGAAACCGGCTCGGCGATCGCCTTCTGCCCGACGTCGAACTTCTTTCTCGGCAGCGGCCTGTTCAACCTGCCGATGGCCGAGAAGCACAAATTGAATGTCGGCATCGGTACGGACGTCGGTGGCGGCACCAGTTTCTCGCTGCTGCAAACGTTGAACGAAGCGTACAAGGTCATGCAGATGCAAGGCGCCCGGTTGAGCCCGTTCAAGTCGCTGTACCTGGCCACCCTCGGTGGTGCTCGCGCGCTGCGTCTGGAAGACAAGATCGGCACTCTGCAACCGGGCACTGATGCGGACTTCCTGGTGCTGGACTACAACGCCACGCCGCTGCTCAGCTATCGCTTGAAGCAGGCCAATAACATTGCCGAGACGCTGTTTGTGTTGATGACGCTTGGGGATGACCGGACGGTGTTGCAGACGTATGCGGCGGGGAATCAGGTGCATCAGCGCTAGGTTTTTCCGGGCACAAAAAAATCCCCCGCAGCTTTACAGCCTGGGGGATTTTTATTGCCTGTCAGATAGCCTTCGCGAGCAAGCCCGCTCCCACATTAGATCTTCAGCGAACACGATTTTTGGGTATGCCACAGATCCAGTGTGGGAGCGGGCTTGCTCGCGAAGGGCGCGCCTCGGTGTATCAGAGCTTCGCGACCGGCCGCCCTGGCTTCTTGGTCTGCAACAAATGTGAGAACACCGCATGCAAATCATCCGACGCGCTTTCTTCGTCGAGGTTGAGTTTGCTGTCGATGTGATCCATGTGATGCATCATCAGGTCCACTGCCAGCTCAGCGTTACGCGCTTCGATGGCGTCGATCAGCTGAGTGTGCTCGTCGTAGGAACAGTGGGAGCGATTGCCGCTTTCGTACTGGGCAATGATCAACGACGTCTGGGACACCAGGCTGCGCTGGAAGCTGATCAGCGGAGCGTTTTTCGCCGCCTCGGCCAACTTCAAGTGGAACTCGCCCGACAGACGAATACCGGCGCCGCGATCGCCACGGGAGAAGCTGTCACGCTCGTCGTTGACCATCTGGCGCAACTCGGCAATCTGCTCGGCCGTGGCGTGCTGCACCGCCAATTCAGTGATCGCTCGCTCCACCAGACGCCGGGCCATGAACACCTGGCGCGCCTCTTCGACACTTGGGCTGGCGACGACAGCGCCACGGTTCGGACGCAGCAGCACGACGCCTTCATGGGCCAGGCGCGAGAGCGCGCGGCGAATGATGGTGCGACTGACCCCGAAAATTTCCCCCAGCGCTTCTTCGCTCAACTTGGTGCCGGGCGCCAGACGCTGTTCGAGGATGGCCTCGAAGATATGCGCGTAGACAATATCGTCCTGGGTACCGCTGCGGCCGGCTTTGCCTGCTCGCGGTTGTTTCTTTAGGGGTTGCAACTGTTCGTTCATGGGCACTCGAGTCGGAAGAACTGCGGCGAATTGACCGTGACTGTAATACGGCACAGTGGGTCGCTGGCAAGTATCGCGTAAAAAACACCGCGATTGTACACAATGGAGGGTGGCAACACGACTGTACGGCTGTTTGTCACTTCCGCTGTATTGCAACGACTGGTTACTTTTGAGTTTAGGCTTGAACCCGGGTTTTACCTTTCAAAAGTATAAGGAACACCGCAGTCATGAACGACGCCACGCACACGCAACTCCGCCCTCTGGCTGATACGTCGCCTTCTGCGATCGTTGCCGGCTTCATCGCGATGATGACCGGTTACACCAGCTCGCTGGTCCTGATGTTCCAGGCCGGGCAAGCGGCGGGCCTGACCAGCGGGCAGATTTCCTCGTGGATCTGGGCGATCTCGATTGGCATGGCGGTGTGCTCGATTGGCCTGTCTTTGCGTTATCGCACACCGATCACCATTGCCTGGTCGACCCCCGGCGCGGCGTTGCTGATTACCAGCCTGGGCGGCGTGACCTACGGCGAAGCCATCGGCGCCTACATTACCTGTGCGGTGCTGGTGACGGTTTGTGGTTTGACCGGCAGCTTCGAACGGCTGGTGAAAAAGATTCCGGCTTCATTGGCCGCTGCACTGTTGGCGGGGATTCTGTTCAAGATCGGCAGCGAAATCTTCGTCGCCGCGCAGCATCGCACCGCGCTGGTATTGGGGATGTTCCTCACTTATCTGGTGGTCAAACGCCTGTCGCCGCGTTATGCGGTACTCGCCGCGCTGTTGATCGGCACGGCACTGTCGGGATTCATGGGCCTGTTGGATTTCAGCGGTTTCCACCTGGAAGTGGCGACACCGGTCTGGACCACACCGCACTTCTCCCTGGCCGCGACCATCAGCATCGGCATTCCGCTGTTTGTCGTGGCAATGACCTCGCAGAACATGCCCGGCATCGCCGTGCTGCGCGCCGACGGTTACACCGTACCGGCCTCGCCGCTGATCACCACCACTGGCATCGCTTCGTTGCTGCTGGCGCCGTTCGGTTCCCACGGGATCAACCTGGCAGCCATCAGCGCGGCGATTTGCACCGGGCCGCATGCCCATGAAGATCGCAACAAGCGCTACACGGCGGCCGTCTGGTGCGGGATTTTCTACGGGATTGCCGGGGTGTTCGGCGCGACGCTGGCGGCGCTGTTTGCCGCGCTGCCGAAAGAGTTGGTGTTGTCGATTGCGGCGCTGGCGTTGTTCGGCTCAATCATCAATGGCTTGAGCATCGCCATGAACGAAGTGAAGGAACGTGAAGCGGCGCTGATTACCTTTATGGTGACCGCGTCGGGGCTGACGCTGTTTTCCATCGGTTCGGCGTTCTGGGGGATTGTGGCGGGGGTGTTGACGCTGGTGATTCTGAATTGGCGTAAAAGCTAAAAGCTCGCAGCCTCGTTGCACTCGACAGCTGCTACATGGATCGCATTGCCCTGTAGCAGCTGTCGAGTGCAACGAGGCTGCGAGCGCTTGATCTTCCGGACATAAAAAAACGGCGACCCTTGGGTCGCCGTTTTTTTACAACATCAAGCTACCGGATTGATCGGCTTTTCCGGGTACCAGACGTCGATCAGCGGGCTGACAGTCGCTTCAGTCAGTTCGCTGCGGCCTTTGAGCCAGGCTTCAACAGCGACACGCTGCTCTTCGGACACCGAGCCACGCTTCTGCAGGCAAACCAGACCGAAGTCGTCGCCGCCAACATAACCCAGACCGTTGGCTTCCATGGCTTCTTTCAGGAACGCGTCGAGGAAAGCATCAATGGCTTCATCAGCCAAATCTTCTTTGAAATCCAGGTTCAGTTCGAAACCCAGCTCTTGAAATTCATCGACGCACAGTTTTTTGCGCAGACGCTGGGAACGGTTAGTCGCCATTGGAACAATCCTCATAAGTAATAACGGGCGGCACTTTAGCAGTTTAAGGCGCCGATTGCCCGTCTCTCTGGGTTGCAGGCCCTACCGTCGGTAAAAAAATAGCGGATTAGACGACCAGGGTAAGGCACAAGCCGCTACACCTTGGGGCATAATGCCGACACTTTCATGACCGCTGAGGGAATTTATCTTCATGCCCTCGTCTTTTTTCCCCTCGGCTGTAGGGTTTTATTTCACATGATCAAATCTTTGCGTCCATTGCTACTGGCCGGTTTTCTGCTCCCGCTGGCCTTCTCTGTTTCCGCCGCTCCGATCAACACCTCGCTGTCGCCCAATGTTGAAAAAGCCCTCAAGGCCAGCAAGATGCAGGACAACGCCCTGTCGCTGGTGATGATCCCGCTCAACGGCCCTGGCACCCCGACGATTTTCAACGCTGACGTCTCCGTCAATCCGGCCTCGACCATGAAACTGGTCACCACCTATGCGGCGCTGGAAATGCTCGGCCCGAACCACCAGTGGAAAACCGAGTTCTACACCGACGGCACGCTCAGCGGCGGCATCCTCAACGGTAACCTCTACCTCAAGGGTGGCGGTGATCCGAAGCTGAACATGGAAAAACTCTGGTTACTGATGCGTGACCTGCGCGCCAACGGTGTGACGCAAATCACTGGCGATCTGGTGCTGGATCGCAGCTTCTTCGTACAACCGCAATTGCCGCAGTTCAACGACGACGGCAATGACGACAACAAACCGTTCCTGGTCAAACCCGATTCGCTGATGGTCAACCTCAAGGCCCTGCGCTTTGTGGCGCGCAACGACAACGGCCGGGTGCTGGTGTCGGTGGAACCGCCGATTGCCACCATTCGCATCGAAAACCAGGTCAAAGCCGTCAACTCCAAGCAATGCACCGGTGGCGTGCGTTACAACCCGGTGACCCAGGCCGATGGCAGCGTGACCGTGACGGTCGGCGGCCAGTTGGGCGAGGGTTGCAGCTCCCAGACTTACCTGTCGTTGCTCGACCACGCGACCTACACCGCGGGCGCCGTGCGGGCAATCTGGAAAGAACTGGGCGGCAGCATTCAGGGCGTGGACCGTCTGGCGCCAACGCCTAAAGATGCCAAAGTCCTGGCTCGGGCCTTTTCGCCAGACCTGGCGGAAATCATCCGCGACATCAACAAATACAGTAACAACACCATGGCCCAGCAGCTGTTCCTGAGCCTGGGTGCGCAGTTCCGCACCGAGGCCGACGGTGACGATGCCAAGGCTGCACAGCGTGTCGTGCGTCAGTGGCTGGCGAAGAAAGGCATCACCGCGCCGCACTTGGTGATGGAAAACGGTTCCGGCCTGTCCCGTGCCGAACGGGTGAGTGCGCGTGAAATGGCCGGCATGCTGCAAGCGGCCTGGAAAAGCCCGTATTCGGCCGAGTTCATCAGTTCGATGCCGATTGCCGGTACCGACGGCACCATGCGCAAACGCCTGAAGACCACTGCGATGCGCGGTGAAGCGCACATCAAAACCGGCACCTTGAATACGGTGCGGGCGATTGCCGGTTTCAGCCGCGACATCAACGGCAATACCTGGGCGGTAGTGGCGATCCTCAATGACAAGGCACCGTTTGGCGCATCGTCGGTGCTGGATCAGGTACTGCTGGACCTGTATCGCCAGCCAAAACTGCCGGAAACGGCTTCGGTGCTCTAACCCGCCCCTCCAAACACTGGAGATCAAATGTGGGAGCGGGCTTGCTCGCGAGTGCGGTGTGTCATTCAGCATTAATGTCGACTGATACTCCGCATTCGCGAGCAAGCCCGCTCCCACAGGGTTTTGCCGTACAGCCGCACCTAACTCATCTCTCCTTCTACCCGATCCCGCCCGGCCAGTTTCGCCGCATACACCCCCGAATCCGCCCGCAGCAGCAGCGCATCCGCACCCTCCCCGACTCGCCAACTGGCAATCCCGAAACTGGCGGTCACGGTCCCGACGCCTTCGATCGGCGAACTGCGCAACCCTTGCCACAGCTGCAAGGCCAGGACATGGGCATGCTCGCCGTTGATATCCGGGCAGAGCACCATGAACTCCTCGCCACCCAGGCGACAGAACACGTCGGTGCGCCGCAGCCGATGGCCGATGCGTTCGCACACGATCTGCAACACCCGATCGCCGACCGCGTGGCCATGCTGGTCATTGATGCGTTTGAAGTGGTCGATATCGAGCATGATCACCGACAGTTCGCCGCCACCGCGTTCGACCCGGACCATTTCGGTGGTCAGGCGTTCCTGGAAATAGCGGCGGTTGTGGATCCCGGTCAGAGAGTCGGTGATCGATAGCGCCCGCAGTTCTTCTTCCACCCGTTTCAAGTCGGAGATGTCCGAGACATAGCCGTGCCAGAGCACGCCGCCACCGGGCAATTCCTCCGGCGTCGCTTCGCCACGAACCCAACGCAGGCCGCGCAGGGGCAGCTGCACGCGGTATTCCTCGCGCCAAGGGCTGAGGGTGTCCGCCGACGCCCGGATCGAAGCGCGGACCCGAGTGGTGTCCTGCGGATGAATCCGCGTGAAAATCGCTTCGGCGTTGAACAACAGCACATCCGGTTCAAGTTCGTAGATCTCGCGAATACCGTCGCTGGCGTAGATCACGCTGAAGCGCCCATCGAACTCCATCTTGAATTGGTAGATCCCGCCGGGCACATGGGCGCTGAGTTTCTTCAACAACAGGTCCCGTGCCGCCAGGGCCTCGTGGACCCGCTTGCGTTCAGTGATGTCGATACAGATCGCCAGGTGCCCGACCCACAAGCCTTGCTCGTCGAGGACCGGGGTCGCCAGCATGTTCACCGTCAAATGGCTGCCGTCGCTGCGCAGCAGCGTCCATTCCCGCGCTTCGTGACCGCCCTCCTCGCCGCCCTCGACCAACATCGCCTGACAGGTCGGAATCGGTTTGCCATAACGCGCGCTCAACTCCGCCGAACGTGCCAGGAGCTCTCGGGGCAAGTGCAGGTTTTCCAGGGTCATGTGGCCCACCACTTCGGCGCTGGTGTAGCCAAGCATTTGCTCGGCACCGGCATTGAAGGTTTGGATAACCCCGCGCAGGTCAGTGGCGATGATTGCCACCTGGGTCGCGGCATTCAGCACGCCGCGCAACTGGCCATGGGTGCCGCGCAACTCCTGCTCACGGGCGCGCAGTTCCTGGGTCCGTTGCTCGACCATTTTCAGCGCCCGTTGACGCTGACTGACCAGCACATACAGCAAGGCACTGAGCAACAGACTGAGCAAGCCGCCCAGCACCACCAGGGTGGTCACCGAAGAATGATTGGCTTGCAGGAAGGCATCGCTGGGCTGAATGTCGACTTGATAGTCATGGTCGGCAAGCCGCAACAGCCGGGTCGCGGACAACTCACTGGGCGCCGGCGTGTTAGGGGACTCATAAAGCACTTCGTGCTGATCGTCTGTGGATAAGTCGAGAATGCGCACCGAAAGATAGTCACGGCCAGCCTCCGGCAGCCCGTCCGCGAGCAACTGATGCATGCTGATCACAGCCATGACATAACCGTACGATTTCACCCCCGCCGTAGCCGGACTATTGCGCAGCAACACCGGTGCGACCAGCAGCACGCCGCGGGCATAGGCCGGTTCGATACTGACCAGATGCATCGGTTGCGATACCGCCATGCCGCCGAGCTGATCGGCCCGTTCAAGGGTGGAACGGCGCAAGGGTTGAGCCCACAGGTCGTAGCCCAGCGGCGAACCCAGTTTGCTTTGGGTCTGGCTATACAGCACCGCCACGTACTCATCCCGTTCGGCCGCCAGTTGCAGTTGGCCGTCGGCATTGAGTTCGCGCAGGGTGAAGTCGGGTAAACCTTCTGCACGCACCTGGCGTTCAAATACCGCCCGTTCGGCACCGGTTACCCGCTTGGCGAAGGAATAGGCCTGAGTCCGGTGCAGCAGCGGTTGGGTGTAACCGTCGAACTCCACGCGGGAGACCGAATCGGAATTGGCAAAGAACCGGCGCAGGCCATCGAGGCGCTGCTCCTGATCTTCAAAGCGTTCTTCGATACGGCTGTAACGTTCACTGGCCAGCAGTTGGAAACGTTGCCGCAATTGATGCTGGAACAGATTCAGCGTCGACCACGCCAGCAATCCCGTGAGAATCCCGCCGACAACCAATACCAGCAATGCGACCAGCCAGGCCGAGACATCTTCACTGATAAAACCCAGGATCTTCGGGCGCACGGCGTGCAACGACATAGACGCAACTCAAAACGCCAGGTGCGGGAAAGCCCATTGGCCATGCGTTGAGTTATAGCTATTAGCCATCAATTTGACCAGCACAGAAAGAAGCCAAGAGCCTTTAAAAATCAAGGCTCTGTGGATCCAATCCGTTCAAGTGTCAGCGAGCCGTGATTTTCCAGGCACGGTGGATTTTGCCATTACGGGCGAAATCCGGATCGATGGTCTGGGCAGTGATTTCCTCGACCGCATAACGCTCGGCAAGGTTTTCCTCGAGCTGGAACTTGCGGAAGTTGTTGGAGAAGTACAACACGCCGCCCGGGGCCAGACGCGCCATGGCCAGGTCAATCAATTGCACCTGGTCACGCTGCACGTCGAAGATCCCTTCCATGCGCTTGGAGTTGGAGAACGTCGGCGGATCGATGAAGATCAGGTCGTATTCGTCGCGGCAGACGTCGAGCCAGGCCATCACGTCGCCCTGCTCCAAACGGTTCTTCTCGGAGAAACCGTTCAGCGACAGGTTGCGACGCGCCCAGTCCAGATAGGTTTTCGACAGGTCGACGCTGGTGGTGCTGCGCGCGCCGCCCTTGGCTGCGTGAACACTGGCGGTTGCGGTGTAGCTATACAGGTTGAGGAAGCGCTTGCCGGCCGCCTCTTTCTGGATCCGCATGCGCATCGGCCGGTGATCGAGGAACAGCCCGGTGTCGAGGTAATCCGTGAGGTTGACCAGCAGCTTCACGCCACCTTCGTTGACCTCGACGAACTTGCCCTGTGCCGCTTGGCGTTCGTACTGCTTGGTGCCGCTCTGACGCTCGCGACGCTTGACCACCACGCGGCTCTTGTCGATGTTCAGGGCCTGCGGAATGGCGGCCAGGGCATCGAACATGCGCGCCGAGGCTTTTTCCGGATCGATGGATTTCGGCGCGGCGTATTCCTGGACGTGGACCCAATCCTGATACAGGTCGATGGCCATGGAATATTCCGGCATGTCGGCATCGTAGACGCGGTAGCAGTCGATACCTTCACGCTTGACCCACTTGCCGAGGGCCTTGAGGTTCTTTTGCAGACGGTTGGCAAACATCTGCCCGCCTTCGCTCAAGCGCGGCTGCTCGATCACCACCGGTGCCGGTTTGATCGGGTTGCCATTCTTGTTGTACTTCTCGTACTTGCCGGGTGCTACGTCGTTGTCTGCGACTTCGACTTCGGCTTGTTCACGCTCGACCTGACGCTGTTCCGGGGTGCGACGTTCGCCGGTGACGAACTGGTCCGGCGTGACTTTGATCAGCAGCAATTTGCACGGCAACGCGCCGTTCCAGAACGAATACTGTTTGTGGCTGCGGATGCCCATGCGCTTGCCCAGGTCCGGGGCGCCAGTGAATACCGCGGCTTCCCAGTTCAAGCAAGCCTGACGCAGACGTTCGCCGAGGTTCTGGTAGAGATAGAGCAAGCTCGCCTCGTCACCCAGACGTTCGCCGTACGGTGGGTTGCAGATCACCAGGCCTTTCTGGTTCTGGTCCGGACGTGGCTCGAACGTCCCGACTTCGCCCTGGTAGATCTTGATCCACTCGCTCAGGCCGGCACGTTCAACGTTGTTGCGGCCCGGTTGAATCAGGCGCGGATCGGCTTCGTAACCGCGAATCCACAGCGGTGGCTTGGCCAGACCGGCCGCGCAACGCTCAGTGGCTTCTTCGTGAAGCTTTTTCCACAGCGCCGGGACGTGACCGAGCCAGGCCGTGAAACCCCACTGCTCGCGACGCAGGTTCGGCGCCATATCGGCGGCGATCATCGCGGCTTCGACGAGGAACGTACCGACACCGCACATCGGGTCAGCCAGCGCGCCGCCGTCGGCCGCAATGCGTGGCCAGCCGGAACGGATCAGGATCGCTGCCGCGAGGTTTTCCTTCAGCGGCGCCGCGCCCTGCTGCAAGCGATAGCCGCGCTGGTGCAGGCTGTGGCCGGAGAGGTCGAGGGACAGAATCGCTTCGCCACGGTCCAGGCGCAGGTGAATGCGCAGGTCCGGGTTGAGTTTGTCGATGGACGGACGATCGCCCTGCGGCGTGCGCAGTTTGTCGACGATGGCGTCCTTGACCTTCAAGGCGCCGAAGTGGGTGTTGTCGATGCCCGAGCCGTGACCGCTGAACTCAACGGCCAGGGTGCCATCGTTGAGCATGTGGTCTTGCCACTCGATATCCAGCACGCCGTGATAAAGGTCTTCGGCATCCTTCATCGGAAAACGCTTGAGCACCAACAGCACCCGGTTCGCCAGACGCGACCACAGGCACAGGCGATAAGCGGTTTCCATGGTGGCCATGCCGCGCACGGCAGAGGTGTGCTCACGCGCTTCCTCAAGGCCAAGCCCGATGGCTTCCTCGATGAGCAGGCCTTCAAGGCCTTTGGGGCAAGTGAGGAAGAGTTCGAAACGATCGGACATGGTAATTCCAGAGCCTTTAGCTAAGTGAACCGGCAACGCATTGCCGGCTCGGTTTTCAATCAGGCGCGTTTCTAAAAGAGCGCCCGCGTGGCACGAAGGTGTGCCGTCCCACCCCTGCAAGCTCGGGTTAAAAGAGCTTAGATGCAAAGACAGATAAAAAAGTTGATGCAACAAAATGTCATAAGTCGACCCTTCGTCGAATAGTCCCCCTGCTCAACAGGAGGCATTCTCACTAAAGGATTAACCCCATCATGCAGCGCGGGGCTGATCATACCGGGGTTTTGCCAATAAACACGGGACAACATCGTGTTACTTATCGCCATACCATCTTTATCGTTACGTCCTTATGACAAAACGATCATTCCCTCGATGTGACGCATTGGTTAGAACTCAATACAGGTTGACGCCGCAATGACGTCAACACCTTGGCTCGCGACGCCGGCAGCGAGCCCCCAACGGCAGGAGTTTTTCTGCCAGACCTCGATTGAGGTCGACGCGATAAATACAGTCAACAAGTGAGGGCAACACCCTATGAGAAGACTTAAGCGTGATCCGTTGGAAAGAGCATTTTTGCGCGGATATCAATATGGCGTTGGTGGCAAATCCCGTGAGCTTTGCCCATTTACTCTACCGTCGGTACGCCAAGCCTGGATTAACGGCTGGCGAGAAGGACGCGGCGACAACTGGGACGGTATGACCGGCACTGCGGGAATCCATAGACTCAACGAACTTCACGCCGTCGGCTAACACAGGGCACACACTCCGACACGACAATCTGATTACGTAACGACTTACCACGCACGCCCCATCCGGGCGGCGGGCTTCGGCCCAGGGGCTCCTTCGAGGAGCCCTTTTTTATACCTGCTCCCCACACATTCCCCTGTAGCAGCTGCCGAGCCCGCGAGGCTGCGTTCGGCGGCAGAGCCGTCGTGAAACCTGAAAGCACGGTGTACCTGTAAGACCGCGGTGTCTGATTCTACGACTGCTTCGCAGCCGAACGCAGCCTCGCGGTGCTCGGCAGCTGCTACAAGTCAGCGTAAGGCGGCGATGGCATCTACAGATTCACGAATCAGCGCCGGGCCTTTATAGATGAAGCCGGAATAGAGCTGCACCAGGCTGGCACCCGCGGCGATTTTCTCAGCCGCGTGCTTGCCTTCGGTGATACCGCCCACGGCGATGATCGGCAAGCGACCGGCCAACTCGGCCGCCAGCACCTTCACGGTGTGGGTGCTTTTGTCGCGAACCGGTGCACCGGACAAACCGCCCGCCTCGTCACCATGTTCCATGCCTTCTACACCGACGCGGCTCAGGGTGGTGTTGGTGGCGATCACCGCGTCCATCCCGGTTTCGATCAGCGCTTGCGCGACCTGAGCGGTTTCTTCGTCGGTCATGTCCGGCGCAATCTTGATCGCCAGGGGTACATGTTTGCCGTGGCGCAGCGCCAGTTCTGCGCGGCGCGTGGCCAGGTCGGCCAACAATTGCTTCAGCGAATCGCCGAATTGCAGGCTGCGCAGGCCCGGGGTATTCGGCGAGCTGACGTTGACCGTCACGTAGCTGGCGTGGGCATAGACCTTGTCCAGGCAGATCAGGTAGTCGTCGACCGCCCGCTCAACCGGGGTATCGAAGTTTTTGCCGATATTGATGCCCAGCACGCCCTTGAACTTGGCCGCCGCCACTCGGGCCAGCAGGTGATCGACGCCAAGGTTGTTGAACCCCATGCGGTTGATGATCGCCTCGGCATCCGGCAGACGGAAAATACGTGGCTTCGGGTTGCCCGGCTGCGGACGCGGAGTGATGGTGCCGATTTCGACAAAACCAAAACCCAATTGCGCAAAACCGTCGATGGCCGCGCCGTTCTTGTCCAGACCGGCCGCCAGACCCACCGGGTTCGGGAAGTCGAGGCCCATAACGGTCACCGGCATTTTCGCCGGTGCCTTGCACAGCAAGCCGTTGAGACCCAAACGCCCGCCCGCGCCGATCAGGTCCAGGGACAGATCGTGGGAGGTTTCCGGGGAAAGTTTGAACAACAGCTGACGGGCCAGGGTGTACATGGGCGGGTTTGACTCTGGGCTACGAAAAGTGGCGGCGATTATAGCCGGGCATCGGGGTTGCAGGCGAGGCGCGCGACAAAATCAGCGAGCGATGGCATATGCCTTGCACCGTCACTGACATCAGCACTCATGCCAACGGCGGGATGAGTCGAAAGACAAAGGCGTCGTCACTTGGCCTTGCCCTGGCAAGCAGCCCGGTACGGCGCTTTTTTATGGAAGGTGTTTACTGATGATTGAAGTTCCAGCCAACCCACTGGCCTGGGTCAACGGCAGCGATGCCCCGGAAAAGACCGAAATCAACCTCGGCTTCATGGCCCTGAGTGACTGCGCCTCCGTGGTGGTCGCGGCCACGCAGGGCTTTGCCCAACCTTATGGCCTGACCCTGAACCTCAAGCGCCAGTCGTCCTGGGCCAACCTGCGGGACAAACTGGTCAGTGGCGAACTCGACGCCGCGCACAGCCTGTACGGTTTGATCTACGCCGTGCATTTGGGCATCGGCGGTGTCGCGTCGACCGACATGGCGGTGCTCATGGGCCTGAATCAGAATGGCCAGAGCATCAACCTTTCCCATGGCTTACAGACTTTAGGTGTGACCAGTCCTGAAGCACTGGACCGACACGTGCACCAAAGTCGCCCAAAACTCACCTTCGCCCAGACATTTCCTACGGGCACCCACGCCATGTGGCTGTATTACTGGCTCGCGAGTCAGGGCATCCACCCGTTGCAGGACGTCGACAGCGTGGTCGTGCCGCCGCCACAAATGGTTGCGCACCTGCAAGCCGGGCGCATCGATGGCTTCTGCGTCGGCGAGCCATGGTCCGCCAGTGCGGTGCAGCAAAACTTGGGGTTCACGATGGCCACCACGCAGACCATCTGGCCCGATCACCCGGAAAAAGTCCTCGGCTGCACCCGCGCCTTTGTCGAGCAATACCCCAACACCGCACGGGCGCTGGTGATGGCGATTCTGGAGGCCAGCCGCTTCATCGAGGAAAGTACCGAAAATCGCCGTAGCACCGCGAAGCTGTTGAGCGCACCCGAATACCTCGACGCGCCACTCGACTGCATCGAACCGCGATTGCTCGGTGACTACGCCGATGGCCTGGGTAATCGCTGGCAAGACCCGCACGCGCTGCGTTTCCATGGTGGTGGCGAGGTCAACTTGCCGTATCTGTCCGATGGCATGTGGTTCATGACCCAATTCCGCCGTTGGGGTTTGTTGCGCGACGACCCGGACTACCTCGGCGTGGCCCGTCAGGTCCAGCAACTAGACTTGTATCGAGAGGCCGCCACCGCTGTCGGTGTGGCCGCGAGTGATCAGCCAATGCGCAGCAGCCAGTTGATCGACGGCAAGGTCTGGGATGGCCAGGACCCCGCCGGCTATGCCCGCAGTTTCAAACTGCACGCCATGAGCGACAGCTCGCCCCTTCTCGCCAGCCGCTGACAGGAGACTGCGAATATGTTGCGTATCCTGCTGATCAACGACACCGCGAAGAAAGTCGGTCGCCTGAAAGCGGCCTTGACCGAAGCCGGATTCGAGGTGATCGACGAGTCGGGCCTGACCATCGACCTGCCCGCGCGCGTCGAAACGGTGCGTCCGGACGTGATTTTGATCGATACCGAGTCACCGAGCCGCGATGTGATGGAACAAGTGGTGCTGGTGAGCCGCGATCAACCGCGGCCGATCGTGATGTTTACTGACGAACATGACCCCGATGTGATGCGTCAGGCGATCAAGTCCGGCGTCAGTGCCTACATCGTCGAAGGCATCCACGCACAACGCTTGCAGCCAATTCTCGATGTGGCCATGGCGCGTTTTGAAAGCGACCAGGCCTTGCGCGCCCAACTCAACGCGCGTGACCAGCAACTGGCCGAGCGCAAGCGCATCGAGCTGGCCAAAGGGCTGCTGATGAAAATGAAGGACTGCAACGAGGAAGAGGCCTACACCCTGATGCGCCGCCAGGCCATGAGCCGCCAGCAGAAGCTGATTCAGGTGGCCGAGCAGATCATTGCCATGAGTGAGCTGCTCGGCTAAAGCCCTGCGGTGAATACCCTATCGCCTTCGCGAGCAAGCCCGCTCCCACATTAGACCGCGATCAACTGTGGGAGCGGGCTTGCTCGCGAATGACCGCAACTCGGTTTCCCCTGTTGGCACAGATCTCGCAAAGTAATCACTACAGGTAACCAACGGCGGTTGCCCCACCTACGACAAAGACGTCGCTCACCTCATTTGCCCTTTGGCGAATCCGGTGGCGGCGTTTTTTTGTTTTGGCCCCACAGACCGGGGCCGGTGGTGCGGCCGATGCGGCGCCCCACCTGCAAGCTCATGACTCCTTCTCGAGACTCCTAACAGCTGAGGTGCGCGATGAATTCAAGCTTCTGGAAATCTGGCCATACCCCGACATTGTTCGCGGCCTTCCTCTATTTCGACCTGAGTTTCATGGTCTGGTACCTGCTCGGCCCACTGGCAGTGCAAATCGCCGCCGACCTGCACCTGACCACCCAGCAGCGCGGGCTGGTGGTGGCCACGCCGATTCTGGCCGGGGCGGTATTGCGCTTTGTAATGGGCTTGCTGGCTGATCGCCTGTCACCGAAAACCGCCGGGCTAATTGGCCAGGTAATCGTCATCTGCGCCCTGTTTGGCGCCTGGAAACTCGGCATTCACAGTTACGAACAAGCGCTGGTGCTGGGCCTGTTCCTCGGCATGGCCGGCGCGTCCTTCGCCGTCGCCCTGCCGCTGGCCTCGCAATGGTATCCACCACAGCACCAAGGCAAAGCCATGGGCATCGCCGGTGCCGGTAACTCGGGCACCGTGCTCGCCGCACTGATCGCCCCGGTGCTGGCGGCCGCATTTGGCTGGAGCAACGTGTTCGGCTTCGCCCTGATCCCGCTGATTCTGACCATTATCGTCTTCGCCTGGCTGGCCAAAAACGCGCCTGAGCGGCCAAAAGCCAAGTCCGTGTCCGACTACTTCAAGGCCTTGGGCGACCGCGACAGCTGGTGGTTCATGTTTTTCTACAGCGTGACCTTCGGCGGCTTCATCGGCCTGGCCAGCGCCCTGCCCGGCTATTTCAACGACCAATATGGCCTCAGCCCGGTGACCGCTGGTTACTACACCGCAGCCTGCGTGTTCGGTGGCAGCTTGATGCGTCCGTTGGGCGGCGCGCTGGCCGACCGCTTCGGTGGCATTCGCACCCTTTTGGGGATGTACACGGTGGCGGCGGTCTGCATCGCAGCGGTGGGTTTCAATCTGCCGAGTTCCTACGCGGCACTGGCACTATTCGTCTGCACCATGCTCGGCTTGGGTGCCGGTAACGGCGCTGTTTTCCAATTGGTGCCGCAGCGTTTTCGTCGCGAGATCGGTGTGATGACCGGTTTGATCGGCATGGCCGGCGGTATTGGTGGTTTTGCACTGGCAGCGGGCATGGGCGCGATCAAGCAAAGCACCGGCAGCTATCAATTGGCCTTGTGGTTGTTCGCCAGCCTTGGCGTTCTGGCCTGGTTCGGTCTGCACGGCGTGAAACGTCGCTGGAGAACCACTTGGGGTTCGGCAGCCGTGACCGCTGCTCGGGTCTGAAGCCTCAATGAGCCTGCAACTGAGTTTTGCCGAAGCGAGCGCCATCGGCCCTCGCGAGGAGAATCAGGACGCCCTGCGCCTGGTGACTCCGGCCCCGGCGCTGGCGGCGAGCAAGGGTTACCTGTTCGCCATCGCCGATGGCGTCAGCCAGTGCGCCGACGGTGGTCTCGCCGCCCGCTCGACGTTGCAGGCTCTGGCGCTGGATTACTACGCCACGCCGGAAACCTGGGGCGTCGCGCAGGCATTGGATCGCCTGCTGCTGGCACAAAATCGCTGGTTGCAGGCCAATGGCGGTGGGCAACCATTGCTCACCACTGTCAGTGCTTTGGTCATGCGCGGTAGGCGTTTTACCTTGGCCCATGTCGGCGATTGCCGGGTTTATCGCTGGCACGCCGACACTTTGCAGCGGGTCAGCGAGGATCACGTCTGGGACCAGCCGGGCATGCAGCATGTGCTCAAGCGAGCACTGGGGCTCGATCAGCATTTGGTGCTGGATTTTCTCGATGGCGAACTGCGACTGAACGAAAGTTTCGTATTGCTCAGCGATGGCATTTGGGCCGTGCTGGGCGACACCGCGATTGCGGCAATTCTGCGCGATCAACCGGATCTCAACAGCGCTGCGCAGACCTTGGTCAACGCGGCGCATCTGGCCGGCAGCCAGGACAACGCCAGCGCCTTGCTGGTGCGAGTCGATGCCCTCGGTGAAACGAGCATCGGCGATGCGTTGATTCATTTGCAGCAATGGCCACTGCCGCCAGCCTTGAAACCAGGCCAGACTTTCGAAGGTTGGCAGGTCGAAGGGATACTCGGTCAGAGCCAGCAGTCGTTGCTCTATCGGGTACGCGATGGGCAACAACAACCCTGGCTGCTGAAAACCTTGCCCGGTGCGCTGCGCGACGATCACCTCGCAGGGCAGGCGTTGCTGTCGGAAGAATGGTTTCTCAAGCGCGTGGCCGGGCGACACTTCCCTGAAGTCCATGCCGCCAGTCAGCGTCAGCATTTGTACTACGTGATGCGGGAATATTCCGGATCTACCTTGGCGGAACTGCACGCAGATGTCGGACCGCTGCCTCTGCCCCAATGGCTGGATCTGGCCGAACGCCTGCTGCGCGCCGTTGGCATATTGCATCGACGACAGATTCTCCATCGCGACATCAAACCGGAGAACCTGCTGCTGGGGGACGACGGCGAATTACGCCTGCTGGACTTCGGTCTCGCCTACTGCCCCGGACTGTCCGAAGACCAGCCTTCTGCCCTGCCCGGAACGCCCAGCTATATCGCGCCGGAAGCCTTTCGCGGGGAAGCACCGACACCGCAACAGGATTTGTATGCCGTCGGCGTGACCTTGTATTTCCTGCTCACCGGGCATTATCCCTACGGCGAAATCGAAGCCTTCCAGCGCCCACGGTTCGGGGTTTCTGTCAGCGCCAGTCGCTATCGACCCGACCTGCCGGAATGGATTGCGCAAAGTCTGGAGCGCGCCGTGGCGGCGGATCCGGGTCAGCGCTTTGAAACGGCGGAAGAATGGTTGCTGCTGTTGGAACAGGGAGAGCGACGCAGTTTGAGCGTGCGGCCCAGACCGCTGCTGGAGCGCGAACCGTTGAAGGTCTGGCGGACCTTGGCGCTGGTGTCGTTGCTGGTGAACCTGGTGCTGCTGTTTTTACTGTTTCATGGCTGAGTTTTTCACTGCCCCCAAAAGATCAAAAGATCGCAGCCTGCGGCAACTCCTACGGGTGCCCACGATCTCCTGTAGGAGCTGACGCAGGCTGCGATCTTTTGACTTTTCTGCTTCAAAACCGGGCATCGCGCATTGAACCGGTGCACGGAAATACCCTCCTCCCCTGCCAAGAGCCCATAAATCCCGCATTTTTGCGACTTGGCACAACCACTGCATTACATCTTTCAACTTACATAAAGCCCAGCCTTCAACGACGAAGGATGCGCTTCCCGAGAGAACGGGACCAGGACAAAGGCGTCCTCGCTAGGCAACTAGCGGGACGCCTTTTTTTGTTTGCGCAAATTTTGTCGAGCAAGACCTGAAAGCCCTGATGAGGCGGGTCCGAGCTCCCCGGAGAACCTGATGAAAAAACTAAAACTGGTGATGATCGGCAACGGCATGGCCGGGGTTCGTACCCTGGAAGAACTGCTCAAGCTGAGCAATGAGCTGTACGACATCACGGTCTTCGGCGCCGAACCCCATACCAACTACAACCGCATCCTGCTGTCACCGGTGCTGGCCGGCGAACAAACCTTCGAAGAGATCGTGCTGAACGATCTGGACTGGTACCTGGACAACAACATCAAGCTGCTGCTCAACCGCAAAGTGGTGGAGATCGACCGGGTCAAACGCCGGGTTATCGCCGAAGACGGCAGCGAGGCCGAATACGATCGTCTGCTGATCGCCACCGGCTCGACGCCGTTCATCCTGCCGATCCCCGGCAACACCTTGGACGGCGTGATCGGCTACCGTGACATCGCCGACACCCAGGCAATGATCGACACCGCGAAAACCCACAAACACGCCGTGGTGATCGGTGGCGGCCTGCTCGGCCTGGAAGCCGCCAACGGCCTGATGCTGCGCGGCATGCACGTCACCGTGGTGCACATCGGTGAATGGCTGCTGGAACGGCAACTGGACAAAACCAGCGGCCAATTGCTGCAAACCGCCCTGGAAGCCCGCGGCCTGCACTTTCGTCTTTGCGAGCAAACCCAGGCGCTGCATGACGCCGGCAATGGCCGGGTCGGCTCGGTTGAGTTCAAGAACGGCGACATCATCCCCGCCGACCTGGTGGTGATGGCCGCCGGCATTCGCCCCAACACCGAACTCGCGGAAAAATCCGGCATCCCCTGCAACCGCGGGATTCTGGTCAACGACACCCTGCAAACCTACGACCCACGCATCTACGCCATCGGCGAATGCGCCAGTCACCGCGGCATCGCTTACGGCCTGGTGGCGCCACTGTTCGAACAGGCCAAGGTCTGCGCCAACCACCTCGCTCAATTGGGCTTCGCCACCTACAAAGGCTCGGTGACGTCGACCAAATTGAAAGTCACCGGCATCGACCTGTTCTCCGCCGGCGACTTCATGGGCGGCGAAGGCACCGAAACCATCACCCTCTCCGACCCTATCGGCGGGGTCTACAAAAAACTGGTGATCAAGGATGACGTGCTGGTCGGGGCCTGTCTGTACGGCGATACGGCAGACGGTGGCTGGTATTTCCGGCAGATTCGTGAGAACCACGCCATCGACGAGATCCGCGATCACCTGATGTTCGGCGAAAACGCTCTAGGCGATGTAGGACATCAAGGCCAGGACAAAGCCATGAGCATGGCTGACACTGCCGAAGTCTGCGGCTGCAATGGCGTGTGCAAAGGCACCATCGTCAAGGCGATTCAGGAGCACGGGTTGTTCAGCGTCGACGACGTCAAGAAACACACCAAGGCTGCCAGCTCCTGCGGCTCCTGCGCCGGGTTGGTGGAACAGATCCTGATCAACACCGTGGGCGGCGCGGCGGACGTTAAACCGAAAAGCGAAAAAGCCATTTGCGGCTGCAGCGACTTGAATCACGGGCAAATCCGCCAGGCCATCCGCGAGCAGCATCTGCTGACCATCGCCGGCACCCTGAGCTATTTGAACTGGCGCACGCCGAACGGCTGCGCCACGTGCCGCCCGGCGCTCAACTACTACCTGATTTCCACTTGGCCGGGCGAAGCCAAGGACGATCCGCAATCGCGCCTGATCAACGAACGGGCCCACGCCAACATTCAGAAGGACGGCACTTACTCTGTAGTCCCTCGGATGTGGGGCGGTGTGACCAATCCTTCGGAACTGCGGCGCATTGCCGACGTGGCCGACAAATACAACGTGCCAATGGTCAAGGTGACCGGAGGCCAGCGTATCGATTTGCTGGGGATCAAGAAGCAGGACTTGCCAGGCGTCTGGAAGGATCTCGACATGCCGTCCGGCCACGCCTACGGCAAATCCATCCGTACCGTGAAGACTTGCGTCGGCAGTGAGTTCTGCCGCTTCGGTACCCAGAACTCCACGCAACTGGGCATCGAGCTTGAGCACGACCTGTTCAACATGTGGTCGCCGCACAAAGTGAAACTGGCCGTCTCCGGTTGCCCACGCAACTGTTCGGAAGCGGGCATCAAGGACGTCGGAATTATCGGTGTGGATTCGGGCTGGGAAATGTACATCGGCGGCAACGGTGGGATCAAAACCGAAGTCGCGGAATTCTTCGTCAAGCTCAAGACCGCCGAGGAAGTGCGCGAATACAACGGCGCGTTCCTGCAGCTCTATCGCGAAGAAGCTTTCTACCTCGAACGTACCGTGCATTACCTGCAACGGGTCGGCATGGAACACATCAAGAAAGCCGTGCTGGAAGACCCGGAGCGGCGCAAGGCGCTCAACGATCGCCTGCAATTCTCCTTGTCGTTCGAGCAGGACCCGTGGAAGGAACGCCTGGAACAACCGCAGCTGAAGAAAGAATTCGACGTCATCGCAGTGAAGAACCTGGAGGTGTCGGCATGAACTGGCTGGATATCTGCGCACTGGAAGAAATCAATGCCCTGGGCTCGCGGATCATCGCCGGCCCGAAGGGCGACATCGCGATTTTTCGTACCAGCGACGATGAGGTTTTCGCACTCGATGACCGCTGCCCGCACAAGGGCGGGCCACTGTCCCAAGGTTTGATCTACGGCAAACGGGTCGCCTGCCCGCTGCATAACTGGCAGATCGACCTGGAAACCGGCGAAGCCCAGGCCCCGGACATCGGTTGCGCTCACCACCATTCAGCACGGGTCGAGAATGGCCGGGTGTTGCTGGCCCTGCGGGAAGCAAGCTGATGAACCAGATCACCGCTTCCACCTGCTGCTATTGCGGGGTCGGCTGCGGCGTGCTGATCGAGCATGACGGCGAGCGCATTCTCGGCGTCAGCGGCGATCCGGCCCACCCGGCCAACTTCGGCAAACTGTGCAGTAAAGGCTCTACCTTGCACCTGACCGGCGACCTCGCGGCCCGAGCGTTGTATCCCGAACTGCGCCTGGGCAAAGGCCTGGCCCGCAGCCGCACCGACTGGGACACCGCTCTCGATCACGCCGCCAGCGTTTTTGCCGAGACTATCGCCGAACACGGCCCGGACAGCGTGGCGTTCTACATTTCCGGGCAATTACTGACCGAGGATTACTACGCCTTCAACAAACTGGCGCGAGCGCTGGTGGGCACCAACAACATCGACAGCAATTCGCGCCTGTGCATGTCTTCGGCAGTGGTCGGCTACAAGCGCAGCCTGGGCGCCGACGCACCGCCGTGCAGCTACGAAGACCTGGAATTGAGCGACTGCGTGATGATCGTCGGCAGCAACATGGCCTACGCCCACCCGATACTTTTCCGTCGCCTGGAGGAAGCGAAATCCCGCCGACCGCAGATGAAAGTCATCGTCATCGACCCGCGTCGTACCGACACCTGCGATCTGGCTGACCTGCATTTGGCCATTCTGCCGGGCACCGATGTCGCCTTGTTCCATGGGATTTTGCACCTGCTGCTGTGGGAAGACTGGGTCGACCGCGACTTCATCAAGGCCCACACCGAAGGCTTGGCCGAACTGAAAAACCTGGTGCGCGATTACACGCCGCAGATGGTTTCGCAGCTCTGCGGGATCAGCGTCGAGCAACTGCAGCAATGCGCCGAATGGGTTGGCACTTCACCGAGCTTCCTGTCGCTGTGGTGCATGGGCTTGAACCAGTCCACCGCCGGCAGCGCGAAGAACAGCGCGTTGATCAACCTGCACCTGGCCACCGGGCAAATCGGCCGCCCCGGTGCAGGACCTTTCTCCCTGACCGGTCAGCCGAATGCCATGGGCGGCCGCGAAACCGGCAGCTTGTCGAACCTGCTGCCAGGCCATCGCGAGGCCGCCAATGCCGAACATCGCGCGGAAGTGGCGGCGTATTGGGGCGTGGATCAACTGCCTGCAAACACCGGGCTCACCGCTATCGAGTTGTTTGAGCAGGTGCGCAGCGGAAAAATCAAGGCGCTGTGGATCGCCTGCACCAACCCTGCGCAATCAATGCCGGATCAAACCGCCGTGCGCGCGGCACTGCAAGCCTGCCCGTTCGTGGTGCTGCAGGAGGCCTTTCGCACCACCGAAACCGCAGCCTTCGCTGACCTGTTGCTGCCCGCAGCCAGTTGGGGCGAAAAGGACGGCACGGTGACCAACTCCGAACGGCGCATTTCCCACGTTCGCCGAGCGATCGTCGCACCCGGTGAAACCCGCTCGGACTGGGCGATCACGGTGGATTTCGCACAGCGTCTGGAAAAATATCTGCGTCCCGGGCAAACCAGCCTGTTTGCTTTTGAAAACCCGGCGCAGGTCTTCGACGAATACAAGCAATTGACCCGCGGGCGTGATTTGGACTTGTCCGGCATCAGTCATGCACTGATCGACCGCCTCGGCCCGCAGCAATGGCCCTTCCCCACTGGCGCCAGCGAAGGCACGGCCCGGCTGTACCTGGACGGAATTTTCCCGACGGCCAGTGGACGTGCGCAATTCGTCGCCGACCCGTACCGCGCCGCCAAGGAACAACGCGACGCGCGTTTCCCGCTGACCCTGATCACCGGCCGCCTGCGGGATCAATGGCATGGCATGAGCCGCACCGGCACCGCCGCGCAGCTATTCGGCCACGTCAGCGAAGCCGTGTTGAGTTTGCACCCGGATGAACTGCGCCGGCATCGGCTGCAATCGGGCGACCTGGTCAGTCTGAAAAGTCGCCGTGGCGCGGTGATTGTCTCCGTTGGAGGCGACGACAGCGTACGACCCGGTCAGGCCTTTCTGCCGATGCATTGGGGTGACCGCTTTCTCAAGGGTGGCGTAAATACCCTCACTCTTCCCGCCTTCGACCCGTTGTCGAAACAGCCAGAACTCAAACACAGCGGCGTGCGCCTCGAACCTGTAAGTCTCCCATGGCAGCTATTCGCCCTGATCGAAGGCGATGTTCAACAGCATTTTGAGACGCTACGACCGCTCTGCGAGGCGTTTTCCTACGTTAGCCTCAGCCTGGCTGGTCGCGAACGCCCCGCGCTGCTGATACGCGCTGCCAGCACCGTCGCGCCAGATCCGCAATTGCTGCGTGATATCGATCAATGCCTGGGACTCAACGATGGCCCGGTTTTGGCCTACGACGACCCACGGCGCTCCATCGGCAAACGGGTACGGATCGAGAACGGCCGGATCACTGCCATTCGCCTGGCCGGTGAAACCCTTGCCCAACACTGGCTGCAAAGCCTGTGGCTGGAAGGTCGCGCCGACGAACAACTGCGGCGCTGGCTGCTGGCACCGCTGAGCGCCCCACCGGGCAACGCCAATACGCCGAACGTCGGGAACAAAACCCTGTGCAACTGCAAAAACGTCAGCCAAAGCGCGGTCTGCGCCGGCATTAGCCGCGGCCTGGACCTGCAGGGCTTGAAACAAGAATTGGGCTGCGGCACGCAATGCGGTTCCTGCGTCCCGGAAATCAAGCGTTTGCTGGCCGCCACTGCGCAGCCGGTCGCCGTCACCTCGTGAGGAAAACACTATGAGCGCAAAAGTCTGGCTGGTGGGTGCGGGTCCTGGCGATCCGGAATTGTTGACCCTCAAGGCCGTGCGGGCGTTGAGCGAAGCGGATGTGGTGCTGATCGATGACTTGGTCAACGACGCGGTGCTGGAGCATTGCCCGCGGGCGCGGATCATTCCCGTGGGCAAGCGCGGCGGCTGTCGCTCCACACCTCAGGCATTCATTCATCGCCTGATGCTGCGTTATGCCCGCCACGGAAAATGCGTGGTGCGCCTCAAGGGCGGTGATCCGTGCATTTTTGGCCGGGGCGGTGAAGAGGCGCAGTGGCTGCGTGAACATGGGGTCGAAGTGGAACTGGTCAACGGCATCACCGCCGGGCTTGCCGGCGCAACGCAATGCGATATTCCGTTGACCCTGCGGGGCGTTGCTCGCGGCGTGACACTAGTCACCGCCCACACTCAGGATGGCAGCAGTCTGAACTGGCAAGCCCTGGCCCAAGGTGGCACGACGCTGGTGGTGTATATGGGTGTCGCAAAACTGAGCGAGATACGTGAGCAGTTGCTCGCCGGAGGAATGGCGGCGGATACACCGGTGGCAATGATCGAAAACGCTTCCCTGCCACACCAACGGGAATGTCGGAGCGACCTGACGGCGATGGAAGAAGATGCCTACGCCTTTGAGTTAAAAAGCCCGGCCATCCTGGTCATCGGAGCTGTCGCGGCCCGTGCAGAAGTATCTCTGTCGGTATCTGATTTTCCCGCGAATGCGGTCAATCGGTCAGCCTGACTCTCCCCGCTTCAACCCTGCCTTCATCAAATCGCAGACAAAGAAAAGCCCGGCCTAAGCCGGGCTTTTCAGAGCTGCGCGCTAATTACTTAGCGTTAGCTTCAACCTTCGCTTCTACGCGACGGTTTACAGCGCGGCCAGCGTCAGTGGCGTTGTCAGCAACTGGACGGGACTCGCCGTAGCCAACAGACTGAACGCGGGACGACTGAACACCGTACTGGTTGGTCAGAACTTGCTTAACGGCGTTTGCACGACGCTCGGACAGTTTCTGGTTGTAAGCGTCAGGACCGACGGAGTCAGTGTGACCTTCAACAACAGTAGTGGTCGATGGGTACTGCTTCATGAAGTCAGCGAGGTTTTTGATGTCGCCGTAGCTGTTAGGCTTGACTACCGACTTGTTGAAGTCGAATTTCACGTCCAGCTCAACACGAACAACTTCAGCAACTGCTGGGCAGCCGTCAGCGTCAACAGTTACGTTGGCTGGGGTGTCCGGGCACTTGTCAACGTTGTCGCACACGCCATCGTTGTCGCTGTCGGAGCAGACTTCAGCCGGTGCTTGAACTGGAGCAGCAGCAGGCTTGGAGCCGCCACCGAAGTTCACACCGATACCGACGCTTGGAGCCCACTCGGTGTCGCCCTGGTCGATGTTGTATTGAGCTTCAACGCCAGCACGGGCGTAGAAGTTCTCGGTGAAGTACAGCTTGGCACCGCCGCCAACGTTGGCGAAAGTGGAACGGTTACGACCGCCACCGCCGTTCTGGCCAATGCTCTGGTCCGAGAAACCGGCAGAAACGTATGGACGAACCATGTCGCCTGGGTTGTTGAAGTGGTACAGAGCGTCCAGAGCGGTATCAGCGCCCTTAACGTTACGACCGTCATCGGAACGCACGTTGTGCACTTCGTCGTAAGCCAGACGCAGTTCAACGTCGTCGGTGATGAAGTAGCCTACGGAAGCGCCAAACAGGTTGCCGTTGTTTTTGAAGTCACGATCGCTGTCGTACTGTTCTTTCTTGGCGAAGCCTTCGATTTCAACTGCGCCTTGGCCTTGTGCCAGCGCGCCGAACGAAGTAGCGGCAATAAGAGAACCAATGGCAAAGCCCAAGGTGTTTTTCAGTTTCATCCGTTAAATCCCCATCTGGTGATTGTGAAGCAGTCCCGCAAACCGGGGGACAACTCGGCGGCAAGTCTATCAGAACTTGCCTACACGTAAGAGATATTTGCGCCGAACTAAGTTTCAGCAATGCCTGCAAATTTCTCACGCAATTTATCTAGAGCACGTTTGTAACGCATTTTTGTCGCACTCAAACCCATGTGCATGATATCCGCGATCTCTTGAAATTCCAGCTCTGCGACAAATCGTAGCACCAGAATTTCACGGTCAATCGGGTTCACATACACTAACCAGCGATCAAGTCCACCCTTGTCCTCAGGTTTCGGCGCCTTTTCTTCAGACGCTTCCTCGAGGGGGTCCAGACTCAAAGCATCCATCAAGCGACGCTTTCGCCGTTCTTTCCGATACTGCGTGATGCACTCGTTGTACGTGATGCTATATAGCCATGTCTTGAACTTCGATTTGCCCTCGAAGTTCTTCAGGCCATACAGCACCTTCAACATCACTTCCTGACAGACATCGTCTGCGTCACGATCGTTCCCAAGATACCGTGCGCAGACGTTAAACAATGTTCGCTGGTAACGCCGCATCAGTTCTTCATAGGCGCGCGTTACGTGAAACAGCTCGGTATGCGAGCGCGCGACCAACTCCTCATCAGAGAGCTCGCGGGGGTCGTAGCGCGTGGACAGCGATTGAGCTTTATTCAAAACAAGTCGGGCCGACAGTCAGGTCAATGTCCGCCGCAGCCCTTACAGGGCATTTTGCGGCGGCATACATTAGCAGGGTTTGCCGGGTTAGCGGCTACTCACATGCTGCTCCAGGAGGATCCGATTGGAGAGAGAGACTAGCTCACCCTCATCGGTCAGCAATGTGGTCTTAACCGTGCCGATCTCTTCGATCTGGCCTTCGACCTCGCCAACACGTACTTGTTGCCCAACCTGATACAACTCACGCACATAGATCCCCGCAAGAATCTGACCGGCAATTTCCCGGCTTCCCAACCCCATGGCCAGCGCAACCGCCAGACCAACGGTAATCAATACAATCACAATCACGTGGTTGAGCAGGTCAGTCTTGACCTCCAACTGGCTGATTGCGACCGAAATACTGATGATAATCACCAGGCCCTGGGCAATTCTCCCCAGGCCCGCAGCGTAATCCAGTCCTACGCCCTCTGCCGCACCCCGCACCAGCCCATTGGCCAATTGTGCGAGCAATACACCCACCAGCAACACCAGCGCGGCGCCGAATACTTTCGGCAAATACAGCGCAAGCATATCGAGCGTAGCCGAAACTCGCTCAAGTCCAAGGGATTCTGCGGCAGAAACCAGAAAAATCAGCAGAACGAACCAATAGACAATCTTGCCAATCAAGGTAGATATCGGCACTTGAAGGCCGGCCCGGGACAGCAATTTTGTCAGACCGGTACCGCCCATCAGGCGATCGAGCCCCAGCTTGGCGAGCAACTTGGACAACAAAGTGTCCAAAAGTTTCGCAACGACGAAACCTAACAGCAACACAACCAGTGCGCCGAACAGGTTCGGGATGAAATTTGCAACCTTGGTCCATAACGCAGTCATTGCAGTGACAAGGCTCTGAGTCCAGAGATCAAGTTCCATATTCAATCAGCCTTATCAGCAGTGCGAACGGTAGGTTTACGGTGACGGGAAACCGGAGCGACATGGGCCGATCCGTTATTCAAGGCAATCATCAGCGCGGGCAACCAGCGGCCCAGCAGGCTGAACAGATCACCGGCGCCGACCTGGCGGTTGGCGGTTTTCAGTACACGCCCAAGGCACGCATCGTCGTCCCGGGTGGACGGTGATGCCTTGAGCATGTCACGCAAAGACTGTTCAAACGGATCGTGCATACGCACCTCTCGTGATGTCTGTGAAAGACGCGATCAAATTTGCTCGGGTCACATGGCTCACCCTCAGACCCAGCGCAAACGTCGGAATAACCACCACTGCCCCAGCGCGACCGAGACCATAATCAGACACGCGATCAGGAAGCCATAGGGGCTTGCAGAGAACGGAATCCCGCCGACATTGATACCTAAAAGACCCGTCAGAAAACTCATCGGCAAAAAGATCCCGGTGATGATTCCGAAACGGTACATCGTGCGGTTCATGCGCACGCTCAAACGTCTATCTTCGGCCTCGAGGACCAACCCCACCCGCTCCCGGGTCAATTCCAGCTCCTCGAGATAACGAGTCAGGCTGTTGTTCAATTCGTTCCAGTAATCACCGTCGTCTTCGACGAACCAAGGCAGTTTTATCCGTGTCAGCTGCCCGAATATTTCCCGCTGCGGCGCAAGAAAACGTTTCAGCGCAGCGGCCCTGCGACGGATCTGCAAAATGGCTCCATGCTCGGGTGTATACCGTTCGTCGGCATCCAGCTTTTCTTCTTCCTCATCGACCACTTCCGAGAGGCAACTGACCAGATCCTGCACCTTGTTGGTGAGGTATTGCGCCATATAAAGGATGAGTTCTGACGCCGTTTTCGGTCCTTTGCCTTCGGCGAGTTGCACCAGCAAATCATCGGTGGCGCGCAACGGACGCAAACGCAGAGAAATAACCCGCTGGGCCGACGCAAAAATCCGCACCGAGACCATGTCTTCCGGCTCGGCGCCCGGGTTCAGGTTGACCCCACGCAAAAATAGCAGCAGTTCGCTGTCCGAAAGCTGTAAAAGACGCGGTCGGGTATTTTCTTCAAGTAAAAGATCACAGCTGAATTCGCTCAGACCGCTGGATTTTCGCAACCAGGTCTGGGTTTGCGGGTGACTGCGATCCCAGTGCAGCCACAGGCTTTCATGGGCCTGCAGCTGCAAGGCATCGAGTTCAGTCCGGGCTATCGAACGCGCACCGCCTTTACCGTCCAGCACCAGGGCATGCACCAGCCCCCACTGCGCGTTTTCTTCCTCGAACATCCTCACCCCTTTGTTGGTGTAGCGCTTTATTCAGGCATTTTCAGCGGGCTTGGCGAGATGATCACGCCGTTATTGTCCGCGTAGATGTAATGGCCTGGATGGAACGTCACGCCAGCAAAGGTCACGGCTACGTTGAGATCGCCAACACCGCGTCTGTCGGTTTTCATCGGGTGGCTGGCCAGGGCCTGAACCCCCAGGTCGGTTTGCGCGATGACGTCGACGTCACGAATGCAACCGTAGATTACCAGCCCTTCCCAACCGTTTTTCGCGGCCTTCTCGGCGATCATGTCGCCCAGCAGCGCACGACGCAGGGAACCGCCACCGTCGACCACCAGCACCTTGCCATTACCCTTGAGTTCGGCTTGTTCCTTGACCCGCGAGTTGTCTTCGAAGCATTTGATGGTCACGATTTCGCCGCCGAAAGAATCACGGCCACCGAAATTGTTGAACATCGGTTCCAGCACCTGCACCAGCTCCGGATAGGCGTCGCACAGGTCAGGCGTGAGGTAATGATTCATCGAGAAACTCCTGTAAAGAGGAAGACAATCGAGGGTGTCGAAACGTGACCAGAACAGCTCAATGCGTCATATCTTAGCCGCTAGCCGAACAGAGCGAAATGCCCTTGTTAGAGCATCAGGCTCAGACCGCCGCGGCCAGATCCGGTTTTTCACCCAGCAATGGCGTTTGCTGATCTGCCAACCAGCGCGCCACCAGCGGCCAGACTTCAGTCTGGGCGGCTTTGCTGACGAGCATCTCCACATGACCGAAATTATCGCCAAAGCCCTGATCGCGACCCAGGCTGATGAATTGCTTATGCTCGGAACCCACTTGATCGAACAGCTTGCGACAAGCCCAGGTCGGGTCCTGATGGTCACCTGCGGCACTCACGGCCAATACCGGTAACTGAACGTCGGCCAATCCGGCCCACCAATCCTTGTCGGCATCGCCGAAGCGCCCGAACAGGCCATGCCAGCGCATGCTTTCCAGGGCCAGGCCAATGGGCTCGTCCTCCGGGCCGCGCTTGAGCCGTGAACCGGACAACTGGGCAAAGCGTTTGAGAATGAAGCGCCCGCTCCACTCCACCGGCGGAATCTTCAACGGCCAGTAGGTGCGACTGATTTGCGTACCGAAAAACGCCGCGGAAGCCACCACCGGTTCGCCGATGTACTCACCACCCAGCGCCGCCGCCAGGGTAATCCCGCCCAGCGAGTGGCCGATCCAGTGCGGGATCTGGCCGCTCTGCTCGCGCACGAACGCGCCAATGGCCGGCAAATCGTAACGGGCGTAGTCGGCAACGCGGTTCTTGCGGTAGTTCTGGTTACGCTGGGACAGGCCATGTCCACGCATTTCGGGAATCCATACATCGAATCCCAGACGCGTCAGATAGGCGCCCAGTCCAAGCCCCTTTGGGGAGAACCAGAACCGGCGATTGGAAAAGCTGCCGTGAAGCAAAATAACCGGAACGCCACGCGCGTCTGAGCCATCCGCCATGCCCAGGCGCGTCACAGCCAGTTCGACGGTGCCGTCAGGGCTGTTGCCGGGTTTCAGACGATAGACGTCTTCGCTCAGATCGCCGCGCCGCTCGGCGCTGATCAGAGCGACAGGAAATAGGTTGCTGCTGCTTTGCATAATGCTCTTGCACAAAAAAGGGCGGCTTCCAGAGGAGCCCGCCCTACTTGATTCTTAAAGCCTCGGCCACTTGACCGAGGCTTCATTCACATCAAGCCGAAGCTTGACCTTCAGCCAGGAAGAACCAGGTTTCCAGTACGGAATCGGGGTTCAACGAAACGCTTTCGATGCCCTGCTCCATCAGCCATTTGGCCAGATCAGGGTGGTCCGAAGGACCCTGACCGCAGATGCCGATGTACTTGCCAGCCTTGTTGCAGGCCTGAATCGCGTTGGCCAGCAGCTTCTTGACCGCCGGATTACGCTCGTCGAACAGGTGCGCGATGATCCCGGAGTCGCGGTCCAGGCCCAGGGTCAGCTGGGTCAGGTCGTTGGAACCGATCGAGAAGCCGTCGAAGAACTCGAGGAATTCTTCGGCGAGGATCGCGTTGGACGGCAGTTCGCACATCATGATGATGCGCAGACCGTTTTCGCCGCGCTTCAGACCGTTCTCCGCCAACAGGTCGATGACCTGGCTGGCTTCGCCCAGTGTACGGACGAACGGCACCATGATTTCGACGTTGGTCAGGCCCATCTCGTTGCGCACGCGCTTGAGGGCGCGGCACTCGAGTTCGAAGCAGTCACGGAACGATTCGCTGATGTAACGCGAAGCGCCACGGAAGCCCAGCATCGGGTTTTCTTCTTCCGGCTCGTAGAGCTTGCCGCCGATCAGGTTGGCGTATTCGTTGGACTTGAAGTCCGACAGACGCACGATGACCTTTTTCGGGGTGAACGCAGCGGCCAAGGTGCTGATGCCTTCAACCAGCTTCTCGACATAGAAACCGACCGGATCGTCGTAGCCGGCAATGCGTTTGTCGACGCTGTCCTTGATGTCCTGCGGCAGCCCGGCGTAATTCAGCAGCGCTTTCGGGTGAACACCGATCATGCGGTTGATGATGAACTCCAGACGGGCCAGGCCCACACCGGCGTTCGGCAACTGTGCGAAGTCGAAGGCGCGGTCCGGGTTGCCGACGTTCATCATGATCTTGAACGGCAGATCAGGCATGGCATCGACGGAGTTTTTCTTGATGTCGAAGCCCAGTTCGCCTTCGAAGATGTAACCGGTGTCGCCTTCAGCGCAGGACACAGTCACACCCTGACCGTCTTTCAACAGCTGGGTGGCATTGCCGCAACCGACCACGGCCGGGATGCCCAGCTCGCGAGCGATGATCGCCGCGTGGCAAGTACGGCCGCCACGGTTGGTGACGATGGCGCTGGCGCGCTTCATGACCGGTTCCCAGTCCGGGTCGGTCATGTCGGAGACCAGAACGTCGCCTGGCTGGACCTTGTCCATCTCGGACACGTCCTTGATGATGCGGACCTTGCCGGCGCCGATGCGCTGGCCGATGGCGCGACCTTCAACCAGCACGGTGCCGGTTTCTTTCAACAGGTAGCGTTCCATGACGTTGGCCGAGGTACGGCTCTTCACGGTTTCAGGACGGGCCTGAACGATGTAGAGCTTGCCGTCGTCGCCGTCTTTGGCCCACTCGATGTCCATCGGGCACTTGTAGTGCTTTTCGATGATCATCGCTTGCTTGGCCAGTTCGCTGACTTCGGCGTCGCTCAGGCAGAAGCGTGCGCGATCAGCCTTGTCGACGTCGATGGTCTTGACCGATTTACCGGCCGTGGCGACTTCGCCGTAGATCATCTTGATGGCTTTGCTGCCCAGGTTGCGACGCAGGATGGCCGGACGACCGGCTGCCAGCGTGCCTTTGTGGACGTAGAACTCATCCGGGTTCACCGCGCCTTGTACGACGGTTTCACCCAGGCCGTAGGCGCCGGTGATGAACACCACGTCACGGAAGCCCGATTCGGTATCGAGGGTGAACATCACGCCGGCGGTGCCGGTTTCGGAGCGGACCATGCGCTGCACGCCGGCCGACAGGGCAACCAGCTTGTGGTCGAAGCCCTGGTGGACGCGGTAGGAAATCGCGCGGTCGTTAAACAGTGAAGCGAACACCTCTTTGGCGGCGCGAATAACGTTTTCGACACCACGGATGTTCAGGAAGGTTTCCTGCTGACCGGCGAAGGAAGCGTCCGGCAGGTCTTCGGCGGTAGCGGAAGAGCGCACGGCCACGGCCATGTCAGGGTTGCCGGCCGACAGCGTGGCGAACGCGGTACGGATCTCGGCGTTGAGCTTCTCGGGGAATTCGGCTTCCATGATCCATTGACGGATCTGGGCGCCGGTCTTGGCCAGGGCATTGACATCGTCGACGTCCAGGGCGTCGAGGGCGGCGTGGATCTGATCGTTCAGGCCGCTCAGCTCGAGAAAATCACGATAAGCCTGAGCTGTCGTGGCGAAGCCACCGGGCACCGATACACCGGCACCTGCAAGGTTACTGATCATCTCGCCCAGGGATGCGTTCTTGCCCCCTACGTGCTCTACATCATGGACGCCGAGCTTATCGAGGGAAACTACGTACTCTACCAAGGTGATCTCTCCACTAACTGTGTTGGAAAAGCTCAGAAGCCGGCTGCTCGTAAGGAGCGTTTGCCGGCTGTATGGCCTGGACCTGGAAAATAAGTGAGAATGCAGGCCACTGGCGGCCGGCAAATCGCGCCTATCATATCCAAGATTCGTCACTAGCTTAAGGCCCAAGGTGCAAATGAAACGATCTGCTTTCTTTATCTCCGATGGCACCGGCATCACAGCCGAGACCCTCGGCCAAAGCCTCCTGGCGCAGTTCGAAAACATTACCTTCAGCAAATTCACGCGGCCATACATCGACAACGTGGATAAAGCGCGGGCCATGGTACAACAAATCAACAAAGCCGCCGAAACCGACGGCTTTCGGCCGATCATCTTCGACACCATTGTCAATCAGGACATCCGTGAGATCCTCGCAACGTCCAATGGTTTCATGATCGACATTTTCTCGACCTTTCTGGCGCCTCTTGAACAGGAATTGACCGAGCATTCTTCCTACACCGTCGGCAAGTCCCACTCGATTGGCAGCAACTCCAATTACATGGAGCGGATCGAGGCGGTGAACTTCGCCCTCGACAACGACGACGGTGCGCGCACGCATTATTACGACAAGGCGGACCTGATCCTAGTGGGCGTGTCGCGTTGTGGTAAGACGCCGACGTGTCTGTACATGGCCATGCAATTCGGCATCCGCGCGGCCAACTATCCGCTGACCGAAGACGACATGGAACGCCTGCAACTGCCAGCCACCCTGCGTGCCCACCAGCACAAACTGTTCGGCCTGACCATCGACCCGGACCGCCTCACCGCGATCCGCAACGAACGCAAGCCCAACAGCCGCTATTCGAGCTACGCCCAGTGCGAATTCGAAGTGCGTGAGGTGGAGAATTTGTTCCGCCGCGAGAACATCCCGCACATCAATTCCACGCATTTTTCGGTGGAAGAAATTTCCGCGAAGATTTTGGTGGAGAAAGGCGTGGAGCGGCGGTTCAAGTAGTTCTTTAGCGCCTGCCCGGCCGCCTTCGCGAGCAAGTCGAATCGTCGCACCGCCGCTCCCACATTGGAACTCTGTCGTACACAAATTTTGTGTTCACTGAAGATCACCTGTGGGAGCGGGCTTGCTCGCGAAGAACGATTACACGGTCTCCCTGAGTGCCCCCGCCAACGCTTCAAACCCTTGAAGCAACAACCGATCATCCCCCACCGAATTACAAACACTCGCCCTGACGAACTGCGGCACCGCCCCATGCCCGACCGCAAACGCTTCAGCGGTGGCGATCAGATAATTATTCGCCTTAAGCTCCTCAGCAATCTGCGAGGCCCGCCACGGTTCGGGAACTTCGATCCAGAAGTGCGGGCTATGGGAATGGGTTTTGTACGCCAAGCCCCCCAGCACACCACTCACCAACGCCTTGCGCCGACCGATCTCGGCAATCTGCTGGCCCAGCAACTGCTCGGCAATGCCGTTTTCTATCCACAGGCTCGCCACCTCCAGCGACAACGGGCTGGCCATCCAGCACGTCCCGCGCACTGCTGCGCTCAAGCGTCCGATCAACGGTTGCGGCGCATGCAGGTAACCGACTCGCAAACCCGCCGAAACCGCCTTGCTCAGGCTGCCGATCAGCACTGAACGCTCCGGGGCGAAATGGCTCAAGGGTAACGGTCGCTGTTGAGCCAACACCGCGTGGGCTTCGTCTTCAAAGATCAACAGATTGTGCTGCCGACAGACCTCTGCGATCGCCTCCCTCCGTGCGACGGACATCACGGCAGCCGTAGGATTCTGGATCGTCGGCGTGCAATACAGCGCCGACACACGATGGTTGCGGCAAACATCCTCCAGGGCATCGGGCATCAGTCCTTCATCATCCATCCCGACACCGATGAGTTTTATCCCTAGCTGGCGTGCGACGCTGATCAGCCCCGGGTAGGTCAGGTGCTCCGTCACCAACGTATCGCCCGCCTTGAGCAACCCCATCAAGGCACACAACAGACCGTGCTGGCCGCCGTTCACGCAAACGATCTGCTCGACGGTCGGGACAAACTCTTTATGCCTGAGCCAGTGCGCGCCCGCCGCACGGTAGCGTAGCAATCCAGCCTCGGCGCTGTAGCCCCCGAGGTGTTGCAACGCCTCAGGATCAAGGGACAACGCTTGCAGGCTCTGACTCAAAAAAAGCGCTTCCTGCCCCGGAATCGGTTGATTGCGGCTCATGTCAAAAAACGCCCGCGGCTCATCGCTGACATTGCGAAAGCCACCATCCCGCGATCGCTCCATCCCGCGCTGACGCACATACGTGCCGTCTCCTACGCGCGCGACCACCAATCCCACACGTTCGAGTTCACCGTAAGCGCGGCTGATGGTACCGATGGTCACGCCGAGGCTATCCGCCAACAACCGATGAGGCGGCAATTTGCAGCCGGGCTCGATCAGCCCTTCAGCGATGCCTTTTTCGATCCCGTCGGCGAGGCGTTTGTATTTCACCCCCAGACCGTTCGCCAGACCGTCGCGCAGGATTGACACCATGGCAATACTTGTTTTGACAGTCATTGCAGCCCCGAATAGCGTGCTTAAAACAGGTTCAATCAGGGATAGACCTTTTGCAGATGAAGGTCAATTCCGACGATAAAAGGAGTCCGATCATGTCGATTGCCATCAGCGCACCTTCACGTACTGCCAAACCCTGGCTCGCCGCCCTGATCACCAGCGTGTTGTTTCTGATCGTGTGTCTGAGTTGGGGCACCACATGGCTCGGGATCAAGATTGCCGTTGAAAGCGTGCCGCCGCTGACTGCTGGCGGCCTGCGGTTCCTGATCGCTTTTCCGTTATTTCTCGGCTTCGCCCTGATCCGTCGTGAACCGCTGCTGTTTCCCAAGGAAAGCCGCTGGTTCTTTGTCTTCGTTACGCTGTCGTATTTCAGCCTGCCGTACTACTTGCTCAACTACGGCGAGATGCACGTTTCGTCCGGCCTGACGGCACTGCTGTTCAGCTGCATGCCGGTGTTCATCCTGCTGTTTTCCGCGCTGTTTCTGCGGGAGAAAATCTACCCCTCGCAAGTACTCGGCATCGCCATCGGTTTCGGCAGCCTGTTCATGATCATCCGCAGCCAAGGGCTGCATCTGGACCATGCCGAATTGTTCGGGGTGTTGGCGATTCTCTGCGCCGCGGTGATGCATGCGCTGTGTTACGTGGTGACGAAAAAACACGGCACGGCGATCAGCGTCATCACCTACAACACGCTGCCAATCGGCATCGCCGGGCTGATGCTGTTTGTCGCCGGATTGAATGTCGAAGCACCGGTGTTCGAAGCCATCACCGCGCGGTCGTGGAGCGCCCTGCTCTATCTGGGGCTGGTGGCGTCGGTGGGCGGGTTTATCGTTTACTTCCTGCTGCTCAAGCGGCTGAGCCCGATCATTCTGTCGTTTGTGTTCATCATTTTTCCGGTGTTCGCGGTGATCATCGGTGCCTGGTACGAGGGGCAAACCTTGTCCCGGGAACTGATGATGTACTCGGCGATTTTGCTGACGGGGTTTGCGATCACCAAATTGCCTGTGGAAAAGTGGCTCATCGGCAAAAAAGCAAACCCCTAGGCGACGGTCAGATCACAAACAAATCCACGAACCGATTCACCGGTGTCGCCTCAAGCGCTGCCTGATCCTTGCACAACGCAAAGATCTCGGCGCTGCGCTGGGCGGTGAAGCGGGTCGCCAGGTTGGCCTTGAACTTGTCTTCAAGCAGCGGAATGCCGTCGGTGCGACGACGGCGATGGCCGATAGGGTATTCCACCAACACGTTCTCGGTGCTGGAGCCATCCTTGAAGAACACCTGTATCGCGTTGGCGATGGAGCGTTTGTCGGCCTCCAGGTATTCGCGGGTGTAGCGCGGGTCTTCGACGATGACCATTTTTTCGCGCAGCACGTCGATGATCGGGTGCGCCGCGTGGAAGTCGTCCTCGTACTGCTCGGCCACCAGATTGCCGAACGCCAGCGGCACGGCAGTCATGTACTGAATGCAATGGTCGCGGTCCGCAGCGTTGGCCAGCGGGCCGACCTTGGAGATGATGCGGATCGCCGATTCATGGGTGGTGATGACGATTTTGTCGATTTCGTGCAGGCGATTTCTGACTTGTGGATGCAGAGTCACCGCCGCTTCGCAGGCCGTTTGCGCGTGGAATTCGGCGGGGAAGCTGATTTTGAACAGCACGTTTTCCATCACGTAGCTGCCGTACGACCGGGAGAAGCTGAACGCGCGTTTGTCTTCGGGTTTGAGCGCCAGGTCGATGTTGGTGTGGCTGAACAGCACGTCGTAGAAGCCCCATTGTTTGGCGGTCAGTACGCCGGGGATGCCCATTTCGCCACGCATCGCGATGTCCGCCAGACGCACGCCACGGCTGGACGCATCGCCGGCCGCCCAGGATTTACGCGATCCGGCATTCGGCGCATGTCGGTAGGTGCGCAGCGCCTGACCGTCGGCGAAGGCGTGGGACAACGCGGACAACAACTGCTCACGATTGGCGCCCATCAGCTTGGCGGTGACAGCGGTCGAGGCGACTTTCACCAGAATGACGTGATCCAGGCCTACGCGATTGAAGGAGTTCTCCAGCGCGATCACGCCCTGGATTTCGTGAGCCATGATCATGGCTTCGAGCACAGCGCGAACGGTCAGCGGCGCATCGCCATTGGCGAGGCGTTTTTGCGACAAGTGGTCCGCCACCGCGAGAATGCCGCCGAGGTTATCGGACGGATGGCCCCATTCGGCCGCGAGCCAAGTGTCGTTGTAGTCGAGCCAGCGGACGATGCAACCGATGTCCCACGCCGCTTTGACCGGGTCGAGGCGATAGCTGGTGCCGGGGACGCGCGCGCCGAACGGGACGACGGTGCCTTCCACCATGGGGCCGAGGTGTTTGGTGCACTCGGGGAAGCGCAGGGCCAGCAGGCCACAGCCCAACGTGTCCATCAGGCAGTTGCGGGCGGTGTCGAGGGCTTCGGCGGATTGGGTCTTGAAGTTGAGGACGTAGTCGGCAATGTCCTGCAGGACCGTGTCGTAGTCGGGGCGGTTGTTCTGGTCGACGTTGGTGCTCATGTTCGATTCACTCTTGAAGTGGTTCGTTGATGGGACCTCGGTTCAGGTTAAATCTCAGTCAGTAACAAAATTCTTATTTTGAAATGCAATCAAACTGTGGGAGCGGGCTTGCTCGCGAAGACGGCGGCACATCCGACATCAATGCAAGCTGACACACTGCTTTCGCGAGCAAGCCCGCTCCCACATGGGTTCGGTGTCGGGATCAGAAAGAATCGCCGGGAATACGGACAAACCCTTCCATCAACACCCGCGCACTGCGGCTCATGATGGCTTTTTTCACGGTCCATTCACCGTTCACCTGGCTCGCCTCAGCCCCCACGCGCAACGTGCCGGACGGATGCCCGAAACGCACAGCATTGCGCTCAATACCACCCGCTGCGAGGTTCACCAACGTGCCGGAAATCGCCGCCGCCGTACCAATCGCCACCGCCGCCGTGCCCATCATCGCGTGGTGCAATTTGCCCATGGACAGCGCCCGCACCAGCAGATCGACATCGCCCGCCGCAATCGCTTTGCCACTCGAAGCAACGTAGTCCGCAGGCTTGGCCACAAAAGCAACCTTAGGCGTGTGCTGACGCTTGGCCGCTTCGTCCAGATCCTTGATCAGGCCCATGCGCAGTGCGCCGTAAGCCCGAATGGTTTCAAACATCAGCAGCGCTTTCGGATCACCGTTGATCGCACCTTGCAGCTCGGTGCCGGTGTAACCGATGTCTTCGGCATTGACGAAAATCGTCGGAATACCGGCATTGATCATGGTCGCCTTGAAGGTCCCGACGCCAGGTACTTCGAGGTCATCGACCAAGTTGCCGGTAGGAAACATCGAACCACCGCCACCCTCTTCTTCCGCTGCCGGATCCATGAATTCGACCTGCACTTCAGCGGCTGGAAAGGTCACGCCGTCGAGTTCGAAATCACCGGTTTCCTGCACTTCACCATTGGTGATCGGCACGTGAGCGATGATGGTCTTGCCGATGTTGGCCTGCCACACACGAACCACGGCAACGCCGTTGTGCGGGATGCGACTGGCGTCCACCAGACCGTTGCTGATGGCGAACGAACCGACCGCCGCCGACAGGTTGCCGCAGTTGCCGCTCCAGTCGACGAAAGGCTTGTCGATGGACACCTGACCGAACAGGTAATCGACATCGTGATCGGCCTTGATGCTTTTCGACAGGATCACGGTTTTGCTGGTGCTGGAGGTCGCGCCGCCCATGCCGTCGATTTGCTTGTCGTACGGGTCGGGGCTGCCGATCACGCGCAGCAACAAGGCATCGCGCGCAGGCCCTGGAACCTGTGCCGCTTCGGGCAGGTCTTTCAGGCTGAAGAACACGCCTTTGCTGGTGCCGCCACGCATGTAGGTGGCGGGGATTTTAATTTGAGGGGCGATTTGAGGTGCGTGAGCCATGGTGCTCCTTCAAAGCAGACACGGGACTCAACATCCCGTGTCCGCACGTCGTGATTTAGACGGCTACTGCCGATTCAAGGAAGTCCTGAGCGAAGCGTTGCAGCACGCCGCCCGCCTCATAGATCGACACTTCTTCGGCGGTGTCGAGGCGGCAGGTCACCGGCACTTCGACGCGTTCGCCGTTCTTGCGATTGATCATCAGCGTCAGCTCGGCACGCGGGGTGCGCTCGCCGATCACGTCGTAGGTTTCGCTGCCATCGATGCCCAATGTCTTGCGATCGGTGCCCGGTTTGAACTCCAGCGGCAACACGCCCATGCCCACCAGGTTAGTGCGGTGAATGCGCTCGAAACCTTCGGCCGCAATCGCTTCCACACCGGCCAGACGCACGCCCTTCGCCGCCCAGTCGCGGGACGAACCCTGACCGTAGTCGGCGCCGGCGATGATGATCAGCGGCTGCTTGCGTTCCATGTAGGTTTCGATGGCTTCCCACATGCGCATCACTTGGCCTTCCGGCTCGACGCGAGTCAGCGAACCCTGTTTTACCTTGCCGTTTTCCTGAACCATTTCATTGAACAGTTTCGGGTTGGCGAAGGTGGCGCGTTGCGCGGTCAAGTGATCACCGCGGTGGGTCGCGTAAGAGTTGAAGTCCTCTTCCGGCAAGCCCATTTTCGCCAGGTACTCACCTGCAGCGCTGTCGAGCATGATCGCGTTCGACGGCGACAGGTGATCGGTGGTGATGTTGTCCGGCAGCACTGCCAGCGGGCGCATGCCCTTGAGCGGACGTGCACCGGCCAGCGCGCCTTCCCAGTACGGCGGACGGCGGATGTAGGTGCTCATCTCGCGCCAGTCGTACAGCGGCGTCACTTTCGGACCGGTGTCTTCGTGGATGGCGAACATCGGAATGTAAACCTGACGGAACTGCTCCGGCTTGACCGACGCCTTGACCACCGCGTCGATTTCTTCGTCGCTCGGCCAGATGTCTTTCAGGCGAATTTCCTTACCGTCGACCACACCCAGCACATCTTTTTCGATGTCGAAACGGATGGTCCCGGCGATGGCGTAAGCCACCACCAATGGCGGCGAAGCAAGGAACGCGTTCTTGGCGTACGGGTGGATCCGGCCGTCGAAGTTGCGGTTGCCGGACAACACGGCAGTGGCGTACAGGTCGCGGTCGATGATCTCTTGCTGGATCACCGGGTCCAGCGCGCCAGACATACCGTTGCAGGTGGTGCAGGCGAAGGCGACGATGCCGAAACCGAGTTGCTCCAGCTCAGTGGTCAGGCCGGCTTCGTCCAGGTACAGCGCCACGGTTTTCGAACCCGGCGCCAGGGACGACTTGACCCACGGCTTGCGGGTCAATCCGAGCTTGTTGGCATTGCGCGCCAGCAGGCCGGCGGCGATGACGTTGCGCGGGTTGCTGGTGTTGGTGCAGCTGGTGATGGCGGCGATGATCACTGCGCCGTCCGGCATCTGGCCGGGCACTTCGGTCCACTGGCCGGAGATGCCTTGAGCCGCGAGATCCGAGGTGGCGACGCGGGCGTGCGGGTTGCTCGGGCCGGCCATGTTGCGCACCACCGAAGACAGGTTGAAGGTCAACCCGCGCTCGTATTGCGCGCCTTTCAGGCTGTCAGCCCACAGGCCCGTGGTCTTGGCATATTGCTCTACAAGCTGCACCTGCTCGTCTTCGCGGCCGGTGAGTTTCAGGTAGTCGATGGTCTGCTGATCGATGTAGAACATCGCAGCAGTGGCGCCGTATTCCGGGGCCATGTTGGAAATGGTCGCGCGGTCGCCGAGGGTCAGCGCCGAGGCGCCTTCGCCGAAGAACTCCAGCCACGCGCCGACCACTTTTTGCTGACGCAGGAACTCAGTCAGCGCCAGCACCATGTCGGTGGCGGTGATGCCCGGTTGCAGCTTGCCGGTCAGTTCAACGCCGACGCTTTCCGGCAGACGCATCCACGACGCGCGGCCGAGCATTACGCTTTCCGCTTCCAGACCGCCGACACCGATGGCGATCACGCCCAGTGCATCGACGTGCGGGGTGTGGCTGTCGGTACCGACGCAGGTGTCGGGGAACGCCACGCCGTCGCGCACCTGGATCACCGGAGACATTTTCTCCAGGTTGATCTGGTGCATGATCCCGTTGCCCGGCGGAATCACATCAACGTTCTTGAAGGCCTTTTTGGTCCAGTTGATGAAGTGGAAACGGTCTTCGTTACGACGGTCTTCGATGGCGCGGTTCTTCTCGAACGCCTCTGGATCGAAGCCACCGCGCTCGACGGCCAGGGAGTGGTCGACGATCAATTGCGTCGGCACCACCGGGTTCACTTGCGCCGGGTCGCCACCTTGCAGGGCGATGGCGTCACGCAGGCCGGCGAGGTCGACCAGCGCGGTCTGGCCGAGAATGTCGTGGCACACCACACGGGCCGGGAACCATGGAAAGTCGAGGTCGCGTTTGCGCTCGATGAATTGCTTCAGGGATTCGGTGAGCGTGGCCGGGTCACAGCGACGCACCAGGTTTTCCGCCAGCACGCGGGAGGTGTACGGCAGAGTGTCGTAGGCGCCGGGCTGGATGGCGTCAACAGCCGCGCGGACGTCGAAGTAATCCAGATGGCTGCCGGGCAGCGGTTTACGGAATTCAGTGTTCATCGTCAGGACTCGGTCACGGTAATTTCAAAAGGTGGGGCCTGGCACAGCTCCTGAAGTTAACTCGGTCAAATGTGGGAGCGGGCTTGCTCGCGAAAGCGGTGTATCAGTCGACATCAATGTTGAATGTCAGTCCGTCTTCGCGAGCAAGCCCGCTCCCACAATGGTCCCGGTTCATTCAGCAACCAGCGCGGGAGCCCACACCATTCAGCGTTGTTCGATTGGCACGAACTTGCGCTGTTCGACGCCGACGTATTCGGCGCTCGGGCGGATGATGCGGTTGTTGGCACGTTGTTCGAACACGTGCGCCGCCCAGCCGGTCAGGCGCGAGCAAACGAAGATCGGTGTGAACAACTTGGTCGGAATGCCCATGAAGTGGTACGTCGACGCGTGGTAGAAGTCGGCGTTCGGAAACAGTTTTTTCTGTTCCCACATGGTCTTGTCGATGGCTTCGGAAACCGGGAACAACACGGTGTCACCTACTTCGTCAGCGAGTTTTTTCGACCAGCCCTTGATCACCTCGTTGCGCGGATCGTTGTCCTTATAAATCGCGTGACCGAAGCCCATGATCTTGTCCTTGCGCTCGAGCATGCCGAGGGTGCCTTTGATCGCCTCTTCCGGCGAGCTGAAGCGCTCGATCATTTCCATCGCCGCTTCGTTGGCGCCGCCGTGCAGCGGACCGCGCAGCGAGCCAATGGCGGCCGTGACGCAGGAATACATGTCCGACAGGGTCGAGGCGCAAACCCGTGCGGTGAAGGTCGAGGCGTTGAACTCGTGTTCCGCGTAGAGGATCAGCGAAACGTTCATCACTTTGACGTGCAACTCGCTCGGCTTCTTGTCGTGCAGCAGGTGCAGGAAGTGGCCGCCGATGGATTGTTCGTCGCTCACGCAACTGATGCGTTTGCCGTCGTGGCTGAAGCGATACCAGTAGCACATGATCGCCGGGAACGCGGCCAGCAAACGGTCAGTCACGTCGTGTTGCTCGGAGAAATCTTTCTCCGGTTCGATGTTGCCCAGAAACGAGCAACCGGTGCGCATCACGTCCATCGGGTGGGCGTCGGCGGGGATGCGTTCCAGCACTTCTTTCAGCGCTTGCGGCAGGTCGCGCAGCTTGCCCAGTTTGCTGATGTAAGCGGCGAGTTGGGTTTTGGTCGGCAGTTCACCGTAAAGCAGCAGGTAGGCTACTTCTTCGAACTGTGCGTCAGCCGCCAGTTCGCGAACGTCGTAGCCACGATAGGTCAGGCCCGCGCCCGACTGGCCCACGGTGGACAGTGCGGTTTGCCCGGCAACCTGGCCACGGAGCCCGGCGCCACTGAGTACTTTTGCTTCGGCCATTGCTGTCTCCAATCTTGAATTTGTTAGGGAATCGGCAAGTTCTAAAACGGTTATCCCACTTTCGTAGCAGCTGTCGAGCTTGCGAGGCTGCGTTCGGCTGCGAAGCAGTCGTAAAACCTGCTTACGCGATCGCCTGGCTTGGCGAGTCCTTCGGCCTCGAACGCAGCCTCGCGCTGCTCGGCAGCTGCTACATAAACCTCTACTTCTTCGCGGCAAACAACGCATCGAGCTTCTGCTCGAAGGTGTGGTAGTCGATGCGATCGTAAAGCTCCATGCGGGTCTGCATGGTGTCGATGACGTTCTGTTGCGTGCCGTCGCGGCGGATCGCGGTGTAGACGTTTTCCGCGGCTTTGTTCATCGCGCGGAACGCCGACAGCGGGTACAGCACCAGCGATACATCGGCAGCGGCGAGTTGCTCGGTGGTGTACAGCGGCGTCGCGCCGAATTCGGTGATGTTGGCCAGGATCGGCGCTTTCACGCGGTTGGCGAACAGCTTGTACATGTCCAGTTCGGTGATGGCTTCCGGGAAGATCATGTCGGCGCCAGCCTCGATGCACGCCGCGGCACGATCCAGCGCAGATTCCAGACCTTCCACCGCGAGGGCGTCGGTGCGGGCCATGATCACGAAGCTGTCATCGGTGCGCGCATCGACGGCTGCCTTGATCCGATCGACCATTTCCTGCAGGGACACGATCTCTTTATTAGGACGGTGACCGCAGCGCTTGGCGCCGACCTGGTCTTCGATGTGAATCGCCGCCGCGCCGAACTTGATCATCGACTTGACGGTACGCGCCACGTTGAACGCCGAGGAACCGAAACCGGTGTCCACGTCCACCAGCAGCGGCAGGTCGCAGACGTCAGTGATGCGGCGCACGTCGGTCAGCACGTCATCCAGGCCGGTGATGCCCAGGTCCGGCACGCCGAGGGAGCCGGCAGCCACCCCGCCACCCGACAGATAAATAGCCTTGAAACCGGCGCGCTTTGCCAGCAGCGCGTGATTGGCGTTGATCGCGCCGACCACTTGCAGCGGATGTTCGCTGGCGACCGCATCGCGGAAACGCTGGCCTGGAGTGCTCTTGTTGGAACTCATGACTCACCTCGTTCAGTGGCTGTCTGGTGTGTGCCGTCCTGGTAGTGACGGGCGATATTGCGTTTGGAGGCGCCGATATGGCGACGCATCAACAACTCGGCTAGCTCACCGTCACGGTCGGCGATGGCGTCGAGAATTCGGTGGTGCTCGGCAAAAGCCTGACGCGGGCGATTGGGTGTGGTGGAAAACTGGATGCGGTACATGCGCACCAGTTGATAGAGCTCGCCGCAGAGCATCTGCGTCAGGGTGCGGTTGCCGCTGCCCTGGATGATTCGGTAATGGAAGTCGAAATCGCCTTCCTGCTGGTAGTAGCCGACACCGGCCTGAAACGCCGCATCGCGCTCATGGGTTTCGAGGACCCGGCGCAGTTCGTCGATTTCTTCGAGGGTCATGCGTTCGGCCGCCAGACGGCAGGCCATGCCTTCGAGGGATTCGCGGATTTCGTAGAGTTCCAGCAGCTCGGCGTGGCTTAGCGACACCACCCGTGCCCCGACGTGCGGCACGCGAACCAGCAGGCGCTGGCCTTCCAGACGGTGGATCGCCTCGCGCAGCGGCCCGCGGCTGATGCCATAGGTGCGCGCCAGTTCCGGCTCGGAGATCTTGCTGCCCGGGGCGATCTCGCCCTTGACGATGGCCGCCTGAATGCGCCGGAAGACGTTCTCGGACAGTGTCTCCGAATCGTCTTGGGCTATTACCGGGGGATCGAGTTGATCCAGCATATTGTCGACACCTTGAAAGCTGATGCCGCAAAAACTAGCGAATACAGACCTTTTAGTCAAAGGATAAATAGGTATTGTCGACAATCGTCTAATAACCGACTGCACCAGAACGACGCAGTCCTTCTGTTTATAGCCGCCTCCCGGCGGTGGCGCCATAAAACCACCGTGCTAGAATGCCGGCCGCATTTGTTTGTGACATCTGCACTGCTTGTCATAAACAGTTGATAGGCATACGAGGGAGCTTGCGCAGCGATGCCAGGGCCTTGAATAGAAGTACGGACCGCTGCGCACCAGGATTTATGAGACTCAAGCCCTTCCCCACCTTCCTTTATCTTCTTTGCCTGCCGGGTTTCGCCGCGGCGGGGGAAAAGACTGTTTACGGCCTCAACGAGTACGCCTCCCTGGACGGCATCGACCTGGAAGTCGCCGCCAAACTCGACACCGGGGCGAAAACCGCGTCCCTGAGTGCCCGTGACATCAAACGCTTCAAACGCAATGGCGAATCCTGGGTGCGCTTCTATCTGGCGATCGACGCTGCGCACTCGCACCCGATCGAACGGCCACTGGCCCGCGTCAGCAAGATCAAGCGCCGGGCCGGCGACTACGACCCGGAAGAGGGCAAGAAGTACACCGCCCGTCCGGTGATCGAGCTGGATATCTGCATGGGGTCGGCTTTACGCAGTATCGAAGTGAACTTGACCGACCGCAGCGCCTTCCAATACCCGCTGCTGATCGGCTCCGAAGCGCTGAAACGCTTCGATGCGCTGGTTGACCCCAGTCTTAAATACGCTGCTGGCAAACCCGCCTGCGCCACCGACGCTCATACCGCAGAGTAATTCCAATGCGCTCTCTTACCCTCCACCTGAAATTCCTGATCGCCATCCTGGTGGTGCTGGGTATTTCAGTCACGGCCTATCAGATCTTCGTGCTCGGCATCCCCGTGACCGAAGACGCCACCGACGACTTGTGGAACATCGACGCCAAAGTCGAGTTCGTCGCCAGTACCAAGGACCCGGTCAAGATCCAGATGTTCGTGCCGCCGCTGAGCCGCGATTACGTCAGCCTCAACGAGAGTTTCATTTCCAATAACTACGGCGTGGCCGTGAACCGTGCCGACGGCAACCGCAAAGTCACCTGGTCGGCACGTCGGGCCAAGGGCAATCAGACCCTTTATTACCGCCTGGTGCTGACCAAGCGCTACACCGGTGAAAAATCCAAGATCAAAGGCCCGACCTTCCGCGACAGCATCGCCGTCGAAGGCGCGGAAAAAGTCGCCGCCGAAGCCCTGCTCGCACCGATCCGCCAGCACTCGGCCGACGTCGAAACCTTCATCGGCGAAGCCATCAAGCGTGTCAACAACCTTAGTGACGACAATGTGAAACTGCTGCTGGGTGGCGATCCATCCAGCGCGAACAAAGCCAAAATCGTCGAGCTGGTACTGTCCATAGCCCACGTGCCGGTAGAAAAGGTCCACACCATTCGCCTGGTGGCCGACCAACCGCAAATACCTGAACTCTGGCTGCGCAGCTTCAACGGCACCGACTGGCTGTACTTCAACCCGGAAACCGGCGAACAGGGCCTGCCGACCGACCGCCTGCTGTGGTGGACCGGCGACGAAAACCTGATCACTGTCGATGGCGGCAAGAAAGCCAACGTGACCTTCAGCCTGAACAACAGCGAAATGAACGCCATTCGCCTGGCCAAGCTGACCGACGAAAACACCGACGCCAACTTCCTCGAATACTCGCTGTACGGCCTGCCGCTACAAACCCAGCAGACGTTCATGATCATGGTGATGATCCCGATCGGCGTACTGGTGATTTTGATCCTGCGCAACCTGATCGGCATTCAGACTCTCGGCACCTTTACTCCGGTGCTGATCGCGCTGGCGTTCCGGGAAACCCAGCTCGGCTTCGGTATTGTGCTGTTTACCATCATCACGGCGCTGGGCCTGTCGCTGCGCTCCTACCTTGAGCACTTGAAGCTGCAAATGCTGCCGAGGCTGTCCGTGGTGCTGACCTTCGTGGTGGTGCTGATCGCGACCATCAGCCTGCTCAGCCATAAACTCGGCCTGGAACGCGGGTTGTCGGTAGCGCTGTTCCCGATGGTGATTCTGACCATGACCATCGAACGCCTGTCGATTACCTGGGAAGAACGCGGTTCCGGCCATGCCATGAAAGTGGCGATCGGTACGCTGTTCGCGGCGTCCCTGGCGCACCTGATCATGACCGTGCCGGAGCTGATTTACTTCGTGTTTACCTTCCCGGCGATCCTGCTGATCCTGGTGGGCTTCATGCTGGCGATGGGGCGTTATCGCGGCTACCGCCTGACCGAACTGGTGCGCTTCAAGGCGTTCCTGAAGAAGGCTGACGCCTGATGTTCGGCTTCTGGAAGACCTGGAAGGCCCTGGAAGCCCGGGGCATCATGGGGATCAATCGGCGTAACGCAGACTACGTGCTCAAGTACAACAAGCGCAGTCTGTACCCGATTGTCGATGACAAGATCATCACCAAGGAACGCGCCATCGCCGCCGGCATTCATGTGCCGCAAATGTATGGCGTGATCTCCACCGAAAAAGAAATCGACAACCTCGACGAGATCATCGGCGGGCGCAACGACTTCGTGATCAAACCGGCCCAGGGCGCCGGCGGTGACGGCATCATTGTGGTTGCCGACCGGTTCGAGGGGCGCTATCGCACAGTGTCCGGCAAGATCATCGACCATGAGGAACTCGAGCACCATATCTCCAGCATCCTCACCGGCCTGTATTCCCTGGGCGGGCACCGTGACCGCGCGCTGATCGAATACCGGGTGATCCCGGACCAGATTTTCAAAAGCATCAGCTATGAAGGCGTGCCGGACATTCGCATCATCGTGCTGATGGGTTACCCGGTCATGGCTATGCTGCGCTTGCCGACGCGCCAGTCCGGCGGCAAGGCCAACCTGCACCAGGGCGCCATCGGCGTCGGCGTGGACTTGGCCACCGGCCTGACCCTGCGCGGCACCTGGCTGAACAACATCATCGCCAAACACCCGGACACCACCAACGCAGTGGATGGCGTGCAACTGCCCTACTGGGACGGTTTCATGAAACTTGCCGCGGGCTGCTATGAGCTGTGCGGGCTGGGTTATATCGGTGTCGACATGGTGCTGGATCAGGAGAAAGGGCCGCTGATTCTTGAGCTCAACGCCCGGCCTGGGCTGAACATTCAGATTGCCAATGATTGCGGGCTGACGTTGCGCACCCATGCGGTTGAAGCGCGGCTGGAAGAGTTGAAGGCTCGCGGGGTTGTTGAGACGGTGCAGGAACGGGTTGAGTTTGTTCAGGAAATGTTTGGGCATATTCCTGCGGTTGAGGGCTGATCCCGTACTGAGGTGCGCCCTTCGCGAGCAGGCTCGCTCCCACATTTGATCTTCTGTGCGACATAGATCCAGTGTGGGAGCGAGCCTGCTCGCGAAGACTGACTGACAGTCACCGAAGCTCTCAACCTGCCAATCCCCTCTAGGAGCAATTCCCCGAGGAGACTACAATCGCCACCCCCGCCTCGATGGCTGATCTGCCCCGCCCATGTTGACCTGTTCCGTACACCCGCTCCCCTATCGCGCCAACCCCGCCGAGTACTTCGCGGCGATTCGTCATGCCCCCGGTGCCGTGCTGCTCGACAGTGGCCGGCCGAGTGCCGAGCGTGGACGTTATGACCTGCTCAGTGCCTGGCCACTGGAGCAAATAGCGGTATTGCCTGACGAAAGTGGCAGCGATTTCCTGCAACGCCTTCGCGACAATCTGACACGACTCGGTGAAGCGGCTGTTCCTTACGATTTGCCCTTCGCTGGCGGCCTCATCGGTTACCTGAGCTACGACTTCGGTCGGCATCTGGAAAACCTGCCCAGTCAGGCGCAGGACGATCTGCAACTACCCGATGCACGTTTCGGACTGTACGACTGGGCGCTGATCAGCGATCACCAACTGAGTACAAGTCAGTTGGTCTTCCATCCATCGCTAATCGACAGCGAACGTCAGCGCCTGATCGCACTGTTCAGTGAGCCTACGGCTGAAGCAGTCGAGTCTTTCACGTTGAAAGCCCCGATGAAGGCCGACCTGAGCGCTGACGAATATCGCCACGCACTCGAACGCATTCAGCAGTACATCCAGGCCGGCGACTGTTACCAGGTCAACTTCGCCCAACGCTTCCGAGCTCAGTGCCAGGGCGATCCATGGGCCGCGTATTGTGCGCTACGGGCGGCGTGCCCGACGCCGTTTTCCGGCTTTCAGAGTCTGCCCGACGGCGGCGCGGTGTTGAGCCTGTCGCCAGAACGTTTCGTCAAAGTCAGCGAACGCCATGTGGAAACCCGCCCGATCAAAGGCACCCGCCCTCGCGGACTGACCGCTGCCGAAGATGCGGCAAACGCCGCCGAACTGCTGGCCAGCCCCAAGGACCGCGCAGAAAACCTGATGATCGTCGACTTGCTGCGCAATGACCTCGGCCGGACTTGCCGTATCGGTTCGGTGCGGGTCCCGGAGTTGTTCAGCCTGGAAAGCTACCCGAACGTGCATCACCTGGTGAGCAGCGTCACCGGAGAACTGGCGGATGACCGGGATGCACTGGACCTGATCGCTGGCAGCTTCCCTGGCGGCTCGATTACCGGCGCACCGAAGATTCGCGCGATGCAGATCATCGACGAGCTGGAGCCGACGCGTCGCGGGTTGTACTGCGGGTCTTTGTTGTATCTGGACGTGCGCGGCGAGATGGACAGTTCGATTGCCATTCGCAGTTTGCTGGTCAAGGATGGGCAGGTGTGTTGCTGGGGCGGTGGCGGGATCGTCGCGGATTCAGAGTGGCAGGCCGAGTATCAGGAATCGATTACCAAGGTAAAAGTACTGCTCGATACCCTTCAAAACCTGTAGGAGCTGCCGCAGGCTGCGATCTTTTGATGTTAAGAAGCAAGATCAAAAGATCGCAGCCTGCGGCAGCTCCTACAGGGATCGGGTTTACAGACTTAGGGCCCGATTCGAAGCCTTGATGAATTCCTGCTTCAGCTCTTCAAAGCTGTGCACCGCCGGGAACTGCGGAAACTCGCGAATCACATTGTCCGGTGCATGGAACAGAATCCCCGCATCCGCCTCACCCAGCATCGTGGTGTCATTGTAGGAATCCCCCGCCGCGATCACCCGGTAGTAAAGGCTCTTGAAGGCCAAAACCGACTGGCGCTTGGGATCTTTCTGACGCAATTGATAGCTCGTCACCCGACCGGAATCGTCAGTAATCAGACGATGGCAAAGCAAGGTCGGGAAGCCCAGTTGACGCATCAACGGCTGGGAGAACTCGTAGAACGTGTCCGACAGAATCACCACCTGAAAGCGCTCACGCAGCCAGTTGACGAACTCGATGGCGCCGTCGAGAGGCTTGAGCGTGGCGATCACTTCCTGGATGTCAGTGAGTTTCAAGCCGTGCTCGTCGAGGATCCGCAGACGCTGCTTCATCAGCACGTCGTAGTCGGGGATGTCCCGGGTGGTAGCCCTGAGGGATTCGATCCCGGTTTTTTCGGCGAAGGCGATCCAGATTTCCGGGACCAGTACACCTTCAAGATCCAGACAGGCAATTTCCACAAGACACTCCCATTTGTATTGATTATTGAGTCGAGCGAGCCAAAAGACTGCCGAACTCTAGCGACTCAGGCTGACCGGTGCAACGCATAGGGCGCGCCAGTCGCTGCAGGATTTTGTTACCATCTGACCTATATAGAGCGCCCAGCGCCACTGACCTGTAGGAAGCCGCCCTGATGAGCCCATCGTTCGATGTCGTGGAACTCGCCACGACCTATGCCAACAAATCCGCCCAGGACATCCTGAAACTCGCGTTCGCCGAGTTTGGCGATGACCTGTGGATATCTTTCAGCGGCGCCGAAGACGTGGTGCTGGTGGACATGGCCTGGAAGCTGAACAAGAACGTCAAAGTGTTCAGCCTCGACACCGGCCGCTTGCACCCCGAGACCTACCGCTTCATCGATCAGGTGCGCGAGCACTACAAGATCGACATCGAACTGGTGTCGCCGGACTACACCAAGCTCGAACCTTTCGTGAAGGAAAAGGGCCTGTTCAGTTTCTACAAGGACGGCCATGGCGAATGCTGCGGCATCCGCAAGATCGAGCCGCTGCGTCGCAAGCTCTCGGGAGTGACGGCCTGGGCCACCGGCCAGCGTCGGGATCAGAGCCCTGGAACACGCAGCGCCGTCGCGGTGCTGGAAATCGACACCGCGTTCTCCACCCCGGAACGCACCCTGTACAAATTCAACCCGCTCGCGCAAATGACCAGTGAAGAGATCTGGGGTTACATCCGCATGCTGGAGCTGCCGTACAACAGCCTGCATGAGCGCGGGTTCATCAGCATCGGCTGCGAACCGTGCACCCGTCCGGTGTTGCCGAACCAGCACGAGCGCGAAGGTCGTTGGTGGTGGGAAGAAGCGACGCAGAAAGAATGCGGGCTGCATGCGGGCAACATCATCAGCAAATCCAAGGCATAACCCCCCGGCCTTGTGAGATCCAAATGTGGGAGCGGGCTTGCTCGCGAAAGCGGACTGACATTCAACATAGATGTCGAATGTGAAGGCCTCTTCGCGAGCAAGCCCGCTCCCACAGGTTCGATGTTCACCCAAATAAATGTGTACACACGAATGTCACCATAAGTGCCATTTGTGTGTGCACTTTTTATTTCAGCGCCCCAAAAAGTTACACGCCCCTGCCCTGACTTCCTCAGTCGACCTTTCGTACACATCCCGCTTAAAAATAAATACCTGTTCAAACAGTCAATTTATATCGCCTTTATTTCAGATACTTATCGAAAACAGATAACAAAACGAAATTAACAGTGAAATTCATAGATCGCTGACTGGCATGGATCTGGCTTAAGTGCATACATGTTTTGTATACAATCCCATCAAAACATACACACACTTTAGATCCGCAAGCCTGAAGCGCCCTATCCCGTACAGGCTGCAGATGCCCCGTAACCAATGATGCTGACTGCCCGCGACGAAGATTTGTCGAGCCAACGCTCATGCACAGTCATCGCGACGCCAAGCTCGGAGCCTGCCGGAATGCGTACTAGCCTCTCCAATAACAACATCGCGCTGGATCTGCCCTCCTTCCCACCCACTTCAACCCCTCACGACCAAACGTTTCAAGAACCTGTCGTACTCAGCCCCCGCCTGCACAACAAGGACCTGGCGCCGACCAAGGCCGAAGGTCGACGCTGGGGCCGCTATAGCATCTTCGCCCTGTGGACCAACGACGTTCACAACATCGCCAATTACTCCTTCGCCATCGGGCTGTATGCCCTCGGACTGGGTGGCTGGCAAATCCTGCTGTCCCTGGGGATCGGTGCGGCGTTGGTCTATTGCTTCATGAACCTCTCCGGTTACATGGGACAAAAGACCGGCGTGCCGTTTCCTGTCATCAGCCGGATCAGTTTCGGCATTCACGGGGCGCAGATTCCTGCATTGATCCGCGCCGTTATCGCCATCGCCTGGTTCGGGATTCAGACATACCTCGCCTCGGTGGTCTTTCGCGTACTGCTGACAGCGGTTCATCCCGGCTTCGCCGACTATGACCACAACTCGATCCTCGGCCTATCGAGCCTGGGCTGGGTGTGTTTTGTGGCTATCTGGTTCGTGCAACTGGCGATCCTCGCCTACGGCATGGAGATGGTTAGACGTTACGAGGCGTTCGCCGGGCCAGTGATTCTGCTGACCGTCGCCGCCCTCGCCGGGTGGATGTACTTTCAGGCCAATGCGACCATCGCCTGGTCGATCCGCGAACCGCTGACTGGCGGTGAGATGTGGCGCAACATCTTTGCCGGTGGTGCGTTGTGGCTGTCGATCTACGGCACGCTGATCCTCAACTTCTGCGACTTCGCCCGCTCTTCGCCGTGCCGCAAGACCATCAAGGTCGGCAATTTCTGGGGCCTGCCGGTGAATATTCTGGTGTTCGCCAGCATCACCGTCCTGCTCTGCGGCGCGCAATTTCAGATCAATGGACGGATCATCGAAAGCCCGACCGAGATCATTGCCTCGATTCCCAACACCTTCTTTCTGGTGCTCGGCTGCCTGGCCTTCCTGATCGTCACCGTGGCGGTGAACATCATGGCCAACTTCGTCGCCCCGGCCTTCGTGCTGAGCAACCTGGCGCCCAAATACCTGACGTTCCGCCGCGCCGGGCTGATCAGCGCGACCATCGCGGTGCTGATCCTGCCGTGGAACCTCTACAACAGCCCGCTGGTGATCGTGTATTTCCTGTCCGGCCTCGGCGCCCTGCTCGGCCCGTTGTACGGCGTGATCATGGTCGACTACTGGCTCGTACGAAAAGGTCAGGTCAACGTGCCGCAGTTGTACAGCGAAGACCCCAATGGCGCCTATTACTACAGCCGCGGAGTCAATTTACGCGCCGTCGCGGCGTTCATTCCTGCCGCGCTGATCGCCATTGTCCTGGCGCTGGTACCGGGCTTCGACAGCGTGTCGCCCTTCTCCTGGCTGATTGGGGCCGGGATTGCCGGGATGCTCTATCTGATCATCGCCAAACGGCAGCCTTATTACGCAGACGTCAGCGGTGAAGCCATCGCTGTCGATAACGTCAGCCATTAATCCCTTGGCGGCCCGGCACCGTCGGGCCGCAGAACCACCCGCTATAAGGACTTCCCATGCGAATTCTCGTGGTCAACGTCAACACCACCGAGTCCATCACCCAGGCCATCGCACGTTCGGCTCAGTCCGTGGCCGCGCCGGGCACGGAAATCATTGGCCTGACGCCCTACTTCGGCGCTGACTCCATCGAAGGCAATTTCGAAAGTTACCTGGCCGCCATCGCGGTGATGGACCGGGTGATGTCCTACGACCAACCCTTCGACGCCGTGATCCAGGCCGGTTACGGCGAACACGGCCGCGAAGGTTTGCAGGAGTTGCTCAACGTGCCGGTTGTGGACATCACCGATGCGGCGGCCAGCACCGCCATGTTCCTCGGCCATGCCTACTCGGTGGTCACTACGCTGGACCGCACCGTGCCGCTGATCGAGGATCGCCTAAAACTGTCCGGACTCTGGGACCGCTGCGCGTCGGTGCGCGCCAGTGGTTTGGCGGTACTGGAACTGGAATCCGATCCTGAACGTGCACTGGAGGCAATTATTCGTCAGGCGGAATTGGCCGTGCTTGAAGACAAGGCCGAGGTGATTTGCCTGGGCTGCGGCGGCATGGCCGGGCTGGATGAACAGATTCGTCAGCGCACCGGGGTTCCGGTGGTGGATGGTGTGACGGCGGCGGTGACGATTGCCGAGTCGTTGGTGCGGTTGGGCTTGTCGACGTCCAAAGTGCGGACTTATGCGACGCCGCGGCCGAAGAAAATTATCGGCTGGCCGGGGCGTTTCGGGCAGTAGACCGCGTTATCGTTCATCGCGAGCAGGCTCGCTCCCACAATGGGTCTGTGTCGTTCACAAATCCAATGTGGGAGCGAGCCTGCTCGCGAAGGCCGCGCCTCGGTTTTGAGGCTGGCTCAGAGCGCACTAAACCGCTGCCCCAACCCCTGCTCCGCAAACTGCTCAATGACGAAATCCACAAACGCCCGGGTCTTGCCGGGCAGCAGTTTGTGCTCCGCGTAATAGATTGAAATGTTGCCATCGTCGACATACCAGTCCGGCAGCACCCGCTGCAAGGTCCCGGCCTCCAGATAGCCCACGGCAAACGGCATGCTCACCAGCGCAATACCCAACCCTTGGGCGGCCGTGGCGCAGGCCGCCTCCGAATCACTCATGGTCATCCGCGCCTTGAGCGTCAGCGGGCTGTGTTGCTGGGTGCGACTGGTCAATTGCCAGGAACGTACACGCCCCGTCTGCGGCGATCGAATCAGGATGCCATCGTGATGCTTCAGGTCATCGGGCTCGGCAATCACCTCACGCCCTTCAAGATAGTCGGCTGACGCGACAAGCACCCGATGGGCCGGTGTCAGCTTGCGCGCCACCACCCCCTGCGGCAGCTCGAATCCCCCACCAATCGCCGCATCGAAACCCTGAGCGATCAGATCGACCTGACGGTTATCGAAATGCCAGTCCGGGTTGATCGCCGGAAAACGCCGTAGAAACTCCCCGAGCAACGGCACGACATACAACCGCCCGAACACCGTGCCCATGCTGACCTTCAACGTCCCCGCGGGCAGCCCCTCGGCGCTGGCCAGATTGGCCACGGCATTCTGGATCGTGTGAAGACTGGAACTCACTTCGCCAAGAAACCGATGACCCGCTTCAGTGAGCGTCAGGCTGCGAGTGCTGCGCTGAAACAGCCGCACACCCAGCCGCGCCTCAAGTTTGGCGACGCTCTTGCCCACCGCCGCCGGGGTCAGACTCAGGCGGCGCGCGGCTTCGGCGAAGCTGCCGACCTCGGCACTGCGCACGAAGCATTCGATACTGCTGAAGGTTTCCATAAGCGTCACTATAAACTTCTGGTTTACACAGACTATCGCAATTACCGTCTACACAGCCGGTAATCCTGAATCGATACTAGGCTCCATCAACCGAGACATGTCGCCTCGGGACTTTGGAGATCGATATGACTACTCAGAACCTCAGCGGCAAAGTGGCTTTGATTCAAGGCGGATCCCGCGGTATCGGCGCTGCCATTGTCAAACGCCTGGCTGCTGAAGGCGCGACAGTCGCCTTCACCTACGTCAGCTCCACGGCCAAAGCCGAAGAATTGCAAAACAGCATCACCGGTAACGGCGGCAAAGCCCTCGCCATCAAGGCTGACAGCGCCGACGCCGAGGCCATCCGCAACGCCGTAAGCGCCACTGTAAAAGCCTTTGGTCGCTTGGACATTCTGGTCAACAACGCTGGTGTGCTGGCCGTTGCACCGCTGGAAGATTTCAAACTCGAAGACTTCGACCAGACCCTCGCAATCAACGTGCGCAGCGTATTCATCGCCACCCAGGCCGCAGCCAAACACATGACCGAAGGCGGTCGCATCGTCAACATCGGCAGCACCAACGCCGACCGCATGCCCTTCGCCGGTGGTGGCCCGTACGCCATGAGCAAATCGGCGCTGGTCGGCCTGACCAAAGGCCTGGCGCGCGACCTCGGTCCGCGCGGCATCACCATCAACAACGTGCAACCGGGCCCGGTCGACACTGACATGAACCCGGCCAGTGGCGATTTCGCCGAAAGCCTGATCCCGTTGATGGCGGTGGGTCGTTACGGCAAAGCGGAAGAAATCGCCAGCTTCGTCGCCTACCTCGTCGGTCCGGAAGCCGGCTACATCACCGGTGCCAGCCTGACCATCGACGGTGGTTTCGGCGCCTGATGTCCTGAATCACGCATAAAAAAACGCCGGCAACCCTGACCAGGTTGCCGGCGTTTTCATTTATGCAGCTTTAAGCCCATTCGAGCGCTGGCAAACCGCAAGCGCTCGGCTTGAACGCTTTCAGCGTACGAAGAATGCCATCTGCGTGTGCGTATTTTTCGTCAGCCATCGCCGCATCCGGGATCGCAATCGCCGTCATCCCCGCCGCTTTCGCTGCCGTGACACCGAACGGCGAATCCTCGAACACCAGGCAATCCTCAGGCGCGACACCCAGGCGCCGCGCCGCCGTGAGGAAGATGTCCGGCGCCGGTTTGGCCGCGCCGACTTCCGGGTCATCGGCCGTCACGATGAAATCGAACAGCGCGAACCAGTCGCGGTGCAAGGTGGTTTTCTGGCCGAACGACTGACGCGAAGAACTGGTGCCCACCGCGATCGGAATGTTGTTGGCCTTCAGATGCCGAACCAGCTCCTGTGCGCCAGGCATCGCCAGCGCTGTAGGAAAACGCTCGCGCATCAGCGGTTCGCGGATCACCAGAAACTCTTCGGCGGTGATCGGCAGGTCCAGCGCCTCGACCACATAACGCGCCAGATCACCCGCGCCACGACCGATGATGTTCTGCTTGACGCTCCAGTCGAAGACCCGACCGTAACGCGCGGCAATCATGGACGTGACCTCGGTGTAAATGCCCTCGGTGTCCAGCAACAAGCCGTCCATATCGAAAATCACGGCCTTGATCGGGCCGAATTCATTCAGCGGTGCATTCATCGCATCTGATCCGTTTTCTAATGACATCCCAGAGGCGGCTCAGGTACGGCCGGGTCCGCGATCGATTAAAGGATTCAGCAGCATAGCGAGCGCGGCGGGCATAGGGCAACGGGCAATGCCTGATCGGTACTAAAACCTGCGCCGAAGTGCTGTTCGTCATTTAGCGATTTTCCCTACACCAAACACTTACTTTCCCGACTTCTTTCCCCGCCGATCCCCCGCAAAGTCTCGCGCTCTGAATTGATCCGCGCGAGGGACTGCGAATGTTCATACCTGACAACCTCCTGGCCTTGAACAACACCATCGGGCTGCTGGTGGTCGCCGCCATGGACCCTGAACAGCCGGATGTCGAAGCGCTGCTGGGTGATTTTCGACTGTGCCTGAACGACTACGACGCCTGGGCGGAAAGCTTCTGGACCGGTAGGGCACTGGATGTCGAGCAAGTATTCAAGGTCGGCAACGAAGTCCGTCTAAGCGCGCCGAAGCATTCGACCACGCCTGTCAGTGCGACTGTCGCCGCGTGCCAGGCCAGCGGTCCGTTGACCCTGGTGCATATGTTTGAGGCGGCGCGTTTCGTGCCAATCGGCAATACGCCGGTGATGCTTGAACCGTTAATTTCCGAGGTGACGGGTGAACAGACGTTTGGCGAGCCGATCTACAACGAGATCGGCCCCAGCGGCATCCTGGAAATCCCCGATTGCCAGCGCGGCCAGCGTTATCGCATCACCTTCTTTCCCGATGTATCCGCTGATCACGTCAAAGCACTTTTCGCTTCCTATCAGGACGTCATCGGCGAGCTGGAAGGTTGGTTGCGCAACGAATGGACGACCGAGTTTGAGCCAGCGTGGGCCGGGTTCTCCCAGGCCGATTTCATCAAGCGCTACGGCATGCTGCAACGGGCCGACTGGCGCGGCTTCGAGAACTCGCTGAACGGTTTGTGGGATGACGTAAAACAGATTTACGCCATGATCGCGGACCTGCAGGCCAACAGCGAAAAACTCCTCGAATACCTGACCCATACCGAGATTGAAACGCTGCTGAACGCCTCGGCGGAGTCCATCGCCAAGGTGTTGCTGATGCTGAGCGACGAGCCGTTGATGTTCATTCATCTCGCGGCGTTCACCAGTTGGCTGAGGATGCTGCCGCCGCAGTACATCGCCGAAGTCGTGGCGGAAATTCGTACGGAGATATTGATCAGTTTCCTGCTCATGTGCCTCACCAGTCCTGCAGGACTGGAATTGCGTCTGAGTGAGAAGGTGCTGTCCAGGATCAAGTCCCCGCAGACCCGGCAATGGCTGGCGGCCGCCAGTTTGCGATTGGCTGAGCTCACCGCCAAGTCCGACCTGACAGCCCACGCTGGCGCGCTCAAACCGCTGATGGTCAATGCCCGGAATGCACCGATCAATCCTGCGCCCGCCGTGTCGTTGCAAATCACCGCGGGTATTGCGCCGGTTTTGTTGGTGAAGAATCCGGTGGCCATTGCTCGCGACAAGTCTGAAGCCATGACCAGGATTGGCAGGCAGGAACATCGCGACGATGCCCCGGATCAAGCGAAAAACCCCAACGGTGACAGCGCCGATTGCGGACCGTTGACCTGTACCAATGGCTGTCCGGTATCGATGGTCACGGGCGAAGAACTGCTCACCCTGACCGATGGTTCGCTGGACGGGATTTTGCCGTTCGACTTCATCCGGCTCTATCGCACCAGTGCGGTGGAGATCGATTGCGGGCTCGGATTCGGCTGGAGTCACTCCCTCGCCCATCACCTGGAAATCGATGGCGACACCGTCATCTGGATCGACCACGAAAACCGTCGTACGACCTTTCCGCAACCGAATATTGAGCGCCCGACGATTCACAACAGCCTGTCGCGGGCAGCGATTTATCTCGGCGATGAACCCGAAGAACTGATCCTCGCCCTGGCTGGCGAAAAAGCGCGGTTCTTCCACTTTCGTGCAGGACATCTGACGGCTATCAGCGATGCCTATGGCAATCGGCTGACAGTGCAGCGGGACACTTCTGACAGGATCAAACGCCTCGATAACGGCGTAGGGCGTTCCCTTCTGTTGCGCTATGAGCGCCGGCACATGGTCGCCGTCGAGTATCAGCGTTTTCATCCGGCCGACACTCTGGAAGACACCTGGCGTACCGAGCAGACGCTGGTTGCCTATCGGTACGACGCTTGTCATCGCTTGATCGAAGCGACCAATGCCGCCGGTGAAAGCGAACGCTACGACTACGACGATCAGCACGTGATTCTGCAGCGGCAGTTGGCCGGTGGGGCGAGTTTCTTCTGGGAGTGGGAACGTGCCGGCAAGGCGGCCCGGTGCGTGCGGCATTGGGCGACTTTTTCGCAGATGGACACGCGTTATGTCTGGGACGACAACGGCAGTGTGCTGGTTAAAAACGCCGACGGTAGCGAAGAGGTTTACGTCCATGACGACAGGGCGCGACTGGTGCGCAAGGTCGAGCTGGATGGTGGCGAACACCTCAAGGCTTACGACAACAACGGTCGGTTGCTTGCCGAGCAGGATCCGCTCGGCGCCGTCACCGAATACCGTTACGACGAAGTCGGACGGCTTATCGCGCTGATTCCGCCGGAAGACGAACCGACGGCCTACGAGTATCGCAACGGTTTCCTGCACGCACGGTACCGCGGTAAAGCGGTGTGGAAATATCAGCGTAATGCCCAGGGTGACGTCACCGAAGCGACCGACCCTGACGGTCATGTCAGCCACTATCACTACGACGAAAAAGGCCAGCTGCTGTCGATCCGCTACCCGGACAACAGCCGGCATGTGTTCGTTTGGAATGGCTTGGGGCAGTTGATTGAAGAAACGCTGCCGGACGGTGGTGTGCGGCGGTTTTCCTACGACGCACTGGGGCGGCAGATTACCCGCCAGGACGAATACGATGCCGTTACCCAGTACCAATGGGATGCCGTTGGCCGACTGATCCAGACGACGCTTCCCACAGGCGTCAGCCGCGCGTTCAGCTACAACGCCTACGGCAAGATCACCGCCGAACGCGATGAACTGGGCCGCGTCACCCGCTACGAATACCTCGACGACCTGCACCTGGTCAGCCGCCGCATCAATGCCGACGGCACCCAGCTGAAGTACCGCTACGACAACGCCCAGCTGCTGCTCACGGAAATCGAAAACGAATCCGGCGAAAAATATCTCCTGGACTACACGCCCAATGGCTTGATCCGACAGGAAACCGGATTCGACGGCCAACGCACGGCGTACGCCTACGACCTCAACGGACAGCTGCTGGAGAAAACCGAGTTTGGCGAGGACGGTTCGCAGCGGGTGACGGCGTACCAGCGGGATTCGGCCGGACGCCTGCTGGTCAAAACCCTGCCCGACGGTATCAAGGTTGAATACCGCTACGACAGCCTCGGCCGGTTGGTCAGCGTCGACGACGGCCACGACCATCCGCTGGAGTTCGAATACGACCAGCAGGACCGGCTGATCACCGAGCATCAGGGCTGGGGCACGCTGCGCTATGGCTATGACGCCTGCGGTCAACTTAATCGCCTGCGCCTGCCGGACAACAGCAAACTCGACTACCACCACGCCAAGGGCGGTGCGCTGACGGCCATCGACCTCAACGGCAGCCGATTGACGTCGCATACCTTCTTCGCCGGTCGCGAACTAAACCGCCAACAAGGCCTGTTGCTCAGCGATTATCAGTATGACGACCAGGGCCGTCTGAAAGCCCACGCTGTCAGCCAACACCTCCAACCGCTGTATCGCCGCGACTATGCCTACAGCACCAACGGCAACCTCGACTACATTGCCGACACGCGACACGGCCAACGCAGCTACCAATACGATCCACTCGACCGCCTGATCCGCGTTCGCCACTCCCGCGATCAACAACCGGAAAGCTTCGCCCACGACCCGGCGGGCAACCTGCTGATGCAGGATCGTCCCGGCCCGACCACCGTCAAAGGCAATCGCCTGCTGATGCAAGGCGATCGCCATTACGACTACGACGCCTTTGGCAACCTGATCCGCGAGCGCCGTGGCACCGGGCAAAAACTGATCACCGAGTACCGCTACGACTGCCAACATCGGCTGATCGGCGCCACCCTGCCCAACGGCAGCCAGGCGACCTACCGCTACGACGCCTTCGGCCGCCGCATCAGCAAAACCGTCGTAGCTCAAACTCAGCTACTGGCAATCCGGAACCCGACTTTGAGCGTCACNCTGATCACCGAGTACCGCTACGACTGCCAACATCGGCTGATCGGCGCCACCCTGCCCAACGGCAGCCAGGCGACCTACCGCTACGACGCCTTCGGCCGCCGCATCAGCAAAACCGTCGACAGCAAAACCACCGAGTTCTTCTGGCAGGGCGACCACCTCGTCGCCGAAAGCAGCTGCGAGCACTACCGCAGCTACCTCTACGAACCGGGCAGCTTCCGCCCGCTGGCCATGCTCGACGGCAAAGGCCCACACCAGGCCTGCCCGTTCTACTACCAACTCGATCACCTCGGCACACCGCAAGAACTCACCGACTACAGCGGCGACATCATCTGGGCCGCCCGATACACAGCCTATGGCCGCCTGACTCGCCTCAACCGCGACACCCATCAGGTGCTTGATCAGCCGTTGAGGTTTCAGGGGCAGTATTTCGATGCGGAAACGGGCCTGCATTACAACCGGCATCGCTACTACAATCCGGATGTTGGACGGTATTTGACGCCGGATCCGAGCAAGTTGGCAGGTGGGTTAAACGGGTATCAGTACACGCGGAACCCGACAGGGTGGGTTGATCCGCTGGGGTTGAGTGAGTGTCCGGGTGGGGATGGGTGTAAGCGGCCGGCGTTTGGGGATGAGGATCCGGCGGGGACGGCGAAGGTTGATGAGGGGAATCCAAATCTTCCATTTCCGGAAATCGTCGACTGGACACCACACGGTTACAAACACAACCCATCAAAAAATATGACTTGGAAGGAAACGATAAAATCCACCAAGTCGGGGCCCGCCAAATACAAGCAAGGCATCGATGTTGAAATCATGGAGCGAGACGCTTACAAAACCGGCTCTCCTACTACCAACGGAAAATCTTGGAAAGTCAAAGAATACGAGACTGACATTGGTGCCAGCGAAGGAAAGCCCAGTCGATGGATACGCATTGAGCTAAGCGCCAGAACGATCCATGGACATCCGATCTCAGAGACTGAATTTAGGAGGCTAATGAAGTGATGGACCTAACATTCATAACGGGGAAAATCACTTACGATGAGCTTTCCGCATTGAGAAATACCGATCTCTCAAATCAGATCGACTTTCTGAAAGAGGACATGCTGCAAGTGGAGTATCACGATACACATTTGCTAGATGTAGGCTGGTATCCGTCGTTCGATATCAGCGGTTCTTTTCAGATTAGAGTTATCAAGAACTATGACTGGGACACACCACTTGCGCTTTCAAAGGCCGGTTCGATTCGATTACTTATCGAAGAAATAATCGCTGCTCAAAATCTGATAAACAAAGATCGATAACCGGACTGTCAAACTTTTTGTGTGCCGGCCGCTCACGTATTCCACCAAAGCCCAGCATGTTGCTGGGCTTTTATCTTTAAATAACAATTAGCCTACCCCCCCGAACCACGTGTTCCGCCACTAGCACTTCCCGTCCCTCCTCCCGAGCTACCACCATTCAAATTCACCCCAGAACTACCGGATCCTCCAGACCCTCTCCCAGAACCGCTCCCACTCATCGCTTTTTAAAGGTTCCGCACAATCGACGAGCGGCGCTGCGCCACCGCGAATATTCAGCTCGGTTCGTTTGAGCCGTCTTCACCGGCAATGTCCGGGTCGTCAGGGTGAGCTTCAACATCCCCGCGCTTCACTTCATCAGACGGCAACTGCTCTACAGCGGTGTCGTCGTCAGGCGGACGTTGATCACGACTCAGGGAATCGGTCGGTGAAGGCAGCGGATATTCGGGGGTATCGTCGATGTCGGAGTCTTTCGGATCAGCGTTCATAAGGCACCTCTCGTGAGGCCTGAAAAGCAGGCCCTGAAGTTTCGAGGATTGCGCCCTGCATTGCGTTCGATCAGAGAGACGATCGGTCAAGTCCGCCAGGGTCAATCTTCGTCCTCATCCTCTTCCTCGTCTTCGAACTCGATATTTCCGACATCGCCCGCATCATCGGAATCATTGAGCGGCACCGTTGCGTCATCCATCAAAGAGCCTGGGTCTTCGTTACCAGGATCGTTAATGAACGGAAGCCCGCTCGGGCCTTTTTCTTCTTTGCCTTCGGTTTCAGGAGTCATGGCATGCCTCACAACGTTCTGGGGTGTATGAAGTTCGAGGCGTCGCACGACCAAACGTTCCAGAGTCCTACTACCAGAAACGAAAAACCCGGCGCTGGGCCGGGTTTCTGCTGTGACTCAATGACGAATCAGTGATGTTTGTTCCTGTGCTTGTTTTTATGCTTGTGATTGTGGCCGCTACCGGAGTGCGAACTGCCGCTATCGTTACCCAAGTTGTTGCCTACCGCCCCACCCGCCGCGCCGCCCAGGCCTGCGCCAATGGTCGAACCGGTAGAACCACCGAGGCTATTGCCGATCACCGAGCCACCGGCCGACCCCAGACCACCACCAATAGCCGCTTCTGTGCGACTGCCTTTGTTCGCGCCGACCGCGCTACCTGCCGCGCCGCCTACACCGGCGCCAATCGCGGCACCCGTGCTGCCGCCCATTTGCCGGCCGACCACGTTACCTAGCGCACCGCCAATACCACCGCCAACTGCAGCGGTGCCGTCACCGGCGGCCATTGCACCTTGAGCGACCAAAAGTCCCAGAACCAACGTGGACAATGTCAAACGCATGATATGTACCTCTAAATTCCGTATCGGGGGTAAGAGAAGGCGTTACGGATGGCGTCAGTCTAGCTTTTTCATCACGCCAGCGCTGATCGTTGGACAGCTGTAAGTTCGAAGAGCGCGAAGAAGAAATATCCAGATACAAAAAGCCCGGCATCAAGCCGGGCTTTTTGAGTTGATCGATCAGGATCAGTGACGCTTGTGACCTTTGGCCAGGTTGCTGCCCACGCCGCCGCCCAATGCGCCGCCCAAGCCTGCGCCGATGGTGGAACCGGTCCTGCCGCCCAGGCTGTTGCCGATGATCGAACCGCCGGCAGCGCCGACACCACCACCAATGGCGGCTTTAGTGCGGCTGCCTTTGCGTGCGGCAACAGCACTGCCGGCCGCGCCCGCAACACCAGCACCAATCGCTGCACCGGTGCTGCCGCCCATGCTCTGGCCGACCACATTACCCAGCGCGCCACCCAAACCACCACCGATGGCGGCAGTGCCATCACCCGCAGCCATCGCACCTTGAGCAACCAAAAGCCCCAGAACCAAAGCAGGCAGTGTTAAACGCATGACAAGAACCTCAAAAAAGGGGTAACCGAAAGGGGCGAGATTGAATGCTTTAGAGGAGAAAAAGTCCAGACACGCACGGGTACAACCTCGCAATAGGCGACGGTTGGACAGCGTTTTTAGAAAAGGTTTTATGACAGGCAAAAAAAAGCCCGCTGGGGAACGGGCCAGGTACTGCTTTCTAACGGATGACTTGAGCCTACGTAGGCAGGTGTGAAAAGTTTGTGAAAGAATTCGCTAACAACGGGCTGTGTATCTGTAGTCCAAATCCCAACAACCGACCTTGTGAAAATGAAAACCCCGCTCAATGGCGGGGGGGCTGTCCAGTTGACGGTTACTTCCTGGAAGACGGCATCCTCTTGGGCAAGAAATTCGCCTTTTCGGATCGGGGCACCTTGGATTTCAATTTGGCGACCTGAACCCGGTTTTCACCAAAGCCCGGCATATACTCTGCTTGACCACACTGCACGCAATTGTTGATCGGAAACTCAGATCCGTCGTCTTCGATATACGAATCAGCCATACCTTTCCCCTCTCAAAATAGGGTCGACACCGGCAAGCCCTATTTGCCTGAAAAATGTCGACCTTCAACGCTTTTGAGACTAGTCAGTCATTACCGGACTTGTAGTTCGGATTATTGCATCCCCGACGAACGGCCTCGTGACTCAATCACCTCAACTTGACCGCCGTCCCGGTCACGAACACCACCACCATCCCGCCCTTCCCGGCTGGCATGCTGATCTCATAATCAAGCCCCACCACCGCATCAGCCTGAAGTGCCTGCGCCCGCTCCTTCAACTCGTCGGTTGCCTGAATCCGTGCCTCCTTCAACGCCCGCTCCAATGTCTGAGAGCGCCCACCGAAAAAATCCCGCATCCCGGCGAACATATCGCGGATCACGTTGACACCCTGCACCGACTCGGCACTGACGATGTCCAGATAGGCGGTGATTTGTCGGCCTTCGATGGTGTGGGTAGTAGTGGTGATCATTAAATTTCCTTCTTCATGGTCCGGGGGTAATGACTCAAGGCAACCTGGACAGATGCTGAGCCAACGCATCAAACGCCGGCAAGGTGACCGGATCATTAGCCGAGTTACTGGCGACCGGATGGGAGGCGTAGCGAACAATCACCATCTCGGCCTTCGGGTCGACATAAATGCGTTGCCCATGGACCCCGCGCGCCATGAAGGCTCCGCCCTCTTTGTTGGTCACCCACCACATCGAACGGTAACTCCACCCCTTCAACAAATCGTACCCCGCCTGGGCGAATGCCTGCTTGTCACCGCCGCGACGTATGTCGTCGACCACCGATTGGGGCACGATTTGCTGACCGTTGAACTGACCGTCATTACGCAACATCTCGCCAAATCGTGCCAGGTCACGCAAACCGGTGTTCAAGCCGCCGCCGGCAAACGGGGTGCCAATGGAATCCACCGTGAAATAGGCGTCCTGCTCAGCCCCCAAACGGCTCCAGATCCGCTCCGACAACAACTGTGCGACGTTGCGACCGGTCGCTCGAGCGATGATCCAGCCCAGTACATCGGTATTGACGGTCTTGTAGCCAAACGCGCTGCCGTGTTCGCCTTGCGGTTGAACCGTCTGCAAAAACTCGTAGTAACTTCGCGGACCGCTGTAGTCCTTTGGCTTGGGCAGAGGGCTGCCAGCTTTTGCATGAGCCCAGACCTCGGCGTTCGGGTCGGCGTAGTCCTCGCTGTACTTGAGGCCGGTCGTCATATCGAGGACCTGACGCACCGTGGCGCTGCCAAACGCCGAAGCCGCCAGTTCGGGGGCGTATTCGGCGACGTGCTTGTTCGCATCGATTCGCCCTTCTGCCACCAACATAGCCCCCAATGTGCCGACCACGGACTTGGTCACCGACATTGCCGCGTGCTGGCCTTCAGGCTTCAGCACGCCAAAATAACGCTCGTAGACAACTTTTCCGCGATGCATCACCACAATCCCGTCGGTGTAGGTGGCCGCGAGGGATTGCTCCCAGGTCATCGGAGCCTTCGCGCCAAGCGGGACGAAGCTGATCGCATCGATGTCTTTGCGCAGCGCAGGTACCAATGGAACCGGCGCACCGAGCCCCCGTGAAACGTTGATCGTTGGCATCAGTTGACGGAAGTTCGAAACACTCCAGCGCATCGCCGGGAACTGGAAATAGCTGCCATCTTCGAAACGCACGGTGCGATCTGCAGGGGGTGGCGAGCCGACCATCCAGCCTAGTTTTGCGGGGTCGCTGGCTATGGCATCGGGGAAAGTCTTGGTTGTAGATGCGGTGGCGAATAAGGGGACGGTACTTATCAACACGGCGGAGAGGGAAATAGCGATGCGGCGGGAAGCGGCGCGAGGGTGAGACATAGTGTCGATTCCATTCGAGGGGTTTTGGGCAGTCCAACAGGTTAGAGCAGCTTGACCAACACTGCGGTGACAGTTGCGGTGACAGTGGCCACCGTGCCAATCAACCCAGTCGCTACAGCCACCGGATACCAAAAAGTCTCACGGGTCATCTTCCCGGCCTCGGCGTTCAGCTTGCGCTGCTCAGCCATCAGCTTGACGATCTCCACGTGAACCTTTTCCAGTTCGGCCTGTTTCATGGTGAATTCCTGCATAACGTGCGTTCGTCCTTCCAGATAATAGGCCGCGTCATGTGCCTTGCCGTTGATTCATTTTGCCCCCTAAAGGCGCATAGCGAATACCCCTCACGAAACGGCTCGAGTCAGGTGCCGAAACCTATGAAAGCACCCAGCTACCTGGCTTTCCAGCATTACTTCCCACATGCCTATCACCCGTCCTACACGAGTTTCGGAAGCGCCTTCGCCGATGAGCGTGGATCAATAACATTGCCATCCACAAAATCCAGACGCCAGAAACCACAAAACCCCTGACTTCTTTCGAAATCAGGGGTTTTGGTTACATCGAATTTGGCGGTGAAGGAGAGATTCGAACTCTCGATACAATTTCTTGTATACACACTTTCCAGGCGTGCTCCTTAAGCCACTCGGACACTTCACCGTATCTCTTCAAACAAGTTCTGTCTGTCGAGGCGCGCTAATGTAGTCGAAAGCTTTTCCGATGGCAAACTTTTTTTGCAGAATTTTCATGCGCTTAGCGTTTTAGTCGTTCGAGCAGGTTCCGGGCCATGGCAAACCTGCCAATCTCCGGCTTCGCGCCCGCTTCTATATAGAGGGGAATGCGCGGCGGTTGTGGCGGGCGGCGCTTGCCGGGCGGGGAAAGGGTGACTGGGCGGTCAGTCACGGCGCTTTACCTGGCCTGCGGCGGTGGGTAACGTCTGCCCTACTTTATTGAAAGGAATAGCGTCATGAGTGAGTTGATTTCCTACCATCTCGAAGACGGTATCGCGACCCTGACCTTGAGCAATGGCAAGGTCAATGCCATCTCTCCGGACGTGATTGCTGCGTTTAACGCCGCGCTGGATCAGGCGGTGACTGATCGTGCGGTGGTGATCATTACCGGTACGCCCGGGATGCTGTCGGGCGGTTATGACTTGAAGGTGATGACCTCCGGTCCTAAAGAGGCCGTGGCGCTGGTGACTGCCGGTTCGACCCTGGCCCGTCGTCTGTTGGCGCACCCGTTCCCGGTGATCGTGGCATGCCCTGGGCATGCGGTGGCCAAGGGCGCGTTCCTGCTGTTGTCGGTGGATTACCGCATTGGTGTCGACGGCCCGTTCACCATCGGTTTGAACGAAGTGCAGATCGGCATGACCATGCACCACGCCGGTATCGAGCTGGCCCGTGATCGTCTGCGCAAGTCGGCGTTCCACCGTTCGGTGATCAACGCTGAGATGTTTAATCCACAAAGTGCCGTGGATGCCGGGTTCTTCGACCTGGTGGTGTCGGCCGAAGAGCTGCAAGGCGCGGCGCTGGCGGCGGCTCGTCAGTTGAAGAAGATCAACATGATCGCTCACAAGAACACCAAGCTCAAAGTGCGCAAGGCGCTGCTGGAGAGGCTGGACAACGCGATCATCGAGGATCAGGATTTTTTGGTTTAAACCCAAACGTGCCACACCGAAAAGCCCGACCGTCGTGTCGGGCTTTTTCTTACGTGCTCCGTTGAAAAGCCTACAACCGCTCTAGATCGCATCTGACCCACAAGTCGGAAACATGCGCTCAAACATCGCCTATCTCCCACCTCTATAGCGGCAATTGCCGAAAACAGTGCACATCCGTACACTGCGCCACCTTTTGTCCCGGTGGGGCCTGTAAATGCTGTTTGTGTTTCGTATGTTATTGATGGGCCTACACTTTATTCTGGCCGGTGTGCTTGGGGTGATTCTCGGCCTGTGCCGACCGTTCAATCCGGACAACAGCCGATTGTGCGCGCGTCTTTATGCATGGCCGGCGATGTGCATTTTGCGTCTGCGGGTGAAGGCCGACGTCGGACCGCTGATGGATAAACCCGACAGTTGCGTGATCATCGCCAACCACCAGTCCAACTACGACCTGTTTGTGTTCGGCAACGTGGTGCCCCGCCGCACCGTGTGTATCGGCAAGAAGAGTCTGAAGTGGGTGCCGCTGTTTGGTCAGTTGTTCTGGCTGGCGGGCAATGTGCTGATCGATCGCGGCAATGCGCAGAAAGCGCGCCAGTCGATGCTGACCACTACCCACACGCTGCAGAATGAAGACACGTCGATCTGGGTCTTCCCGGAAGGCACGCGCAACCTGGGCGAAGAGTTGCTGCCGTTCAAGAAAGGTGCCTTTCAAATGGCCATTGCCGCCGGCGTGCCAATTGTTCCGGTGTGTGTCAGCAGTTACGTTAAACACATGCGATTGAACCGCTGGCGCAGTGGGAAGATTCTGATCCGCTCGTTACCGGCGATTCCTACGGCTGGATTGAGCCTGGATGACATGCCGCTGCTGATTGCCCAGTGCCGCGAGCAGATGCGCGAGTGCATCGCTTCGATGGATCGGCAACTGCAAGCCGCGTAAAAGAAACCCGCCTTGTGCGGGTTTTCTTTTGCCTGCGAGTTTTTGCCGACGAACTCCGCAGATTTCACTGACTCTCAAGCAGTAGACAGGGCTAAGCTGGTGACTGCCTGCCACTGCCATCTTTGCTAATAGAAAGCTGCCAATAAGAAGTGAATCACTATCATGGGTAGAGTTGTTGCTGCTGCGGTTTATAGCGCTGGTAAGAAAGTCACCAATATCACCCTCGATGAAGGCGCTGCCTGGGCGGCAAAGCCCGGCCACTTTGTCTGGATCGGCCTCGAAGAGCCGAACGCCCAGGAGTTGTTCAATCTGCAACGCCAGTTCAACCTGCACGAACTGGCCATTGAAGACGCCCTGGAAAAACACAGTCGGCCGAAACTGGAAACCTTCGGCGATGCACTGTTCATCGTCACGTATTCGCCGATCCGGAATGAAGGAAAACTGGAGTTCATCGAGACTCATATCTTTGCCGGCAAGGGCTATATCATTACCGCACGCAACGGTCACTCGGCGTCCTACGCCCATGTCCGACAGCGTTGTGAGGCGCGTCCGCTGTTGCTGGAGCACGGGGAAGATTTCGTACTCTATGCCATCCTCGATTTCGTGATTGAAAACTACCAGCCCATGGGTGAAGCGATCCATGCCGAGATCGATGAGTTGGAAAGCAGCGTCATGTGTAGCTCCCTGAACGAGCGCGACATTCAAAAACTCCACAGCCTGCGCCGCGATGTACTGCGCTTGCGCCGGTTTGCGGCGCCGATGGTGGAGATCGGTGAGGAATTGCAGAAGCTGAGTTTCCCGTTTATCGACAAGAACATGCGCCCGTATTTTCGCGACGTGCAGATCCATGTGACACGGCAGATGGAAGACCTGACGACCCTGGCGGACATTGCCAGCCAGACCATTGAGGTTGGGGTGTTGCTGGAGGCGTCACGCCAAAGCGTGGTGCAGCGCAAGTTCGCGGCGTGGGCGGCGATTCTGGCGTTCCCGACGGCGGTGGCCGGGATATACGGGATGAACTTTCAGGACATGCCGGAGTTGAGTTGGCATTACGGTTATTTCGGGGTGTTGGGGGTTATTGCGGTGGGGTGTGTGAGTTTGTGGGCGAGCTTCAAGAAATCGGGTTGGTTGTAGGATCCCGCGCTTTCAGTGAAAACCGGTTGTCCCCATTCGCGAGCAAGCCCGCTCCCACATTGGATCTGTGTCACGACGAAGATCCAATGTGGGAGCGGGCTTGCTCGCGAAGCTTTTAGCTTTTAACCGCTTCACCCTCAGGTTTGTGCGCCACAAACCGCATCATCCACTCCGCAACGGTAGCGCCATGATGCTCGTGCTCAAGGCTCGCCATACCTTTCGAATAAATCTGCTCACCCAGCGCTTCCTGACGAATATCCAGCAACGCGCGCGAGTAATCGTGAATGAATTCCGGATGCCCCTGGAAGCACAGCACCTGATCGTTGATGTGGTACGCGGCAAACGGGCAGAAATCGCTGGAAGCAATGACCGTGGCGTTTTCCGGGAGCGCGGTGACCTGGTCCTGATGGCTGATCAACAAGGTCAGCTCTTCCCTCACCGGGCTCATCCACGGTGCCTTGGCGGCGAGTTTGTACTTGTGGGTGCCGACGCCCCAGCCTTGGGTTGCACGTTCGCTCTTGCCACCCAGCAGCAGCGCCAACAGTTGATGGCCGAAGCACACGCCCAGCAGTTTGTCGCCACGCTTGTAGCGGGTCAGCAGGTATTCCCTGAGGGTTTCAATCCAAGGGTCGGTGCCGAAGGAGTCGGCCTTGCTGCCGGTGACCAGGTAGGCATCGAACGTCAGCTCATCGCTGGGATACTCGCCCTGCATCACGTTGTACACGGTGAAATCGGCAGCGATGGGTTGCTGCGAAAACAGACGCTGGAACATCTGCCCGTAACCCTGATATTGATCGACCAGTTCCGGACGCAGGATGTCGGTTTCCAGAATGCAGATGCGTAACGACATAAAAAATACCTGACACTTGATGGGAATAATGCACACCCCTGAGCCTGCCTTGAAACACCGTGGCAAGGCAAGCCCCGGAATGCGTCATCCGTCCCCTAGAACGCCTCCCCTTTAGCCGCTTTCTCCAGCAATAGCGCAGGAGGTGCGAATCGCTCGCCATACTGCCCTGCCAGGTACTGGGCGCGGGCGACGAAATCTTTCACGCCGTACTGGTTGATGAACTGCAGCGCGCCGCCGGTCCAGGCGGCGAAGCCGATGCCGAAGATCGAGCCGACGTTGGCGTCCGCCGTCGAGGTCAACACACCCTCCTCCACACAGCGCACGGTTTCGATGGCTTGCACGAACAGCAGTCGATCACGCACGTCCTTCGGCGAAATCTGCCCGTCAGCCTTCTCGAAACAGCTTTTCAGCTCTGGCCACAGATGCTTCTGCCCACGGGCCGGATAATCGTAGAAACCACCACCCGCAGCCTTGCCCGGACGCTTGTATTCGTAGAGCAGCAAGTCAATCACGGCGAACGCCGGGTGCTCAATCAGCGGTTTCCCTTCTGCTTGCAGGTCTTTGGCGGTTTGCTGGCGGATATGGCTCATCAGGCTGAGGGAAACTTCGTCGGAGATCGCCAGAGGTCCGATCGGCATGCCGGCCTTGCGCGCTTCGGTCTCGATCATTGGCGCGCTCACGCCTTCGCCCAGCATGGCGATGCCTTCGTTGGTGAACGTGCCAAACACCCGCGAGGTGAAGAAACCGCGACTGTCGTTGACCACAATCGGGGTTTTCTTGATTTGCAGGACGAAATCGAACCCGCGAGCCAGGGTTTCGTCGCTGGTGTGGGCGCCTTTGATGATTTCCACCAGGGGCATTTTCTCCACGGGACTGAAGAAATGCAGACCGATGAATTTGCTCTGATCCGGCACGGCAGCAGCGAGGCCGCTGATTGGCAAGGTCGACGTGTTGGAAGCAATCACCGCGTCCGGGCCAACGACTTTTTGCGCCGCCGAAGAGACCTTGGCTTTCAGATCGCGATCTTCAAACACCGCTTCAATGATCAGATCACAACCGGCCAGATCGGCATCGCTTTCAGTGGGGTGAATTCGCGCCAGCGTTGCATCGCGCTGATCGGCACTCAATTGGCCACGCGCAACCTTCTTGTCCAGCAGCGCCGCCGAATGAGCCTTGCCCTTCTGTGCAGCCGCAAGATTGATGTCCTTGAGCACCACGTCGATGCCGGCCAACGCGCTGACAAAGGCAATTCCGGCGCCCATCATGCCTGCGCCCAGTACACCCACCCGACGCGTCACGTAGGGCGCAAAGCCCTGAGGCCGCGAGCTGCCGGCATTGATTTCGTTGAGCTGAAACCAGAACGTGCCAATCAGGTTTTTCGACACCTGGCCGGTGGTCAATTCGGTGAAGTAACGGGTTTCGATCAGGTGCGCGGTGTCGAAATCCACCTGAGCACCTTCTACCGCAGCGCAGAGGATTTTCTCTGGCGCGGGCAGGCAGCCCTGGGTTTTGCTGCGCAGGATCGACGGCGCGATGGCCAGCATTTGCGCGACTTTCGGGTTCGACGGCGTATCACCGGGAATCTGGTAACCCTTCACGTCCCAGCGCTGCACAGCTGAAGGATGGGCGATAATCCAGGCGCGCGCCTTGGCCAGCAGTTCATCACGATCCGCCGCCAACTCATCAATCAGACCAGCCCGCAACGCCTGCTGCGGCCGGACTTTTTTGCCTTCGAGCAGATAGGGCAAGGCTTTTTCAATACCGAGCATCCGCACCATGCGCACCACCCCGCCGCCGCCCGGCAATAGGCCGAGGGTCACTTCCGGCAAGCCGAGTTGCACCGAAGAATCGTCCAGCGCCACCCGGTGATGGCACGCCAGGCAAATTTCCCAACCGCCGCCCAACGCGGCGCCGTTGATCGCGGCGACCACCGGTTTTCCGAGGGTCTCCAGGGTTCGCAGCTGCCCTTTGAGCGTCAGCACCATGTCGTAAAAGGCTTTGGCTTCGGGCTTGCCGACCTTGATCAGTTCATTGAGGTCGCCGCCGGCGAAGAAGGTTTTCTTGGCCGAAGTGATGATCACGCCGGCGAGGGTGTCTTTTTCGGCAACGAGTCTGGCAACACACGCGGCCATGGCTTCGCGGTAGACCGCGTTCATGGTGTTGGCGCTCTGGCCCGGCATGTCGATGGTCAGGACGACGATCTGGTCCTGACCTTTTTCGTAACGGATGGCTTCGGTCATGAAAGGGCTTCCTTGAAGTCGGTCGGGGCTCAGAGGCGTTCGATGATGGTAGCAATGCCCATGCCGCCGCCGACACACAGCGTCGCGAGGCCATAGCGCAGGCGCCGGGTTTCCAGTTCGTCGAGCAGCGTGCCGAGGATCGCGCAGCCGGTGGCGCCCAGCGGGTGGCCCATGGCGATGGAGCCGCCGTTGACGTTGATCTTGTCCGGGTCGATCGCCATGTCCTTGATGAATTTCAGCACCACCGAGGCGAAGGCTTCGTTGACCTCGAACAGGTCGATGTCTTCAACCCGTAGCCCGGCCTTGGCCAGTGCCTTACGGGTGGCCGGCGCGGGGCCGGTGAGCATGATGGTCGGGTCGGTGCTGGTAACGGCGGTGGCGACGATTCGCGCCCGCGGTTGCAAACCCAGTGTCCGGCCCTTGGCCTCTGAACCGATCAGCATCAGCGCCGCGCCATCGACGATCCCGGAACTGTTACCCGCCGTGTGCACGTGGTTGATCCGCTCAACATGGCTGAAGACTCGAAGTGCGGTGGCATCAAAGCCCATTTGCCCGATCATCTCGAAGCTCGGCTTGAGCTGGCCCAAGCCTTCCATGGTCGATCCGGCGCGGATAAATTCATCGTGATCGAGCAGGATAATGCCGTTCTGGTCCTGCACCGGCACCAGCGATTTGTTGAACGAACCGTCGGCCCTTGCCCGCGCAGCCTTTTGCTGGGAGTGCAGCGCATAGGCATCGACGTCTTGACGGCTGAAGCCTTCAATCGTGGCAATCAGGTCAGCGCCCACGCCTTGAGGGGCGAAATGGCTGTGAAAACTGGTTTCCGGGTCCTGCGCCCAAGCGCCGCCATCGCTGCCCATCGGCACGCGGGACATGGACTCGACGCCGCCGACCACCACCAGGTCTTCGAAGCCGGAACGCACCTTCATCGCGCCGAGGTTCACCGCCTCCAACCCCGAGGCGCAGAAGCGGTTGATCTGCAAACCCGCCACGCTGACGTCCCAATCCGCCACCTGGGTCGCGGTTTTGGCGATGTCGGAACCCTGGTCGCCGATGGGCGTCACGCAGCCAAGCACCACATCGTCGACCTGACTGGTATCGAGAGACGTGCGCTGTTGCAGCGCCGTGAGCAGCCCGGCCACCAGGTTCACCGGTTTGACGCTGTGCAAGGCGCCATTGGCCTTGCCTTTGCCGCGGGGCGTGCGTAATGCGTCGAAAATAAAAGCTTGGGTCATGACGTTCTCGAACCTGAGCGGGGAGTAAATGCAGAGTCCCCACCTTAGGCCGAGCGGCCCCGGATTCAATGACCGCAGTGCTCACTGATGTTGACGGTCACGCTCAGACGGACGGTAGGCAACCACCGAATTAACCGATTCAGGACACCAAGCTGTCTAGCAAACGGGCGCCCAAGAAGCTGGCAATAGGCCTCATGCCTTTTTAAGAGCAATTTACGTGAAGTCCATACGAAATGGATCTAAACCAAGCGTGACGCGGGCTCTAAGGTGAACTTGTACGAAGTTGTCGTCGGGTTTTGCCGAGGCGCTCGTCAAACAGGAAGTGCAACGCTCTGCCGTCATGGAGAAATGCAGGCAGGCATCAGGAAATAACAATAAAGGCGGTCAAGCCATGTTCAAACAATCGAAAGTACGTCAAGCCGGGCTCATTCTTTTCGCCACTACGCTGTTGTTGATTTTGCCGAACCTGACCAAGGTGATCGGCTAGTCGGTCAATAAAAAATACGGCGCCAGGTTTTATATCGCCCTCTAAAAATGTGACGGGTTCGCTACCCGGGCCAGCGTGGGTGTGCCAACCTTTGGGGCACTTCCACGACATGGACGGCGATCATTTGAAAACGCTCATTTTGTTCGGGGCCTTGCTGCTCAGCACGCCTCTGTCTGCCGCACAGCTGAACCTTGAGCTCGGCGCGAGCAGTCGCACCTGGCAAACCGAGGAATTGCTCAAGCATCCTCAGGCTCAGACCATCACCATCAGCAACGACGTTTCCTACAAACGGGACATGAGCTATCGCGCTGTTCCGGTGGCTGCGTTGTTGACTGGCATCAAGCCTGAAGACCATTTACAGGCGGTAGCCCTGGACGGTTTTGCCGCAGAACTGTCGGCTGCGCCATTGCTTAATACCCAGGGTGCGCGCGCATGGTTGGCGATTGAAGAACCCGCCAAGCCGTGGCCACCGCTGTCGGAAGGCAAACCCGGCGCCGGGCCGTTCTATCTGGTCTGGACCGATCCGCAGGCGGGCGACATCAGCCCCGAGCAATGGCCCTTTCAAGTGGCGAGCATCAAGCGCATGGCACCGGTGGCCGAGCGCTTCCCTGCCCTGCTGCCCGATCCGGCGTTGAAAGCTGACGATCCGGTGAACAAGGGCTTTGCGCTGTTTCAGAAGAATTGCCTGGCGTGCCACCGATTGAACGGCGCCGGGGATGCGCAGTTTGGGCCGGACCTGAATATTCCGTTTAACCCGACCGAGTACTTCGGCGCGGATTTCCTCAAGCGCTACATTCGTGATCCGCAGAGCCTGCGCCAGTGGCCACAGGCGAAGATGCCCGGGTTTTCGGCAACGGTGTTGCCGGATGGGGATCTGGAGAGGTTGGTGGGGTATTTGAAGCATATGGCTGGGCGAAAAGTTAAGCCCTGACACCGCCCCCCTGCGGGAGCGAGCCTGCTCGCGAATGCGGCCTTTCAGTCAGCAAATTTGTGGCTGACACACCGCTTTCGCGAGCAGGCTCGCTCCCACAGGGGATTTGTGGTGTTCCGGTTTACTGCTGCTGGACGGAGATCACCGGGGTCGGTGACACAAACACCTTCGCATGCATCTGCTCGCAACCACCGCCACGTCGCATGCCTCGCACCGGGCAGGCATCCAGGTAATCCAGGCCCACCGCCAGTTTCAGATGACGCTCGGGCCGCGCCAATTCATTGGTCACGTCGAAGCTGTACCAGGCGTCATCGAGCCAGGCTTCCGCCCAGGCGTGACTGGCCAGGTGTTCGCTGTTCTCGCTGTACAAATAGCCCGATACATAACGCGACGGAATGCCCAGGCTGCGAGCGCAGGCGAGAAACGCGTGGGTGTGATCCTGGCAGACGCCCGAACGCCCAGCGAAGGCCTGGGCGGCGCTGGTGTCCACTTCGGTGGAGCCCGGCGTGTAGGTCATGTGCTGGTTCAGGCCATGCATCAAGTCGATCAGCGCCGTGCGATCCCGGCGTTGCTTGCACTCCTTCTCGGCGAACGCACGCAGGGCTTCGTCGGCTTCGGTCAGGCGCGTGAAGCGCAGGAACGGCAGCGCCGACTGGCTTTCATGCTCCGCCTCGCGCAATTCGTCGATGTCCACCTGGCCCCGGGCGCCGATGATGATCGCCTCGTGGGGCTCGTCCATGGTCAGCACATGCAGGATGTTACCGAACGGATCGAGTTGCGCGCGCACCGGGCGCGGCAAGTCAAGCTGCCAGCTGAGCACGTGTTGGCGCTCGCTGTCGTGGGGTGTCAGTCGCAGGTACTGGATGCTCGCCCGCACCTGATCTTCGTAGTGATAGGTGGTCTCGTGGCTAATGGAAAGTCTCATGCCGCCTCCAGGTAGGAACTGTGTATGGCGTTACCCAACTGGCGCACCAGCGGGATGAACTCGGTCAGCCAGGCGTGCAGGCCTTCGTCGAGAATTTCGGTGATGCCGGTGTAGCGCAGGCGTGCGTCCATTTCCGCGGCCAGGCGTTGCGCGGGACGGCCGTTGGCCCCCGGCAGCTGGGCGAGGATCTGGTCGATTTCCTCAGTGCAGGCACGCAATGAACGCGGCACGTCAGCACGCAGCAGTAGTAACTCAGCCACATGCCGGGCGCCGGGTGCGTCGCGATAGATCTCGGTGTAGGCCTCGAACGAGGACAACGCCCGCAGCAAAGCACTCCACTGGTAATACGCGTGAGCGGTGCCGTCGCTGACCGCCTCTGCCTGATCGCCAGCCATTTCGTAGCGGGCGTCGAGCAGGCGCAACGTGTTGTCGGCCCTTTCGATAAACGTCCCCAGACGAATAAAGCGGAACGCATCGTTACGCATGATCGTGCCGTAGGACGCGCCGCGGAACAGGTGGGAACGTTCCTTGATCCACTCGCAGAAACGGCTCATGCCGTAGCGACTCAAGCCCTGATCGGCAATCCCGCGGATTTCCAGCCAGGTGGCATTGATGTTTTCCCACATGTCGGCGGTGATTCGCCCACGTACCGCATGGGCACTGGCCCGCGCGGCGCCGAGGCAGCTGTAGATGCTCGCCGGGTTGGCCGCGTCCAGGGCGAAGAAATGCAGCAGCCGTTCAGCATGCAGATCACCGTGGCGCTCCAGGTAATCGTCCAGGGTGCCGGTGATCAGCAACGGCATGGCGAGTTCATGCAGGCCGTCACCACGGCCATCCTGTGGCATCAGCGACAGCGAATAACTGATGTCGAGCATCCGTGCGAGGTTTTCCGCCCGCTCCAGGTAACGCGACATCCAATACAAATCCGAGGCAGTTCTACTTAACATGGCAGGCTTCCTTCAATCCTCGACCACCCAGGTGTCCTTGGTTCCACCGCCCTGGGATGAATTCACCACCAGAGAGCCTTCGCGCAGGGCAACACGGGTCAAACCGCCGGGCACAACCCGGGTTTCGCGGCCAGACAATACAAACGGACGCAGGTCGATGTGGCGTGGGGCGATGCCGTTTTCGACAAAGGTCGGACAGGTCGACAGGGACAACGTCGGTTGCGCGATGTACGCATGGGGCTTGGCTTTGATCCGCGCGCGGAAAGACTCGATTTCCGCCGCCGTCGCCGCCGGCCCGACCAGCATTCCGTAACCGCCGGAGCCCTGGGTTTCCTTGACCACCAGTTCCGGAAGATTGGCCAGTACGTGGGACAGTTCAGAGGGATTGCGGCATTGGAACGTCGGCACGTTCTTCAGAATCGGCTCTTCATCCAGGTAGAAACGGATCATGTCCGTGACGAATGGATACACCGACTTGTCGTCCGCGACCCCGGTGCCGATGGCATTTGCCAGCACCACGTTGCCGGAGCGATAGGACGACAGCAGCCCTGGAACGCCGAGCATCGAGTCCGGGTTGAACGCCAGCGGATCAAGGAACGCATCGTCGAGGCGACGGTAGATCACGTCGACGGCTTTCGGCCCGTCCGTGGTGCGCATGAACACCTTGTCATCCCGCACGAACAGGTCCGCGCCTTCCACCAGCTCAACGCCCATTTCCCGCGCCAGAAACGCATGTTCAAAGAACGCGCTGTTGAATCGACCCGGCGTCAGTACCACCACGCTCGGGTTATCAATCGGGCTGGAGCTTTTCAGGGTGTCGAGCAACAGGTTCGGATAGTGGTCGATAGGGGCAATGCGCTGGGCCGCGAACAACTCGGGGAACAACCGCATCATCATCTTGCGGTCTTCGAGCATGTAGCTGACGCCGCTCGGTGTACGAAGATTGTCTTCAAGCACGTAGTACGTGCCGTCGCCATCACGCACCAGATCGACCCCGGAGATGTGGGAATAGATATCGCGGTGCAAATCCAGCCCTTGCATCGCCAACTGGTATTGCTCGTTGGCCAGCACTTGCTCGGCTGGAATGATGCCGGCCTTGATAATGCGCTGCTCGTGATAGAGGTCGGCGAGGAACATGTTCAACGCCTTGACCCGCTGAATGCAGCCGCGCTCGACAACTCGCCATTCACTGGCGGGGATGCTGCGGGGAATGGTGTCGAAGGGAATCAGGCGCTCTGTCCCTTGCTCATCACCATAGAGCGTGAATGTAATCCCGGCGCGATGAAATAACAGATCGGCCTCGCGTCGCCGTTGTGCCAAAAGCTCGTCAGGCGTTTCGGCCAGCCAACGGGCAAACTCCCGATAATGCGGGCGGACCTGGCCGCCGGCATCGTACATCTCATCAAAATAGGTGCGGATCATGCCGTACTCCTTGTCACCCGGACATCTGGGCTTCGCAAAGCCCGTGCCATCGGCATAAACGCTTTGATATCAATCAGTTGGATAATCGCACTGCACGCACCGCACCAATCCTGTGCGGTAAATGCCCCCACCTGATCGCCCCCGCTTCATTGCGAAGCAATGTTGTCGCCTATCACCAGCATAGCCAGAGTTGATTTCACTGCCCGGGAGTCGATGCGGATAATCCGCGCATTCGCTGAAAATCTTGACGAACTTCCCTTTAGCCGCCTGTTTAGGCGGCTTTTTTTTGCGTTTTTGAAACGTTATGAATCAAAAACACGATTTCCAAACCCCACAAACGAAAACGGCCAACCCTGAGGTCAGCCGTTGCTGGGTGTTGTCACTGTTCATAAGTTATGCGAGTCGCCCTCGTACCTCCTGCTTGACGCCCCATCCTTCGATGATGCCGCCCAAAGGCTCGACCACCGCCTCGAAATCCTGCTCAAAATCGCCGATGCCGTCATAAGTGGCGTACATCACTTTGCTCAGTTCCAGGTACCACGCGCCGTCGTCGCGCACGCTGATTTGCGCATTCAAGGATTCACCACAGTAATGCCCTGCCGCCCTGCGCGCCCGCTCCTCGTCCGGAAAAATGGCGTAGAACTCGATGGGATGGAATCGTGAAAAGTCGAAACCGCCTTCTTTCATGCGGCGCAAGACGCTGGTGCTGATGTCTTCTTGATAGGCTGTGCTCATGAAACGTCCCCCTCAGACTGATGGATAGACTTTCCGTATTCCCGGCACTCGCAACCGAATGGGGCGAGCGATGCGGCAACAACGTTGCCGGTGGGAAGCAAGCATGTAGCTGACAAGACCAGACCTTAGCGATCCGTTCGCTGATCTCGATTGCAGAGTAGCCTCAAGATAGAGACGCTGCCAAGGCCTGGTTAGGAATGTGACAGGAGATGTTCAGATTGGCGTGATGCTGAGGATTTCAATGCTGTTCTGGGTTTTCAGACTTTTGACAGTCGGATCATCGGCGCGCCCTTCCAGATCGTTGAGGTCCAGTTCGGCAGCCACAGGCAGACACCGGGCGCGAATGAGCTTCGCGGCTTGTTCGTTGTTCGGGCATTCATCGCTCTCGAACACCTCGTCAACTTGTTCACCGTGATCATCAACGAAAGTGACTTTCCACTTTTGCATCAGGTGCCTCCTCGATAAAACCCATGGATGGGCTTACATGTATCTCGACATTCTTCCCCGGCCAATCGTTCAACCGGACCTTCTACATCTATAAGTGAAGCATGAAAAAAGGGCCGTCTCCGGTGTGTTTTCACACAACTTGAGACGGCCCTTTCTGGCTTGCTCGAAATCAGTCGTTGCTAGGCTTGTTCACAGCCTGCAGGACGTATTGCGGCAAGGCGAACGCGCCGATGTGGATTTCCGGATTGTAGTAGCGGGTGATGATGCCGCTGCCGGCGAAGCGCTGCTGCAGGGTTTCGCGGGACAATTTGCGATAGGCGGTATTGGTCGCGCCCCAGGCGAAGGTCATGGCGCCGCCGATGTAGGTCGGCACGGCCGCCTGGTAGAAGTGCCAGTCCGGGAACAGGCTGCGCAGACGCCCGGCGGTGGTTTTGACTTCTTCGATTTGCATGAACGGCGTGCCGTTCTGGGTCACCAGGATGCCGCCTTCGTTCAGGCAGCGACGGCAGGCCTGGTAGAAGTTTTCCGAGAACAGCACTTCGCCCGGGCCGATCGGGTCGGTGGAATCGGAAATGATCACGTCGAATTTTTCGGTGGTGGTGGCGACGAAACGCATACCGTCGTCGATCACCAGGTTCAGGCGTGGATCAGCGAACGCCCCCTTGGAGTGGTTCGGCAGGAATTCCTTGCACATGTCGACCACGGTGCCGTCGATCTCGACCATGGTGATGTGCTCGATGCTGCGGTGCTTGGCCACTTCACGCAGCATGCCGCCGTCGCCGCCACCGATGATCAGCACGCGCTTGGCGGTGCCATGCGCCAGGATCGGCACGTGGGTCAACATCTCGTGGTAGATGAATTCATCGGCTTCGGTGGTCTGGATCACGCCGTCCAGCGCCATGACGCGGCCCATGCGCGGGTTTTCGAAAATCACCAGGTGTTGGTGTTCGGTGCGCACTTCGTGCAACAGTTTTTCCATGCGAAAACGCTGGCCGTAGCCTTCGTAGAGGGTTTCCAGGTACTCGCTGGTCGGGGTGTTGCTCATGGGAAGTGCTCCGATGAATGCGGGTGGCTACGGACGGTTACCCGCCCATGATGGCCAATCGATCAGCTCGATTGCCCCGGGAAAGGCGCAAATTCTATGTTGCGGAACATGACAGGTCGAACGTCACTTGATGACTCGACACAATCCCCTTGTGGGAGCGGGCTTGCTCGCGAAAGCGTCGTGTCAGTTGACATTAACTTTGACTGACACACCGCTTTCGCGAGCAAGCCCGCTCCCACAGGGGAAATGTGTCGGTCTTGAGTGCGTATCAGATTCGGACGTTGCCTCGTGGCCCGGCAATGGCCCAGATGATCAGGCCCAGCACCGGCAGCAGCAGGATCAGCAGCACCCAGATGATTTTCATCCCTGTGTCGGCACCACTTTTGAGCACGTTGATGATTGCCCAGATATCCAGGGCAAGAATAATCAGGCCAATCAGACCGTTGAACGTGGAACCCATGGTGTCGCTCCCTAAGAGTGGTTTGCACTCTTAGGATAGCCGGGCCTTGCGAGGGTTCCGCTTTTTAAACGTGGACGGCGATTTTGAGGGCTTCCAGCGAGGGTGCGGCAGCGATGCCGACTTTGGCGCACAACTCGAGTACGCGCGGCACGTCGTTGCCGTAGACCAGCACCACTTGCAGTTCGTCGTCGAGCAACTGACTGAAGTTCATCAGCGTGTAACCGCCGTTTTCCTTGTTCATGCTGCCCATCTGCACCTGAATGCGATTGAGCGCGGTCAGGGCTTCAGTCTTGGCCAGTTGCTTGGGTTTGATATTGAAATCAACGCCGGGGCCGAACGAGGAAACGATCTGGGCGAACAGGTCCACATAGGTGTCGGCCTGAAATAGCACGGTTTCCGGCAAACTGCCGACGACGACCCACTCGCCCAGCGGAATCGGGAACGTTTCGTCGTAGTTGATATCCGGATTGGCCGTCAGAAAAGCCTCGGGATCGGCGTAGGCCTGGGCCGCTTCGTCAGCGACTTTCAGGATTTCGTCATCGCTCATGCACCCGGAGCTTATTTTGCTGATGAGTTCGACGAGTGCGGCTTTCATGGGGCGGAATCCTGTAGCGAGGGAAATTTGAAGGCGCGCAGGATAGCGCATTACGCCCCGCAATTCCTGTGCGCGAGCATGGCCGGGATTGTTGACCCACATCAAGATCCAGCCCCCTGAGTAGCGGCACAATACTGGCACCTTGCCGAAACTGTTTCCGCTATCAGAGAAGACCTCCATGGGTGCCTGGCTTAGCAATATCTCGCTGAAATACAAATTCTGGGCGGTCAACGCCGTCGCCTTCGTCACCACTTTGCTGCTGGTGTTGTACGCCGTACAGCTCGAACAACAGGCCCGCAGCCATGCTTATCAGGCTTCGGCACAAGCCCAGGCGCGACTGCTCAACGCTTGGCCCGCCGGGCAGCCGCTCCCCAAAGCCGATAACGTGCTGACGTTCAGTCGCGGGCAGGCACCGTTGCTGAACGGGCAGCCGGTACTGGAACTGGCCGATACCAACGGTTGGGTCGAAATCAATGCCATGCCGCTGTTCGGCAACAATCCGTTGATGGGCGCTGAAGTGTTTACGCGCACGGATGGCAACCAGGTCGCAGTGATTGCCCATGGCCCGAGCCTGACCCAGGTATTTGGCGAGCGTTTTCCCAACTATGCCGTGGCGGTGGCGATCCTGATGCTGGCGATGCTCGGCGCTTCGCAATTGTTGATCCGCTTCCTGCTCAGCCAGCTCAATACGCTGAAGGACGTGATGCTCCACGTCGAGAAAACCGGTGACCTGTCCGCCCGCGTGCCGCTGGCTTGCACTGACGAAGTCGGGCAGATGGCCAATGCCTTCAATGCCATGCAGGCCGGTTACCAGCGAGTGGTCAACACCGTCGCCAGCACCGCCCGGCAACTGGATGTCGGCGCGGCGCGGCTGGCGTCGAGCATGAACGAGGTGCGTCACGGCATGCTTGGCCAGCAAAGCGAAACCGATCAGGCCGCCACGGCGATCAACGAAATGACCGCCACTGTCTATCACATTGCCCAGCACGCCGGCGCCACCCGCGATCTCTCGCAAACCGCCGACACCCTGGCCGGCAGCGGGCAGGAAGTGGTCAGTCGGGTGCAGAAGTCGATTGCCGGCCTGTCCAGCGGGGTGCAGCAGACTGCCGAGATGATTCAGCGTCTGGCTGAGGACAGTCAGAAAATCAACGGCGTGGTCAGTGTGATTCACAGCATCGCCGAGCAGACCAATCTGCTGGCGCTGAACGCAGCGATTGAAGCGGCCCGTGCCGGTGAAATGGGTCGCGGCTTTGCGGTGGTTGCCGATGAAGTGCGTAACCTGGCCAAGCGTGTCCAGACCTCTACTGACGAGATCACGATCATGGTTTCTGCGTTGCAGGCCGGGACTCGGGACGCGGTGGATTTCATGCAGGAAAGTTCGTTCAAGGCCGACGATTGCGTGCAGCAGGCTCAGGAGGCCGGCGCTGCGTTGGCGGAAATCACCAGCGCCGTGGCACAGATGCGTGAAAGCAATACGCAGATCGCGGTGGCGGCCGAGCAGCAGAGCCACGTGGCGGAAGAGATGAATCGGGCGGTGGTGAGTATTCGGGATGTGACCGAGAACACCGTGCAGCAGACCGTGGTTTCGGCGACTACCAGCAATGAGCTGGCGGCGTTGGCGGGGGAATTGAGCAAGGCTATCGGTCAGCTGAAGCTGTAATGGCCCCTTCGCGAGCAAGCCCGCTCCCACATTGGAATGCGATCAAATGGGGGAGCGGGCTTGCTCGCGAAGGCGTCAGCTCAATCAACATCAATTCCAAACATGACACCTATCACTCCGATAGCCAGCCTTGATTCGCCGACTGGTTTACCCCGGCCTATCCTTTGTTCAAGAGCCTCAACGAACCAAGGATTACCATCATGGGCAAACGTCACCCCAACCTTCCCGCCTGGCAATGGCGAGCGTACCCGAACAATCACCAGCACCCGACCAACCTGGTGCTGCACCTGATTGCCGTGCCGCTGTTCATCGTGGCGTTTCTGCTGATTGTCTCGGGAGTGTTCAGTCTGAGTTTCGCGAATGTCGCGATTGGCGTCATCGGCCTGCTCGCCGCCCTCGGCCTGCAACGCCACGGTCACAGCCTGGAGGCGCAAGCCTCCGAACCGTTCAGCGATCGCAAAGATGCCGTGTCGCGCTTGCTGGTCGAGCAGTTTCTGACCTTCCCACGGTTCTTCCTGAGCGGCGGCTGGTGGCGCGCCTGGCGTGAGCGCCACCGCCGTCACTGATCAGGCGAAAATCGTCACCGTCTGCCGGCTCATGGCAATCAACTGACCGTCGGCGTTCCACAATTTCGCGGCGGCATGACCGTAGCCGTCAGCGGCATGCTCGATCTCGACGAGGTATTTGCACCAGTCCAGCGTGCTCAGTTCAAGCAACGGCTGAACGAATTCGATGGTCCAGGTCAGCGTACTGCCCATCGCCGGTTTTTTCAGGTGCGGCAACAGCGCCGGTGGCCAGGCGTCGACCAGCGCCAGGATATGCGACTCGCTGACAGCCTCTTCCTTCACGTCCCCGCGCAAGCGCACCCAGCCGCCCATCTCGCGGGATTTGTTGCCGGTGAACGGCAGACCGCCGACACTCCAGCGCATCGCCAGATGCCGCATGAACTCTGGAGTCACGCCTTTGACGTAAGGCAGTTCCTGGCAGTCGTCCCAGTACTTCATCTCGGGTGCCGGATCGGCGATCACCGCCACTTCCGACGGTCGCGAGGCGCCGAAGCTGCCCTGGACCAACGTCACCACCTGACCCTTCTGCATCGCCCGACCCAGCACCTGGCTGACAGCCTTCCCTTCACGCAACACATCGACTTCAAAGCTGACCGGCACTTCAGGCTCGACCGGACCGACAAAGGTGATCGCCAGCGAGCGCACCGGACGATCCGCCGGGACTTTTGCGCGCATGGCTTCGTACTGCAAGGCGGCCACCAGGCCACCGAAACTGGCACGCCCCTGGGCCCATTCGGCCGGGATAGACAGCTCCAGCGGCTGGCTGCGGACAGCGTCGAGCAGATCGGAAAAGCGCATGGAAACCTCGGTGCAGGAAAAGGATGAAGGGATCTTAACCAGCCCGCGAGGATGGCACAGCGCTTATTCCGGCCAAATTAACTGACAGAAGAGCCGCACTCGATACGAACACTCATTCAATGTTCAACACCTAACTAATGTGGGAGCGGGCTTGCTCGCGAAAGCGGTCTGACAGTCAACATTTACGTTGAATGTTAGGCCCCCTTCGCGAGCAAGCCCGCTCCCACATTTGATCGGTGGTGGTTTCAGGATTTGAAACAGGCGGCGCTGAGTTTGTCGAGGACCCGGTCGGCGCGGCCTTCGGCCTTGGCCATGGCGGTTTTCCACGCCGAGACGCAGGGCTGCAAATCGGCCTCCTGTTCGGCCCTGGCCAGCCATTGCCAGCAATCGTGCCAATCGCCCAAGGCAACTTGCGCGGACTTCAAGCGCGGCATCGCGGCTTTCGGCAATCGATCCAGTTCGGGATAGGCTTCGATGCCATAGCGCACACGCTTGATCAACAAGCGCAAACGATGACGATCATGCGCCGGATCGTGCAGGGCCTGATCGAGTTTCTTCCATTGTTTGGCTAAACGTTTTTCGATGCGCGGGCGCAAGCCCTTGAGCAAGCCCTGACGTTGGGAGGCCCGCAGAAAACGCGGAAAGGCGTCGAGGATCATCAGCAACTGCGCCACTTCAGGACTCGTCGCGACCGCCGGGTAAGCCTCGGCCATCTGTGCCATGCGCCGATGGGCAGCCTCGGATTGATCATGCTCGAGCAGGTACGCCGCGAGCACTTCGCGATCGCGCAACGGCGTGGTCAGGTCGCCGACCCGGGACGCCGCTGCTTCCAGCTGTTCGACCCCGGGCAAGCCGCGCAATGGCCGCAGCAAACTGCGCAAACGGCGAACCGTGGTGCGTAGATCGTGCAGCGCTTCAGGGTCGGTGCGGGCACTCAAGCGTGCCTGACAGGCCAGCAAACGGACTTCCAGGCCCAGGACATGAGCCACCAACCGGTTAATCATGGAGTTACTCCGTAAACAGCTGCAAGCCGCCAGCCGAAATCCGGGGCGACCGACTTATTGCTTGCAGCTTAGAGCTTAGAGCGGCTTTCAGCGCCCCGCGCGAGATTCACGAATATAAAAACGCGCCTTCTCGGCTTTCTTGGCGCAACCTTCGAACGCTTCGAATTGCTGCTGAGTCTTGGCACCGGTCAGCAGCGACAGGGCCTTGGAATAGCTGACAGTTCCGGCAAAACCTTCGGCCTTGGCCAGATCCAGTTCATGCCACGCGGCATCGATCCCGCTACCGCAGCTGTCACGGTAAGCGGTTTTGCCGGCGCAACCGGCGAGTGCCAGGGCAATCAAAGGCACACAGATCCAGGCTTTCATTATTCACACCTCAAAGATAGGTAAACAGTCGTGCAGTTAAGACGGTCTGGCGCGTGAAAAGTGCCTTGGCCCCGCCTCGGAAACTAAAGTGCTCGCGAGAATACCCATCTGCTGCCAAAGAGTGTCGAAAAAACGACGCCCTCGCCTCGCGGAACGACCTTAGCGATTGAAGCGCGCCCCTCGATGGGTGCATTGTTGAACCTTGTCAGACGAGGGCGATTCATGAAAAAGCGTGTCGCGCTGGTGCTGGGCTCAGGTGGGGCCCGGGGCTACGCCCATATCGGGGTCATTGAAGAAATCGAACGGCGTGGCTACGACATCGCCTGCATCGCCGGATGTTCCATGGGCGCAGTGGTCGGCGGGATCTATGCCGCCGGCAAACTCGACGAATATCGCAACTGGATCGAAAGTCTCGATTACCTCGATGTCTTGCGCCTGGTGGACGTCAGTTTTCGCCTGGGCGCGATTCGCGGAGAGAAGGTTTTCGGGCAGATCCGCAAGATCGTCGGTGAGATCAATATCGAAGACTTGCGCATCCCCTACACGGCGGTGGCTACCGACCTGACCAACCAGCAGGAAATCTGGTTTCAGGAAGGCTGCCTGCATCAGGCCATGCGCGCCTCGGCGGCGATTCCCAGCCTGTTCACCCCGGTGATGCAGGGCAACCGCATGCTGGTGGACGGCGGCATTCTCAACCCTTTACCGATCGTGCCGGTGGTGTCGAGTCATTGCGACCTGATCATCGCGGTCAACCTCAACTCCACCAACCAGCGCCATTATCAACTGCCCGTGATCCAGCGCCCGGCGGCGTTCAAGACCCGTTTCGACAGCCTGATCAACTCGCTCGGTTCAAAATTGCCCTTCCGCCGCAAACAGGCGGAACAATTGCTGCTGCTGGAAAAGGAAGCGTTGATGGCAGAAGCGGCCGAGATCAACCCCTGGATCGAATCCGCCGAACCCGAAGCCCAGCAACCGGCTGCCGCCCCTGAACGCGCCGGCGCACCGAAGTCCGCTACCGGTTCGTTCATTATCGATAACGTCGGCCCGGCGTCTTTGCTGGACCTGATCAACCAGAGTTTCGAGGTGATGCAGACGTCATTGGCGCAGTACAAGATCGCCGGTTATCCGCCGGATATTTTGATCAACGTGCCGAAACGGGTGTGCCGGTTTTTCGAGTTCTACAAGGCACCGGAATTGATCGCGCTGGGACGGGAGATTGCGCGGGATACGTTGGACCGGTATGAAAATGAGCGGGATTCCTGAACTTCCAGGGTGAATGGTAGACCCCCTTCGCGAGCAAGCCCGCTCCCACATTTGACCGCATTCCAATGTGGGAGCGGCGGTGCGGCGATCCGACTTGCTCGCGAAGGCGTCAGATCACTCAACACAAAACTAAAGACTGTCCTCACTCAACAACCGATACCCGACTCCCGCCTCGGTGACGATAAACCGCGGCTGAGTCGGATCATCCGCCAGTTTCTGGCGCAGGTGCCCGACCACAATCCGCAAATAGTGAGTGTCCTCGGTATGGGTCGGCCCCCAAATATCCTTGAGTAATTGCTGCTGGGTGATGACCCGCCCCGGATGTCGCGCCAGTTGCGCCAGTACCGCGTATTCCTTGCGGGTCAGCGCGACTTCGGTGCCGTCGAGCAACACCCGGCGATACGCCAGATCGACGGTCAACGGGCCGAACGTCAGCGCCGCTTGTTGAGCTTCTCCCGCCGGCGCCTGACGCAACAACGCACGAACCCGGGCCAGAAATTCCTGAATACCAAACGGTTTGGTCACGTAGTCGTTGGCGCCGTTGTCGAGCGCTTCGACTTTCTGCCCTTCACTGGCGCGCACCGAGAGCACCAGCACCGGCACCGTCGACCACTCGCGAAACTCGCGCAGCACTTGCTGGCCGTCCATGTCCGGCAGGCCGAGGTCGAGTACCAACAAGTCCGGTTTATTCAGTGCAGCCTGGGCCAGGCCTTCGGTGCCGGTGCCGGCCTCCAGCACTTTGTAGCCCTGGGAGGCGAGGCTGATGCGCAGGAATTTGCGGATCTGTGGTTCGTCGTCGATGACCAAAATGGTCGCGGTCTGGCTCATGAATTCACATCAACACAAAGAAGTGGCAAGAGAGTAGCGCAAGCGCGATCAGGCTTCACTTTCGGCTCTTAATTTTCAAAGGCCGGCTGAGCCTGCAACGGCAGGTGCAAGGTGATGCAGGTGCCGCGCCCTTCGATGCCATCGGCGACACTGATCCGCCCGCCATGGGCACCGACCATGCCCTGACAGATCGCCAGGCCCAGCCCGGTGCCTTGCCCGCCACGATCACCGCGCGCGGCGGTGTAGAACATGTCGAAAATCTTCGCCCGCTCTTCCTGCGGAATCCCCGGTCCTTCATCGCTCACCGAAAAAAACAGCTCGCTGTCATCGGCCCCTGCGCGCAGTTGCAGACGGCCATGAGCCGGTGAAAACCGCGCGGCGTTTTCCAGCACGTTGACCAGCGCCTGTTCGATCAGCGCGGCGTGGACGTACAGCAGCGGCAATTGCGGCGGCACTTCGGTGGTCACCTGCAACGGCGCCAGCACGGCGCGCAGACGATTGAGCGAACTGCCGACGATGTCGGCCGGCGACACCCAGTCCCGCGCCAGCTTCAGGGCACCGTGCCCGAGGCGGGTCATGTCCAGCAGGTTCTGGATGTAGCGATCGAGGCGCTCGGCTTCATCGCGAGTGCCTTCGAGCAGCTCGCGGCGATCCTCCAGCGGGATCGCCTCACCGAGGGCCAACAGGCTGTCGATGCTGCCGCGCATGGAGGTCAGCGGCGTGCGCAAATCGTGGGACACCGAGGCCAGCAAAGCACTGCGCAGTTGCTCGGTTTCGCCGTGCAGCCTCGCGGCTTCCAGGTCTTCGGCCAATTGCGCACGCGCCAGCGCCTGAGCCAGCGGTTGGCTCAGCGCGGTCAACAAACGCCGACGCTGACCGCTCAAGGTCTGGCCCTCTTTGGCACACACACCGAGCAATGCCAGCGGCCCGTCTTCCACCGACAACGGCCACCACCACCAACGTCCGAGCGGCAGCGTACCGGTGCCTGCTCCGGCCGGTTGATCGTGTTGCCAGGCCCAATCAGCGGCAGCGCGCTCGGCTTCGGAAAACTCCAGCGGGCCACCGGTTTCGACTTTCCAGCCGCCCTGCCCGTCTCGATTGAGCAGGCAGAGTTGCAGATCACTCCAGCCGTTCAGGTGCTGGGCCGCTGCGCTGACCACCGCCTGGCGGTCGGTGGCGGCGGTGAGTTTGCGTGACAGGTCGAGCAGTTCGGTGGTCTCTTCCTGAGTGTCGCGCAGCGCCTGCAATTGCCGTCGTTGCCGGGCCGCGAGGTTACCGGTAAGCGCCGCCATCAGCAGGAAGAACAGCAAGGTCAGCACGTCTTCTTCGCGCTGGATGCTGAAGGAGAAATTCGGCGGAATGAACAAAAAGTCATAGGTCAGAAACGACAACGCCGCACAGGCCAGCGCTGGGCCGAGGCTGCTGCGCACCGCCACCAGCAACACCGCGGCAAGAAACACCAGCGAGATATTGGGCAGTGGCAAGACACTCGCCACCGCCCAGGCCAAGGCACTGGCGAGCACCGTCGCCACCAGCGCCAGCGCGTAGTCGAACCACACCAGTGCCTGCGCCGAACGCTGACGCGGCTGATGCTGTTCGTGATCGCTGTCGAGGACGTTGATTTCCAGCCCGCGCGCATCGCGCAGCAAACGCGACGCCAGTCCACCGCCGAACAACCGTCGACGCAAACGCTGCCGGGACTGACCGACCAACACCAGACTCGCGCGGCGTTCGGCGGCGTGCTGAATCAGGGTTTTCGCCACCTCGCCGGCGCGCAGCAGCACCACTTCGCCGCCGAGGCGTTCGGCCAATTGCTGGGCGCTTTGCAGGCGCAGGCGCGACTGCTCGTCACGCACACTGCCGTTGTCCACATGCACCAGGCTCCACGGCAAATGCCGACGCTGAGCGACGCGACTGGCGTGACGCACCAGACGCTCGGCCTGTGCATCGCCATCGACGCCGACCAACAGGCGACCGCGCACTGCCGGCGCCGCTTGGCCGAGTTGGCGATAGCCCTGGGCCAAATCATCATCGACCTGAGCGGCGGCGGTTTGCATCGCCAGTTCCCGCAGGGCCGTGAGGTTGGTCTGGGTGAAGAAGGCGTCGATGGCCGCCCTCGCCTGCTCCGGCACGTAGACCTTGCCATCGCGCAGACGCTCGAGCAGCTCACGCGGCGGCAGGTCGATCAGCAACAGTTCGTAGGCTTCTTGCAGCACCCAGTCCGGCAGGGTTTCGCGGACCTGCACACCCGTGATGCCACGCACTTTATCGTTAAGACTTTCCAGGTGCTGGACGTTGACCGTGGTGAACACGTCGATGCCTGCAGCGAGCAGTTCCTGAATGTCTTGCCAGCGTTTGGTGTGGCGACTGCCGGGGGCGTTGCTGTGAGCCAGTTCGTCCACCAGCACCAGTTTCGGTTTGGCGCTGAGCAGGCCGTCGAGGTCCATTTCTTCGAGCATCACACCACGGTATTCCGAGCGCACCAACGGCTGCTGCGGCAAGCCGCCGAGCAGCGCTTCGGTCTCGGCGCGACCGTGGGTTTCGACCACGCCGGCAATGACTTTCACGCCCTGGCGCAGTTGGGTGTGGGCCGCTTGCAGCATGGCGTAGGTCTTGCCGACACCGGGTGCGGCGCCGAGAAAAACCTTGAGCCGGCCACGGCCGTCGCGGGGCAGGTCTGCTAACAGCGCGTCGGCGCGGCCGGAGTCACTCATGCTTAGGGGTCTCTTTTTTCAGATGTTGATGTGGTGTCTGTGAGGCCGTCTTCGCGAGCAAGCCCGCTCCCACATTTGATCGCATTCCAATGTGGGAGCGGCGGTGCGGCGATCCGACTTGCTCGCGAATGGCAGCACCACCGATCTACAGGTTTTCCAGCGCGATGTTCAACGCCAATACATTCACCACCGGCGGGCCAACGAGTGGCTGCTCGATATGCGCATCCATCAACTGCTGAAGCGTAGACACCGGCAAATTGCGCGCCGCCGCAACACGCGCCAGTTGATAGGCAATCGCGGCCGGTGGCAAGTGTGGATCGAGGCCGCTGCCGGAGGTGGTGACCATCGCCAATGGCACCGGACCCTGTCCCGGCACCTGCAGCTTGTTGGCATCGTCGATCACCCGAGTAGCCAGGGCCGGGTTGCTCGGCGAGAGGTTGCTGGCACTGCTCGACACGGTGGCAAAGGCACCGGCCGATGGCCGTGGATGGAACCAGGCGTCGCCGACAAATTCCTGGGCGATCAGTGAGGAACCGCGGACCTTGCCATCGGCGTCGTGTATGAGGCTGCCGTTGGCTTGATCAGGGAACGCGACCTGGGCGACACCGGTGACCACCAGTGGATAGGCAACGCCGGTGATTAGGGTCATCAGGACAAGCAGGCTCAGGGCCGGACGTATCATTGTGGACATTTCAAAATCCTCGAATTCAGAGAACAAATACTGTGTTCATTCAGGTGGACCGTGTCAGGTTCTTCGCGAGCAAGCCCGCTCCCACATTTGAAACGCGTTCCCCTGTGGGAGCGGGCTTGCTCGCGAAGGCGTCAAACCAGATGCAACGCGGTCAACAGCATGTCGATCGCCTTGATCCCCACAAACGGCACCACAATCCCGCCCAATCCATAGATCAGCAGATTGCGTTGCAGCAACGCCGCCGCACTCGCCGCTTGCACGCGCACGCCGCGCAATGCCAGTGGAATCAGGACCACGATGATCAAGGCGTTGAACACGATCGCCGAGAGAATCGCGCTCTGCGGACTGCTCAGGTGCATGACGTTCAGCACGCCCAGTTGCGGATAAATTGAGGCGAACAGCGCCGGCAAAATCGCGAAGTATTTGGCCACGTCGTTGGCGATGGAAAACGTCGTCAGCGCACCGCGGGTCACCAGCAGTTCCTTACCGATCTGCACGACATCCAGCAGCTTGGTCGGATCGCTGTCGAGGTCGACCATGTTCGCCGCCTCGCGTGCCGCTTGCGTGCCGTCGTTCATCGCCATGCCCACGTCCGCCTGGGCCAGGGCCGGGGCGTCGTTGGCGCCGTCGCCGCACATGGCGACCAGGCGACCGTCGTTCTGTTCGTGACGAATGCGCGCCAGTTTTTTCTCCGGTGTAGCTTCGGCCAGCACGTCATCGACGCCCGCCTCGGCCGCAATCGCCGCAGCGGTCAGCGGGTTGTCGCCGGTCACCATGACGGTGCGGATGCCCAGTTTGCGCAGCTCGGCGAAACGCTCGCGGATGCCGGGTTTGACCACGTCTTTGAGGTGAATCGCGCCGAGCAATTTACCGTCGGCGCAGACCAGCAACGGGGTGCCGCCGCTCTGGGCGATCTTGTCGATTTCCCGGGACAGCGGCGCGGCCAGATCGGTACGTTTCAGGCCGACGAAGGCCAGCAACGAATCCACCGCGCCTTTGCGATAAACACGGCCCCGATAGTCGACACCGGACAGACGCGTCTCGGCGCTGAACGGTACGGCGGTGAGCAACTCGGTGGCCGGCTCAGGTTGTGGCTGAGTACCGCGCAGGTACTCGACGATGGATTTACCTTCAGCCGTGTCATCGGCCAACGAGGCGAACAAGGCACCTTCAGCGAGTTCCTTGGCGGTGACGCCGGGGGCCGCGTAAACCGCGGTGCAACGACGGTTACCGAAAGTGATGGTGCCAGTCTTGTCCAACAGCAGGACGTGTACGTCCCCCGCCGCTTCCACCGCACGACCGGATTTGGCGATCACATTCAGGCGCACCAGACGGTCCATCCCGGCGATACCGATGGCCGACAACAGACCGCCAATGGTGGTCGGAATCAGCGTGACCAATAACGCCACCAGGAACACCAACGGCAGGCTGCCGTTGGCGAAGTGGGCGAACGGTTGCAGGGTGACGACCACCAGCAGGAAGATCAGGGTCAGGCCGATCAGCAGGATGTCGAGCGCCACTTCGTTCGGGGTTTTCTGGCGTTTGGCGCCTTCGACCAAGGCGATCATGCGATCGAGTGTCGACTCACCCGGGTTGGCAGTGATGCGCACCAACAGCCAATCGGACACCAAGCGAGTATTGCCGGTGACGGCCGAACGGTCGCCGCCGGACTCGCGAATCACCGGCGCGGATTCACCGGTAATCGCCGCTTCGTTGACCGCGGCGATACCTTCAATCACCTCGCCGTCACCGGGGATCATTTCCCCCGCTTCAACGCGGACCACATCGCCCTTGCGCAGGCTGGTGGCCGGCACGACCTGAAAGGCGCCGGTGCTGGTTTTGCGCCGAGCACTCAGGCCTTCGCTACCGGCCTTGAGGCTGTCGGCGCGAGCCTTGCCGCGACCTTCGGCCAACGCTTCGGCGAAGTTGGCAAACAGCACGGTGAACCACAACCACAAAGCGATTTGCGCGGCGACAAAGGTCGGCACGGCGCTGTCGGGAATGAAGCACAGCACGGTGGTCAGGATCGCGGTCAGTTCGACCACCAGCATCACCGGCGCGCGTTGCAATTGCCGAGGATCGAGCTTGACGAAGGCTTGCACCAGCGCCGGACGCCAGAGGGCCGAGATCGCGGTTTTCGGTTGTTCCGACGCCTTGACGGTGGCGGCTTTAGTTGCGGGCATATTCATCATTAACTCCTTAGAAGCCCAGGCTCAGATGTTCAGCGATTGGACCCAGCGCCAATGTCGGCAGGAAGGTCAAACCACCCACCAGCAAAATGGTCACGGTCAGCAAGGTCACGAACAGCGGGCCATGGGTCGGGAAGCTGTTCTGGCCGATCGGTGCGGTTTTCTTCATCGCCAGGCTGCCGGCCAGGGCCAGTACCGGGAGGATGTAACCGAAGCGACCGATCAACATGCCAAGGCCGAGCATCAGGTTGTGGAACGCGGTGTTGGCACCGAAGCCGCCGAACGCCGAACCGTTGTTGGCACTGGCCGAGGTGTAGGCGTACAGCAACTGGCTGAAACCGTGGGCACCGGGGTTGCTCACCGCCGCGACCGGGCCGGGCAGACTCGCGGCAATCGCGCCGAGCACCAGCACGCCGACCGGCATCACCAGCAAGGTCACCACCAGCAACTGGACTTCCTTGGCCTGCAGTTTCTTGCCGAGGTATTCCGGGGTACGGCCGATCATCAGGCCGGCGAGGAACACCGCAATCAACACGTTCAGCAACATGCCGTAGAGCCCGGCACCGACGCCGCCGAAGATCACTTCGCCGACCATCATGTTGACCATCGCGACCATGCCGCTCAGCGGGTTGAGGCTGTCGTGCATGCCGTTGACCGAACCGTTGGACGCCGCGGTAGTGGTCACCGACCACAGCACCGTGGCGGTCGTGCCGAAGCGTGCTTCCTTGCCTTCCAGTGGCGCGGTCTGTTCGACGGCGACATTGTTCAGGGTCGGGTTCGGCTGGTATTCAGCCCACAGCGACGTCGCGCCGCCGATCAGGAACAGCGCCAGCATGCAGGCGATGATCGCGCGGCTCTGACGCAGGTCTTTCACGTAGTGGCCGAAGGTGAACACCAGCGCCACCGGGATCAGAATGATCGAGCCGACTTCGAACAGATTGCTCCACGCCGTCGGGTTCTCGAACGGGTGCGCCGAGTTGACGCCGAAGAAGCCACCGCCGTTGGTGCCCAGTTGCTTGATCGCAATCTGGCTGGCGGCCGGGCCGAGCGGGATCACCTGATCGACGCCTTGCATGGTCACGGCATTCACGTACTGAGCGAATGTTTGCGGCACGCCCTGCCAGACCAGGTACAGCGCCAGCAGCAGGCACAGCGGCAGCAAGCCGTAGAGGGTGGCGCGGGTCATGTCGACCCAGAAGTTGCCGAGGGTCTTGGTCGACTTGCGACCAATACCGCGACACAGGGCTACCAACACGGCGAGGCCGGTGGCGGCGCTGACGAAGTTCTGCACAGTGAGGCCGACCATCTGACTCAGGTAGCTGAGCGAGGCTTCACCGCTGTAGGCCTGCCAGTTGGTATTGGTCATGAAGCTGACGGCGGTGTTGAACGCCAGTGTCCACTCCTGACCTGGCAGGTTCTGCGGGTTGAGCGGCAAGTGGTCCTGGAACAACAGGATCGCGAACAACAGCAAAAAGCCCGCGAGGTTGAAAGCGAGCAAGGCCAGGGTGTATTTCTGCCAGCTCTGTTCGGCCTGCGGATCGACGCCGGCCACCCGATAACACCCGCGTTCCACCGGCCCGAGAATCGGCGAAAGCCAAGTGCGCTGACCTTCCATCACCTTGTAGTAGAAGCGCCCCAGAAACGGTGCCGGAATCAGCACCAGGGCGAAGAAGGCAAGGATCAGCCAATAGTCATAACTGTGCATAGCCGCTCCTAGTTCCGGTCCGCGCGCAACAGCGCAACCAACAGATAAATGAACAGCCCCACTGCCAGTAGCAGTGACACCCCGTCCAGAACGCTCATGGAAGTTCTCCGTGTTACGGCGTATTGCCGCGTGTGGAGCCATTGTCGGAAGGAAGGCTGTAAAGGAACGAGATCGAGGGGGTTGGCTGGGCATAAAGAAAGCGTAAAGAGTGGGTTTATGCCGGCGTTACAGGGGTGTCTGGGCGGGCGCCATCGCGAGCAAGCTCGCTCCCACAGGGGATCAGTGTTGTTTGGGCGAACGCATTCCAAATGTGGGAGCGGGCTTGCTCGCGAAGGCGGCATTACAGGCAACAACGCTCTGAACTGGCGCACAAAAATGCGCACATCCAGCACCGAACATCCCCGATACGACGCCTTTCTGCACTTTACGACCGCCATCACAACACTGGCACGCCCACTGCAAACGCACTCCCCCGAGCTTTCCAAACCGTTCAGGGAGCAACGCATGAACACACAACTCAAACCCACGCTGGGCACGTTGCACTTGTGGGGTATTGCGGTCGGGCTGGTGATTTCCGGTGAATACTTCGGCTGGAGTTACGGCTGGGGCGTGGCGGGCACACTCGGTTTTCTGGTGACGTCCTTCATGGTCGCCACGATGTACACGTGCTTCATCTTCAGTTTCACCGAGCTGACCACCGCGATTCCTCATGCTGGTGGTCCCTTTGCCTACAGCCGCCGCGCCTTTGGCGAGAAAGGCGGATTGATCGCGGGGCTGGCGACACTGATTGAATTTGTCTTCGCCCCGCCGGCCATTGCCTTGGCAATCGGTGCCTACCTCAACGTGCAATTTCCCGCACTCGACCCGAAACACGCAGCGGTCGGTGCCTACATCGTGTTCATGGGCCTGAACATCCTCGGGGTGAAACTGGCGGCGACCTTCGAACTGGTGGTCTGCGTTCTCGCAGTGGCCGAACTGTTGGTGTTCATGGGCGTGGTCGCCCCGGCGTTCAGCTTCAGTAACTTTGCGTTGAATGGCTGGGCCGGCTCCGATGTGTTCGGCGCGCCGGCGATTGCCGGCATGTTCGCGGCGATTCCGTTCGCGATCTGGTTTTTCCTGGCTATCGAAGGCGCCGCCATGGCCGCCGAAGAAGCCAAGGATCCGAAACGCACGATTCCGAAGGCCTACATCAGCGGCATTCTGACGTTGGTTTTGCTGGCGATGGGCGTGATGTTCTTTGCCGGCGGCGTCGGTGACTGGCGTACCCTGTCGAACATCAACGACCCGCTGCCGCAAGCGATGAAAACCGTGGTGGGCGAGAGTTCGGGCTGGCTGCACATGCTGGTGTGGATCGGCCTGTTCGGCCTGGTGGCGAGTTTCCACGGGATCATCCTCGGCTACTCGCGGCAATTCTTCGCCCTCGCCCGGGCCGGTTACCTGCCGACGTCCCTGGCCAAATTGTCACGTTTTCAGACCCCGCACCGGGCAATCATCGCCGGTGGCGTGATCGGCATTGCCGCGATCTACAGTGACGGATTGATCAACCTGGGCGGCATGACGCTGACGGCGGCGATGATCACGATGGCGGTCTTCGGGGCGATCGTGATGTACATCATGAGCATGCTCAGCCTGTTCAAACTGCGCAAAACCGAACCGAATCTGGAGCGTACCTTTCGCGCGCCGTGCTATCCGTTGGTGCCGTTCATTGCGCTGGTGCTGGCGGTGGTCTGCCTGGTGGCAATGGCCTGGTTCAACACGTTGATCGGGTTGATCTTCCTGGGCTTCATGGCAGTGGGGTTCGTGTACTTCATGCTCACGGCGCAATTGCGTGCCGATGCGCCGGCGGACGCGATGCTGACCGGGCTCTAACCTCCCCCCGTAGGAGCTGCCGCAGGCTGCGATCTTTTGATTTTGGCGATGCAGCAGACGCTAAAGATCAAAAGATCGCAGCCTGCGGCAGCTCCTACAAGGATGTACGGTGTCTATGGCAGATCAGGCATAGAATGGAACCACTGCGAAAATTAATCGCTCAAAGTGGTATGCACGATCGATTGGCGAAACCCGCCCATCGGCCTGCCCTCAAGGAGAGCCCTATGCCCTGGTATGCCTGGTTGATTCTGATCGTTGCCATCGGCTCGATCGTTGGTGGTTTGATGATGTTGCGTGACACCGCCACCAAGGTCGATCTGACCGAGGAGCAACGCAAACGCGTCGCTGAACGCAACGCGGAAGCGGACGCCAAGGATGCGCAGGACCGCTAAAACAAAAACCCCGTCATTCTCATCAAATGACGGGGTTTTGCGTTTCTACTTTTCCCAATCGGCCTTGGCAATGTGCAAGCCATGCAGCCCTTTGTACGCAGCACGTTCCGGCTGGCTCCAGCCTTCAAGCAACGAATCCTCCAACCGATAAATCTCCACCCCGAGCGGGCGACACACGCTTAGCGGGTCCTGCGCATCCGGCCCCCACATGGCCAGCGACAGATCGCCGCCCGGGCAGGTCGAGAGCGCGCAGAGCAGATCGATTTCGGCAAAAAACTCCAGGTAATCGCCCTTCTGTGCCGGACAGGCTTTCATGAAGTACATGTCGTCGTGGTTCAGTCCCGTGCACTGGAAAATGTTCAGCACGTCATGCACGTCGAACTCGGTCAGCCCATGAGGCAGCACCGCGCGGGTCAGGTTCGAGTGGCAGTGATGGTGGAAGTCTTCGCCGGTGAGCATTTTGTTCACATAAGGGTCGCAGCGGGTGCCGAGTAAATCGTGCAAGCGACCGCCATGTTCGTCGATGCCGTAACCGGCCAGGCTGTCATCGGTGATGGTCACCAGCGGCCGCAAAAAAGGCAGGTTCGACCAGAGGCGGTCATGGGTGCTGACGTGTGCGCCCTGTAACTGCCGGGTCCGTGCCGCCCACAAACGCTCCCGTGGATCGTTGGCATTCCAGACGTTGAAATCCCCGACTTGCGGCCCGACAGGTGTGGTCACACGAAACACATGCCCGGCCGGCACCTTCCACGCGCGACCGGTGCGGATCGGCACCTCGAATTCCTCAATTAGCGTGCGCCCCTCCTTCGCATCGCGGATCCGCTCGTAGAAGGCTTTGTCCACCTGCAAGGCTGAGCCTTTGCTGACTTGATAGGCCGCCGGATAGTCTTTGTACATGGCACGAATCCTCGATCAGTGATGGGAAATTGGGGCAAGCATTTGCAACAGGAGGTGTTCGGAATCGTCGAGATACAGGCTCATGGCGTCCTCGGCCGCGCGTTTGTCGCCCTCGGCCAACAACTCATGGATCTGCCGGTCACGCGCCAGCCAGGGCGCCTGAAAACGAGATTCATCGGGAGCGGTGCAGAACACCAGGCGCAATTGCGCGACGACGTTGGTGAAGAACTCATCGAACAACGGACTGCGCAGCAATCCGACGATGTGTTGATGAAAGGCCAGACTGTGGGTGCCGGCGGCACGCCAGTCTTCGCGCTCCCGGGCAAGTTCGGTGGCTTCCAGGGCTTCGAGCATCCGGTCGGATTGATAGTCGCGCAGCGGCTGACTCGCGCTGATGGCCTGCAGTTCCAGGGTGCGCCTGACCTTGAACAGATCCCGTACGTCCTCGACGCCCAGCCTGCGCACCATCACGCCCTTGTTGCGCACATAACGGGTCAGACCTTCCTGCCCCAGGCGATGCAGCGCCTCGCGAATGGTATTGCGGGAGGCGTTGTAGGCAGACACCAGATCGTTTTCCACCAACGCCATGCCGGGCAGCAAACGGCCGCCAATGATGTCGGCGCGTAACTCAAGGGTGATGTGGTCGGCCAGGGACAGTCCGCTGTTCATACTCATTGCCTCGTGATTGTTCAACAATCGTCAGTTAATGAGTAATCACTATTCGTGCCAATTTATTCTAGACAGCAGGACGGAGTTGGACGCATCTGCATGCTTTTTAGAAGTAGAAGTACAATCACCATCCCATTTTCATTGGTTAATATGGCGCATTGTTGCGGAGATACCCGATGCGTTACTCGCAGGACCATAAAGCCCAGACCCACCAACGCATCATCAAGGAAGCGTCAGCGCGCTTTCGCCGCGATGGCATTGGCGCGACAGGTCTGCAACCGCTGATGAAAGCACTGGGCCTGACTCACGGTGGTTTCTACTCGCATTTCAAGTCCAAGGACGAACTGGTGGAAAAGGCTTTGCAAGCCGCAGGCGAGCAGGTCGATGTGATTTGCGCCGAGCTCTTCGCCCAGGATCGTCCGCTGGAAGCGTTCATCGACACCTATTTGTCCGAATGGCACCAGACCTCACCCGATGAAGGTTGCCCGCTGCCGACCATGTCATCGGAACTCGGCCTGCGCGGGCAGCAAAGCCCGACCACTGACGTGGTGCTCAACGCACGGCTCGAACAAGTGCAAGGCACTCTTGAAGACGAGAACGCCGCCGACCAAAGCATCGTGATCATGTCGACACTGGTCGGGGCTTTACTGCTGTCACGCAGTGTCGAGAATCCCGAGCTGGCGCAGCAGATTCTCGACGTGACTCGCGCCTATCTCAAACAGCCCCGGGACTAACCCTCCCAACGCTTGAACAGCACGCTGGCATTCACCCCACCAAACCCGAAGCCGTTGGACAGCGCGTATTCGATTGCCATCGGTCGCGCCTGACCGTGGACGATGTCCACGCCTTGGGCGGCGGGGTCCGGGTTGTCGAAGTTGAGGGTGGCCGGCACGACCTGATCGCGAATCGCCAACAACGTGAAGATCGCCTCGATACCGCCCGCTGCACCGAGCAAATGCCCGGTGGCCGATTTGGTCGATGTCACGGCGATTTTGTTATCCGTGCCGAACAACGCCTTGATGGCCGCCAACTCACCCAAGTCCCCGACCGGGGTCGAGGTTGCGTGAGCATTGAGATGCTGCACCTGCGCCGGCGAAATGCCTGCCTGGGCCAATGCCAGCGACATCGCCCGTTGCGCACCGCTGCCATCCTCGGGACCTGCCGTCAGGTGATAGGCATCGGCACTGGTGCCGTAACCGACCAGTTCCGCCAGCGGTTGAGCACCACGGGCCAAGGCATGTTCCAGGGATTCGATCACCAGAAGTCCAGCGCCCTCCCCCATGACGAAGCCATCGCGGTCACTGTCGAACGGCCGAGAGGCACGTTCCGGGGTGTCGTTGTAACCACTGGACAAAGCGCGAGCAGCGGCAAACCCGGCGAGACTGACGCGATCGATCGCCGCTTCCGCGCCGCCACAGACCGCAATGTCTGCCTCGCCACAACGAATCAACCGCGCCGCATCACCAATCGCCTGCACCCCGGCCGCGCAAGCTGTCACCGGCGCACCCAATGGGCCCTTGAAACCGTGCTGGATCGACACATGCCCCGCGGCGAGATTGACCAAGAATGAAGGAATGGTGAACGGCGACAGACGTCGCGGCCCACGGCTGTCCGTGGTGCGCACCGCATCGGCAATCGCACCGAAACCACCCACGCCGGAACCGATAATGGTTGCCGTACGCTCCTGGGCATTGGTGTCCGCCGCTTGCCAACCGGCCTGCTCCAGCGCCTGACGCGCCGCTTCCATGGCGAACATAATGAAGCGGTCCATCTTCTTCTGCTCTTTGGGCGCTGTCGCCCGGTCCGGGTCAAACCCCGCCTCGGGATCGTCAGCCAGCGTCGGCACTGCGCCACCGACCTTGGCCGGCAAATCGGCAACCACCTCGTCCGGCAAATTGCGCAACCCCGAACGCCCGGCCAACAGACGCGACCAGACGGCTTCGACGCCAGAACCCAATGGCGACACCAGGCCCATGCCCGTTACAACTATTCGACGATCACTCATACCGCAAATACCTCAAGCCGATTCATGACGCCTCACGTGTAACGCGCGGCGGCCTTACTTTTGGAAAGATTCGGCGCCAATACATGACGCGCCGCAATGAAGGCATCCCAGTCGGCCGCATCCGGCAACGAAGGAATGGTGATCAACTCACCCTGATCCAGACCCGACAACGCGGCATCGACCATATCATCAGCTTCCATGACCATCTCCGCCGGAATTTGCGTTGCGTCGATACCGGAGCGCTCCCAGATCTCGGTGCGTGTTACGCCTGGCAACACGGCCTGCACCTTGACCCCGGTGCCCTCCAGTTCAGCGTTCAACGACTGCGTCAGACTTAACACATAAGCCTTGCTGGCGGTGTAAGTTGCGTTGAAGCGCTCGGGAAACAACGCCACCACTGACCCGATATTGATGATCGTCCCCCGACCCGCCTTGGCAAAACTGGCGGCCGCTGCCGATGCCAACCGCGTGACCGTTGTCACGTTCAGTTGAATCAAACGCTCCAGCTGATCCATGTCGGCATTGGCCAACAAACCATCCGCTGCAACACCGGCGTTGTTCAGCAACAGGCTGATACTCGAATCGCTGCGAAGACGCTGTTCAAGCTTCAGCACCTCATCCTTTTGCGTCAGATCCGCCTTGAGCACCTCGACCTGAACGCCATGCTCGGCGCGCAACTTGGTAGCTGCCACTTCCAGCCGCTCTTGATCACGGGCGACCAATAACAAATCAAAACCACGCGCCGCCAACCGCTCGGCGTAAATCGCACCGATACCGGAAGAAGCACCGGTGACGAGGGCCCTACCTTGGGACTGTACAGAGTTCATGACTGTGCTCCTGGGAGATGCCTAAGGGAAAGACAAGCGCCTGTGGCTCAGAACGCTTGGCGGAAACCAATTTATTATAGGCATAATCTCAGCTGTATATGATAGGCATAATTTTTCTCATATCGACGAAAGGCCCACCCTCACAGCGTTCGCCAGAAAGCAAAAAGGCCGATCAATGACCGGCCCCTGGCGCTGATGTATAAGCTTAGTTCACCTCAAGCTTCTCGCGATTCTTATCCAGAATCGCTTTACCGATTCCCTTCACTTCGAGCAATTCGTCCACGGACGCAAACGGCCCATTACTCTCACGATAAGCAACAATCGCCTTGGCCTTGGCCTCGCCCACACCGGCCAACTCGCGCTGAAGGGTTGGCGCATCGGCCTGATTCAGATCGACCTTGCCAGACTGCGACTTGGGAGAAACTTCCAGCACCAAGGGTGCATTGCCAGCCTCGGGCTTGACCGTCGGCGCAGCAATGGCAACAATAGAGGCGCTGGTGAGCAGGGCAAAAACCAGAGAGTAGAAATAGCCAGTACGCATAAATGAAGCTCCATGACATCGATTGAGAAAGCAGCTTTTCCGAAGCTGCCTCCCAAACTTAGGCGATGTCTGGAGACTGTCAAAAGTGTGTCCGTTACAGGATGTGAAACAATCAAGGTTCGAGGCGGCGTTGCTGGTAGATCCAGTCGACGATATCGCCGTCGGGGGTGTAACCGCTGACGGTTTCACGCAGGAGCTGACGGACATGAGCGTAATCATCCATATGTTAGCCGTCATGATCATCGGATGTTGCGTCGCTGCCACGCTGTCGCCGATCAGCAACTCTTCGTAGAGTTATTTCCTTGGCGAAAAGCCTCGGACAGCGCAGATACAGCAGATCAAAACATTATCATCCTGATCTCGACGTTGGCAGAGAACTTAGCACTGTCGTGCACGTCGAGATACCAAAACGTATCTCACTACTGCAAACATTTTTAAAGGTACAGAGCGGGCAAGACTCAGCACTATCAGCGCGTCAATAACGCACTGGCGTCAATCCTCCTAAACCTGGAAAAACGAACGCGGAAAGACCGTTTGAGCACAAACACGACTCGATTGCGCAGCGTCGTTATGGGACACTTACTCTCGCTGAGCATCAGAAAACCATACAGCCCTACACCACCCAAGAGCCACTGTTTCTGGCTCCGCTCGCAAAAAACTGCGTACTCCAGGGCACAAGCTGTGCTCACGGCACAAAACCCCGACATCATTTGATAGGTTTACCATCATGGCTAACGCCCCTATTTTAATCACCGGCGGCGCCGGTTTTATTGGCTCCCATCTGACCGATGCTTTGCTCGCCAAGGGCTACGCAGTGCGAATTCTCGATGACTTGTCCACCGGAAAGCGCAGCAACCTGCCGCAAGAAAATCCACACGTCGAATTTGTCGAAGGCGATGTCGCCAATGCCGCTTTGGTTGCGCGGGTCATGATCGGTTGTCGGGCAGTTGTGCATTTAGCCGCAGTGGCTTCGGTCCAAGCCTCAGTAGACGATCCTGTACGCACCCACCAGAGCAACTTCATAGGTAGCTTGAACGTCTGCGAAGCTATGCGCCAAGCTGAAGTCAAACGCGTGGTATTTGCCTCGAGTGCCGCGGTGTACGGCAACAATGGAGAAGGGCAAGCTATTGACGAGGAGACGCCTAAGGCGCCGTTGACACCCTATGCCTCGGACAAACTAGCGAGCGAGTATTACTTCGACTTCTACCGACGCCAGCACGCTCTTGAGCCAGTTGTGTTCCGTTTTTTCAATATCTTTGGCCCACGCCAAGACCCCTCCTCACCCTACTCGGGGGTGATTAGCATTTTCAGCGAGCGGGCGCATAAAGGTCTCCCCATTACAGTCTTCGGCGACGGTGAACAAACCCGAGACTTTGTTTATGTGGAAGATTTGGTAAAGGTGTTGGTGCAAGCCATCGAAGCCCCGCAGGTCGAAGTGGGCGCAATCAACGTCGGAATGAATCAAGCCACCACACTCAACCAGATGCTGGAAACATTGGCCGAGGTAGTAGGAGAACTGCCACCAGTCAGCTATGGTTCGGCGCGCTCCGGAGATATTCGCCACTCGCGGGCAAATAACCAACGACTTCTTGAAAGATTTCAACTCCCCGAGCAGACACCGATGAAGGTTGGATTAGCCCGGCTGCTGGGTACAGAGGCTTGTTGAATTATTGAATAATACCGACACCAGATTACGTAAAAACTTAGCTTCTGACGCTTTTCAAATCAACTGCTCCACCTCTTCATTTTTTCACGATGACGATAAGGAGCGGGGACACCTTGCGAAGCGTATGCAAATAAGCTGATATTCAGAAGTGGAAGATATAAACAAGACTGGTTTGGTCAAACGCAACGCCTTGCACTCAGACAATGACGAAAATACCCTACATGATTCGACACTGGGTATTTTCTTTAATCATGACTGTTGCAGGGCTCCCATAAAACCCGAGCTCACCGAGTTCAAATAACAACTTCAACTACTCGAGCGGCCTCAACTTTGTAACCCTCTTGCCAAGCATCACCTCCCCCACCCTTGATCTTTAGCGACCCATCCAACGACGTAAAAAACACGCCGCTCTCAAAGTAAGTTGCATATGTGGGGATCAAGGTTCGAGGCGACGCTGCTGGTAAATCCAGTCGACGATATCGCCATCCGGTGTGTAGCCACTGACTGTCTCGCGCAGCAACTGACGAACCCGGGAATAGTCATCCCGCTCAACGGCAGCAAGCAATTCAGTCAGCCGGGCCTTGAGCACCTCCCAAGACAGGTGATCTTCATTGGCACTCATGATCATTGGATGCGGGGTTGCAGCCACGTTGTCACCAATCAGCAACTCTTCGTAAAGCTTTTCGCCCGGACGCAGGCCAGTGAATTCGATTGAGATATCGCCGTGAAGATTTTTCTCCGAACGAACGCTCAGACCCGAAAGGTGAATCATCCTCTCCGCCAGCTCGACAATCTTCACCGGTTCGCCCATATCGAGCACAAACACGTCACCGCCCTGCCCCATCGATCCAGCCTGAATTACCAGCTGCGCTGCTTCGGGAATGGTCATGAAATAACGGGTGATTTTCGGATGGGTGACCGTCAACGGTCCACCCGACTTGATCTGCTTATGAAACAGAGGAATAACTGAGCCGGAAGAACCCAGCACATTGCCAAACCGGACCATCGTGAATCGGGTTTTATTTACCCGCGATACGTTAGCCTTATCGCCAAAAAACACCGGCGCAATCTCCCGACTCAGCGCCTGAAGGATCAATTCGGCCAGCCGCTTGGTGCTACCCATCACATTGGTCGGGCGCACCGCCTTGTCTGTGGAAATCAGTACAAAGTTCGCAACACTTGCCTGCAATGCAGCCTGAGCCGTATTGAGTGTTCCAATCACATTATTCAGCACGCCTTCAGCGATATTGTGTTCAACCATAGGAACGTGTTTGTACGCGGCTGCGTGATAGACCGTGTCTACATTCCAGGTCTTCATTACATCAAGGAGCTTATGGGGATGACGAATGGAGCCCAGGATAGGCAATAGCCGGACAGGCAGCGACTCACGGGCAATACGCTGCTCAAGCTCGAACAAGATACTGTAAAGATTGAACTCACTATGTTCGAACAACAAAAGCGTGGTCGGACCAATGGAAAAAATCTGCCGGCACAACTCCGAGCCAATCGAACCACCGGCTCCCGTCACCATCACCGTTTTACCCTTGATACAGCGCGCCAGCAGATCGGGTTGCGCCGGAACCGAATCGCGCCCCAGCAAATCGGCGATATCAACCTCCTGGATGTCATCGACCGTCACCCGGCCACTGGCCAGATCAGTAAAATTCGGCACACTGCGAACGTGAAGCGGAAAGCCTTCCAGAAGATTGAGAATCTCCCGACGTCGCGCTCGAGTAGACGATGGCAGAGCCAGAAGAATCTCCTCCGCCCCCGTCACATCGATCATCTGCTGAATATGCTTGGGCTTGTAAACCTTTAAGCCAGCAATCGAACGATCCGCAATGCTTGTATCATCGTCGATAAAAGCGACAGGCCGCATAACCCGGCCCATACGCAAAGCAGCAACGAGTTGATTGCCCGCAACACCGGCTCCATAAATGGCCACCTTGGTCAGGCCATTGTCACGATTGGTGAACGGAACGTGCTGGGCGGCGTTGAACCAGTCACCCATAAAATATTGGCGCATACAGAGACGCAGCCCGCCAATGATGACGAGGCTCAACCACCAGTAGTTGAAGATAATGGAACGTGGTACCACAGCTTCGTGGTTGCTGTACCAATAGACAACGACCGCAAGTAGCAGCGATGACAGGCTGACGGCCTTGATGATGGCAATCAATGCGTCGTTGCCAAAGTAGCGCATGACCGCACGGTACATACCGAAGCGGACGAAGAGAGGGACGGCCACCACTGGCGCGCACACGAAGAGCCAAAAATGGACCTTTAGGGGATTGTACATGCCGTCAATGCCGAGACGAACGATGAAGGCAAGCCATAGAGCAAACCAAACCAGCACCGTGTCCGTGGCCACCTGTAACAATCTTTTTTGCCTACGAGGCAGACCCAGCAAAAAAACTCTAAATTTGTCCATAAGTACTTGACCTGCCAGGCCTGTCCCTCATCACTAGATCTGATACGTCATTGTACATAAACATCCCACCTCATCACCTGAAACCTGACGATAGAGACTGCCAAAGGATCAATGATCGCACACCATATGTATGCATGGCTGCAGGACGCTCAACGACTAAGGCCGCTAGCAAAATTGATCCTGCGCCAAGCTGACTCAGGCAGAGGATCACAAAACCGCTTACACGTCTATATGAGGAGCTTCGCCGACGGCATGTTTGCGACACTCGCAATAGTAGACCAGCTCATGCTCGGGCAATTCGCGGATGGCCTTGCATAAGCAGCAGGCCTGCCGAAACGGCCTGCGCATGCCGTACCCGGCCGACGTGACGACTTCCTCATCGGCCTGAATAGCAACAGGCGGCGATGCTTTCGACTTCACTGAAGAGCGCGAGTTGTGGTGTTACCAAGTCGGCGGCGCGCCCGCACCTAAGGCCGACCCCGGGCGCATGATGAGGTGCTGCTTCCCGACAGAAAATCGGGTGCCCGCATCGGAGATCAGGCCTCGGTTTGAATGTGGCGGATCATGAACGGTTACGAATAATTTAGGGGTTATACGACTTAATTCGAGGGTGTTACACTTGCTTCCATACGTTTGGATTCTGTCGCCTCCAAGGGGCGAATGCCTATCATGGTTCAACCAAGAAAAATAGCCACCGAAGGTGCTTTGGGGAGTAGATCTGGAGATCAGCAGGTGAGCCAATTCAACACAGCACGGATTAATGTCAGTGCGCTTTATCGTATAAAGAAAAAATCAGGCTCGCTAGAAAGTATCGATCGTGCGTTACCGCCCCCCGAAACAACCTCCGGCAGTATCTATTCGGAGAAAGCAAACCCTATCCAAGGCTCCAATCACTCTCTGTACCGACACTGGCAAGAGCTTTCTGGTGGACCCACTCAAATCATTTGCTACCTACGCCCCTTCAACCGCGAGATTTTAGCTCTTGTTGCGTAAAACAGGGGGGATTCAGCTCCTCAGCGAGTGTTTATGGAGACCTGCAGCATTTTCCGCAACAAAGCGTCATGCCCTCTCGGCGACCAATCCTTGAAAAAAAAATTGGCTCTGTGATTCGCTTATACTAGGCCGCGCTGGGATGGTGAGGTGGCTCGCGATGCCGATCCGGCATTTGCAAGCAAACAATCAGATTGGTGTGCTGAACTCTGCACTGAAACTATGCACGCAGATTATTGACGCAGGCAGAGCAACCCCCCAAAGGATTCAAAAAGTGAGTGTATCGATGCAAAAGGCGACACCGATCAATCCACATAGCAAGCATTCAGTTTCTCCAGTCACCTTGATTTCGTGTTTGTGGCGCAACCGTCGACTCACTCTGCAAATGACAAAGAGAGAAGTAATCGGACGGTATCGCGGGTCGATGCTGGGTTTGGCATGGTCTTTTTTTAACCCGGTACTGATGTTGTTGGTATACACCTTCTTTTTCGCAGTAGTGTTCAAATCGCGCTGGGGCACGGGCGGGACCGATAGCAAGACTGATTTTGCCGTTATATTGTTCGTAGGCATGATCGTTCACGGCTTGTTTTCAGAAATCCTGAATCGCTCGCCAAGACTGATTCTGGATAATGCCAATTACGTCAAAAAAGTTGTATTTCCTATTGAAATACTTCCAGCCATCAGTATTGGCGTGGCACTTTTTCATGCAACGGTAAGTCTTGCTGTTCTATTGATCGCCTTCTTGATTTTCAACGGTTTTATTCAATGGACCGCTGTATTTATACCGCTGGTTATATTGCCACTGATCATACTCTCGCTGGGGGCTGCCTGGTTTCTCGCTTCGCTGGGTGTGTACTTACGCGACGTGGCTCAAACTATTGGTCTTTTCACCACTGTGCTAATGTTTCTTTCCCCGGTTTTCTACCCTGCCACATCATTGCCTGAGGCCGTACGTCCATGGCTAATGATCAACCCGCTTACCTTCATTATTGAACAAGCACGGGAAGTGATGATATGGGGGAGACTCCCGAACTTTCAGGGCTTGGCGGTTTACACACTCTGCGCAGTCATCATTGCATGGCTAGGCTATATCTGGTTCCAGAAGACAAGAAAGGGGTTTGCTGATGTCCTCTAATGACTTAGCAATTTCGGTTGCAGGTGTCTCAAAGATTTATCATCTTTATGAAAAACCACAAGACCGACTGAAGCAAATTCTCTGGAAAGGCGCTACTAATCCCAGCGATGAGTTCTGGGCGCTACGGGATATCAACTTTGATGTAAAGAAAGGCGAAACCGTCGGTATTGTGGGGCGTAACGGCTCAGGCAAATCCACGCTTTTGCAGATCATCTGCGGGACCCTTACCCCTTCGCATGGCCACGTAGAGCGTCAAGGTCGTTTATCAGCCTTGCTTGAACTCGGCTCTGGTTTCAATCCAGAGTTTACAGGGCGTGAAAACGTTTACCTAAGTGCATCGATACTTGGATTGTCAAAAGAAGAAATTGATAATCGATTTGATAAAATTGCCGGTTTTGCTGACATCGGGCAGTTTATCGACAGCCCTGTAAAACACTACTCGAGCGGTATGTTTGCCAGGCTGGCATTCTCGGTGTCTGTTCACGTTGAACCCGAAATATTGATCGTAGATGAAATTCTTGCTGTCGGTGATGCGGCATTCCAGCGACGTTGCCTTTCGAAGTTTTACGAAATACGTGATCGTGGTTGCACCATCCTTTTTGTATCACACGACCAATATCAAGTTAAATCGGTGTGTGAACGAGCGCTGTACCTTAAAGAAGGCCGACAAGTCATGTTCGGTCCTGCGCCTAGAGTCATCGATCAATACATGATCGAAATGGAGGCTCAGGTTGCTCAAAGTACCACCGCAGCATTCGCAGCCACGCTGGCAGCAGCCGCTGCTGCTGAAAGTCACGACACTTCAGAATCTGGCGAGTCAGATGCCGGCAAGCCAAAAAGTGTCGCCCCCAAAGCGACTCTGAGTAACAGCGAATCTGCGGATCAGCTGTTTAAAATCACGGATGTCCGCCTGACTGACACCGAAGGCACGGCACTGGAAACCGTGACAACCGGGCAATCCGTGAGTGTGTGTTTCGATTTTGTCGCACTGGTTGATACACCGCCGGAAGAGATCAGTTTCGTCTTCAATCTATATAGACATGATGAGCTGTATCTATGTGGCGCTACCACATTGATGGACAAAATCCCGGCCTACCGTTCCTCAAGTGCAGGAACTGTATCGATTGACTTTGCAGATCTCCCCCTGCTGAGCGGTCAGTACAAGTGGCGGGTAGCAATTAACGACAATGTTGGATTCATAACTTACGCAGAAGCAAAAAATGCGTGCTCGTTCCGTGTTGAAGATAACTTCAAAGCGGTTGGCATGTTAAGCCTTCCGCGACAGTGGAATTTTCAACCAAACGATCTCAACAGTATTTGAATAGGCCACAAATGGAACGGTTAGATATCAACTCTGCTCCAGAGAGAGCGAACATAGAAGCGTCAATCCATTTCGCAAGATACTCGGTTGCCACGCCCTTTGTTAAAAACAAGCGAGTCCTGGATATCGCCTGCGGCGAGGGTTATGGCAGTTACCTCTTAAAGCAGGCTGGAGCCGAAGAGGTCGTCGGCGTAGATGTGTTCGTCGACGCAGTGAATCGCGCTACCCGTTCGTTTGGTGGTCCTGGGATCGAGTTTACTGCGGCTGACGCAACAACCATCGAAGACAAGTTTCCGCCCGAGTACTTTGACGTTATCGTTTCGTGTGAAACCATTGAGCACATTGAAGATCCGGCAGCTTATTTGCAATCACTGAAACGCGTCGCAAAGAAAGACGCGATCATTATCATTAGTTGTCCAAATGACTATTGGTATTTCCCGGAAGAACATCAGCGCAACCCGTACCACTTGCGCAAATACCGATTCGAAGAGTTTCAGCAGCTCGCCAGCAGCGTACTGGGAGACAACGTCAATTGGAGCATAGGAACCGCGGTCTTTGGATTCGGATCAACGTCGCTAGATATCGAGCGAGACTATGAAACCGTTCCTGATAGCTGGATGAAATTCAACTCAGTCCAAGGTGCATACCTTGTAAATGGTGGTGAAAAACCGGAATTTAATGCTGAGAACTGCAGCTATTATTTCGGCATCTGGAATGCACCTGAAATCATTAATGGTGCTGCTGTTTTCCCGATCAGTATGGACGCGTATGCGCGCATGGTTCATGCAATGGACGGCACATTGCTTGTGGATGAACGGTTGAAGGTGGACACTCTCCATCAGGGTTTGACGGCCCTTCAAATGGAAGCTGATACGCTTAAGGCGGACTTGAGAAAAACACGACTTAACTATCAGGCAACGCTGACGGAAAACGAACTGGTAAAAGAAAGATTGCATGTGTTCAACTCCACTCAGCATGAGTTGAATGCAGTAGTGCATGCGCTTCAGGCCGAAGTGGCAAGAGTGACCGCAGAACGTGATCAAATGCGAGTCGGTTATTACCGTTATCTCCGTTTGGGAGGGCTGGTTCCTCGCCATGCTCGAGCGCTGATAAAAAAGGTCTTCAGAATTGTTCGCGGGAACCCCAACTAATGAAAGTTCTAGGGCTGGATATCATCCCGGGGCTTTCGCGCGGGCTCTACGTTTATGACAATGCGCACGCTCTTCTGGCGTCTGATGCCTGGCGGGAGACGGGGCCGAACATCGGCAGTAGTGGCGAGAACCTAACGATCTCTTTCCTTTCGATGAACCGTTCGTCGCTATCGATCAAGCTGCTCAAGTCCATTGAAGAGTTCTTGCCGCATTTCGCCGGTGAAGTGCTGATTATCGATAACGGCTCTTCGACAGAAGAAATCGAGCGGATGCGCGAGGCGTGCAAAACGCTAACTTTCCGCACCCGTATTGTTGAGCTAGGGCAAAATTTCGGTGTTTCAGGCGGCCGTAATAGAACCATTCCACACGTCACGACAGAATGGCTGATGTGTCTGGACAACGATATCTACTTCACGATGAATCCGCTAAAGCAGATTCAGCATGATCTAGCGGTTCTTGGCTGTCATTTCATGAGCCTTCCCTTGCTGGACCCAGATGGTCAAACAATCTTCGCCAGGGGCGGTCACGTTTATGTGTCCTATGAAGAGGGCGAACTTCATATCGGTGCTGGAAGCGCTTCCCTGCAGACAAAAATACAGGACGTTATCAGTCAGCCGTTCCTCGGGACTTTCCTGTTTGGTGGTGCTTGCGTCGTTAACAAGGACACGTTCGCTCGTGTCGGTAGTTATGACGAGGGTATGTTTGTTGGCTTTGAGGATATCGATTTTTCGGTACGCCTGTTCCAGCAGGGCTACAAAGTCGGTTGCGCATCGGTATGCGCTTTGGTGCATGACCACCCAATGCCTGATTCAGACGCTGATCGCAACTATGAAAAAGAACGTTTTTCTCGCGGTGTTCTTCACAAGTCTGCGATGCACCTTGAGGCAAAACACGGTTTCAAGATCTGGGGTGATGCGGTAGACCATTGGGTCCAGTCACGGCACGATGAACTGGGGCTCAACAATGAAGCCGATCACATTTCCGCTCCCGTAAAGGTGGTATCGGTAGAGCATGAAAAGACGAAAATCGCACTGATCATCGATACGGATAACTGGGCGTTTGGAAATATCGCCCGGCAACTGGAACGCTATTTGAGTGAGCAGTTTGATTTCGTTGTGATACCGATGGATATCATCGATAACATCGACAAAATATTCATGATGACCGAAGACTGTGACATCGTGCACTTCTTCTGGAGAGAACATTTAACACTCATCGGTACGCCGTACTACAGAAGTTATGTTGAAAGCCTTGGCATGCCATATGAGCTGTTCCATGAGCGCTTTATTGCCACTAAAAAGCTCAGCACAAGTGTTTACGACCACCTGCTTCTGGAAGAAGACGAACTCAGTGGCCGCGCCCATCTTTTTACCGAAATAGTTGCTGGCTACACTGTGGGCTCTGAAAAGTTAAACAGCATTTATTCCGAAGTAAGCGGCTATCCCGAACCCACCCGAGTAATCGAGGATGGTGTCGACCTGACAAAATTCATGCCCATGAATATTGAACGCCTTCGAGAAGTCGGTCAGCGTGAGCTAGTCATTGGCTGGGTTGGAAACAGTAAGTGGGCGGCAGAGCTCGAAGACTTCAAAGGCGTGAATTCGATCCTCAAGCCAGCAATTGAGCAACTTCAGCAAGAAGGTTTTGCTGTAAAAAGCCTGTTCGCTGACCGACAGGATCAATTCATTCCCCATGACCAGATGCCTAACTACTACTCAAAGATCGACGTCTATGTGTGTACGTCGAAGATAGAAGGTACGCCTAACCCTGTTCTGGAATCGATGGCCTGCGGGGTACCGGTTATCAGTACTGATGTCGGCATCGTGCCGCAGGCTTTCGGTGAGTTGCAGAAAGCCTTTATCTTGCCTGAGAGAACGGTTGAAGCGCTCAAGGACAGTATCCGCAAGCTCGTCGAAGAGCCAGCGTTGCTGTCTCGGCTTTCAACAGAAAACGTTGAAAGAATCAAAGAGTGGGACTGGTCTATAAAGGCTGCAAAGTTTGGTCAGTACTTTGAAAGCCTTACAGCGATCGACAGCCGTACTTGAAAGCAGGGGATGCCGCAGGTTCGGATCAGCCTGCGGCATGCAAGACGGTTTGAGCGTAGGTTGGCGCAGTCATTCCGGTATCGCAGTCTACCGGATATACCTGCCCTATCCGCTATCACACTCCTCAAAACGCTAATCGACATCGATCCCACTACACGGAATATATGCAGTGAAAAAACCTCCATCGGCGACGAGTGACATCAGAGGAGCTAGCTTTGAAGGAAGATCTGATTCGTTCGAACTTTTCGGAGAAATGGCAGACACGCTCCTGTTTTGGGTGAGCGAACTGCATCGCAAACTCATCGAGAACGGCGTCAAGCAGGTATTCTTTCTCTCCAGAGAGGGACAACCGCTCAAGCAAATGTTCGACTGCTATTGCGTTCGCATGGGCGTCCCGATTCAGAGCCGTTACCTGGAGGTTTCTCGCAGATCAACGCTGCTGCCTTCTCTGAATGCGCTGAGCGAAGAGCGGTTCGAAACGCTTTTCAGGCAATATCGGCGAATGTCGCTGCTGGAGTTTCTCTCGAGCCTTGGGCTGGATGAGTTCTGCACGGAGCTGTCGGCCTTGCTGGGTCTGACGACTGAACAGTCGAATCAAAGGCAGGAGGACTTTCCCGAAAGTGACCTCCTCTCCCGACTTAAGGCGTTGCCGCGATTCATTGCGGTATATGACGAGCAACGGCTGAGTCGTCGAAAGGCATTTGGGCAGTATCTTTCTACCCTCTCGGAAGGTGATGTTCCCGAAAACCTTGTGGTCGTGGACGTCGGCTGGAAGGGCACGATTCAGGACAACCTTTACGCGCTGTTGTGCAAGGGACCGGCATCGCCAGTCAAATCAGTTACGGGCTACTACATCGGGCTTATTGCGCCAGGGGCGGCAGGTTCTGCGAATCCCAAGCACGGCCTTCTGTTTTCCTCCATTGCAGGCCGCACGTCGCGGTTTCATGTATTTAATGAAAATCGCGCCCTGTTCGAAATTCTCCTTGCAGCAGATCATGGCTCAGCGGCCAGCTACCAAATAGACACGAATGGCAGGGCTAGTGCCGTCCATGACACGTTCCATGAGCAAGAGATGCTGGAGGCTCTGGTGTTTCCTGTTCAGCGTCACATCTTCGCTCGTTACAACCAGTTGCTGGAAGACATGACACTGCAAGCCGGTACGCAGTCGCTACGTCTTGAGCAGATCGCTCGCAGCCACGCGCGCTTGGTTTTCCAACCTTCACAGTCCGAGATCGACTGGTTTTCTTCAGTATTTCATGTTGAAAACTACGGTGTGTTTGAGCGCTCTTTCTTTACCGGCGCGCACAAGGTCCCGAGCTTTTCTGATAGGTTGAAGTTCATGCTCACCGTCCTGAGGCGCAACGGACGAGGATTGCTTGGGTTCTGGCCATGGAAGAAGCTCGATGAGCGGGTTGGCCGCCCAATAGCCAACTTATATGGATTAATCCGCTATTTTCAGAAGTAATCATAAATTGAACGATAGAAGAATTTGCTTTCTCGTAGGCTCGATGGCTATTAGCGGTGGCACTTACGTCATCATTCAACATGCCAGCTACCTGCGGAATCATGGATATGACGTAACGCTGGCGGTTCAGGAACCTTTTTCGGCGGCGACGCTTTCCTGGCATGACGAAGCGCCGAAGCTTCGTTGTCTGCCCATAGAAGAGGCCAAGCAAGAATCTTTCGACCTGGTTATCGCCACATGGTGGAAAACCGCTTTTGAGCTTGGCAATTTCGACGCCAGAAGGTATGCGTATTTCGTACAGTCGATCGAATCCAGGTTTTATCCTGAATCGGAAGGGCCATTGCGTGCTTTGGTTGACGCTACCTACCACTTCCCAATCGAATACGTGACTGAAGCTACGTGGATCCAGCATTATCTGAAAGACGATTTCAATCGGGATACCACTCTGGTACGCAACGGTGTTCGCAAGGATGTGTACTCACAAACGGGTGTCACAAGCGCTCCTCGCCCTATTGATGCGCAACCCAGAATTCTGGTAGAGGGACATTTTGGTGTCTCATTCAAAAATACGGCCTTGGGTGTTCGATTAGCCAGAGAAGCCGGCGCGAAAGACATCTGGGTACTGACGGGCTCCCCCATCAAGTGGCTTCCCGGAGTATCGCGGGTTTTTTCCCGGGTGCCCATGGTCAAGACTGCCGAAATTTATCGCTCTTGCGATATTTTGATCAAGCTCAGTACGGTTGAAGGAATGTTTGGTCCGCCGCTTGAGCTGTTTCACTGTGGCGGCACCGCCGTAGTCTTTGATGTTTCCGGACATGACGAATATATCGTTAATGGAAAAAATGCGGTCGTAGTCTCCACTGGTGACACTGACGGCGTTGTCAGTGTCCTAAAAAAACTCATATGCGACCGTACGGAGCTTTCACGGCTTCAGGAAGGGGCGCGCCAGACGGCCGAGATTTGGCCTTCCTGGCATGACTCTTCGGCTCTTTTCTGCGAATGGGTAGAGAAGAGTTTGGAAGGTCCGCTCATGGAAAAATCTGTTTTTACAGAGTTGACTGTAAAGGCGTTCAACGAGTATTCCGTTCAGGAAAAGCAGCGTCTCAATTCAAATCGTTGGGTCGTTCGCCGTCATAAACTCAGTGAACTTGCCGCCAAACTCCCCGCCTGGCTCAAGCTTCGGATAAAACAGATGGAAGCAGTGGGTGAAGTGATTTTTGGTGGGCGAGAAGTACGATGATCTACAAAATCAAGACGGTTGATGTCTGGGACACCTTGCTTAGAAGAGATTGCCACCCTGAATGCATCAAGCTGGCGACTGCCGCTCATGTATTCTTTGAGCTGTTTGGACACTTCAAACCGCTGTACACGGGCTACTGGGATATCTATCAGGCACGGGTGGATACAGAAGCCCGTCTTGCGCGGACGGCTCGAGAAGCAAACAAGGACGAAGAGTACGAAATCGTTCATGTGCTCAAGGAATGGCTGGAGACAATTCTGCTCTCTTCCTTCGATGAGAGTCTGCCCCAGCGCTTTGCCGACTATGAGCTTTCAGTAGAAGTGCGCCGTACTTTTCAGGATCCGGATATCGAAGAGTTTCTCAAGCAGCACTCTGCCGAAAGAACGATATTCCTGTCTGATTTCTACATGACCTCTGACATGCTCAAACACTTGCTCGAGCAGAAGGGGCTCAGTCATCTCTTTGAGGATGGCGTGAGTTCGTGTGACGTCGGCTTGAATAAACGTTCAGGAACACTGTTCAAGCATGTGCACGAGGTCTACGGGATCACTCCTCCCGAACATGTGCATGTAGGCGATCACCCATGGTCGGATGTAGAGTCCCCGGCACAACTGGGTGTTACCGGCATTTCATTCGTGCCGGACAAATCTCACGCGGCCAGGAAAGAGCGAGAGAGCCTTTTTGTTTCGCGTGAGGCGTTGTTCCAGCATCTACGACAGCTCAGTATCCAGACAGCGGAGTCGTCAATACTTACGCGGCAAAAGACCGAAGCGGCAGCGTTTCGTTTCGGAGTAGAGGCCGCTCCACTGTTCTTGGGCTTTGCCTTGTGGATTGCCGAGCAGGCAGTCGCTGAGTGTCTGGATCGAGTCTGCTTTCTTACCCGAGAAGGCGAGTTTTTTCGCCGTATATACGAAATTGTCTTTCCAGATCAGACGCTTTTTGGGCATCAATTGCCAGCACATGCGGAGCTTGAGGTCAGTCGACTTTCTACGTTCGTCGCTTCAATGGAAGAAGTCTCGAATGATGAGTTCAATCGTATTTGGCGCCTGAATCGCTCGCAAAAAGTTTCCGGGCTGTTTTCCACGCTTGGGCTGGAACACGCTGACTTTGCTGATCTTTTATCTGAACTTGGGTTAGAGGCCTCGGATGTTATTGAGCGCCCTGATGAAAACGAGTCATTAAGCAAGCTGATCCAGGCGCCGGCATTCACGACTGCCGTCAACGAAAAGATACTGGAACAACGTGAGCTATTGAATGAGTACCTTACAGAAAAAGGTATTTCACAGAACGACAAAGTCGGCCTAGTTGATATTGGCTGGCGCGGGACAATCCAGGATAATCTTGCGCGAATAAAGCCTGCTACACACTTTCACGGGATGTATCTTGGTCTGCGAAAGATGCTAAATCCCCAAGCGTCGAATGTTTCAAAGCGTGCCTACGGTGCTGATGAACGGATTGATGCTGATACAGGCAAGCTGTTTGAAGCGTTTGCTGTCCTTGAAATGCTGTGCACATCAAACATGGGCAGCACGGAGAAGTACGTAAGGTCGCAAGGCAAGGTTACTGCGTATCGCAACGTCTCAGCTGAGGAAAATAGTTCCCACAGTGAATTTTCCGTTCACTTCCAGGAGGGTGTCGCACTGGCTGCCCAAATATGGGGACCGTACCTGGAGCGTTATGTGGTGAGCTCCGCGGAACTGCGTGCATCGGCTGTGCATGTCTGGAAAAAACTCAGTGTCAATCCGGATGCTGACTTGGCAAAGATCTTCATTCATACACCTCAACACGACGTTTTTGGCTTCGGTGATATCTTCCAGAAGAATCAGGCTCCGGCACTATCTACGATCTTTCTTTCCCCATTCAGTAGCACTGCGCGTCGGCAGGTGATGGACTACATCCGTCGAGTTCAATGGACCTCCGGAATCAAGCACCTCAATGGAATTGGTCCCGTGCACAAGACCGTGCTTATTGCTCTCTTCACAGTGGCCAACGCGGTCAAACGTTATCGGATGAAGTCTCGTAAAAGATAGCTGCTTAAACTTGCCTACAGGGAGTAACCGGCAATCTCGCCCCTAAGGGTGAGATTGTTGGGTTGCGTGCAACAAGGCGTACCGGACGCCTACGTGACTGCGTCACGCACTGGAACGCTTGCCGCATACGCAGACAGTGGCCGACTACGAAGCAATACTATCTTCGAACTGCTCGCCAGAAATGCCACAGTAAAAAGCTGACTCATCTTAGGGTAGGTGGGCGTCGCGGATCGGATACGCTCGATGACGGGCTGAGTATCGGATGAATGCTACGGGCTGATAAACTTGTGCCCCCGTTCTGCTGTGAGCACTGCCCTCCTCCGAAAGGAAGTTGCCAAGCTCCAACTCTTAGCGAAACGACTCGGTTGAATAGAGAACAGTTAATGTCAGATAAACAAAAAATTCACGGTCTGGACTATGCACGTGCCATTTTCTCGATCTTCGTCGTGCTATGGCACTTCCACGCTGCCGGAACTTCGACCATTTTCAATTCGGCGACAAATTCTCCATATAGTCCAAGCGCCTCAGACATAATCAATTTCAACGTCTTTCTACAGGCAGTTCCTTTCTTTATTCTTGCCTCGTGCTACCTGTACGCGGAAACCGCCACATCGATTCGCTATCTTGGCCGTCGCGTCGTGAGAATCGGCACACTGATCGTGTTCTGGGCAGTGGCCTATCATCTTTTCTATGGAGGAGCAGATGGGTTGATCCAGGCTATTGGGAAGTTGAATGAGCGTCCGGTCTACCAAACCGTGACCGCGCTTGAGACATACTCATTCTTTGTTGGCCTTCTAATCTCCGTCGCGCTTTCTGCTCTCGCGGTTTACTGCAACTTAGCGATATTAATACTCTGGGTTGTGCTCGGTTCAGCGGCTGTCTGCTACTTTCAATGGCAGACCATCGTGCAAGGAACTATCTGGACTGGATCTTTCTGGAATCCTCTAAATTACGTAGCGTATCCGGCCGCCGCTGCGTTGGTCTATAGGCTTACTAAATCGCCCTCTGCACTAAAACTCCTCGGATGGGCCTCATTCATACTTTTTACAATATCCACCGCTCTGGAATGGAGATTCCTGGTTAATCCGTCGTTCTTTCCTGGCCAAGGATACAATCTGCCGGCTTATACGCGGCTCTCATCGATGCTCTTTGTCATCTTTGCGTTGGCTCTCTGTTTGAAGGTGTCTCGGCCAGCAGGCCCGATCGTTCAGTTCATGTCCAGAAACTCGCTCGGTCTGTACTGCATTCATCCATTTTTGTTGGCACCGCTGAACAGGTTGGATCTGCCGCTTTGGCTAAGGGCGGTAGCGGCAATCGCGGCAACGTATGCAATAGTTATCGTGCTCAGAAGGTTCTTCCTTAAGGAGGAAGTCTTGGCGTGACCGATGCCTGCACATTTGGAAGGGGATGCAGGGGCCAATCGATATTGAGTGGCCAGTCTGACTGTTCGGGTAGCTCGCGCGCGGTACCGCATCCAACCGTCCAGACCCCGACTGAGTCCTGGTAAGACTTCAGCCGAAAAACCTCGACGGACTTGTCAGACTCACGCCCTTTTGCGATGTGCGCACTGCTTTTTCTTCAGGTAAAAAAGTGCCGGTCACTGGGCAGGCGCCTGGGAGGATCCGCAGCAACTGCTGCGCAGTGATGGGCATGGTTGTCCCTAGGGAAACCTCCTAGAAAGAGGCACTGCTTTACGATCAGGTGATACCATGTATGCTTATAGAAACCGCAAGGGAATGGTCAAATACCGTGACTAAACATGTTCCATTTGGAGAAAGAAGCTTATGGGCCCTCCTCCTTTCGCTGCCGATTGCATATTTGTTTACTTCAATTCTTGCGCCTTACTTCGTAACGCTATTCTTTAACGGAATCTTGGTTGATGTAGAAATAAATGCCACGGGCAAAAAAAACGACTCATCACTTGGCGCAGAAGTATGGATGGAAAAACCAGTTTCCATTGGAAAAATACCAAGCGGCTGGGAGTCCAGAGGCGATAGACTTGTATCATATATCCCACCATACGGACCACTTAAGCTTTCCATCCCCTCGAACAGCCAAGGGATAACTTTTATAAAGCAGAACAGATCTGGATCAGTAAAAATAACTTACGGACCATCAAAAACAACGATTGATCTTTATAGCCCTACAGAAGTACCAACAAAACTGACAGGCTACGAATTCCTCACTGGATCAAGCCTTGCTTACAAAGCCCTAACACCATCAATTTTTATTGTTATATTAATAGCCGCATTCATCCCCATACTTACGGTGTTACGAAGGGATTCAGCGCTAGCCATTATTATTGATAGGCCTGCAGAATCAAAAAATACAAGGTATGAACCTAGACTTGACCATCTCAGATTCATAGCCGCCTCCATGGTAATTTTCTACCACTGCTTTACTGACAACTTTGGACTCGGCCATAGCACATACAACCCTTTACTCGGTCTGGTTGAGCAGGGTCATATGGGTGTCGGGCTCTTCATGGTACTTAGTGGCTATCTACTGACAAAGATCGCATCAGGAAAAGAGTTGAATTATTTTGACTTTATAAAAAATAGAGTCATAAGAATCTACCCTCTCTATATTTTTTGCGTATTGATAATGCTTTGCGGGTGGAGTTCCGAATACTCTTTTACTCAAGCACTGAGTATGTTTTTCCCATTTGTGAACGCATTGCAAGGTGTGCAGCTTCCAATGTTTGCACACCTATGGACCATAGCCGTCGAGTTTCAATTCTATCTGATTTTCCCATTCTTGGTATTGTTTCTAGATAGATCAGGCTCTCGCTTCATTATTGGAATGCTCGTCTTAACCATATTTTTCAAGTATCTGATGTGGTTCAAAATAGGTTCTGTAACAAACGTCGCATACATGACACTTCTGGGGCGAATAGATCAGTTTCTTATTGGAATGGCTGCTGCTTATCTTGCTAAAAAATACATCTCAAAAAATCAGATTTCTACAAGCTGGCTTGTAGCGGCGATAGCCGTATCGGCAAGTATTATCAGTATTTTCTGTGGCCATAAGGGTTTGATTGGCATGAATCAATCCTGGGGCATGGCATTTTGGCCGTCTATAGAGGCTGTGATGTGGGCAATATTAATTGTCAGTTACTCACACGCGCGCATCCGTATACCCGAGGCACTCGATGTTAGCCTTGCACGCCTAGGCCAACTCAGCTTCTCCATGTACTGTATGCATTACGTTGTTATCCCATTCACAAATTCTCACTTCGTAGATCTCGGAGCGGCTCGTGGTGGGGTTGCCGATATTCTAATGCAAACAGCCTTTTTAACTGTTCCAGCTATTATCATCTTTTCTATGCTGACCTATGGGGTTATTGAGAAGCCATTCTTCTCGCTCAGGAGTAAGTACGCGACAGGACTCAAGGTGGAAAAGGTTCGCCATCCTGAAAGCGTATCGTAGCGAGATTTAGAAAACCTCCCTCGAGGGGGAGGCAGCTGGAAAGTCTCGTAATCCACTGCGACGAAACGCGTGTACGAGCGACGAAAGAGCCAGATCGAGAGCCAACCAGCCAATCTTAGATGTGGGTGAAAACCGGCAAGGTTATCGCGGCTACCTGATGACCGATGATTACGCTGGCTATAACGCTTTGGGTGCGTAGCCTAGTGTCGAACGTGGACATGTGCACGGCGTAGAGGCGCAAAAATTACAACTTAAAGGCAAAACCGGGCGTGCCGATATCGCCCTGAATCTGATCAACAAGCTGTACGGTATCGAGCGAGATTAAAAAGAAGTCAGCAATAAGACAAGATTGCCTATCGGTATTGATGCAGTCGCAATCATGGCTGGAGAAAACCCAGCCACAAGTGACGGCACAAAATGCACAGGGCAAAGCCATCAGGTACCTGGCCAGCAACTGGATCAAGTTGGTGCGCTAACCTAAGCCGGTTATTTGCCGATCGACAACATTGTGGCAGAACGCACGATCAAGCCCTTTGTGATCGAGTGCAAAAACTGGCTGTTCAGCGATACGCCCAAAAGCTTGATAACCAGCGCTCAACTTTACAGCTTGGTCGATACGGCTAAAGCCAACTGCCAAGAACCCCATACGTAGCAGCGCCAAGCACTTGAGCGTCTGCCACAAGCCTCAAGCGTAGAGGACTTCGAGGCCTTGCCGCGGGTGGCGGCTGCACGCCGAAGATCTCAAGACAGCCGTAGATCCTCACCCTTAAATATGGGGTTCATGGAGTGCTTACCTACGAACGACTCGCGACGGCAATTCCTAACATGATTAGAGAAATGCCGACAAAATACTGCGTACTAAATCGCTCGCCGAACACAATATGACTGCCAATAGGCACCAAAACAAACGCCAACGCCATCACTGGATAGACGCGGCCTAATTCAATCTTTTGTAAGATCCAGACCCACGCTACGGATGTGATCGCATAAAGCAACATTGCGCTGAACAACGCCGCCAACGCACGAAATGTGAACAAAGTCCCGCTAGCCGCCAACGCAGCTGCACTGACCTTGAAAAGAATCTGGCCAATCGCCAGGCCCACAACGCAAAGTACCGCCCAAATATATAGCATGTCAGCCCTGTGGCACTTCTGGTTTCTCAACAATGGCATGAAACGCGACGAAAAGATTCAAATCCATTGAGGCCAATTTGCACGGCCACCATGACTCGCGTGCGTAGGGGAAATAGTGCCGCATTAACGCAACCAAGTTATTGCACGGATTAACATGTTCTCTAGCCATCACATAATCGTAGGCAATATTCTGTGCAATCGCACTCTTGCGCGGACCCAGTGTCCTGCCAAGTCGCCACGCTATGCCCGGATCTGTCGGAATCAATATCGACAATGTCCCACCCGGCTTCAAGACTCTACGCCATTCCTTGAGCGCAAGATGGGGATAATAGATATGCTCGAGTACATGGGTCGCAATAAGACGGTCGTAGCTATTATCTTCAGCATCTATTCTACTTCCCTGCTGCACAGAGAAAGTCAGACGTCCCTTATGGCGGGCCGAGGTCTTTCCAGACGCAACCTCCAGAGTTTTGGCGTCCATATCCGTTAGTACATACTCATCGAAATCATGCTGCACGAAAGCAAGATGCTCTCCCGTCCCCGCACCAATTTCCAATACCCTATTGAATTTCACGCTCTCGCCAAATGGACTTTCAGTCAACTTATGACTCGCTCGCATTACAAACGACTGCAATGGACTGCCATAGTTGCTATCGTCATAGACATCAGCAAACCGTGCTCGGTAATCGAGCCATTCTTTATCTTCATTCTGCAATTTTTTTCTCCAAACTTTTAGTCATCGCAACCTTCTTGTTACGATGAAATGGCCTATCTGGAACCGATCGGATATCCTGCCCTAGAAATGCAAGAACCAATTGCAAACCCACAATAAACGGCAATGCTGACAACATTACAGTTCCAGGCGAAGACTGCAAACCGGTATCGATGGACCGCACCCAACTATGAGTTCCGAATACAACCCCAAATAGCAGCATCGCGCAGCCAACGGGCAGCTCTATAGATGCCAAGGACATGTCCCGTAGGTAGTAATTATAAAAAATCCGCTTGAGGAAGTTTCTGACATGCTTAATCAGAAACTCCCCCACAACCGCAGAAATTTTTAAATTACTGACCTCATCACCATATTTTGCTTCCATCGGCACATCTACAACCACAGCACGCAGGGTGTTTAATCTGAACAACATGTCCGTCTCGAAGAAGTACCTTCGACTTATTTTTTTCATTGGAAGGTAGCGGACTACGTCTCGATGGATGGCGGTATAGCCATTCGTCGGATCAAAGAGGTTCCAATATCCAGACGACAGCTTTGCCATGAACGACAATACGGCATTCCCGAATAACCGCATTTTCGGCATCGCCTGAACTTTCTCTAGATCAAAAAAACGGTTCCCTTTAGTGTAGTCAGCCTCGCCATTTAATATAGGCTCGACAAAATCCGTGATCAATCCGGGGTCCATTTGCCCATCACCGTCGAGTTTGACAATGATGTCCATACCATCGGCGACCGCAGCCTCATAGCCGGTCATGACAGCACCGCCTACACCTTGATTGATTTCATGCCGCAAAACCCTCACACGAGAGTCGGAACAAAACTCTTCAACAAAAGAGCCAGTTTGTTCAGGGCAACAGTCATCAACAACATATATACGGCACACCTCATCGCCAATACCGCCGATCACATCAAGCACCTGCCCCCGCACCTTATAGCTTGGAATCACGACCGCAACATTATGATACATGCGCATTTAATAACTCATTCTTTTCAGCAGTACCGTTTCGACCGAAGGAAAGCCCCAAGGCCATAAAAAATACGAGAAGCGACATCACCACCGAAGGCCAAAGATACCGATAGTCCTGCGCTCCCATTAATAGAGTCAAACTCATCAGATTACATAATAAAGGAGCAAATAGTAACCACACCGCAGGTTGCGTTCTAATGGCAATGATACACATCGAAATCAAACCGATAAGCGTGTACAAAGCAGGCCGGGTATACACTGTACTTCGCTGAACAAAATTCTGATTCAGCTCATCTATCCGGCCTTTCAGGGCAGGCAGAAGCGAATGCGATTGCAATCCTAGTTCTCGCTGCTCCGGCATGCTGGTTATCTCAGCCGGCGAAATACTGAGCCATTCGTCGTCGCGACCACCAATTCGCCAGATTAGACCTGTCACGCAAGTCTGATGCTTTAAAAAGACCAGCGGGTAATTCCATATTGCTTTTAAAGCTAACGAATTCAGCTCGGAAGTGTGTTCACCTAAGAAACTCCATTCCTTGCGAAGCCGTGGGTGCCAAAATAGAGGCACAACCGACTCGCATTTATAATTCTCACGCCACTCTTGCGCTGGAAGCAATCTCTCGAGAAGTTGCCTGTCGCCTGAGTCCCATTCCACACCTGCAGTTTCCATTGAACCCAATATATGCATCGCAACGATGGCGCGATATTGTGGCAAAATAGGCGATACATTTAAAACTGTCAGTAGCAGGGTCTTTATCATCAAAAAAATCACGATTTGCGAAATCAACGCAATACCTACCCGCAGGCGTGCCTGACCTGTCTTCGCGAATAAAAACAAAGTTGCAAAAAATATAACACTTATTAATATGCCGTTATGGCGCATGGCAATAACAAGCACTCCCGCCATACCCATCAGAAATAGTGAATCAAGCTTCAGCGTCAACCCGCTGCGTACTTCACGCGCCGCCAAGGCACTAAGAAGGATCACACCTGCAGTAAACGGAACATCTTTCCATAAGGTTGTGACAATAAGAAAGGTTGCCGGAAAAAGAGGAAATAATAACGCCGCGAGAGCAATGACTCGTGGAGATGCGCCCCATGCCAAGCACTCTTTCAAGAAAAACCATGTAGCACTGGTAAATATCAATATTTGCAGGATGACCGCGGATTGCGGATACGGATATACATAGAACGCCAACTTGTACAGTAGAGTTGAAAGTATGGGATGTGAATCGTTGTACTGACCCGAAACAATCTGACCCCATTGATTTATCGAGTCCGGCGACATTTGACCTGGCCAATATGCAGCTAAAACCAAGCCATATACGGTCAAGCTAGATAATACAATCCACGCATGCATCCAGGCACTGCCCGATGTAGCGATTCTGGTTCGTGATACTGCTCGACGCCCGAGTACCAGCAGCAGTATGAAAAATGCGACGAATGCAATCCCAAATGGCTTAGCGGCAGAAATAGCATTTGCCCACAGATTTATCTGCATTGGCGCGATTTTGCTGAGATCGACCTCGATCATGCCTTGAGTTGGGGAATACAGATCGATGCGACGCCCTACCTGCCCATACTTGACTTCGACTATTCCAGAGTATTCACTCGTTGCAAATCTCAGGAATTTATCCGATTTAAGCGTTAATGCTGATTGCATGACAGCGGGTTGATTTCGAAACGAAACCAACGAATTGTACTTAGTCTCCCAACCGGGATCCTTGTGAACAATCTTTGCCTCTAGTCTTTCAGAGTCCGTCGCGCGTATCCAGACCTCTGTCGACTTTGCGTCCGGATTGTGTTCACCAGTGGCCACGATCGTCAGATCCATTGCCGCCTCCTCCTCAGAAAAAGAGATCGGTAACATAATGACGAAAAGAAGCGAAAAAAGAGCTGACATAATTCCAGCTTTTACTGCAGACAACACGAACAATTTGTTCATTCCTTTTGCGGGCTCATTGAGTCAGACCAATCAAATCAGCTTTCAGAGCTCTTATTCTTTGTGCGGACGCCGCGATGCCTTCCTCGCGGCTACCTGACCAACCAGTTTGATGTGTCAAAGCGGACGAATTTCCGATAAAGAGTAAAATAGGCAGCAGAAAACAGGGAAACTATCAGGACAGATTGATGCTGTCAAAACAGCACTGCTGAAAGAATCGAAAATAATGACAGCATCCACAAAAACGGTGATGTCATTGCACTACGCCTGCCCTGCGGCCTAACGGAAATCCCTCCCTGAAAAAGTACTCGTCAGGAGTAGAATTTTCTCCTGATCAGCTCAAGGGAGTTTTGTGTGACGACATTACGTTTATCGGACAGCTAAATCATAGCCCCCCTTGCGCAACCGAGACTGGAAACCCGGTACCTGAGGTGTACCGGATTTACCGCGAAACTGAGCTAAACCTGCGGATCAAACCGCGCAATCGCATCGCGCGGAAAACTCCCGAGCCACTGGCCGCTCCCGAGGTGATCAACTAATGCTGGTTGATGGCCTCCACGTATGACCAATTTGCCGAGCAACGCAGCTTTTGGATTGTCAATTTGACTGATGACTTCAACCGCGAAGCCAAGAGCATGAAGATTTATCTGCCGTTACCGGCCAAGCATGTGATGCGAGCACTGGACCAGGTGATTGAGTGACTTGGCAAATGGAGAGCCTTGCTACTGCTCAAGAATCAGCCTTTTCCTCCAACGCTCCTGCATTAAACAAACAGACTATAAAGATGAGCGGAGTGTACGCAAGTAATATTCCGAGCATTTCATTCAGCAATCCCAGCCCAACAAAAATCGAAATTGGCACCAACCAGACAAGATTAATGACGACAACTCCAAGTGTTACGGTTCGATGACTCTTGAAACGACGGGATGCATACTGATAGGCGTGGCTGCGATGCGCCTGAGAAACTTTGTCTCCACGCATCAAACGTCGCAGCAACGTCCAGGTAGCATCAACAATGAAAACTCCGAGCAGAATCAACCAACTCCAAAGCAACTCCGGCGCTGTCCAAGCCGCATGGAGCGCTAAACCACCGAGAATGAAGCCTAGAAATCCACTACCCGCATCTCCCATAAAGATACGCGCGGGAGGAAAATTCCAGCATAGAAACCCGGCCACCGCTCCAGCCAAAACGAACGGAACCCATATCAGATTGGCGTAACCACCCAGCCAATACAACCCACATGCCCCCAGACATACGCATATGGCCTCAGCGCTGGCCAAGCCATCAATCCCGTCCATAAAATTGTAGAGGTTCAGCATCCAGACAAGGTAAATCAGCGCGAGTACATTGCCGAACCAGCCCAAGTCAATCGCGGTACCAAAAAATGAAATGGATGCGAGGCCATTAAGCCAGTACAGCGCCCAGCCAGCTGCAATGAAATGCCCCAGCAGCCGCCATCTAGCAGCAATATGACCATGATCATCGGCGAAGCCTATAAGCGCGACCAAAATTCCCGCGCCCAGTAACCCTATAAGCAACGGCATACCAAGCAGACCCAAAGCAGCCAACACCGGCAGCGCCCCTGCAAATGCCACCACAATAGCCACCCCGCCTCCGCGAGGCGTAGGCACAGTATGGGAACTGCGCTCGTTTGGTATGTCCATCAAACTCTTGGCCAAGGCATAACGACGCAAGACATAGGTCAGCAACCAGGAACTTGCGAGCACAGCAGATAGCAACAACCAAAAAGTCATTTCGTCAATTTATCCAGATAATGGTCGGCGGTTTTGCGTAAAGCTTTATCCACACTTACCAAGGGACGCCAATTCAAAACATCACATGTTTTACTAATATCAACCTGCAACGAGCTGCACAAACGTTGAACAACTGCTTTTTTACCCAGGAGTGAAGCACTTAAACTCAATACAAAATCAGGTATCGGGAGCAACCATGCTTTCGTGCCTAAGGCGTGAGCCATGCGCCGAAGTAACAAAGTTGTAGATAGATCCTCACCATCACTAACCAGAAAGATATTATTCGCTGCCGCAGGATGATCGATACAGGTCACGATGAGATCCACAAGGTTATCAAGCGCCACCAGACTGCGTTGATTATTAATAGCCCCCAACGGTAAAGGTATGTTTTTATGCAGCCAACTCATCATGCTTAAAAAATTGGCCTTCACCCCCGGACCATACACAAGTGGTGGTCTGATAATAACAACTTCCATTCCTGTGCCCAGGCCAATCTGCTTCAAAGCATCTTCAGCTTCTTGTTTCGAGACTCCGTACGGATCTACAGGTGCTGGAGGATCGTCAGCCTTAAAAGAACTCCGTGGTGCGGTGCTTTCGCCATTAACCTTGATTGAGCTGATAAAAATGAATCGTTTCACCCCTGACTCGGCAGCTTTCTTGGCGAGCCTAACGGTTCCGTCCACATTTACTTTGCGAAACTCCGAAAGAGAGTCTGTTGAGGTTTCGTTCATCACATGCACTCGAGCCGCTGCATGGATCACTACTTGAACGTCATTCAGGGCCGGCAATGCAGCTGTGTCAGTAAGGTCGAATGGGACTACCCGACACAAACCAAGCAATCGTGTAACACCGCGCACGGCGGCAACCGGGGTGAATTTTTTATCGAGTAAAAGCCTGAAGACCAAAGCCTCACCAACGAATCCGCTCGCCCCCGTCACCAAAACTTGTGGGCCTTTCATTTAGTCCTCTTTCCAACAACTGCAGTGGTACAACAGATAAAAAAGAAGAACACTTTATCGCGAAACCGTCGCCGGCATATCCAGGCGCTAAAGGAAAGCTTCAATAACTGCCTGCGTCCTAATTCCAGCCAGGCGTCAACAAAAGGTTCTCTGCTCTGGCCCACCAATGAAGCAATCAATCGAACCTGAGTAAACCACCAGCCGTCATGAATCGTTTTATATCGGGCAATCAAAGGAGCCAATCCAGTATTAGCCCCTACTTGATTACTATCATGCTGGCGATACAGCATGGATGGAACCGGGTCGATGAACCATTTGAATTGGTGACTTCGGGCGAAGGCGTAACAGTACCAGTCATGCAAACTGACTTCCTGTATTCGCTGCCAATTGGCAAGCATGGAGTCCTTCAGCGAATCCGCCAATCTCTTGCTCAGCACGTAAGTACAACCCGGCCCAGCAGCCTCAAACAAAAAATCCCAGGCAACTTGCGGTTGCGCCTTGTCCAACAAATGTGTTTTACCGTCCGGCCAGAAGGCCGTTACATTACTTGAATACGCATCAAACTCACGTGTCAGCAAAGTATGGGTGGCCCGCTCGAGCTTGTCTGAGTGCCAAATGTCATCCTGATCAGAGAACGCGATGAAGTCATAACCCTCGAAATCGACATCACGGATGAGACGGAAGAAATTGCGTGCTGCGCCACCGAAATTGCCAACAGCCGGAAGCAAAACCACATCGCTGCGTTCAGCGAAGAAGCTAGCGCACCAGGCTTCGGTGCCGTCTGTCGAAGGATCAACACTTATATAGACGGTAACATCTACCGCTGACTGACTTAGGATCGAGGCAATCTGCTCTTCGATCCACCGCATTCCGTTGTACGCAGCCAGCAAAACTGCTACCTGTGGGTATTTTACTGGCATGCCAATCCTGCTTGCATTGGTTTAACACTTTAAATCGAAAGGAGGACACTCACAGGTCAGTGGAAACACTCGCCAACAGCCTCTGCAGGTACTGACCATAGCCAGTCTTCTTGAGACGCTCTGCCTGAGCACCCAATTGCTCTGGGGTGATCCAGCCATTGTTGTAAGCGATCTCTTCCAGGCAAGCCACTTTCAGTCCCTGACGCTGTTCGATAGTGCGCACGAAGTGACTGGCTTCAAGTAAAGATTCATGAGTACCGGTGTCGAGCCAAGCGAAACCGCGACCAAGAATTTCGACGCTCAGAGCATTCTGCTCAAGATAGGCGCGGTTGACGTCGGTAATTTCCAGCTCGCCGCGTTCGGACGGCTCGATGCTCTTGGCAATCTCAACGACCTTGTTGTCGTAGAAGTAAAGGCCCGTTACCACGTAGTTAGATTTTGGCTTCAGCGGTTTCTCTTCAATGCTCAGTGCATGACCGGCTTTGTCGAACTCAACAACACCGAAGCGTTCCGGATCGGAGACGTGGTAACCGAATACGGTCGCACCGTGCTCTTGATCGTTGGCAGAACGCAGGTTGTCCGAGAAGTGCTGACCATAGAAGATATTGTCACCGAGGATCAGACAGCAAGGATCCTCGCCGATGAACTCTTCGCCAATGATGAAGGCTTGCGCCAAACCATCCGGGCTAGGTTGTTCGGCGTAGGTAAGCTTGATGCCATACAGGCTTCCATCACCCAGCAATTTCCGGAAACTAGGCAAATCCTCCGGGGTGGAGATGATCAGGATTTCGCGCATGCCCGCGAGCATCAGCACCGACAGCGGATAAAAGATCATCGGCTTGTCGTAGATCGGCAGCATCTGTTTGGACACGCCGAGGGTCAACGGATGCAGGCGTGTACCCGAACCACCAGCGAGGATGATGCCTTTACGATTTGCCGTGGTCATTTATTCAGAATCTCCCTAAGCATTCGGGTTACGCCACTTTGCCAATCCGGCAAGTGCAGAGAAAAATTGTCACGCAGCTTCTGAGTATTCAAACGCGAATTCAGAGGGCGGCGCGCAGGTGTTGGATAAGCCGTCGTTTCAATCGGATTGATCGCCGTTACGGCAAGCTGCTCGCCATTGTCTTGGGCGAAGCCGATCACATGGCTAGCATAGCCGTGCCACGACACTTCGCCACTGGCCGCCAAGTGATACAAGCCCGACAACTCGGGACGGTGCAGAACTTGTTGAATGGCCAACGCGGTCACGTCGGCAATCAGGTCTGCCCCCGTCGGAGCTCCGATCTGGTCGGCGATGACGCTCAAGGTTTCGCGATCCTTGGCCAAACGCAGCATGGTCTTGGCGAAGTTGTTGCCGCGAGCGCCATACACCCAGCAGGTGCGGAAAATCAGATGCTTGCAGCCCGACGCGGTAATCGCCTGTTCGCCGGCCAGTTTACTGGCGCCGTAGTGATTCACCGGGGCGACTGCATCTGACTCTTGCCACGGCGCAGAACCCTGGCCGCTGAAGACGTAGTCAGTCGAGTAGTGAATCAGCCAGGCCCCCAGAGTCGCGGCCTCTTCGGCCATGACTTGGCTTGCCTGACCGTTCACACGGTCGGCCAACTCGGTCTCGGACTCGGCTTTATCGACGGCAGTGTAGGCCGCAGCGTTGACGATGACGTCGGGCTTGACCTGACGGATCGTTGCGCGCAAGGCATCGAGATCGGACAGATCTCCGCACAAGCCATCAACAGCATGACGGTCCAGGGCGATTAACTCACCCAGCGGCGCGAGGGAGCGCTGCAGCTCCCAGCCTACCTGGCCGTTTTTTCCGAGCAGGAGGATTTTCATGCGTTGCTCGAACGATCTGCGTAGTTCTGGTCGATCCACTGCTGGTAGCTACCGCTCTTTACGTGAGCGACCCATTCAGTGTTGTTGAGGTACCACTCGACCGTTTTGCGGATGCCGGTTTCAAAGGTTTCTTCCGGCGTCCAACCCAGTTCACGCTGGATTTTGCTGGCGTCGATTGCGTAACGCTGGTCATGGCCCGGGCGATCCTGAACGTAGGTGATCAGGCTGGCATGTGGGCGGTGAGCAGAATCGGGACGCAGTTCATCGAGCAGTGCGCACAGGGTATGCACCACTTCGATGTTTTGCTTTTCGTTATGGCCACCGATGTTGTACGTCTCGCCGATAACGCCTTCGGTCACGACTTTGTACAGTGCGCGGGCGTGGTCTTCGACGTAGAGCCAATCACGGACCTGGTTGCCTTTGCCGTAGACCGGCAGCGGCTTGCCTTCCAGTGCATTGAGGATGATCAGCGGGATCAACTTCTCAGGGAAATGGCATGGGCCGTAGTTATTCGAGCAGTTGGTGACCAGGGTCGGCAAACCGTAAGTTCGGCTCCAGGCGCGAACCAGGTGATCGGAACTGGCCTTGCTGGCGGAGTAAGGCGAGCTTGGCTGATACGGCGTGGTTTCGGTGAAGAGGTCTTCCGGACCTTCGAGGTCTCCGTAAACTTCGTCAGTCGAAATATGGTGAAAGCGGAACTTGGCTTTACGCGCATCATCCAGCGCAGCCCAATAGTGGCGCGCAGCTTCCAACAGGGTGTAAGTGCCGATGATGTTGGTCTGGATGAACTCAGACGGACCAGAGATCGAGCGGTCAACGTGGGACTCTGCGGCCAGGTGCATTATCGCATCCGGCTGGTGTTCACGCAGAACACGGTCGACTTGATCACGATCGCAGATGTCGACGCGCTCGAACACGTAACGCGAGTTCTGGCTAACTTCGGCCAACGACTCAAGGTTACCGGCGTAAGTAAGCTTATCGACGTTAACGACAGAGTCGGTAGTGCTGGAGATGATATGTCGAATGACTGCCGAACCGATAAATCCCGCGCCGCCGGTTACTAGAATTTTCACGCGAAGCCATACCCTTGAGTTACTGACAGGGCCGCCAAACGAGCACTGCCTAATCCATGAATTCCAAAGCCATCAAGTCAGCTGAGGCTTCTGACAGAGTCATTCTGTACCGATGTGGGAATATGCCACTATCGGACAAGCGGAGCATTTTACAGCTTAATGACGGTTTTACTAATGGATATAGACAAGCTGAGGCTTAAGCTCAATCGCCTCACTGCCTATATCGTAATCAGACAAGGCGCTTGCGTGAAACTCTGGAGGTACGCCCCAGAAACCAGCCAAGAATCGGCCCGATCACCATCCCGATCAGCAGCGCTACAACCATGACCAGCGATACCGGTAGTTGCGGCCCCGCCCAACCCAGGAACAGCAGGGAAACCGATTGCTGATTCTCGAGAACGAACGCCAGGATCGCCAAAATCAGCAACAGGACGAATACGGCGAGCAGTACGCGCTTGAGGTTACGCATGAGCGGTTCCTTTAATAACGGAGGCCGTCAAAGCATCTCCTCCTCGTCCTCGTTCACACGATCGCGCAATTCTTTGCCGGGCTTGAAATGCGGCACGAACTTGCCGTCGAGGCTGACGGACTGACCGGTTTTTGGATTGCGGCCTACGCGCGGCGCGCGGTAGTGCAAGGAGAAGCTGCCAAATCCACGGATCTCGATGCGATCACCGGTGGCCAGACATTGAGACATTTGTTCGAGCATGGTCTTGATGGCCAGCTCCACATCCTTGGATGAGAGCAGCCCTTGATGGGTGACAATTCGTTCGATCAACTCCGACTTCGTCATATTTTTCCCTTCTTTTTCAAGCAGCTAGATCAGCGCTTCAAAGGTTTTAGCACGCCCGGATGAATTTGAACAGCCCGAGTTTTGACATACCTCACCAGCAATGAGATGACCTATTCCAGAGTAACGAATCGAATCACTGATCACACACTCATCTACAGATCACGAGCATGGTGCGCGTCAGGTAGCCCGCTGGATTAAAGCCAAAGGGGTACTCATCCTCGTCCTTGGCATCATCGGACCTGGCTACAACTTTGTAGCCCGCTTTGCACTCCTTGTTCGCTCGCTTGCGACATTTCTCCCATCCCGACCCCAGCCCCGAACAATCGATCTCGATGCCACTGACCCCACGCACCGCGTGAGTTTTGGCATTAGTGGTACAGCCTGCCAGTGTCAGCAATGCTATTACGACAATGAGTTTGTTCATTCACTTCCTTAGGCCGGATGCGCCGCCCGACGGTCGCTCGCTACAAACTAAAGACTAGCTGCAAATAAACGATTGATCCGATTAAAGAAAGAGACAACATGCCGGGACGATTGGTTTCACGGCAAACAATCGCAGCGCCGCGAAACTATCAGAATCACCAAATTCCAGGCACAAAAAAGGGCGACCGAAGTCGCCCTTTTTCTATGGTCTGACAGAACTTAGTTCTGTTTTTCCATTTGTGCACGCAACAGGTCGCCCAGAGTGGTAGGACCAGCAGCGATGTCAGCAGCAGGCTTGTCTTTCAAGCTCTGGATTGCTTCTTTCTCTTCTGCATCGTCTTTCGACTTGATGGAGAGCTGGATTACGCGGCTCTTGCGGTCAACGCTGATGATCTTGGCTTCTACTTCCTGGCCTTCTTTCAGAACGTTGCGCGCGTCTTCAACGCGGTCACGGCTGATTTCGGAGGCTTTCAGAGTCGCTTCGATATCGTCGGCCAGAGTGATGATGGCGCCTTTAGCGTCAACTTCTTTCACGATGCCTTTAACGATTGCGCCTTTGTCGTTCTCTTGAACGTACTCGGAGAACGGATCGCTTTCCAGTTGCTTGATACCCAGGGAGATACGCTCGCGCTCTGGGTCAACCGACAGGATAACGGTGTCCAGCTCGTCGCCCTTCTTGAAGCGGCGAACGGCTTCTTCGCCCACTTCGTTCCAGGAGATGTCGGACAGGTGAACCAGACCGTCGATGCCGCCGTCCAGACCAATGAAGATACCGAAATCGGTGATCGACTTGATGGTGCCGGAGATTTTATCGCCCTTGTTGAACTGGCCAGAGAAATCTTCCCATGGGTTAGATTTGCACTGCTTGATGCCGAGGGAGATACGACGACGCTCTTCGTCGATGTCCAGAACCATAACTTCCACTTCGTCGCCGACTTGTACGACTTTCGAAGGGTGGATGTTCTTGTTGGTCCAGTCCATTTCGGAAACGTGTACCAGGCCTTCAACGCCTTCTTCCAGCTCAGCGAAGCAGCCGTAGTCGGTCAGGTTGGTTACACGAGCGGTAACGCGAGTGCTTTCTGGGTAACGGGCTTTGATAGCAACCCATGGATCTTCGCCCAGTTGCTTGAGGCCCAGGGAAACACGATTGCGTTCGCGATCGTACTTCAGAACCTTGACATCGATCTCGTCGCCAACGTTGACGATTTCGGAAGGATGCTTGATACGCTTCCAAGCCATGTCGGTAATGTGCAGCAGGCCATCGACGCCACCCAGATCGACGAATGCGCCGTAATCGGTGAGGTTTTTGACGATACCTTTGACTTGTTGACCTTCCTGCAGGGATTCCAGCAGAGCTTCACGCTCAGCGGAGTTCTCGGCTTCGAGGACGCTACGACGGGAAACGACAACGTTGTTGCGTTTCTGGTCAAGCTTGATGACCTTGAATTCCAGCTCTTTGCCTTCCAGGTGCGTGGTGTCGCGCACAGGACGGACGTCAACCAGAGAACCTGGCAGGAACGCACGGATGCCGTTAACGTCGACAGTGAAGCCGCCTTTAACCTTACCGTTGATAACGCCCTTGACCACTTCTTCGGCTGCGAAGGCTGCTTCCAGAACAATCCAGCATTCAGCGCGCTTGGCTTTTTCACGGGACAGCTTGGTTTCACCAAAGCCGTCTTCAACCGAGTCCAGAGCAACGTGAACTTCGTCACCGACGTTGATAGTCAGTTCGCCAGCATCGTTGTAGAACTGCTCAAGCGGGATGAGTGCTTCAGACTTCAGGCCAGCGTGAACGGTTACCCAGCGAGCTTGGTAATCGATATCAACGATAACACCGGTGATGATGGAGCCTGCCTGAAGGTTCAGGGTTTTTAGGCTTTCTTCAAAGAGTTCCGCAAAGCTTTCGCTCATTTTAATTCCTGTTGAATAAGGGCGAAGGATACGCCCATCTCCACGTCCCAGACGACGTGGGTTATGTTCATTAGAAGAAACACCGCAAGACTATGACTGGTCCCCTACGGAGTTTCTTGGTCACCCGGCGATATCGCGAATGGCGATCTCGCTCATGATGCGTTCCAGCACCTGATCGATGGATAATTCCGTGGAATCCAGCTGTATGGCGTCAGCCGCCGGCTTGAGCGGGGCTACCGCTCGCTGGGTGTCACGCTCATCGCGGACACGTATCTCATCTAGCAGACTCGACAGACTAACACCATCGACTTTGCCCTTCAACTGCAAGTATCGACGGCGCGCACGCTCCTCGGCACTGGCAGTGAGGAATATCTTCAGCGGTGCATCGGGGAAAACCACCGTGCCCATGTCGCGACCATCGGCCACCAGACCCGGAGCTTCCTGAAACGCCCGCTGGCGCTGGAGCAGCGCATCACGCACCGCCGGCAGCGCAGCGACCTGGGAAGCCCAGGCGCCAACTTGTTCGTTGCGCAGATCATCAGTGACATCGTCACCTTCGAGAATGATCCGCTGCGGATGACCTTCGGTCGCGCCGACGAATTGCACGTCCAGATGAGCGGCCAGCAGCTTCAGCGACTCTTCATTGGTCAGATCGACGCCATGGTTGCGCGCGGCGAATGCCAGCAGACGATACAGCGCACCGGAATCCAGCAGGCACCAGCCCAGACGCTTTGCCAGAATCCCGGCAATAGTGCCCTTGCCCGAACCGCTAGGCCCGTCGATGGTGATGACCGGTGGCTTGATAATCACGACTGAGCCTCTTGTGCAACACGGATACCGACCTGCGCGCACAGCGCGAGGAAGTTCGGGAACGACGTCGCGACGTTGGCGCAATCATGGATGCGGATCGGTGCAGTGGCGCGCAGCGAAGCCACGCTGAAGGCCATGGCAATCCGGTGATCGCCGTGACCGTGCACTTCGCCGCCGCCGATCTGGCCACCGTCGATGATGATGCCGTCCGGGGTCGGTTCGCATTTGACGCCCAGCGCCAGCAAGCCATCAGCCATGACCTGAATCCGGTCCGACTCTTTAACCCGCAGCTCTTCGGCGCCACGCAGGATGGTGCGCCCTTCGGCACAGGCGGCGGCCACGAACAGCACCGGGAATTCGTCGATGGCCAGTGGAACCAGCGCCTCGGGAATCTCGATACCTTTGAGTTTAGCTGCACGTACGCGCAAGTCCGCAACCGGCTCACCGCCGACTTCACGCTGGTTTTCCAGGGTGATATCAGCGCCCATCAGACGCAGGATGTCGATCACGCCGGTACGGGTCGGGTTGATGCCGACGTGCTCAAGCACCAGCTCCGAACCTTCGGCGATCGACGCGGCCACCAGGAAGAACGCCGACGACGAGATGTCGCCCGGCACTTCAATGTGGGTCGCGGTCAGCTTGTGGCCGGACTCGACCGAAGCGGTCGCACCGTTGACGGTGACCGGGTAGCCGAAGCCACGCAGCATGCGCTCGGTGTGGTCGCGGGTGGGAGCCGGCTCGGTGACGGTGGTCTTGCCTTCGGCGTACAAACCCGCCAGCAGCAGGCAGGATTTAACCTGGGCACTGGCCATCGGCATGGTGTAGGTAAGGCCTTTGAGCTTGTTGCCACCGCGAATGGTCATCGGCGGACGACCTTCGGCAGCGGTCTCGATCACAGCGCCCATTTCACGCAGCGGATTGGCCACACGATTCATCGGACGCTTGGACAGCGACGCATCGCCCGTCAGCGTGCTATCGAAGTTCTGCGCAGCCAACAGGCCAGACAGCAGACGCATCGACGTGCCGGAGTTGCCCAGATAGATCGGGCCCGGCGCAGGCTTCAAGCCATGCAGGCCGACGCCGTGAATGGTCACGCGGCCGTGGTGCGGACCTTCGATCACGACGCCCATGTCGCGGAAGGCCTGCAAGGTTGCCAGGGCGTCTTCGCCCTCGAGGAAACCTTCCACTTCGGTAACGCCTTCAGCCAGGGAGCCGAGCATGATCGAACGGTGGGAAATCGATTTGTCGCCCGGTACTCGAATCCGCCCAGTCAGGCGGCCACCAGGTTGTGCCAGGAAAATCAGGTCGTTGGAATTCATAGCGTCCACATAAGCCCGGCGGGCAAGGATTTTACTGAAATGTTCGCGGGCAACCCGGGCGCGAGTGAACACGCCCAACAATTGGTGCCCATCCCCTGCATCGACCGCGTCGCGCAAGGCGTCGAGGTCGCTGCGAAATGTATCGAGTGTGCGCAGGACAGCTTCGCGGTTGGCGAGGAAGATGTCGTGCCACATGACCGGGTCGCTACCCGCAATTCTTGTGAAATCGCGGAAACCGCCGGCAGCGTAACGGAAGATCTCAAGGTTTTCATTGCGCTTGGCCAACGAATCGACCAAACCGAACGCCAACAAGTGCGGCAAGTGGCTGGTCGCCGCCAACACTTCGTCATGACGCTCGACCTGCATGTGCTCGACATCGGCGCCTAATTCGCGCCACAACCGGTCGACCACTGCCAGGGCTGCCGGATCAGTCTGATCCAGCGGTGTCAGAATCACTTTATGGCGACGGAACAGCTCTGAGTTAGAGGCTTCCACCCCGCTCTGCTCGGAACCGGCAATCGGATGCCCCGGCACGAAACGCGCCGGCATGCCGCCAAACGCCTCGGTTGCCGCCCGCACCACATTGCCTTTGGCGCTGCCGACGTCGGTCAGAATCGCTTGCCCCAGATCCATGCCGGCCAATTGGCCGAGCATTTTTTCCATGGCAAGGATCGGTACGGCCAACTGAATCACGTCGGCGCCCTGGCAAGCAGCGGCCAGGTCTTCTTCGCAGCGATCCACCACACCCAACTCAACCGCCAGTTTGCGCGACTGCGGGTCGAGATCGACCCCGACCACTTCGCGGCACAGGCCGCTTTCACGCAAACCCTTGGCAAACGAACCGCCGATCAGCCCCAGACCGACCACCACCAGGCGACCGATCATAGGTTCAGCAGATTGCAGTGCAGTGACATCAACCACGAGCCAGAACCTTGGTCAGCGCCTCAAGGAAGCGGCTGTTTTCAGCCGGCAAACCGATGGTGATGCGCAAGTGGTTCGGCATGCCGTAATTGGCCACCGGACGCACGATCACGCCTTCGCGCAGCAAGCCCTGGAAGACCGGCGCCGCAACACGACCCAGATCGACGCAGATGAAGTTGCCCTTGGACGGAATCCAGCTCAACCCCAGCTCACGGAAACCCGCTTCCAGCTGCTGCATGCCGGATTCGTTCAGGCGACGGCTTTCAGCCAGGTACTCGGCGTCTTGCAGCGCAGCGCACGCAGCGGCCAAGGCCAGGCTGTTGACGTTGAACGGCTGACGCACGCGGTTCAGCACATCCGCAACCACGGCAGTGGACAAGCCATAACCGACCCGCAACGCTGCCAGGCCATAAGCCTTGGAGAACGTGCGCGAAACCAGCAGGTTCGGGTAAGCCGCCAGGTAATCCAGGCCATCCGGCAAGTCGCTGCCTTCGGCGTATTCGATGTAGGCCTCGTCCAGCACGACCAGCACGTGTTCCGGTACGTCCTGCAGGAATTCGTCCAGCGCTTCGGCGCCGAACCAGGTCCCGGTCGGGTTGTTCGGGTTGGCGATGAACACCACGCGGGTATCGGCATCAATCGCGGCCAGCATGCCCGACAGATCATGGCCCCAGTCTTTGGCCGGGATCACTTTGGCCGTAGCGCCGACGGCTTGGGTGACGATCGGATAGACCGCAAACGCGTGCTCGCTGAACACCGCGTTCAGACCCGGCGCCAGATAGGCACGGGCGACCAGTTCCAGAATATCGTTGGAACCGTTGCCCAACGTCACCTGATTGAGCTCGACGCGGCACTGATCGGCCAGCAGGGTCTTGAGCGCAAAACCGTTGCCGTCCGGATAGCGGGTCAGTTCGGCCAGCGCTTCGTGAATCGCCGCCAGAGCCTTGGGACTGGCGCCCAACGGGTTTTCGTTGCTCGCCAGTTTGACGATGCTGGCCGGATCGATGTTCAGCTCGCGCGCCAGTTCGTCCACAGGCTTGCCCGGAACGTAAGGCGAAAGTTGTTGCACGCCCGGCTGTGCCAGAGCGAGGAAGTCACCACTCATTTGCTACCGCCCTTAGAGAACTGCTTTCGGGTAGGAACCCAGCACTTTGAGTGCCACTGCTTCCTGACTGATCTTTTCCAACACACCTTTGACCAGCGGGTCACGGTGGTGGCCGACGAAGTCGATGAAGAACACGTAGGTCCATTTACCGCTGCGCGACGGACGCGTCTCGATTCGCGTCAGGTCGATGCCGTTGTCGTGGAACGGCACCAGCAACTCGTGAAGTGCGCCAGGCTTGTTGCTCATGGAGACGATGATCGACGTCTTGTCGTCGCCGGTCGGCGGTACTTCCTGGCTGCCGATCATCAGGAATCGCGTGGAGTTGTCCGGGCGATCCTCGATTTTCTCGGCCAGACGGGTCAGCCCGTACAAGCCTGCGGCCATGTCGCCGGCAATTGCCGCCGAGTTCCACTCACCCTTGACCCGCTTGGCCGCTTCGGCGTTGCTGGACACCGCCACGCGCTCGACATTCGGGTAATGCGCGTCCAGCCACTTGCGGCACTGGGCCAGGGACTGGGCATGGGAATAGATACGGCTGATGCTGTCGGTCTTGGTGTTTTCACCGACCAACAGGTGGTGGTGAATTCGCAACTCGACTTCGCCACAGATCACCATGTCGTGTTCGAGGAAGCTGTCGAGGGTGTGGTTGACCGCGCCTTCGGTGGAGTTTTCCACCGGGACCACGCCAAAGTTCACCGCACCGGCCGCCACTTCACGGAACACTTCGTCGATCGCTGCCATCGGCTTGCTGATTACCGCGTGGCCGAAGTGTTTCATGGCCGCGGCTTGGGTGAAGGTGCCTTCAGGGCCGAGGTACGCCACTTTCAGCGGCTGCTCGAGGGCCAGGCACGAGGACATGATTTCGCGGAACAGCCGCGCCATCTCTTCGTTGCCCAGCGGCCCCTGGTTACGCTCCATCACGCGCTTGAGCACCTGAGCTTCACGCTCAGGACGATAGAACACCGGCACTTCGCCTTCGGCCAGCGAGGCCATCTTTACTCGCGCAACTTCCTGGGCGCAGCGTGCGCGCTCACTGATCAGCTCCAGGACTTTCTCGTCCAGGGCATCAATGCGCAGGCGCAGTGCCTTGAGTTCTTGCTCAGACATTAGCCGTGTTCCTTCTCGAACTCTGCCATGTACGAAATCAGTGCGTTGACCGCAACGATGTCGACGGCGTTATAGATGGAGGCACGCATGCCACCCACGGAACGGTGACCCTTGAGGTTCAACAGGCCACGCTCTTCGGCACCGACCAGGAATGGCTTGTCGAGACGGTCGTCAGCCAAACGGAACGGCACGTTCATCCACGAGCGATCCGATTTGTTGATCGGGTTGCTGTACAAGCCGCTGGCGTCGATGAAGTCGTACAGCGTGCGCTGCTTCACTTCATTGAGCTTGCCGATGGCTTCAACACCACCCTGCTCCTTCAGCCACTCGAATACCAGACCCGAGAGGTACCAGGCCAGGGTTGGCGGGGTGTTGTACATCGAGCCGTTGTCGGCCGCGACCTTGTAGTTGAGCATGGTCGGGCACAGGGAACGGGCGTGACCCAGCAGGTCTTCGCGAACGATGTTGACGACGATGCCGCTCGGGCCGATGTTCTTCTGGGCGCCGGCGTAGATCATGCCGAAGCGCGAAACATCGATCGGACGCGAGAGAATGTCGGAAGACATGTCGGCGACCAGCGGAACATCACCGGTTTCCGGAACCCAGTTGAATTCCAGGCCGCCGATGGTTTCGTTCGGCGCGTAGTGAACGTAGGCCGCGTCTTTCGACAGGTTCCATTCGTTCTGACCGGGAATAGCGAAATAGTCGTAAGGCTTGGCGGTAGCGGCAACGTTTACGTTTCCGTAGCGCGAAGCTTCTTCGATGGCTTTCTGCGACCAGATACCGGTGTCGATATAGTCGGCGGTGCCGCTTTCCGGCAACAGGTTCAGAGGAATCTGAGCAAATTGCTGGCTGGCGCCACCTTGCAGAAACAGCACTTTATAGTTCGAGGGGATATTCAGCAGATCACGCAGATCCTGCTCGGCCTTGGTGGCGATGGACACGAACTCATCACTGCGATGGCTCATTTCCATGACCGACAGGCCCTTGCCGTGCCAATCAAGGAGTTCACCCTGGGCGCGCTGCAGGACAGCTTCGGGAAGTGCCGCAGGACCGGCACAGAAGTTATAGGCTCTCTTGCTCACATCCAATCTCGCTCTGATTTGGTGGATCGTACAAACATATCAGTCGACACAGATCCAATGTGGGAGCGGGCTTGCTCGCGAAAGCGGTGTAACAGGCGACATCTGTGCTGAATGTCAGTCCGTCTTCGCGAGCAAGCCCGCTCCCACAAGGAATTTTCATGGGTGTCGATATTTCATTACGGACAAACAACAAGGGGGCGAATTCTCATCCGCCCCCTGTCTGTCCGCTTACTCTTGCGGTTCTTCGTCAGCGGCGGCGTCGAGTTGCTGATCTTCAACAACGTCGTCGATTACGACTTCGCCGTCGAACACTGCACCCTCTTCACCTTCTTCCAGCTCTTCACCTTCGACTTCCGACGGCTCCTGAACCCGCTCCAGACCTACCAGCGTTTCATCGCTGGCCAGTTTGATGAGGGTCACGCCCTGGGTGTTACGGCCCAGGCTGGAGACTTCGTCGACACGAGTACGAACCAGTGTGCCCTGGTCGGAAATCAGCATGATTTCCTCGCCGTCGAGCACCTGGACTGCACCAACCAGACGGCCGTTACGGTCGTTGCTGACCATGGCGATAACGCCCTGACCACCACGTTTGTACTCAGGGAACTCGGTGATCGCCGTACGCTTGCCGAAACCACGGGCCGAAGCGGTCAGGATCTGGCTGCCTTCTTCCGGGATCAGCATGGAAATCAGCTTCTGGCCTTCCGGCAGACGCATGCCGCGGACACCGCGAGCGGTACGGCCCATGGCGCGAACGTCGGTTTCCTTGAAGCGAGTCACCTTGCCGCCGTCGGAGAACAGCATGACTTCGCGACTGCCATCAGTAATGGAAGCAGAAATCAGCACATCGCCTTCATCCAGCTCCAGCGCGATCAGACCGACGCTGCGCTGACGGCTGAAGGATTCCAGCGGGGTCTTCTTCACGGTGCCTTTGGCAGTCGCCATGAAGATGAAGTGACCTTCGGTGTATTCGTCGACCGGCAGCATGGTGGTGATGTATTCATCACTGTCCAGCGGCAGCAGGTTGACCAGCGGACGACCACGGGCAGCGCGGGACGCTTCCGGGATTTCGTAGGTTTTCAGCCAGTACACTTTGCCTTTGCTGGAGAACAGCAGCAGCGTGGTGTGGCTGTTGGCGACCAGCAGGTGAGCGATGTAGTCCTCATCCTTGACGCCAGTAGCCGATTTGCCTTTACCGCCACGACGCTGAGCCTGGTACGCAGCCAATGGCTGGGTCTTGGCGTAGCCACCGTGGGAAATGGTCACGACGCGCTCTTCTTCCGGGATCATGTCACCCAGGGTCAGGTCGAGACGGGCATCGAGAATCTCGGTGCGGCGCACGTCGCCGTATTCGGCACGGATCACTTCCAGTTCTTCGCGGATCACTTCCATCAGGCGCGTAGCGCTGCTGAGGATGCGGATCAGCTCACCGATCTGGTTGAGGATCTCTTGATACTCGGCCAGCAGCTTTTCGTGTTCCAGGCCGGTCAGGCGGTGCAAACGCAGTTCCAGAATGGCTTGCGCCTGTTCCGGCGACAGGAAGTACTTGCCTTCGCGCAGACCGTATTGCGGGTCCAGGGTCTCTGGACGGCACGAATCGGCACCGGCACGCTCAACCATCGCGACCACGGCGGAAGATTCCCACGCCGTCTTGATCAGCGCTTCCTTGGCTTCCGACGGCGTTGGCGAAGCTTTGATCAGGGCGATGACCGGGTCGATGTTCGACAGGGCAACCGCTTGACCTTCCAGAATATGGCCACGTTCGCGGGCTTTACGCAGCTCGAACACGGTACGGCGGGTGACGACTTCGCGACGGTGACGAACGAAGGCTTCCAGCAGGTCCTTGAGGTTCAGGATCCGCGGACGGCCGTCGATCAGCGCAACGATGTTGATACCGAACACCGCTTGCAGCTGGGTCTGGGCGTAGAGGTTGTTGAGAATCACCTCAGGCACTTCGCCGCGACGCAGTTCGATCACGACGCGCATACCGTCCTTGTCGGACTCGTCGCGCAGTTCGGTGATGCCTTCGAGCTTCTTCTCTTTTACCAGCTCGGCGATCTTCTCGATCAGACGGGCCTTGTTCAGCTGGTAAGGGAGTTCGGTGATGACGATCTGCTGACGGCCACCGACCTTGTCGATGTCTTCGATCATCGAGCGGGCGCGCATGTAAATGCGGCCACGACCGGTGCGGTAGGCTTCGATGATACCGGCGCGACCGTTGATGATCGCGGCGGTCGGGAAGTCCGGACCGGGGATGTATTGCATCAGCTCATCGATGGTCAACTCAGGGTTGTCGATGAGTGCCAGGCAACCGTCGATGACTTCACCGAGGTTGTGCGGCGGGATGTTGGTCGCCATGCCCACGGCGATACCGCTGGAGCCGTTGACCAACAGGTTGGGAATACGGGTCGGCATGACCGCCGGGATCATTTCGGTGCCGTCGTAGTTCGGCACCCAGTCCACGGTTTCTTTGTGCAGGTCAGCCAGCAGCTCGTGCGCCAGCTTGGTCATGCGCACTTCGGTGTATCGCATGGCGGCGGCGTTGTCGCCGTCCACGGAACCGAAGTTGCCCTGACCGTCTACCAGCAGGTAACGCAGCGAGAATGGCTGCGCCATCCGAACGATGGTGTCGTACACCGCGGTATCACCGTGAGGGTGATACTTACCGATCACGTCACCGACAACACGGGCAGATTTCTTGTACGGCTTGTTGAAGTCGTTGCCCAGCTCGCTCATCGCGAACAGCACACGCCGGTGCACGGGCTTCAAGCCATCGCGCGCATCCGGCAGTGCCCGCCCGACAATTACGCTCATCGCGTAGTCGAGGTAGGACTGCTTCAGCTCGTCTTCGATATTGACCGGGAGGATTTCTTTGGCCAGTTCGCCCATGAGAAGCCTGATTCCTTTTTCTGGTGAAACTTCGTCACATCCATATGGGACGAACGAAGCTCGCCGCTGCAGGCTGAGTGCCATGCACCGACTTACGACAAATCAACGAGTTATGCCATGGATCTGCGCAGTAAAGGCAGCCACATCGGGCTACCTTGGAAACCGCCGGATGTTATCACAAGAGCCGCCACGCACCTATCCCCCTGATGCGCATGGAGCATAGTTAGTTGACCGGTGACAGGCTTGAAGGGGACGAGAGAGGCTTAGAGGCTTTTTGATTGAAGAATTTCGAAGTGAATAGGGTTGTTTGGTGGCTGTGAGGGCCTCTTCGCGAGCAAGCCCGCTCCCACACTCGACCGTGTCTAACTGGATATCTCGGTCAAATGTGGGAGCGGGCTTGCTCGCGAAGGCGACTTAACAGACGCCAGAGATCATCAATGCAGGCGCTTACGACACATCAACTGCGCCATTTTCGCGGTATCCGGGCGCTCGACGATGCCTTTTTCGGTGACGATCGCATCGATCAAATCCGCCGGGGTCACGTCGAACACCGGGTTGAACGCATCGACATCCGCCCCGACCCGCTTGCCGCCGACTTCCAGCAACTCGCGACCATCGCGCTCTTCAATCGGGATCTCATCACCGCTGGCCAGGTTCATGTCGATGGTTGAACTCGGCGCCACCACCATGAAGCGCACGCCGTGGTGCATGGCGTTCACCGCCAGCTGATAAGTGCCGATCTTGTTGGCCACATCGCCATTCGCGGTGATCCGGTCAGCGCCGACGATCACCCAGGTAATGCCCTTGGTCTTCATGATGTGGGCGGCGGCGGAGTCGGCATTGAGCGTGACGGGAATGCCTTCGTTGGCCAGTTCCCATGCGGTCAGCCGCGAACCTTGCAGCCACGGACGGGTTTCGTCGGCATAGACGCGCTCGACCATGCCTTCAATGAAAGCGCCACGAATGACGCCGAGCGCCGTGCCAAAACCACCGGTGGCCAGAGCGCCGGTGTTGCAGTGGGTCAGAATCGCCTGGGCGTTGCCCTGGTGCTTGCGGATCAGGTCCACACCCAGTTGCGCCATGGTCAGGTTGGCTTCGCGATCACTCTCGTGAATGGCGATAGCCTCCGCCTCCAGCACCGCCAGCGGATCGGCGTGATGCTTCAGACGCTCAAGCCGGTCGCGCATGCGGCCCAGGGCCCAGAACAGGTTGACTGCGGTCGGACGGGAATCGGCCAGCAGCGCGAAATCCTCTTCCAGCGCCGCCTGCCAGTCACCGCCCTCGGCAAACCGCGCGCGGGCTGCCAGCACAACACCATAGGCGGCACTGATGCCAATCGCCGGCGCGCCGCGCACCACCATCGAACGAATGGCCTCGGCCACGCCAGCAGCGCTGGTGTAGGCGATCCAGGTTTCCTCAAACGGCAAAATACGCTGATCCAGCAGGTAAAGGGCGCCATCACGCCAATCGATGGCCTTCACCTTCTCCGCAGCCAACAGTCGATCGCGCATCCGTCACCCCGTACTCATGAACAAAAGCCGTCGATTATAGCGATCCCCCTGCGAAGACGCTCGGGTATACTTCGCCATCCTTTACAAAAGCTCTGGAACCGACTCTCGATGCCGAACACTGCCGCTGCGCTCGACTTGCTATTGCTGCCGACCTGGCTGGTACCCGTCGAACCCGCTGGCGTTGTCCTCAAAGAGCACGCCCTGGGCATCCGCGACGGACGCATCGTCTTCATCGGCCCACGCTCGACTGCGCTGAAGCTTAACGCAACCGAAGTCCGCGAACTGCCGAACATGTTGCTCTGCCCTGGCTTGATCAATGCCCACGGTCATGCGGCGATGACGCTGTTCCGTGGCTTGGCCGATGATCTGCCCCTGATGACCTGGCTGGAAAACCACATTTGGCCGGCCGAAGCCAAGTGGGTCGATGAAGCTTTCGTCCGTGACGGCACTGACCTGGCGATCGCCGAGCAGATCAAAGGTGGCATCACCTGTTTCTCTGACATGTATTTCTTCCCGAAGGTTGCCAGCGAGCGCGTGCATAACAGCGGCATTCGCGCGCAAATCGCGATTCCGATCCTCGATTTCCCGATCCCGGGCGCCAGCACGGCGGACGAAGCCATTCGTCAGGGCGTCGAACTGTTCAACGATCTCAAGCACCACGAGCGCATCAAAGTCACCTTCGGCCCCCACGCACCCTACACCGTAGGTGACGAGAACCTGGAGAAAATCCGGGTGATCGCCGAAGAACTGGACGCCTCGATCCACATGCACGTGCATGAAACCGCCTTCGAAGTGCAGCAGTCCGTCGAGCAGTGCGGCGAACGCCCATTGGCCCGCCTCGGGCGCCTGGGTTTGTTGGGGCCGCGCTTCCAGGCCGTCCACATGACTCAGATCAGCGACGAAGACCTGGTGTTGCTGGTAGAAAGCAACACCACCGTGATTCATTGCCCGGAATCCAACCTGAAGCTGGCCAGCGGGTTCTGCCCGGTGGAGCGCTTGTGGCAGGCTGGCGTCAATGTGGCGATCGGCACCGATGGCGCGGCCAGCAACAATGACCTGGACCTGCTCGGCGAAACCCGCACCGCCGCTTTACTGGCCAAAGCCGTCGCAGGCTCGGCCACTGCGCTGGATGCTCATCGCGCCCTGCGCATGGCCACGCTCAACGGCGCCCGCGCGCTGGGCATTGAATCCGAAGTGGGATCGCTGGAAGTCGGCAAAGCCGCGGACATCGTCGCGTTCGATCTCTCCGGCCTGGCGCAGCAACCGGTCTACGACCCGGTTTCGCAGCTTATATATGCCACCGGCCGTGATTGCGTGAAACACCTTTGGGTCGCCGGCAAGCAACTGCTCGACGACCGTCGCCTGACTCGTCTGGATGAAGAACAGCTCTGCGCCACCGCCAAGGCCTGGGGCCAGCGCATCAGCGGACATACCGAATCGTAAGCACCCCGGACCAACCACCGGGGCAACAGGATTTTTCAAGTTTTAGAGGACTTAACCATGAGCAACGTCGACTACGCCGAAATCGCCAAATTCGAAGCCCTGGCCCATCGCTGGTGGGACCGCGAAAGCGAGTTCAAACCGCTGCACGACATCAACCCGCTGCGGGTCAACTGGATTGACGAGCGGGTCAAGCTGGCCGGCAAGAAAGTCCTCGACGTCGGTTGCGGCGGCGGCATCCTCAGTGAAGCCATGGCCCAGCGCGGCGCCACCGTGATGGGCATCGACATGGGAGAAGCGCCGCTGGCGGTCGCGCAACTGCATCAACTGGAATCCGGCGTGAGCGTCGAATACCGGCAGATCACCGCTGAAGCGCTGGCTGAAGAAATGCCCGAGCAGTTCGACGTGGTCACGTGCCTGGAAATGCTCGAGCACGTGCCGGATCCATCCTCGGTGATCCGCGCCTGCTTCCGCATGGTCAAGCCCGGCGGCCAGGTGTTCTTCTCCACCATCAATCGCAACCCGAAGGCGTACCTGTTCGCCATCGTCGGCGCGGAATACATCATGAAGCTGCTGCCGCGCGGCACCCACGACTTCAAGAAATTCATCCGCCCGTCCGAGCTGGGTGCCTGGAGTCGCATGGCCGGCTTGACCGTCAAGGACATCATCGGCCTGACCTACAACCCGCTGACCAAGCACTACAAACTGGCCTCCGACGTGGACGTCAACTACATGATCCAGACCCTGCGCGAGGAGTAAGCCGATGCGTATCAGAGCAGTTCTTTTCGACATGGACGGCACCCTGCTCGACACCGCGCCGGACTTCATTGCGATCTGTCAGGCGATGCGCGCCGATCGCGGCTTGCCGCCGATGAACGACAAACACATTCGCGACGAGATCTCCGGCGGCGCCAAGGCGATGGTCGCCGTGACCTTCTCCATGGACCCGGAATCACCGGGTTTTGAGGAATTACGCCTGGAGTTCCTGGAGCGTTACCTCGCCGGTTGCGCGGTTCACAGCAAACTCTTCGACGGCATGGGCGAACTGCTGGCCGACATCGAGAAGGCCAACCTGATCTGGGGCGTGGTCACCAACAAGCCGCTGCGGTTCGCCGAGCCGATCATGCAACAGCTTGGCCTGGCCGAGCGCTCGGCGTTGTTGATCTGCCCGGACCATGTGAAGAACAGCAAACCGGACCCCGAGCCGTTGATCCTGGCGTGCAAGATGCTCGACCTGGACCCGGCCAGCGTGCTGTTTGTGGGTGATGACCTGCGCGATATCGAATCCGGTCGCGATGCCGGCACCAAGACGGCCGCCGTGACCTATGGCTACATTCATCCAGACGATAACCCGCGGCATTGGGGTGCGGATGTGGTGGTCGATCATCCGCTGGAGTTGCGCAAGGTGCTCGATAGCGCGCTATGTAGCTGCTGAGCCGCTTTTGCAGGTGCACCGCATCCAAGGGGCTCGCTCCCACAGGGTTGGCGCTTGGCCTGAAGAATTTTTGTAGAGGTTTCTTATGTTTGATTATTCCGCCCGCCCTGAATTGCTCAAGGACCGGGTCATACTGGTCACCGGCGCTGGCCGTGGCATCGGCGCTGCCGCCGCAAAAACCTTCGCCGCACACGGCGCCACCGTGCTGCTGCTGGGCAAGACCGAAGCCAACCTGACTCAAATCTACGACGAAATCGAAGCCGCCGGCCATCCACAACCGGCCGTGATCCCGTTCAACCTGGAAACCGCCCTGCCCCATCAATACGATGAGCTGGCAGCGATGATCGAAACCGAATTCGGCCATCTCGACGGTTTGCTGCACAACGCGTCGATCGTTGGCCCGCGTACACCGATCGAGCAACTGTCCGGCGAAAACTTCATGCGCGTCATGCACGTCAACGTCAACGCCATGTTCATGCTCACCAGCACCCTGTTGCCGCTGCTCAAGCTGTCGCAGGATGCTTCGGTGGTGTTCACCTCCAGCAGCGCCGGCCGCAAGGGTCGCGCGTATTGGGGCGCTTATGGCGTGTCCAAATTCGCCACCGAAGGCTTGATGCAAACCCTGGCCGACGAAGTCGACACCGTGGCACCGGTGCGCTCCAACAGCATCAACCCGGGCGCCACCCGCACCAGCATGCGCGCCCAGGCTTACCCGGGTGAAAACCCGCTGAACAACCCGACGCCCGAGGAGATCATGCCGATCTACCTCTACCTGATGGGCCCGGACAGCACCGGCATCAACGGCCAGGCGTTCAACGCTCAGTAACGCCCGCGCGTCGCTTTTGTGCCGCGACAGCTTCCCGTCGCGGCACTTGAAGTGCGTCGTAACCACCCCATCACAAGTCAAACAACTGTCACCGAACGCGACAGCATTCTTCAACAACAGCCTCAACACCTTGATTTAGAACGTTTTTTATCCGACGGAACCGAATGGCACGACTTTCGCTCTAAATTTGCTCAGACACGCAGTGTGAAAGCAGACAGGGCGGACGCCTGAGCCGACAGGTTACTTATCGTCGGCAAAGCGGACTAAACTTGCGCCAAATGTCCTACGGGACTGATGGACCAGTATGACGCGCAGCCCAAAGCCGCTCTCACCCAGCCTGTAAGACAGCCTTACTGCTTAGGGGCGCACGACATAATGAAATCACCTTCCCAGACCAACGCAATTGACTTCGATGCTGCCAAATTGCAACGCCTGGGCTTTGGTCAGCAGCCTCCTCTTCAGGAGAGGCCTGCCAACCTTGCGCAACTGCGCCAGAAGTTGAGCCTGCTGTTGCAAACCAGTCTTGAGCCGCAACGCATTCTCGGGCTCTTCTTCCGTGAGATTCAGCAACTTGTACCGCTTGACGCCTTGACGTACGAGCACACGTCCAGCGACTTGCGCCTGGAGTTCGGCCTGCGCGGCCATCATTCGATCAGCTACAGCCTCAGCCATGAAGGCGAGCAACTGGGTGAACTGGTATTCCGCCGCAATCAACGCTTCAGTGAGCAGGAACAAGGCAATCTCGAGTCGCTGCTGTCCGCATTGCTGTATCCGATGCGCAATGCCTTGCTTTACCGCGCCGCGACCCAAAGCGCCTTGCGCGATCCGCTCACGGACACCGGCAACCGCATCGCCATGGATCAGACCCTGCAACGGGAAATCGAGATGTCACGTCGGCATCTGCAACCCTTGTCACTGCTGATGCTGGACATCGATCACTTCAAACACATCAACGACACCCACGGACACAGCGCCGGCGATGACGTGCTCAAGGCCGTTGCAGCCTCGATCAAAAACCAGTTGCGCAACGTGGACATGGTCTTCCGCTTTGGTGGCGAGGAGTTCCTGATCCTGCTGTCCAACACGAGTCGTGAGGCGGCAGCCATGGTTGGCGAACGGCTACGATTTGCGGTGCAGGCAGAGGAATATTCGGCCGACGGCCACTCGATCGAGCTGACGGTCAGCCTTGGCTGCTCGACGCTATTGCCTGGCGAGTCTGCCGACAGCCTGTTGCGACGGGCCGACAGTGCGTTGTATGTGGCCAAGCGCGAAGGACGTAACCGGTTGGCGATGGCGGGTTGAATACCCAGAGCGGGCACGCTTGGTTAGCGGCCCGCACCGAAAGGAATTAGCGCACAGCGCCGCGCAATTCCCCCACCATCCCTTGCAACCTGGCTGGCTCTGCCGCCTCAACCGGCACCGCAGGCCCTGCCACCAGCGTCACCCGTGACCACAACCGGCGAAACACGCCCTTTTGCGGATCGCGGCTGAAGAAACTCCCCCACAAACCCTGCAATGCCAACGGAATCACCGGCACCGGCGTCTCTTCGAGAATCCGCGTCAGCCCGCCCTTGAACTCGTTGATCTCGCCATCGGCAGTCAATTTTCCCTCAGGGAAGATGCACACCAACTCGCCGTCCTTCAGATACTGAGCAATGCGCGTGAAGGCTTTTTCGTAGATCTGAATGTCTTCCTGACGCCCCGCGATCGGAATGGTCCCGGCCGTGCGAAAGATAAAGTTCAGCACCGGCAAGTTGTAGATCTTGTAATACATCACAAAGCGAATCGGCCGACGCACCGCGCCGCCAATCAGCAAGGCGTCGACGAAGGACACGTGATTGCACACCAGCAACGCCGCGCCCTCATCGGGAATCAGTTGCAGATTGCGATGCTCCACGCGGTACATGGAATGGCTGAGCAGCCAGATCATGAAACGCATGCTGAACTCGGGGACGATGCTGAAGATGTAGGCGTTGACGCCGATGTTCAGCAGCGACACCACCAGGAACAGCTGCGGGATCGACAGCTTGACCAGGCTCAGCAAAACGATCGAGACAATCGCCGACACCACCATGAACAGCGCGTTGAGAATATTGTTGGCGGCAATCACCCGCGCCCGCTCGTTCTCGTGGGTACGAGACTGAATCAGCGCGTACAGCGGCACGATGTAGAAACCGCCGAAAACCCCAAGCCCCAGAATGTCGATCAACACCAGCCAGGCGTGGCCAAAACCCAGGACTTCGATCCAGCCATGGCCTGTAACGCTGTCCGGAATGCCACCAGAATGCCACCACAGCAGCAAACCAAACACCGTCAGACCGAACGAGCCGAACGGCACCAGACCGATTTCGACTTTGCGGCCGGACAATTTCTCGCAAAGCATCGAACCCAACGCGATACCGACCGAGAACACCGTCAGAATCAGCGTCACCACGGTTTCGTCGCCGTGCATCCACTCCTTGGCATAGGCCGGGATCTGCGTCAGATAAATCGCCCCGACAAACCAGAACCACGAGTTGCCGACAATCGAGCGTGACACCGCTGGCGTCTGCCCCAAGCCCAGCTTCAACGTGGCCCAGGACTGGCTGAAAATGTTCCAGTTCAAACGCATTTCCGGGGAGGCGGCCGCGGCCCGTGGAATGCTGCGACTGGCCAGGTAGCCAAGCACCGCAACACCGATGATCGCCGTAGAGACAATCGGCGCGTAATGACTGGAGGACATCATGATCCCGGCGCCGATGGTCCCGGCGAGGATCGCCAGGAAGGTGCCCATTTCCACCAGACCGTTGCCACCCACCAGCTCTTCGTCTCGCAACGCCTGGGGCAGGATCGAATATTTCACCGGCCCGAACAGCGCCGAGTGAGTGCCCATGGCAAACAGCGCCACCAGCATCAGCGACAGGTGATCGAACATGAAACCGACCGCTCCCACCGCCATGATGGCGATTTCCCCGAGCTTGATCAGACGAATCAACGCGTCCTTGGCGAACTTTTCCCCGAACTGCCCGGCCAGCGCCGAGAACAGGAAGAACGGCAGAATGAACAGCAGCGCACACAGGTTGACCCAAATCGAGCGGTCACCGTCGATGGTCAACTTGTAGAGAATGGCGAGTATCAGCGACTGCTTGAAGATGTTGTCGTTGAACGCCCCGAGCGACTGCGTGACGAAGAACGGCAGGAAGCGCCGGGTGCGAAGCAAGGTGAATTGTGAGGGGTGACTCATCTTCCATGTGTCCCTGATGTTGGGTAGAGAGTGGCGTGGATGCAGTGATTGGAATATCCAACGCCGATCCAGGCCACACATTACCTAAACTTTGCAGGTTATTTGTTTAATCCTGCAATGCACGGCGAGACAAACAACTCGCCCCGCCAGGCGCCCTGCACTGTCCGTTTGGCGACGATCAGCCACATCACCGCCAGTAACACCACCAGCACACAACCGAAGGCACTGAAAAACGCCAGGTTCAAGGTGCTGGCCAGTTTCAACGTCGCCAGGGAATAGACGCCCAACGGGAAGGTGAAACCCCACCAGCCGAGATTGAACGGAATACCGACGCGCAGGTAACGCAGGGTGATGAGCACCGCGATCAGCATCCACCACAGACCAAAGCCCCACAGGGTGATCCCGGCCACCAACCCCAGCCCTGCGGCGATTTCACCGATGCCCGGCAGACCGTTGGCAGCGAAGATCACCGGTGCGTCGGCGCCCAGCAGCAACATGCCCAGCGCCCCGGTACCGATCGGGCCGAGCGCCAGCCAGCTGGAGGCGGCCATGTTTTCGTGAGGCAGTTTATGCAGCGCCATGCGCAGCAACAGAATGGTCAGAATGCTGAACGCAACCGGCAGGGAAAAGGCCCAGAGCACGTAGCTGGTCACCAGCGCCACCAGTTGCGAATGGGCATCGGCCAGGTGCGGAGCCAGCAGACCACCGCTGGCGGCCGCCACTTCCGCCGCCACCACCGGCAACAGCCAGACGGCGGTCATCTGGTCGATGCTGTGTTCCTGACGGGTGAACATCATGTAGGGAATCAGCACGCCGCACGCCACAGACATCGCCACATCCAGCCACCACAACACCTCGGCGACATCAATCACGCCCTCGCCCCAACGCGGCAGACCGAACACCAGGAAACCATTAATGATGGTCGCCAGGCCCATGGGAATGGTGCCAAAAAACATCGAGACCGTGGAGTGGCCGAAAATCCGCCGCGCCTCATCAAAAAACAGCGCCCAACGCGCCGCGTATAGCGCAGTGAACAAGACGAACAGCACGATATTGAACAGCCAAAGGGCTTCGGCAATCGCGTGCAAACCGGCATTTGCGCCAGGCAGTTGCGCCAACGCCAGCACACCGGTGCCCATGGTGGCGGCGAACCAGTTCGGCGTGAACTGGCGGATGACTTCACGCGGATGCTGCAAATGACTGAAAGGTTTGAAACCGGCTGGGGCGGTGTTGGGGCATGTCATGGTGAACTCCTGTCCTCTGTTGAGGTGGAGCTCATGGTAGATCCGAATCGAATATCTATATAACGGGTAATATCTCTAACTGTTATCTGTTTTACAGATATAGCGTCAGACGCTGCCTTCAGTTTCGATCACCAGGATTCTCGCCGCACCCTGCGGATGGGCAACGTGTTCGGTGCCGACGTCGGCATAGAAGATATCGCCTATACCCAACATCACTTCTTTCTCCTGACCTGCTTCGCGATAACGCATCTGCACGATGCCATCCAGCACCACGAACACTTCTTGCCCATCATTGATGTGCCATTTATAGGGCTGATCGGTCCAGTGCAAACGTGTGGTGATGCCGTTCATGTTGGCGATATCCAAAGCGCCCCAGGCACGGTCAGCGGTGAAGGATTTGCTGCGGATGATTTTCATGCGTCGGTCCGTCGAAATGAATGGCGACGCCAAGGCTAACGGTCATCGAACATCGACGCCACAGACTTTCATGGACTGCTGACGCATCAACGCGAGCAGCGCGCCGACCGAGAGCGTAATCAGCACCGCGCCGTAACCATCGGTGGTGGCCACCAGCCCAAAGGTCCGGGTCAAGTTCCCGGCGAGCAACGACGGCAAGCAGAAAGCCAGATAACTGAGCACGTAGTAAGCCGACATCAACCCTGCCCGCTCGTGGGGCAAGGCCAGCGGCACGACGCTGCGCAATGCACCGAGGAAACCGGCACCGAAACCGCCACCGGCCAACAGCGTCCCGACGAAAAACAGCGGCAGGCTGGCGCTGTGCACCGCCATCAAAATCAGCGCAACGCCGACGGGCAGCAGACTGCCGCCTAATCGCAACACCTTGTCGGCCGGCCGATCGCGCAGGGTGTAGATCATCAACGCACCAGTCACCGTCAACACAGCCACCGTCGCACCGCCAATCAGATTTGAGGTCGATCCCGTGGCCGTGCGCACCAGAGACGGTGCCAAAGAAGCGTAAAAACCACCGAGTGCCCACACCGCGATGTTGATCGGCAGCACCAGCCACAACGCACGCCGCGCCTGGATCGGCACATGCAGTGTCGGACGCAGCGAAGCCCAGGCTCCCGGTTGGGGACTGACGCTTTCCGGCAAACGCCAAACGTACAGCGCTTGCATCACAAACAGCGCGAACAGCACCCAATAGGTCAACTGCAACGGCAACGGCGCAAACTCGGCCAATAAGCCGCAGCCCATGGCACCCGACGCCATGCCCAGCAACGGCGCGACACTGTTGACCAGCGACCCTTGCTGGCGATCGGTGTCCAACAGCGCCGCACTCAATACGGCAGTAGCCATTCCCGTAGCAAAACCCTGAAGCACTCGTGCGCTGATCAACCAGGCGACACTGTCTGCGTTGATAAACAACAGCATCGCCAGCATGTTCAACATCACAGCGGTGAAGATCACCGGTTTGCGCCCCAGGTAATCCGAGAGCGAACCGACCGTGAGCAATGCCGCCAGCAAGCTGATGGCGTACACGCCGAAAATCAGGGTCAGGGTCGCTGCCGAGAATTGCAGGTGTTCCTGGTACAAGTGATACAACGGCGTCGGCGCCGTGGACGCCGCGAGAAAACTGAGTAAGGTGATCGCCAGGAACCACAGGCTTGAACGATTAGACGTAGAACTGGACATAAATACACTCCGCAAAAGCTAACTTTTTGCTTTTGCGGAGTGTGCGACTGGCTGACGCTTAAAGCAAATTCTTTGTGTTAAGGTCCGATGCATGGCTATTAAAGAAGGTTTACGCCCCGGCGGACGCAGTGCCCGGGTGCAAGAGTCGGTTCATTCGGCAGTCCGCGATCTCCTCGAAGAGCAGGACCGCACCACCGTGACCGTCCCGCAAATCGCCGCGCGCGCCGGCGTTACACCGTCGACTATCTACCGGCGTTGGGGCGATCTGTCGGTGTTGTTGGCGGATGTCGCCCTCGCCCGCATGCGCCCCGAAAGCGAGCCGGCCAATACCGGCAGCCTGCGCGGTGACGTGCGCGCCTGGGCCGAGCAGTATCTGGACGAGATGAGTTCCGAGCCCGGTCGCAACATCTTGCGTGACGTGCAATGCAGCACCACGCCAGCCCTTTGCGCGACGATCATTGGCGGGCAGCTGCAGGCGATTCTGGATCGTTATCCCGATCAGCCGAAGCCGAACGTTGATCGGCTGATCAACATGGTGGCGGCGCCGACGGTGTTTCGTATCCTGTTTTCAGCGGTACCGCTGGAGGTTGAGGAATTGCATCGGTTGATCGAGATTGCGTTGAGTCAGTGAGGCCGCCTTCGCGAGCAAGCCCGCTCCCACATTAGATCTTCAGTGGACACACTATTTGTGAACACCTGAAGATCTAATGTGGGAGCGGGCTTGCTCGCGAAGGGGCCGGAAAAAACACCCAAGATCCAACTGACAAGCACCCTGCGACACCCCGCCGCGCCGCGACCTTGGTCGACACTGACTAACCCCTGCCATCGTGCGAGACTGTCTGTCCGGGCGGGAGTCCCGGGTGTCTTTTGTCTGGAGTTCCCATGTCGCTGTCCAGCGGGCTGATCGCCGCCGTCGCCCTGGCCTATATGGCCATCATGTTCGCCATCGCCTTCTACGGCGACCGTCGCAGCACACCGTTGCCGCCGCGAGTGCGCGCCTGGGTGTACAGCCTGTCGCTGGCCGTCTATTGCACCAGCTGGACCTTCTTTGGTGCCGTGGGCCAGGCCGCCGAACAGCTCTGGTCTTTCCTGCCGATCTACCTCGGGCCAATCCTGCTGCTGGTGTGCGCGCCGTGGGTCCTGCAAAAAATGGTGATGATCAGCAAGCAGGAGAACATCACCTCCATTGCCGACTTCATCGCCGCGCGTTATGGCAAATCCCAGTCGCTGGCGGTGGTGGTGGCGCTGATCTGCCTGGTCGGCGTGTTGCCCTACATCGCACTGCAACTCAAGGGCATCGTGCTCGGGGTGAACTTGCTGATCGGCGCCGGTGCCGACGCCATGGGCACGCGCGCCCAGGACACGGCGCTGATCGTGTCGCTGGTGCTGGCGCTGTTCACCATCGTCTTCGGTACCCGCAACCTCGACGCCACGGAACACCACCGCGGCATGGTGCTGGCGATTGCGTTCGAATCGCTGGTCAAACTGTTCGCTTTTCTCGCGGTCGGCGCGTTCGTGACCTACGGCCTGTACGACGGTTTCGACGACCTGTTCGACCAGGCCATGCTCGCCCCGCGCCTGGAAGAATACTGGAAGGAAACCATCAACTGGCCGTCGATGGTGGTGCAGACCGGCGTGGCCATGATGGCAATCATCTGCCTGCCCCGGCAGTTCCACGTGACCGTGGTGGAAAACATCGACCCTCAGGATCTGCGCCTGGCCAAATGGGTGTTTCCAGCCTATCTGGCGCTGGCGGCGCTGTTCGTCGTTCCCATCGCCCTCGCCGGTCAGATGCTGCTGCCGAGCTCGGTACTGCCGGACTCTTTTGTCATCAGCCTGCCGCTGGCCCAATCCCATCCTGCCCTGGCGATGCTGGCGTTTATCGGTGGCGCCTCGGCGGCGACCGGCATGGTGATTGTCGCCAGCGTGGCGTTGTCGACCATGGTCTCCAACGACATGCTGTTGCCATGGCTGCTGCGGCGCAACAACGCCGAGCGGCCGTTCGAAGTGTTCCGCCAGTGGATGCTCTCGGTGCGCCGAGTGAGCATTGTGGTGATTCTGCTGTTGGCCTACGTCAGTTATCGCCTGCTCGGCTCGACGGCGAGCCTGGCGACCATCGGCCAGATCGCCTTCGCCGCCGTGACCCAACTGGCCCCGGCCATGCTCGGCGCGCTGTACTGGAAACAAGCCAATCGCCGGGGAGTATTCGCCGGTCTCGCCGCCGGGACGTTCCTGTGGTTCTACACCCTGATTTTGCCAATAGCGGCCCATAGCCTGGGCCTGTCCCTGAGCAGTTTCCCGGGGCTGGCCTGGTTGCACAGCAACCCGCTGAAACTGCCGCTCACCCCGTTGACCCAAGGCGTGGTGTTGTCGCTTGCAGCCAACTTCACGCTATTCGCCTGGGTCTCGGTGCTGTCGCGCACGAGGGTTTCGGAACATTGGCAGGCGGGTCGCTTCATCGGTCAGGAAATCAGCGCCCGCCCCAGCGCCCGTTCGATGCTGTCAGTGCAGATCGACGATTTGCTGCAACTGGCCGCACGCTTCGTCGGCGAAGAACGCGCCCGTCAGAGTTTTATCCGCTTCGCCTACCGCCAAGGCAAAGGCTTCAACCCGAACCAGAACGCCGACGGTGAATGGATCGCCCACACTGAACGTTTGCTGGCCGGTGTGCTGGGGGCTTCTTCGACGCGGGCGGTGGTAAAAGCCGCCATCGAAGGCAGGGAAATGCAACTCGAGGACGTCGTCCGAATCGCCGACGAAGCCTCGGAAGTGCTGCAGTTCAACCGCGCGCTGCTGCAAGGCGCGATCGAGAACATCACCCAAGGCATCAGTGTGGTCGACCAGTCGCTGAAACTGGTGGCCTGGAACCGGCGCTATCTGGAGCTGTTCAACTACCCGGATGGGCTGATCAGGCTTGGCCGCCCGATTGCCGACATCATTCGCTACAACGCCGAGCGCGGCCTTTGTGGTCCCGGCGAAGCTGAAGTGCACGTCGCACGGCGCTTGCACTGGATGCGTCAGGGCCGCGCCCATACCTCTGAAAGACTTTTCCCCAATGGCCGTGTGATCGAGCTGATCGGCAACCCGATGCCGGGCGGCGGATTTGTCATGAGTTTCACCGACATCACCGCGTTCCGCGAGGCTGAGCAAGCGCTGACCGAAGCCAACGAGGGTCTGGAGCGACGGGTCACCGAGCGGACCCACGAACTGTCGCAACTCAACGTCGCCCTGACCGAAGCCAAGGGCACCGCGGAGTCGGCCAACCAGTCGAAAACCCGTTTCCTGGCGGCGGTCAGCCACGACTTGATGCAACCGTTGAACGCTGCGCGACTGTTCTCGGCCGCCCTTTCCCACCAAGACGACGGCCTCTCCGGTGAGGCGCAGAAACTGGTCCATCATCTGGACACGTCACTGCGCTCGGCCGAGGACTTGATCAGCGATCTGCTGGACATTTCCCGCCTGGAAAACGGCAAGATCACCCCTGAGCCCAAACCGTTCGTGCTCAATGAGATGTTCGATGTCCTCGGTGCCGAGTTCAAGGCGCTGGCCCGCGACCAGGGGCTGAAATTCCGTGTCAGGGGCAGTACGTTGCGCGTCGACAGCGACATCAAACTGCTGCGGCGAATCCTGCAGAACTTCCTGACCAATGCCTTCCGCTACGCCAAAGGCCCGGTGCTGTTAGGGGTTCGCCGACGCAAGGGCGAGCTGTGCCTGGAAGTCTGGGACCGTGGTCCGGGCATTCCTGTGGATAAACAGCAGGTCATTTTCGAAGAATTCAAACGCCTCGACAGCCACCAGACACGCGCAGAGAAGGGCCTGGGGCTGGGCCTGGCGATCGCCGACGGGTTGTGTCGCGTGCTGGGTCATACCTTGCGCGTACGCTCCTGGCCGGGGCGTGGCAGCGTGTTCAGCGTCAGTGTGCCGTTGGCTCGTGCTCAAGCGGCACTGCCGGCCAAGACCGCCGAACTCAATGGCAAATTGCTGAGCGGCTCGCAGGTGCTGTGCATCGACAACGAAGACAGCATCCTGATTGGCATGAACAGCTTGCTCACGCGCTGGGGGTGTCAGGTCTGGACCGCGCGCAACCGCGATGAATGCGCGGCGCTGCTCAGCGACGGGATGCGACCGCAATTGGCGCTGGTGGATTACCACCTGGACGATGGCGAGACCGGGACCGAACTGATGGCATGGCTGCGAACCCGATTGGGTGAGCCAGTGCCAGGGGTGGTGATCAGCGCCGATGGGCGACCGGAGACGGTGGCCCAAGTGCATGCGGCAGGGCTGGATTATCTGGCCAAACCGGTGAAACCGGCGGCGTTGCGGGCGTTGCTGAGTCGGCATTTGCCGTTGTAGCGTCAAAGTCAAAAGATCGCAGCCTGCGGCAGCTCCTACACGGTTTCCGTATCCCCCGTAGGAGCTGCCGCAGGCTGCGATCTTTTGATCTTTGTAACTGTTACTCCGGTAACTCGGCCAAACCATCCACATCCGTCATCGCCCTTTCCAGCAAGTCTGCCGGCAGGCTCTTACTCGCCCGCGCGCCAAGCAACTTGAGCTGCTCGCTGCGGCTGACCAGATTGCCTCGGCCTTCTGTCAGCTTATTGCGCGCAGAGCTGTAGGCTTTATCCAGTTGCTGTAAGCGATTGCCAACTTCATCCAGATCCTGGATGAACAACACGAACTTGTCATACAGCCACCCGGCCCGCTCGGCGATTTCCCGGGCGTTCTGGCTCTGGCGCTCCTGCTTCCACAGGCTGTCGATGACGCGCAGGGTCGCCAGCAAAGTAGTCGGGCTGACGATCACAATGTTGCGGTCGAAGGCTTCCTGAAACAGCGTCGGCTCAGCCTGCAATGCAGCGGAAAACGCCGCTTCGATCGGTACGAAAAGCAGGACGAAATCCAGGCTGTGCAAACCGTCGAGACGCTTGTAATCCTTGCCAGCCAGCCCTTTGACGTGAGTGCGCAGGGACAGCACGTGCTGCTTGATGGCGATCTGGCCGATGGCATCGTCTTCGGCCGCGACGTATTGCTGATAGGCCGTGAGGCTGACCTTGGAGTCGACCACCACCTGCTTGTCGCCCGGCAGATAAATGATCACGTCCGGCTGGAAACGCTCACCGTCCGGCCCCTTGAGGTTGACCTGGGTCTGGTACTCGCGCCCCTTCTCCAGGCCCGCGTGTTCAAGCACCCGTTCAAGAATCAGCTCACCCCAGTTGCCTTGGGTTTTCTGGCCTTTCAAGGCGCGGGTCAGGTTGGTGGCTTCGTCGCTCAGGCGCAGGTTCAGCTGTTGCAGCCGCTCCAGTTCCTTGGCCAGGGAAAAACGTTCGCGGGCTTCAGCCTGATAGCTTTCCTCGACGCGTTTTTCGAAGGACTGGATGCGTTCTTTCAACGGATCGAGCAACTGACCGAGGCGCTGCTGGCTGGTTTCAGCAAAGCGCTGCTCGCGCTCGTCGAAGATCTTGCCGGCCAGCTCGGCGAACTGGGCACGTAACTCATCTCGCGAGCCCTGCAGGTCGCTGAGGCGCTGCTGATGGCTTTCCTGCTGCTCACGCAGCTCGGCGTTGAGCGAAGCGGCCTGGGCGTCCAGACGACGCAACTCAGCCTCTTTGCCGGCGCGTTCCAGATTCCAGGCGTGAGCGGCGTCGCGTGCGTCGTCACGTTCGATCTGCAGCAATTCGACTTCACGGCGTACGGCGGCCAGGTCGGCTTGTTTGGCGGCGTTGGCCTGGCCCAGATCACCGATTTCATCGCGACAGGCTTCGAGTTGCGCGTTCAATCCATCCTGAGCCAGATGGGCCGTGGCCAGACGCTCTTCCAGCAGTGCAACCTCTGACTGCGTGGCGCTCGCTCGCCGCTGAAGTTGCCAGGCCAGTACCAGTAACGGCAGCGCAGCGCCCGCCAGACCGAGCAATGCGCTGGTCAAGTCCATAGCCATAGCCACTCCTGCCAATGAAATAAAGCTTGAAGGTTAACCAAGGCGTCAGGTCTTGGACAGCTCAGTCTTCGATCAGACCCAGTTCCTGCTGGGCGCGCCGATCCCCTGCCCGCGCGGCCGAACGCAAAAGGTCCTGGCCGATACGGCGATCCCGGGCATTCCCGCATTCACGGCACATCAGCTGACCGAGACGGCTTTGCGCGGCCACGACCCCTTCACGGGCTGGCTGCTTGAGCAAACGTCCGGCGAAGTGTTTGACGTTGGGGTTTTCGCCCAGACGCGGGCTGTCCAGCAGCCACTCGGCCACGCGCATCGAAAAGCGCTTGGGCGGGGTAATACTGGGAGGTGTGGAGGTTGCAGAGACTGATACTGAGCGAAACTTCATAAAGCACTGTGGGGCAGATCGGAAGGCGCGCCACTCTACTCTTTTTTTCTTACAGGTAAAGCCTAAAAAAACCCGGCACGCCCGTCCTAGAGCAAGCGCTCGGGACAATCCACAGAAGCTGTGGATAACTCAGTGGACAACCGCCCTTGAACTCTCGCAAAGCCGTATGGAATGGGGCTCGCAGTCAAACTGACGATTTTTTCACCAGTAAAAAAAAGCGATGTTTTTCATTGACTTAAATTTTGGTTACAGGCACCCACTGCGTTTGAAGGGAAGATGACAGTGGCGTGACACCCTCCGTGACTTATGTGCACAAGTACCTTCGAGGCAGTTATATCGATGCACTTTTTCGGCGCATTTTTCGCCCGCACTTGGGGATAAACCTTGGCAAAGCCATGATCCAGGCTGGTCCTGGCCCGATGAGCCGTGACTACCAATGGTCGGAATTTGTGCTATTACAGGGCAAGTCTGCGGGTCATGGCTTTTTCCGAGCGCCCATCCGGACGTCGAATCAGGGGCCCCCACAGAACTTTTTTGCTAACACACTTCCCTTCAGCAATTCAATCCGTTAGTATCCGCGGCGTTAGTACCAAGCTGAAAGTCAATTCTGGTCGAACAAATCCCCCCGGTCAGCCTTCCTCAAGGAAGCCTCCACCGACAAAGCGGGATCGACCACCTCGATGGTTTCCAGGTAAACCTTGCGTCAACACTGCCTTCGAACAAAGCGAAGGGTGTTGCGAAGCTCACTTACTCTGACCGAACCAACCTGCAAATTGATCAGGATCTTCACCCCGGGCCCAGAACCTTTGCCCTTGATGTGTTGCCTGCCCTCCTAAGTACCTACCTGCCAGCCCAAGCGCGCCAATTTATCAGCGCTTCAAACTGGCTGCTTTGTTCCAGTCGGGTTCTTCGTTCGACCAATGGTGGTCGTCGTCACTGGAACGTTTTAACTTTGCACGGTTCTTATCCGTGTCGCTTGTAGGAACACCCAATGACTATGTCTACTCAAATCCACACCCAGGATGCCATCCGCACCCTAACCAACGCTTTTGCACCAATGAACTGCCTGATCATGGCCGCTCGCAAAGGCTGCTTCAGCTTCACTCTGGTCAACGAACACGGCATCGCTCGTCACAGCGAACGCCTGTACCCCGATCAATACTCCAGCGCCGAGCCGCTGCAGGCCGTGATCGAGCGTACCCGTCAGGCACTGGTTGCCTGATACGCCAGAAAGACTGAAAACCTCAAAAGCCTCGCTCAAAAAGCGGGGCTTTTTATTGCCCGATATTTCACTTTTCGCTGCCACCGCCTAAGCACTAAGCGATATAACGGTTATAACTCGCAGCCGGAAATATTTTAAAAACAGGCCTTTACGGCGCGAATATGACACTACACTTCAACTCAAGCGGCTTCAGCCGCTTCCGGCGAGCCTGAGTCGATTCACCCGCTGCCAAGGCCCCTTCAGGTATCGCCGACCATTTCACGTTTCGAGGGCTTTATGGGTATCGCTGCCAGCGAACTGTGCCGTTATGTGATCCGCCCGACATTGATTTACCTCGGGTGCCATAGCGCAACTGCCGAATCCCTGCTGCTGGGCGTCGCCGCCAGCCAGTCAGCCCTTGGAACCGCCCTGCATGACCGCCGTGGACACGGCCTGTACCGAATCGCGGAACCCCGCCATCAAGCACTTTGGGACCACTACCTGGCACTTGACCCGGAACGCGCAAGCCTGGTTCGCGGCCTGGCCAGCCAGCATGCTTTCCTGAGTGGTCCGCACCTCGAATTGACCGTCAACCTGCGTTACGCCACAGCCATCGCCTGGCTGCTTGTAGAAGAACAGAACACCCCCCTCCCCGAAGCAGACGACCTACTGGGAATGGCCCGCATCTGGCGCCAGACCTTCCAGCCTCAAGGACGCCTGAGAGACTTCACCTGTGCCTGGCAAACCTGTGTTTCACCGCTGAATCTGGTCGCCTGCTGATCAGCCACTTCCACAAGATCGCACAACTGCTGCGATTTTGGTCGGATTGTCCTACAAAACCGCTCTAAATCAAGCCTCACAGCCTATGGCGCTGGAACGAAAATGTTGGTAATTTTCGCCCCGGTGATCATCAGGAGTTCTAATAATGAAAAAAGTAATGCTCAAAACCACCCTTAGCCTCGCCGTTACCTTGGCATCCACCCAGATCTTCGCAAGTGGCTTTGCCCTTAACGAACAAAGCATCAGCGGGATGGGGACAGGTTTTGCAGGGCGCTCTTCATCTGCCGATGATGCAAGTACAGTTTTTGGCAACCCTGCCGGTATGGCCCGCCTCAAAGGCCAGCAAATCACTGGCGGTCTCGCAGCGATCGACGCCTCGACCGATATCAGCGATACCAGCGGCCGTTCAAGCGGAACCAACAAAGGCGATATGGTTCCGCTCACTTCAGTACCGATGGGTTTCTATACAAATAAACTCAACGATGAATGGGCTGTTGGTTTTGGTGTCTACGCTCCGTTCGGGCTGATCACCGACTACGAAAACGGCTTTCAGGGCCGCGCTTTCGGCAGCAAGAGCGAAGTCAAAGTCATCACTCTGCAGCCAACCGTCAGCTACGCTTTCAACGATAAAGTTTCGATCGGTTTTGGCCCTACCATCAACCGGATTTCCGGCACCCTGGAATCGGACATTGCTCTCCCTGTCCCCCGGACTGGTGACAACAATGTGGAGATCAAGGGCGACGATACGGCCTTGGGCTTTAACGCCGGCGTCCTGGTGCAAGCCACCGACACCACTCGCGTGGGCCTGACCTATCACTCGAAAGTGAACTACAAGCTCGACGGCCACACCGATGTGAATACCGGCGCTGGCGTGCCACCTCAGCTGCTCAAATCCAACCGTTACGATGCCTCGCTGAAGATCGAAACACCTGAGTCCTATGACCTTTCCGTGACTCAAGACATTAATGATTCCTGGAAGCTCTATGCCGGTGCTACCTGGACTCGCTGGAGCCGCCTGAAAGACATCACGGTCAACAACGAAGGCGTAACCGCATCTAGCGGTGGTGCCCTCGCCCCACAAATCGTTGGTACCATCAAGGAAGACCAGAACTGGCATGACACCTGGGCCTATGCCCTGGGTACTTCCTACCAGCTGAACAAGCAGTGGGTACTGCGTACCGGTCTCTCCCTTGACCAGTCGCCCACCAACAACACTGATCGTTCGCCACGCATTCCTACCGGCGACCGGACCATCTTCAGTGTCGGTGCGGGCTTCAACCCAACCGACGACTGGACCATTGATGTGGCTTACTCCTACCTCAAGGAAGAATCTGTCACTGTCAAGCGCGCTAACGCTTTGGGTCAGTCCTACAACGCCAAGTACGAAAACAGTGCGAACGGTTTCGGTGTTGGCGCGACCTACCGCTTCTGATGATTCACGGCGAACCTGAACCACTCGCCGCCTGAATCAAAAAAGCCCCGCTCTCTTGTACAGAGGCGGGGCTTTTTAACGGGCGTCGATCAGGGTTGCGAGGCTAGGGCTTTCTCCACCGCCTCGATGAACTCGGGATCGTCAGGCTTGGTCAGGCTGGAAAAACTGGCGATCACCTTGCCCTTGCGATCGACCACGTATTTGTAGAAGTTCCACTTCGGCGCGGTGCTCTGCTTGGCGATGATCTTGAACAAGTGAGTCGCGTCATTACCGCGGACTTTCTGCGGTTCAGTCATGGTGAACGTCACGCCGTAGTTCACGTAGCAGACCTTGGCCGTCTCTTCGCCATCCTTGGACTCTTGCTTGAAGTCATTGGACGGAACGCCGATTACCTCCAGCCCCTGATCCTTGTAACGCTGATTCAGCGCCTCAAGGCTTTTGAACTGCGGGGCGAAACCACAGAAGCTCGCGGTATTGACCACCACCAGCGGTTTGCCGGCAAAGCGCTGGCACAGGTCGATGGATTCCTTGGCGCGCAACTTGGGCAACGAGCCTTGCAAAAGCTCCGGGCATTCGGCGGCTTGAGCCAATCCACTAAACGCTACCAGTAACGCGGGAACTGCAAGCCAGCGCATCAGCATGTCGGTGCATCCTCGAGAAATCGTCAAAACCGAAGTTACTCGCCCTCACATCCTGCTAGCAAGCACCCATGCCCAGTTGCATCAACGCCAGCCCGCCCTGATGCCAGCCCCACCACGACAGGGCCAGCAGCAAGGCGCAGACAGCGACGACAGCGATCCGCGGCCAGAGACTGTTCATATCGCACTCATCTGTGTTTGCAGGCGCGCCACCGGCTGCTCACGCACCGGCCAGTTCAGGGCTGCGGCTAACAGGCTCAAGAGAATCGCCACTTGCCAGATCAAGTCATAGCTCCCGGTTCGGTCGTACACCACCCCGCCCAACCAGCCGCCGAGGAACGATCCGAGCTGGTGAAACAGGAAAACAATCCCACCGAGCATGGACAGATTTCGCACACCGAACAAGGTCGCGACGGTGCCGTTGGTCAAGGGCACGGTCGACAGCCACAGGAAGCCCATCGCCATGCCAAACAGGTACGCGGTGGTCGTCGTGACGGGCGCCCACAGGAACAGCCCGATCACCACCGCCCGCAGCAGATACAGGACGGTGAGCAAACGCGGCTTGGACATCCGCCCGCCGAGCCAGCCAGCCGTGTAAGTACCGAAAATATTGAACAACCCGATCAGCGCCAGCACCGTCGTGCCGACGCTCGCCGGGAGGTGCTGATCCACCAGATAAGCCGGCAAGTGCACGCCGATGAATACCACCTGGAAGCCGCAAACAAAAAAGCCGAATGCCAGCAGCCAGAATCCCGAATGGGAACAGGCCTCGTGCAGGGCTTCGGACAGTGTTTGTTCATGACCGAACACCGGTAGCGGCTTGTCCTTGAGCATGCTCACCAGCGGCACGATCAGCGCCACCAACAGGCCCAACACCAGCAATGCCGCTGACCAGCCCAGCCAGCCGATCAACCCCAGCGTGCCGGGCAACATGGCGAACTGACCGAAAGAGCCGGCAGCGCTGGCAATGCCCATGCCCATGCTGCGTTTCTCTGGCGGCACTGCGCGGCCGACCACGCCGAGGATCACCGAGAACGAGGTGCCTGACAGGCCAATACCGATCAACAGGCCGGCACTCAGGGACAAGGTCACAGCGGAATCCGACAGGCCCATGCACACCAGACCCAACGCATACAGGACACCGCCGACCAGCACCACTTTCGCGGCGCCAAAGCGGTCGGCCAGCGCGCCGGTGAAGGGCTGCGCCAGGCCCCAGATCAGGTTCTGCAAGGCAATGGCGAAGGCAAACGTCTCACGCCCCCAGCCGAATTCGGCACTCATCGGCGCCAGAAACAGCCCGAAGCCGTGTCTTACGCCCAAGGACAACGCGAGAATCAGCGCACTCCCCAACAAAACCCAACCACACGTACGCCACATCGATGTCATTCTTATTCTCCGGTAGCGGGTATATACCCGCTTAAGATCGGAAAAACCGGCATCACGCCAGTTCGTCCAGCAGTCGCAGCAAGGTTTCGCGTTTCTCGGCACCCAAGCGGTCAATCAACCGCTGTTGCGCCGCTTCCCAGGCGGGCAAGGCCGCTTTCAGGCGTTCAGTACCCGCCTCGGTGAGCATGACGATGCGGTTACGCATGTCTTCGCCCTCGACCAGCATCAGCAGGCCTTCGCCTTCCAGCACCCGCAGATTGCGTCCCAAGGTGCTGCGATCCAGCCCCATGGCCTCGGCCAACGTGGAAATACTCGGTTTATCCAGACGCTGCAGATTACACAACAGAGAATACTGAGCGACGTTGATCCCGAAGCCGTCGAGAGCGCCGTCGTAATGCCTGCTGACGCCACGGGCGGCGCGACGCAGGTTGATGCATAAACATTGGGAGTCGAGCATGGTGCGTGTATATACCCGCGGTTGTGTTAAATCAAGTTACAGATGAGTTCATTCATAGTTATTGAGGATCTGACAGACCGCCTTCGCGAGCAAGCCCGCTCCCACATTAGATCTTCACCGAACATAGAAATTGTGTTCAGCGCAATCAAATGTGGGAGCGGGCTTGCTCGCGAAAGGTCCAGCACATCCACCCAATAAACATCAGGTCAACGCCAATCCCACCAGCACCGCGACCTCAAGGATTTCCAGCAACGCCCCCGCCGTATCGCCCGTCGTGCCGCCCAATCGGCGCAGCATCACTTGCCGCAGCCAGACAAACACCAGCGCCGCCAGCACAACGGCCAACACACCGCTGAGACCGGCAATCAAAACACACGCCAACGCACTCACCGCCAACACCTGTTTACCCGCCAAACGCGGCAGATGATCGGCCAGCGCTTGCCCCAAGCCACCGGCACGCACATAAGGCGTGGTCAGGAACAAGCCCAGCATCGCGCTGCGCCCGATCAACGGAACAATGATCAGCACTACGGCGTGTTGCTGGTCGATCAATGCCAGCAACGCGGCGAATTTGAGCAGCAACACCAGCACCAGCGTCACGACCGCAATCGGCCCGCTACGCGGGTCCTTCATGATCGTCAACGTGCGCTCGCGATCGCCGAACCCACCGAGCCACGCATCGGCGCTGTCGGCCAGGCCGTCGAGGTGCAACGCGCCGCTGAGCAATACCCAAACCGTCAGCAACAGCGCTGCGTGAAGCAACAACGGGGTGCCGAGCAACAGCCAGTTGAACGCCCATAAAATCCCGCCGAACAGCAGGCCGACCAGCGGATAAAACAGCAGCGACCGCCCCAACTCCTGTGGAGCTGGCATGCCCGGCAGACGAATCGGCAGGCTGCTCAAAAATTGCAGGGCGATCCAGAACGGCAACATGGTCAGAGCGCTTCCTTTAACAACACACCGGATTCGACCGTCAGCGAAAACAACGCGCCATGCCCGACTTCGACGTTGAGCAACTGCTCACGAGGCAATCCCCGCGCCTGAGCCAGCAACAAGCGCATGACCCCGCCGTGACTGATCAGCAACACCCGCTCGCCAGCGTACGCGGCTTGCAAGCGTTCAACGGCCGCCAACACTCGCGACGAAAAATCCACCACCGGTTCACCCTGAGGCGGCGTAAACGAGTAAGGGTCGGCCCAGAACAATCCCAACGCCTCGGCATCGGTTTCCATCAGCGCTGCTGCGCTCTGCCCTTCCCAGGCGCCGAAGTGCAGCTCTTGCAGGTCTTTATCCAACTGCACCGGCAAACCCAGTTGTGCGCCGAGTTCTTCGGCGAACCGCGCACACCGCTGCAACGGCGAGCTGACCAAACGATCCCAAGGCCCCTGCTCGACCACCGCCGCGCGCATCTGCGCCCAGCCCTTGTCGGTCAGCGCATCGTCGAGGCTGCCGCGCAAACCACCGCCAAGTTCGGTTTCGCCGTGGCGCAACAGGTCCAGGCGCAAGGTCATGCCGGACGATCCGCCACGGCGGCCTCGGCGAAAGTCGCCATCTGCCCGTGAAGGTCGCACGCCAGACGCAGCAACGGCACGGCCAACGCAGCGCCGCTGCCCTCGCCCAGACGCAGGCCGAGATCCAGCAGCGGTTCGGCGTTCAGAGTTTCCAGCACATGACGATGACCCGGCTCGGCGCCGCGATGACCGAACAACAGCCACTGACGGCATTCAGGGTTCAAGCGCACCGCCACCAACGCCGCGACGCTGCAAATGAAACCGTCCACCAGCACCGCAACGCCTTCCTGGGCACACGCCAGATACGCGCCGACCAGTGCCGCGATTTCAAAACCGCCGAGGTTGAACAAGGTTTGCAGCGCATCGCCACGTTGAGCACTGTGCAATGCCAAAGCGCGCTCGATAACCTGAGCTTTATGGCTGACACCCGCCGCATTCAAACCCGTGCCCGGCCCCGCCAGTTGCACCACCGGGCAATCGAGCAAGGCACAGGCCAACGCACTGGCCGCAGTGGTATTACCGATGCCCATCTCGCCACCGATAAACAACTGCGCACCCGCCGCGATGGCGCGCTGCACGCTGTCGCGACCGGCCTGCAAAGCGAGTTCGCCTTGAGCCGGCGTCATCGCCGAACCTTCGACGAAATTCGCCGTGCCCGGGCCGATGTTCATGTGACGCACACCCGGTAAATTCAACGACGGCGTCACCGTGCCGAGGTCGACGACTTCCAGGGATGCGCCGAGTTGCCGCGCCAACACGCTGATCGCCGCCCCACCGCTGACGAAGTTGTGCAGCATCTGCCCGGTGACTTCCTGAGGAAATGCCGACACCCCTTCAGCGACCACGCCATGGTCACCGGCAAAAATCGCGATCCACAGCTGATCCAGACTCGGCTTGACCTGCCCCTGCAGCCCGGCCAATTGCACGGCCACCGACTCAAGTCGACCGAGGGAGCCGGCCGGTTTGGTCAGTTGCTGTTGACGGGCCTGCGCCTGCTCGACCGCTTGAGCATCGATCGGCTTGCAGGGGTTCAGCCACCAGGATTGAGTCATAACGCAGTTCCTTTCAAAGTCAGGGGCAGGCCGGCGACGGTCAGGACGACTCGCTGACAGCGCTCGGCCAAGGCTTGATGCAGCCAACCGGCTTCATCGACATAGCGGCGAGTCAATTCGCCCAGCGGCACGACACCCATTCCGGTCTCGTTGCTGACAAAAATGATTTCACCCGGCAACGACGCCAGGCAGTCCAGCAATGCATCACGTTCGGCTGACAGGCGCTCGGTGTCGTCGAGCATCAGCAGATTGGTCATCCACAACGTCAGGCAATCCACCAGCACGCACCGATCGGCGCTGGCGGTTTCGCGCAGGATGCGGGCGAGTTCCACCGGCTCTTCGATCAACGCCCATTCGGCTGGACGACGGGCGCGGTGATGGGCCACCCGCTCGTTCATTTCACCGTCGAGGGGTTGGCTGGTGGCGATGTACGTCACCGCCAGACCGCTGTCGGAGGCGAGTTTTTCAGCCAGGCGACTCTTGCCGGAGCGGGCGCCGCCGAGGATCAGTTGCAGCATGGTTCATTCCTTCAAATTGGCGATGAGGCCGGAACAGCCACCTCAAATCCCGCAGAGTTCACGCAACAGTCGGGTATCCAGATGCTTCTCCACCAGATCCGCCAGCCGCTCGATATCGCGCTCACGCAACGCGTGATAATCCACGTCCTGCACCGCCTGCAAACCTGCCCAGCGCAACAGCGCACTGCACGCCGCGGGCGATTCAAACAGGCCATGCAGGTAGGTGCCGAAAATCTGCCCGTCCGCGCTTTGCGCACCGTCGCAGCGACCGTCATCCAGCTGCACCGCGGCGTTTTCCAACGCCGGCCCGGTGGTCACCCCGGCATGAATTTCATAGCCGCTGACTGGCGCATCTTCGAGCGCCAGACGCCCGCGCACATTGCGCAATTGTTTCTCTTCTTCGAGCTGGGTTTCGAACGCCAACAAGCCCAAACCGGCGCTGGAACCCGGCGCGCCTTCGAGGCCCAGCGGGTCGTGGACCTGCTCGCCGAGCATTTGCAGACCGCCGCAAATGCCCAGCACTTTGCCGCCATAACGCAGATGACGACTGATCGCGGTGTCCCAGCCACTGGCCCGCAGGTACGCGAGGTCGCTGCGCACGCTTTTCGAGCCGGGGAGAATAATCAGGTCCGCCGGTGGAATCGCCTGACCGGGGCCGATGAATTGCAGATCCACCTGCGGATGCAGGCGCAGCGGATCGAAATCGGTGTGGTTGCTGATTCGCGGCAGTACAGGCACCACTACTTTCAGGACCTGGTCGGCCTTGTCAGTCTGACGCTGATCGATGCCGTCCTCGGCTTCCAGGTGCAGGTCCATCACGTAAGGCAGAACGCCGATCACCGGTTTGCCGGTGCGCGCTTCCAGCCAATCCAGCCCCGGTTGCAGCAAAGCGATATCGCCGCGAAACCGATTGATGATGAAGCCTTTGACCCGCGCCTGTTCGCTGGGCGACAGCAGTTCCAGCGTGCCCACCAGATGCGCGAAAACCCCGCCGCGATTGATGTCGGCAATCAGCACCACCGGACAATCCACCGCCTCGGCAAAGCCCATGTTGGCGATATCACCGGCACGCAGATTGATCTCGGCCGGCGAACCCGCGCCTTCGACCATGACCACGGGATACGCCGCGCTCAGCCGTTCATGAGAGGCCAGCACTGCTTGCATGGCGATAGCTTTGTAGTCGTGATACGCGACCGCGTTCATCGTCGTGACCGCGCGACCATGGATGATCACTTGAGCGCCGGTGTCGCTGTTGGGTTTGAGCAGCACCGGGTTCATGTCGGTGTGCGGCTCAAGGTTGGCGGCTTGGGCTTGCACCGCTTGCGCGCGACCGATCTCGCCACCGTCGGCGGTCACGGCACTGTTAAGCGCCATGTTCTGTGGTTTGAACGGCACGACGCTGACGCCCTGACGCGTGACCCAGCGGCACAACGCCGTCACCAGCGTACTTTTACCGGCGTCGGAAGTGGTGCCCTGCACCATCAACGTAGTCATTGGGTTTCCTTGGCGTAGGCTTCGAACGCTTGCGCGAGACGTGTCCACTCGGTTTCATCGGCGGGCAAGCCGAAACGCACGCTGCTGTTGTGGGTGAACAACCGCAGCAGAATGCCGCGCCGGGCCATGAACTCATGCAGGTCTTCGGCACGGTCGGTGATCAGCCATTGAAACAAGGCGCAGCCACCCTGGGGTTTGAAACCGTGGTGTTCAAGCAGCAGCGCCAGACGCTCGCTGGCTTCATCAGCGCGAACCCGTTGCCGGACATGCCCTTCGGTATCCAGCAGACAGGCCTGCCCCAGCACCCGCGTCGGCCCGCTGACCGCCCACGGCCCCACTTGCTCGGCGAGCAACTTGAGCAACTTGCGCTCAGCCAGCACGAAACCCAGACGCACACCGGCCAGGCCGAAAAACTTGCCGAAGGAACGCAGCACGATCAATCCGACCTGATTGGCAAAAGGTGCCAGGCTCAGCTGCGGTGTGTTGTCCATGAACGCCTCGTCCACCACCAGCCAGCCACCGCGCTGGGCCAGCCGCGAGTGCCAGTCGAGCAGCCGACTCGGTGTCAGGCTCAGGCCGGTTGGGTTGTTCGGGTTGACCACCACCAGCACGTCGAGGCTGTCGAGAAAGAAGTCGACTTCCTGCTCCAGCACTTCACGCACGATGTAGCCGTTACGGCGCCACGCTTCGGCGTGTTCGGCGTAACACGGCGAGAGCACGCCGACCTTGCCGGCCCGGCGCAAACGCGGCAGCAACTGGATCGCCATTTGCGAGCCAGCCACCGGCAGCACCTGAGCGGCGCCGTAATAATCACAGGCCGCCTGCTCCAGACCGTCATCGGTTTCCGGCAAACGCGCCCAGGCCCGCAACGGAATCTCCGGGATCGGAAACGGCCAGGGCGCGAGGCCGCTGGACAGGTCGAGCCAATCGGCTTCGGCGATGCCGTAATCGAGCGCCGCCTTGCGTAACCGACCACCGTGCTCAAGCATAAAATTCAGCCCCCACGCAGAGGATCAGCAACCATAACCATACCCCGCGCTGGACCAATTGCCAGCCGCGGTCGATGGAGTCGGCGTCCGCCGGCACGCCTTCGCCCAGTGGCGGACGCTGATGCAGTTCACCGTGATAAATCGCTGCCCCGCCCAACTCGACGCCGAGCGCACCGGCACCGGCCGCCATCACCGGACCGGCATTCGGGCTGTCCCAGGTCGGACCCTGGGTACGCCAGCATTTCAGCGCCAGTCGGGTTTTGCCCAGCAGCGCGTAGGTCAATGCGACCAGGCGTGCAGGAATGTAGTTGAGGATGTCGTCGATCTTTGCCGCCGCCCAGCCGAAACGCTCGAAGCGTTCATTGCGGTAACCCCACATCGCATCCAGCGTGTTGCTCAAACGGTAGAGCACCACGCCAGGCGCGCCGGCCACAGCAAACCAGAACAGCGCAGCGAATACCGCGTCGCTGCCGTTCTCCAGGACAGACTCTGTGGCGGCGCGGGCGACTTCGGTTTTATCCAGTTCGCTGGTCTGGCGACTGACCAGATAACTGACACGTTTGCGCGCCTCGTCCAGATCATCGCTGCGCAGCGCCTTGGCCACAGGCGTAACGTGCTCACCAAGGCTGCGCATGCCGAGGGCGCAATAGAGCACGAGAATCTCGACGATCCAGCCGACATAGGGCGCCCAGGAAAACGCCGTGGCCAGCAGGGTCAGCGGCAACACCGCGATCACCCAGGCAGTCACGCCATGGCTGCGCCAGCCACGACCTTCGCCATTGAAACGTTGCTCGATGCGGTCGGCTAAACGGCCGAACGCCACTAGCGGATGCCAGCGTTTGGGTTCACCCAGCAGCGCATCCAGCGCAACCGCGGCGACACTCAACAACGCCACACTCATTGACTCACTCCCCAATAATTTTCATACAACAGCTCACTGAGCGGACGCGCCTGCGCCCAGCCTTCGAGTACCAGCATCGGCGCCGGATAGAATTCCTTGACCGGGCCGAGACAAAGAACGGCCAACGGCTTGGCTCCGACGGGCAAACCCAGCAGGTCCGCCAGGGCTTGCGGCTCGAACAGCGACACCCAGCCCATGCCCAATCCTTCAGCGCGGGAGGCCAGCCAGAGGTTCTGGATCGCACAGGACAACGAGGCCATGTCCATTTCCGGCATCGTGCGACGGCCGAAGATGTGGCGCTCGCGATCGTCCATCAGCGCGGCCACCAGCACTTCGGCGCAGTCGTTAATGCCTTCGACTTTCAGCTTCATGAATTCGTCGGTGCGCTCGCCGAGGGCTTCGGCGGTGCGGATGCGTTCTTCTTCCACCAACAACTGGATCTTGCCGCGCAGGGCTCGATCGCTGATGCGGATGAACCGCCAGGGCTGCATCAGGCCGACACTCGGCGCTTGATGCGCGGCTTCGAGCAGGCGCCGCAGTAACTCGGGCTCCACTGTGCCACCGATGAAATGACGCATGTCACGGCGTTCGCCGATGGCGCGATAAACCGCTTCGCGTTCGGCCTGGCTAAATGCGTTGTCCGTCATGGCCTCTTCGCGAGCAAGCCCGCTCCCACAGTGGACCGCGTTTCTTCAGACAACACACTTTCTAATGTGGGAGCGACGGTGCGACGATTCGACTTGCTCGCGAAGGCGGCCTCAAGGTCAGGCACAAACAGCGCTGCAATCGCCGATGGATTGGAAGGGAAATAAAAGTGCACATAAGAGGCGGTCATCCGCCCTTCACGATAAACCGCTTCCGCCCCTCGCCCACCGTTCGGGCTCAATCCACGAGCAATCGGCTCAAGCTCGGTACTGGTCAGCGAATGGTGATAGGTGTGCCCGCGCAACGAACCTTCTGGCAACTCGACCGCCTGCAACGCCAACGCGGCCAGACGCTTTTGCATCACCGCATCCCCCGCCAGCAAGCCGACCAATTCAGCGCGAGTGCCCTCGACATCGGTCAACGAATCGAGCAGATACAGCATGCCGCCGCACTCGGCCAACAACGGCTTGCCCGCCGCATGGTGAGCGCGAATAGCGTCCAGCATCGTGGTGTTCTGTGACAGCGCCACATGGTGCAATTCAGGATAACCGCCCGGCAGATAGAGGCTGTCTGCCGGCGGCAATTGCGTGTCACGGATCGGCGAGAAAAACGACAACTCGGCGCCCATGGCTCGCAGCAAATCCAGGCTAGCACCGTAGGTGAAGGCAAACGCTTCGTCACGGGCCACGGCAATCCGCACACCGGCCAGCAACGGTTCAGCTGCGATCACATCAGGCGCGGCGAATTCCACTGCCGGTGGAAGCGCGACCTCGCAACTGCTGGCCAATGCATCGGCCGCCGCATCGAGGCGCAGGTCGAGATCGTTCAACTCACTGGCCTGAACCAGCCCGAGGTGTCGGCTCGGCAATTCGATCCCGGTTTCCCGGGACAAGGCGCCGTACCAGCGCAAGCCTTCAGTGAGGCTGCCTTCCAGTAATTGCGCATGACGCAGGGTGCCGACGCGGTTGGCCAGCACACCGGCAAACGGCAAGTCCGGCTGATAACGCGCCAGACCCAACGCCAGTGCGCCAAAGGTCTGGGCCATGGCGGTGCCGTCGATCACACCGAGTACCGGCACGCCGAAGTGTCGCGCCAGATCAGCGCTGGACGGCGTGCCGTCGAACAGGCCCATGACGCCTTCGATGAGGATCAGATCGGCGTCGCCGGCGGCTTCCCACAACAGTCGACGACTTTCCTGCTCGCCGACCATCCACATGTCCAGTTGATACACCGGCGCACCGCTGGCGCGCTCGAGAATCATCGGGTCGAGGAAGTCCGGGCCGCATTTGAACACGCGCACCTTGCGCCCCTGATTGCGATGCAAACGGGCCAGCGCAGCGGTGACGGTGGTCTTGCCCTGACCGGAGGCCGGCGCGGCAATCAATACCGCCGGGCAATGACGTGGCTGACTCACAATTCGACGCCTTTTTGCGCTTTGATCCCGGCCTGGAACGCGTGCTTGATCACGCCCATTTCGGTGACGGTGTCGGCCAGTTCGATCATCTCCGGCTTCGCGCCGCGACCGGTCACCACCACGTGCTGCATCGGCGGACGGGCCTGCAAGTCGCTGAGCACTTGATCGAGATCCAGATAACCGTGCTTGAGCGCGATGTTCAATTCATCCAGCACCACCAGGCCGATCGACGGGTCACGCAACAATTCGCGCGACACCGCCCACGCGGCTTCAGCGGCGGCGATGTCACGCTGGCGATCCTGGGTTTCCCAGGTGAAGCCCTCGCCCATCACATGAAAACGCACCTGTTCCGGGAAGCGCCGGAAGAACAGTTCTTCGCCGGTGCTGCTGCGCCCTTTAATGAACTGCACCACGCCACACTGCATGCCGTGGCCCATGGACCGGGCAAGCATGCCGAAGGCCGAGCTGCTTTTGCCTTTGCCGTTGCCGGTCAGCACCAACAGCAGGCCGCATTCATTCGGGGAATTGGCGATGCGTTCGTCGATCACGGCTTTTTTGCGCAGCATGCGCGCCAGATGACGTTCGTCACGATCGGGGGTATCAGTCATGGGGGAGCTCTCCGTTGAGGCTGGATAACGGCGGGCAGGCACAAGAATAGACGGCAAAAAGCCTGGCATCGCCCACCGTGATGCCGCTGGATGGATCAGGCCGGTCTCCGGGCTCATGAGCGGCGTGTTGCCTGACTGCGCGCCTTCCCATGTCATACGACACAGTGGCTCAAGGCGCAGTCTTCACTCATTTACCGTTGCGGGGGCAGCGCCGGGATCATGGCTCTTCATCAATTGAAGAGATCACTCACCGGCTTCCCTGTTTCACTCTGTCGACCAAGGTCACAGAGCACCTGAAACAAGCCGCGAAGGTTAGAGGGTTGGGGATGGAGCGTCAATTGAAGACGGGCGGCCTGCGAGCGAATAACTGCCGTCGATCAATTATCTGACGCCAATCTTGTGCCACACTCTCAGCAGTGATATCAAAGAGCCACAACCTCACAACACAAGAACAAGGGTGAGCCACATGCAAGGCATGATCATCAGCAATCCGAAGCTGGAATTCCTGCGCCCGGTGCTGGAACGCTGGTTTGACTGTATCGACCGCTACAACGCCGTGCGCGGCGATAACGACACGCCTTACTGGTTCGACGAAAAAGCCAACCTGAGCCTGCTTTCCGCCGCGGCCTGGATGGCGGAAATGGTTACGCTGCAACAAACACCGACCCGCAAACAGACCGAAGAAGGCGAACGCAATGGCCGAGCCGATCTGTTTATCGCGACCAGCGAAGAACGCGCTTACCTTCAGGCGACCCAGCGCTGGCCACGCGTCAACAGCCTGAACCTGACGCAAGCATTACAAGACATCACCAGCGACGCCAAGCGCATCAGCTACGCCAGCGACCTGAAACTCGGCTGCCTGTTCGTCGCGCCGCAAAAAGCCCAACAAAGCGCCACCCCGGAAGAACTCCAGGACATGCTCGACGACCTGCAAAAGGAACACACCTGCGCGGTGGCCTGGTATTTCCCCTATGCCTATCGCAAGTTGCGCAACGAAGCCGGCAACTATCACCCCGGCATTGCCGTGCTGTTCAAGGAAGCCCGCGGCTGACCGGTTGAACCATCGCGCACCTGCGCTTCTCTATTGATTAGGTCAATGCATTCATAGGGAAGGTCAGCATGCGCAAGCCCCCGCTCGCTCTCGTCATCGTGCTCGCCGGAGGGCTTGCGGCCTGTGGTGAAACCGCCAGGCTGCAAGTCACCGACGGCTACGGCCCGTCGCCCAAGCTGCCAGAACCGAATAAAACCCTGATTCCGACGGTGAACATCGCCCCGGCGATCGGCTGGCCGGACGGCACGAAACCCATCGCCGCGACGGGGACTCAGGTGGCGGCTTTTGCCGAAGGTCTCGATCACCCGCGCTGGCTCTATGTGTTACCCAACGGCGATGTGCTGGTCGCCGAAACCAACGCACCACCCAAACCCGAGGACGGCAAAGGCATTCGTGGTTGGGTGATGGGCAAAGTCATGGGCCGTGCCGGCGCCAAAGTACCGAGTCCGAATCGCATCACGCTGCTGCGGGACAAGGACCACGACGGCGTCGCCGAAACCCGCACAGTGTTCCTGGAAAACCTCAACTCACCCTTCGGTATGACCCTGGTCGGCAATGACCTGTACGTCGCCGACACGGACCGCCTGCTGCGCTTCCACTATGAAAACGGCGAGACGGCGATCAAGTCACAGCCGATGAAGGTGATCGACCTGCCCGGCGGTACGCTGAATCACCACTGGACCAAAAACGTCATCGCCAGCAAGGACGGCAGCAAGCTGTACGTCACGGTGGGCTCCAACAGCAACGTGGCCGAAAACGGCATGGACAAGGAAGAAGGTCGCGCGGCGATCTGGGAAGTGGATCGCGCCACCGGCAATCATCGAATCTTCGCCTCGGGGATTCGTAATCCAAACGGCCTGGCCTGGGAACCTCGGAGCGGCGCACTGTGGACGGCGGTTAACGAGCGCGACGAAATCGGCAGCGACCTGGTGCCGGACTACATCACTTCTGTGAAGGACGGCGGGTTCTACGGCTGGCCTTACAGTTATTACGGTCAGCACGTCGACATCCGCGTCGAGCCGCAAAACCCCGACCTGGTGGCCAAGGCCATCGCTCCGGACTACGCGGTCGGCCCGCATACCGCATCGCTGGGCCTGACGTTTGCTGAAGGCAACAGACTGCCGGCGCAATTCAAGGAAGGTGCATTCATCGGCCAGCACGGCTCGTGGAACCGTAAACCGCACAGTGGCTACAAAGTGATTTTCGTACCGTTCAGCGCAGGAAAACCGACCGGGCAGCCGATTGATGTGCTCACCGGTTTCCTCAACAACGCGGAAAAAGCCATGGGCCGGCCGGTGGGTGTGGTGATTGATCGGCAGGGTGATTTGTTGGTGGCGGATGACGTGGGCAACAAGGTGTGGCGCGTGTCGGCGGTTAAATAGACAACCCGTGAAAATTTTGGTGGCTTTACTGGCCTCTTCGCGAGCAAGCCCGCTCCCACACTTGACCTCTGGCGCTCACAAATTTTGTGTTCACTGCAGATCGAATGTGGGAGCGGGCTTGCTCGCGAAGAGGCCCTCAATGTCACCCAAAAATCACCTGCCTAGCGCTTGCGACAGAGCGTGAGGCCATCACCTAAAGGCAACAACGACAGGTCGACACGCGAGTCATCTTTCAAGGCGCGATTGAGCGCCTGGATGGCTCGGGTGTCTTCGCTCTCGGGATTGTCCTCAAGCACCCGTCCGCTCCACAGCGTGTTATCAAACACCGCCAGGCCGCCAACGCGCAGCAAACGCAATGCGTGCTCCAGATAGCGTGGGTAGTTGGCTTTGTCGGCATCGATGAAGATCAGGTCGAATGGCGCTTGCTGATCCAGCTGAGTCAGGGTTTCCAGCGCGGGGGCCAGACGCAGATCGATCCGCTCGGCAAGCCCCGCTTCCTGCCAGTAACGCCGCGCAGTGGCGTTGTAGTCGCCGGGTATGTCACAGCAGATCAGCGAACCGTCATCCGGCAATGCAGCCGCCATGCACAAGGCGCTGTAACCGGTAAAGGTGCCCACTTCCAGCAGACGCTTGGCGCCGGTGAGTTTCACCAATAGCGCGAGGAATTGACCTTGCTCGGGTGCCACCTGCCAGCGAGCCATGGGCAGCGCTTGGGTTTCGTCACGCAAACGCTTGAGCAACGGCGTTTCGCGCAGGGAAACGTCGAGCAGGTATTGATACAGGGAATCGTCGAGATTAAGTGTGCGAGCGGTCATGACAACCTCTGCCATTTAGGGGTTGCGTGCCAAGTGCTCAGGTTGCAAGACGCGCTTGGCGCTCAGATAAGCTTTCTGCCAGTAAGCTTTGGACAGGCTGTCGAGCTTCACCGTGCCGCCAGTGGCCGGTGCATGGACGAAGCGACCTTCGCCGACGTAGATCCCGGCGTGGCTGACCTGAGAACCGCCATTGGTGGCGAAGAAGATCAGGTCACCGGTTTGCAGCCCTTCCTTGCCCACGCTGGCCGCCTGCATGCTGATCATCTCGCGCGTGGTGCGCGGCAGAGAAATGCCGGCGACGTCACGGTAAACATAACCGATCAGTCCGCTGCAATCGAAACCCGAATCCGGCGTGTTGCCACCCCAGCGATACGGCGTGCCCACCAGGCCGAGCGCACGGAACAATACGTCTTCTGCCTCAGGGGAGAATGCTTGGGAGGAACTGAAAATAATGGGTGGGCGAACCACCGGCGCAGGGGGCGGTGTACGGCTGGCGCAGGCGCTGAGCAGCGCTGCGAAGAACATGATTGCGAGGCGGGCCGACGTCGACATATGCAGAGCATCCTGATCTGGCTGCGGCTTTTTCTGCAGGGGGCGCAGAAAAGAAAACCGCCTGCGCAGGACGCAGGCGGTTTGCCATCAATAATAGATCAGGATTCTAGCTGCTACGTGGCAAACTTCAAGTAAGACTTTAAGTTCACCTTACAAAAAGTCCGCTTACTTGCGAGCCGTGACGATCGCCGGGGACGCAGTCGGCGCCATCGCCAGTGCGCGCTTGGCTTCGATGAAGGTTTTGCTCCAGTAGCTGTCGCCCAGGTTATCGATCCGGACACCACCGCTTTTGCGGCTACTGGAATGGATGAACTGGTTGTCACCCAGGTAGATCCCGGCGTGACTGACGCGGCCGCGACGGCCATTGGTGGCGAAAAACAGCAAGTCGCCCGGCTCCAGTTTGCTGCGAGAAACCAGCGGAGCGTCGACGTTGATCATTTCGCGAGTGGAGCGTGGCAGGTTCAGGCCGGCTTCTTCACGAAACAGGTAACCGATGAAGCCGCTGCAATCAAAGCCAGCTTCGGAGGTGCCGCCGAAACGGTAACGGGTACCGATCAGGGACATGCCGCGTTCGAGGATGCTGTCAGCCAGAACCGGAAGCTGGTACGACTTGCCGCCGGCGAAGTCTGCCAGTTCTTTTTCGGTGGCCGCCTCTTCCTGGAAAAGAGCTTGCTGATAAGCGGAAGATTGGGCGGTAGCAGAATTTTTAACCTGCTGTTGTTGCTCTTGCTGGGACACTGGAGAGTGAGCAGCGCAACCGAACAACAGGGTGACGAGTGCGAGGGGCACGAGGGGTGCAAAGCGATTTAGCATGGGCACGACCGTGGCTGATAGTTCTAAAGAAGCCGAGACTATGCCTACTATCAACCTCATTTGCAAATTCAATCGATCTTTATGTGACTTCTCGGTTTCTCGTTTACATCTAAGCGCTTAAGCCCGTTTTAGACGTTCGCGCGGCCTACGACCCTGTAGGAAAGCGGATTTCTTGGCGCCTGAAATATGCCGAACCCCGCTACAGGCCTTGGCTTTACCAGCCCAGGGTTTCTTTCAGGAAGGGAATCGTCAGCTTGCGCTGAGCTTGGAGGGAGGCCTGATCGAGGCGCTCAAGCAGCTCGAAAAGTGCACTCATGCTGCGCGTACCGCGGGTCAAAATAAAATGCCCGACTTCATCGGTCAGGTGCAGACCGCGACGAGAGGCGCGCAGTTGCAAGGCACGCAATTTGTCTTCGTCGGAGAGCGGACGCATCTGAAAGATCAAGGCCAACGTCAGACGGGATTTGAGGTCCGCCAGCTTCACCGGCAGTTCACGCGGGGATGTCGAAGCGGCAATCAACAGGCGTCGACCGCTGTCACGCAGACGGTTGAACAGATGGAACAGCGCCTCTTCCCAATCCGCCCGACCGGCCACCGCCTGCAAATCATCCAGGCAGACCAGTTCGTACTGTTCGAGGTTGTCGAGGATGGCGATGCCGCGATCAAGCAGTTCGGCCAACGGCAAATACACCGCCGGCTCCCCCAGTTGCTCGAAGCGCAGGCAAGCCGCCTGCAACAAGTGCGTACGCCCTACCCCGTCCTTGCCCCAGAGATAAATCAGGCTTTCGGTCCAGCCGGCGTCGGCTTCGCATAGCCGCTCGACATAGCCGAGTGCAGCGGCATTGGCGCCTGGATAGTAATTGATAAAGGTAGCGTCATCACGCAGACGCACACCTAGGGGCAGCTGAATCGGTTTCATGCTGACTGAACAGTTCCAAAGGAACCGTTAGTGGCCTCTGTGTAAAGTTTGCGAAGTTTATACCCGTGAGGCGGGTCGCACAATGCGACAGACCACAAGCAAAATCAAAGGTTTGCGTTAACACACTGGTTTTATGACAGTTTCTTTGGCGGCGCCTGTGACAGCCGCGCGAGGGATTCGGGTCAACCTGGCGATGTACCAGGCTGCCCGCGACGCGTGATCAGAGCCACTTAAAGCTCGGGCTCATCAACACCGCTGTACATATCCGAATCTTTATACAAATCATGCACATGGCGCACCAGCACCATGATCACCGCCGCCACCGGCAGCGCCAGCAGCACGCCGGTAAAACCGAACAGCTCGCCCCCCGCCAGAATCGCGAAGATCACCGCCACCGGGTGCAGACCGATCCGGTCCCCCACCAGCAATGGCGTCAGCACCATGCCTTCCAGCGCCTGCCCCACCATGAACACCGCGACGATTCCGATCATGGGATACAGATCGCCAACGAACTGGAACAGCCCGGCAATCAAAGCCGCACCGATCCCGATAACGAACCCCATGTACGGCACGATCGCCGCCAGACCGGCAATCAACCCGATCAACAGCCCCAGCTCCAGCCCTACCAACATCAGGCCGGCCGCGTAGATCACGCCCAACGCCACCATCACCAGCAACTGCCCGCGCACGAATGCCCCCAGCACTTCATGGCATTCACCCGCCAGGATCACAACGCGCTCTTCGCGATCACGGGGCAGCAGACCGCGAATCTTGGCCATCATCAGGTCCCAGTCCCGCAGCAGATAGAAACTCACCACCGGGATCAGCACCAGATTCGCCAGCCAACCAATCAGCGCCAGCCCGGAAGCCGTCGCCTGACTCAGCACGACCCCGACAATGTCAGTGGTCTGGCCCATGTGCTCACTGATTGCTGCTTTGAGCTTGTCGAACTTCCAGAAATTATCCGACAGTCCAAATTTCGATTGCGCCCACGGCAGTGCGGTGTGCTGCAACCAGTCGAGCATCTGCGGCATCAGTTCGTACAAACGAAACAACTGCTTGGCGAGCATCGGCACCAACACCAACAGCAGTGTCGTGAAGATCAAGGTAAACAGCGCAAACACCGCCACCACGCCCCAAGTCCGAGACAGACCGGCCTTTTCCAGCCGATCCACCAATGGATCGAACAGATAAGCCAACAGCAGCGCCACCAGAAACGGCGTCAGGATCGGATGCAACAGCCAGACAAACACGCAGAGCAGAACCACCCCACCCAACCAGAACCAACGCCGCGTATCGGCCATGTACAACTCCATATGCATCTATATAAAGAAAGAAAACCGTTACCAACGGAATCGCAACTGCGGCACAGGTGCCGGAGTCGGCGCTACTACCGGTGCCGAACCCTCGGCCGGCTGAACCGGTGCGACTGGCGCCGGCGCTTCACCGGCCGGAACCTCCTGCAACCTGGCCAGCGACAATTGCGCCTTCAACTGTTCTGCGCTGCCATTGACCCGATAGAGAATCCGGTCGCCGTCGACACTTTGCAGACGCGCACCAAACGGCTCCAGCAAACGCCCAAGCACCGCGTAGTGCTCCAGATTCATGCCCTGCACTTCGAGCAATTGTTCGCCCGAAGCACCCGGTTTGACGACAAAGCGAGGCGCCAGCCGCTCACTGACCGCCAGCATCACCGCATCGGCCACCGCGGCCTGATCCGCACCCTCTACGCTGCCCGCCTCCTTCTTGTCGCCCAGCCACAAATGCCACTTGGCCTGCCACTGCCCGCCCTCTTCACGGGCATGCACCGCGAGCAACGCGTCAGCGCTGTAACGCTCCGATACCCCGCGCAGTGGCGTCGCGTCCGTACCTTCCAGGTTCGGTGCCGTGGCGACGATCTGCTCACTCAAATCTGCCAGCGGCAGGCGCAGCGGCAGACCACGGTGTTGAGCCGCTCGGCGCAGCGGTGCAGCACTGGCCTGGCCATCACCGACAAGGCTCGAACCCTCGGTGGAATCGTTCAGCCACCAGCCGAGGATCGAAGGCCGGTTCGCCCCCCACAACGACAGCCCGGCACGGCGCAACGCTTGCTCGGTGGTGGCCGGGTCGAAATCGACCTTCAGCACTTCCGGCGGGCCAGCGTCAAAGCCGTACTGACTGATGATTTGCTGCGGGTCCTTGCGCAATGCCGCCAACCCCGGACTTTGCGCAGCCTTGGGATCACCGGTCAGACGCAACACCAGCGTATCCAGCGCTTGCTGGGTCGCTTGATCGCGCACCTCAGGGGTTTGACCACTGACAGGCTGACGCACCTGATACAGGTTTTTGACGGTTTCGGCATGACTCGCCAGGCTGACCAATGACAAACAGCCCGCAAACAAAAATCTAGAAAAAAAGCGCATGGAGGATTCCTGACGACAAGAGCGGCTGGAACAGGCCGCGTGAACCGGATTGAGCAAGGCTGTGACCACGCCCCCAAGCAAAACATTCACCCGACCCCGGCAAGTTTTTGCACTGTCATAACGATAGACACTTAATAGGGATACCTTATACAGCCATGAAGGAGACGACCAACACGGGCAATGAAGGTTTTTTTAAGCTGATATGCCCCTGCCGTCGGCCTGAGGATGGCCGCTGCCCCTCAAGCCTGATAAAATCGCGCGCCTTCGCAGACCGGCAACAGCCGGGCACCCTGAAATATGCGCTTGGCAATCGCCTTCGTCAGTTTCGGTGGTCCCACTGGACTCGGTCGTTACCCCTGAATCCCCCCTAAAGGCCTGGATCATGAGCAAGCAACCCTCCCTGAGCTACAAGGACGCCGGTGTAGACATCGACGCCGGTGAAGCATTGGTCGAACGCATCAAGAGCGTCGCCAAGCGCACTGCGCGCCCGGAAGTCATGGGCGGCCTGGGCGGTTTTGGCGCCCTCTGCGAAATCCCGGCCGGCTACAAACAGCCTGTGCTGGTTTCCGGTACTGACGGCGTTGGCACCAAGCTGCGCCTGGCACTGAACCTGAACAAACACGACAGCATCGGCATCGACCTGGTTGCCATGTGCGTGAACGACCTGGTGGTCTGCGGCGCCGAGCCGCTGTTCTTCCTCGACTACTACGCCACCGGCAAACTCAACGTCGAAACCGCGACCCAGGTCGTGACCGGCATTGGCGCTGGCTGTGAATTGTCCGGCTGCTCCCTGGTCGGCGGCGAAACCGCTGAAATGCCAGGCATGTACGAAGGCGAAGACTACGACCTGGCCGGCTTCTGCGTCGGCGTCGTGGAAAAATCCGAAATCATCGACGGTTCCAAAGTCGCTGCCGGCGATGCCCTGCTCGCCCTGCCGTCTTCCGGCCCGCACTCCAACGGCTACTCGCTGATCCGCAAGATCATCGAAGTGTCCGGTGCCGACATCGAAAACATCCAGCTCGACGGCAAACCGCTGACCGACCTGCTGATGGCCCCGACCCGTATCTATGTGAAGCCGCTGCTCAAGCTGATCAAGGAAACCGGCGCCGTCAAAGCCATGGCCCACATCACCGGTGGTGGCCTGCTGGACAACATCCCGCGCGTTCTGCCAAAAGGCGCACAAGCCGTGGTTGACGTTGCGAGCTGGACCCGTCCTGCCGTATTCGACTGGCTGCAAGAGAAAGGCAACGTTGACGAAAACGAAATGCACCGCGTGCTGAACTGCGGCGTGGGCATGGTCATCTGCGTTGCTCAAGAGCACGTTGAAACCGCGCTGAACGTACTGCGTGAAGCCGGCGAGCAGCCTTGGGTCATCGGTCAGATCTCCACCGCTGCCGAAGGCGCGGCTCAGGTTGAACTGAAGAACCTCAAGGCTCATTGATGTCCCAGACCTGTGATGTGGTGGTGCTGTTGTCCGGCACCGGCAGTAACTTGCAGGCCTTGATCGACAGCACGCGGACCGGCGACAGCCCGGTCCGCATCGCTGCGGTGGTTTCCAACCGCGCCGACGCTTACGGCCTGCAACGCGCCAGGGACGCGGGTATCGACACCCGCACCCTGGATCACAAGGCTTTCGAAGGCCGCGAGGCCTTCGATGCCGCGCTGATCGAACAGATCGACGCGTTCAACCCCAAACTCGTGGTACTGGCCGGTTTCATGCGCATTCTCAGCGCTGACTTCGTGCGCCACTACGCGGGTCGCCTGCTCAACATCCATCCCTCACTGCTACCCAAATACAAAGGGTTACACACTCATCAGCGCGCGCTGGAGGCCGGCGACACCGAACACGGCTGCTCCGTGCACTTCGTCACCGAGGAACTCGATGGCGGACCACTGGTCGTACAGGCAGTAATACCGGTAGAGTTGCACGATTCGCCGCAAAGTCTTGCGCAGCGAGTTCATACCCAGGAACACCTGATCTACCCGCTGGCTGTACGCTGGTTTGCCGAAGGTCGTTTATCACTCGGCGAGCAAGGTGCTTTACTGGATGGGAAGTTACTCGCGGCCAGCGGCCACTTGATTCGAACCTAGGAGATTTTATGCGTCGCGCCCTGCTCTTCGCTTGCGCTCTGCTCGCACTGCCATTTGCGCAGGCTGCAGAACTTCAACCTTTCTCCGCCAGCTACACCGCCGACTGGAAGCAGTTGCCCATGAGCGGCACCGCTGAACGCAGCCTGACCAAGCAAGCCAACGGCGCCTGGAAGCTCAGCTTCAAGGCCTCGATGATGATCGCCAGCCTGACCGAAGAAAGCACCCTGACGCTGGACAAGGACACCTTGCTGCCGCAGTCCTACCACTTCGAACGTGGCGGCCTGGGCAAAGCCAAGAAGGCTGACCTGGATTTCGACTGGACCAACAAAATGGTCACCGGCACCGATCGCGGTGACCCGGTCAAGATCCCGCTCAACCGCGGCATGGTCGACAAATCCACTTATCAGCTGGCCCTGCAGCACGACGTGGCCGCTGGCAAGAAAAGCATGAGCTATCAAGTCGTCGACGATGGTGAAGTCGATACCTATGATTTCCGCGTGCTGGGCTCGGAAAAGGTCGACACCAAAGCTGGCCAGATCGATGCCATCAAGGTCGAGCGCGTGCGCGACCCGACACAAAGCAAGCGCATCACCGTCCTGTGGTTCGCCAAGGACTGGGATTACCTGCTGGTTCGTCTGCAACAGGTTGAAACCGACGGCAAGGAGTACAACATCATGCTCCTCGACGGCACGGTCAACGGCAAGGCTGTCAAAGGCAGCTGATCCGGCTCGACACAAAAATCCGGAATCCGATAAGGGTTCCGGATTTTTTTTGCCTGCTGAAATTCAGATCCGCGCCAGCGCCTGTGCCAGGTCGGCGCGCAGGTCTTCGACATCCTCGACCCCCACGGACAACCGCACCAGCGCATCGCCGATGCCGAGTTGCGCACGGGTGTCTGCGGGGATGCTCGCATGGGTCATGATCGCCGGGTGCTCGATCAGGCTTTCCACCCCGCCCAGGCTCTCGGCCAAGGCGAAGATCCGCACACTCTCGAGGAAGCGCGTGGCACCGGCCAGGTCGCTGTTCAGGTCGAGGGATATCATTCCGCCGAAACCGCGCATCTGCCGCTGCGCCAGGACGTGCTGCGGGTGCGACGGCAGGCCTGGATAATAGACGCGCGCCACCTGCGGCTGACGCTCCAGCCATTGCGCCAGGTCCAGCGCGTTGTTGCAGTGGCGTTCCATGCGCAGCGCCAGGGTCTTAACACCGCGCAGGGTAAGGAAAGCGTCGAACGGCCCGGCGATCGCGCCTACCGCGTTCTGCAGAAAGCCCAGACGCTCCGCCAGGTCTGCGTTTTGTCCGACCACCGCGATGCCGCCGATCACGTCGGAGTGGCCGTTCAGGTACTTGGTGGTCGAGTGCAGCACGATGTCGAAGCCCAGCTCCAGCGGGCGCTGTATCCACGGGCTGGCAAAGGTGTTGTCGGCCACACAAATGATGCCGCGTTGGCGGCAGATGCGCGCGATGGCAACGAGATCAGTGAGGCGCAGCAAGGGATTGCTCGGCGTCTCGACCATGACCATCCGCGTGTCGTCCTGCAGCGCCGCTTCGAAGGCCGACACATCAGTCAGGTCGACGAAGCTGAAACGATGCCCGGCGCTGCGCCGACGCACCTTGTCGAACAGGCGGAAAGTACCGCCGTACAGGTCATTGCCGGAGACGATATGCGAATCAGCATCGAGCAATTCGAGCACGGTTGAGATCGTCGCCAGCCCGGAGGCGAACGCAAAGGCCTGGGTGCCGCCTTCGAGGTCCGCAACGCAACGCTCCAGCGCAAAGCGCGTCGGGTTGTGCGAGCGCCCGTAGTCGAAGCCCTTGTGCACGCCTGGACTCTGCTGCAAATAGGTGGAGTTGGCGTAAATCGGGGGCATCAGCGCCCCGGTGGTAGGGTCGGGCGTTTGCCCGGCATGGATCACACGGGTGGCGAAGGCACGTGGCACAGCGTTTTCATCGTGTTGACTCATGTAAGGGATCTCCGTAGGTGAATGAGCATGTCGACTCGAGTAATCAAGCCGTAGAAGCCCGAAGCGTCGGCGATGATCGCCACCAGCCCACGGTCGAGCTCCGCCCGTAGTTCAGCCAGACTGGCGCCTGGAGGCAGGGTTTGCAGCTTATCGGTCATCGCGCTGGCCACGCTCGCGCGAAAGTGCGAAGCCTCTTCTTGCATGCCCAGCAGAATGTCGGATTCGTCGATCACGCCGACCAGTCGCTGCCCGCCCTCCAGCACCGGCAGTTGCGACACATCCGCCAGGCGCATGCGCTGGAACGCGGTGAGCAGCGTATCGTCCGGGCCCACGCTGATCACCCGGCCATCCTCGAAGCGCCGCGAGATCAGGTCGCGCAGATCGCCGTAATGTTTGTACTGCAGCAGGCCCTGATCGTTCATCCATTGGTCGTTGTAGACCTTCGACAGGTAGCGCGTGCCGGTGTCGCAGACGAAGCTGACAACCCGCTTCGGCTCGGTCTGCTCGCGGCAGTAACGCAGCGCCGCCGCCAGCAGTGTGCCGGTCGAAGAGCCGCCGAGTATGCCTTCGGCGCGCAGCAGTTGGCGGGCATGATCGAAGCTTTCCTCGTCGCTGATCGAGTAGGCATGGCGCACGCTGGACAGGTCGGCAATCGACGGAATGAAGTCCTCGCCGATGCCCTCCACCGCCCAGGAGCCGGGCGTGCTCATGGTGCCGCTGCGGCTGTATTCGGCCATCACCGAGCCGACCGGATCGGCCAGCACCATGACCAGGTCCGGTTGCACGCGGCGAAAAAAGCGGGTCAGCCCGGTCAGTGTGCCGGCCGAGCCGACGCCAACGACGATGGCGTCCAGATCATGCTGAGTCTGCGCCCAGATTTCCGGCGCGGTGCTGCATTCGTGGGCCAGCGGGTTGGCCGGGTTGTTGAATTGATCGGCGAAGAAAGCGTCGGGAATTTCCAGCGCCAGCCGCGCCGCAACGTCCTGGTAGTAATCGGGATGGCCCTTGCCAACGTCGGAGCGGGTAATGTGCACCTCGGCGCCCATCGCCTTGAGGTGCAAAACCTTCTCGGTGGACATCTTGTCCGGCACCACCAACACCACTCGGTAACCCTTGGCACGGCCGACCAGGGCCAAGCCAAGGCCGGTGTTGCCGGCAGTGGCTTCGACGATGGTGCCGCCGGGGCGCAGGCTGCCATCGCGCTCGGCGGCGTCGATCATCGCCAGGCCGATGCGATCCTTGATTGAACCGCCGGGGTTCTGCGATTCAAGCTTGAGGAACAGCGTGCACGGGCCGGTATCGAAACGGCTGACGCGCACCAGCGGCGTATTGCCGATCAGTTCGAGTACGGCGGGTCGGGAGTCGGTGGGCATGTCGTCACCTCGCTATGCAAATCAGCACTGGATGGACAGCAACCGACGGCGAGTCATCGCGCGCCAGTCGCGGCAAAGTATCGCTTGGACCATAGGCCGGGATGGCGCCACCCGCAACCTTGCACAGCCAGCCGGTAGCGTCGCCGGAACGACAAAACCGCTCGGCGTTCAGACCGAGAACCGCGCCACCATCGTATTCAGATCGACCGCCAACCGAGACAGATCCTGGCTCGCGGCACTGGTTTGATTGGCCCCGGCCGACGTCTGCAACGCCAGATCGCGAATGTTCATCAGGTTGCGATCCACCTCTCGCGCGACAGCCGCTTGTTCCTCTGAGGCGCTGGCGATCACCAGGTTGCGCTCATTGATCAGAGTAAACGCCGTGGCGATTTCCTCCAGCGCTGTGCCGGCGGCTTTCGCCACTTCCAGGGTCGAACGCGCCCGAGTATTGCTCTGCTGCATCGAGCTGACCGCAGCATCGGTGCCTTTCTGAATGCCGGAGATCATCTGCTCGATTTCCTGGGTCGATTGCTGAGTCCGGTGCGCCAGCGCTCGCACTTCGTCGGCCACCACCGCAAACCCGCGCCCGGCACTCCCGGCCCGCGCCGCTTCGATGGCCGCGTTCAGGGCCAGCAAGTTGGTCTGTTCGGCAATCGAGCGAATCACATCCAGGACTTTGCTGATGCCATAAACTTTCTGCGCCAGGTCCTCGACCTGGGTTGCATTGGCCGTGACATCGTCGGCCAGGGATTCGATGGACAAGACGGTCTGATGCACTTGCTCGCGACCGTGCTGGGCGATCCGGTCGGATTCCCGAGACGCTTCGGATGTGGCCACCGCATTGCTCGCGACCTCCTCCACCGCCGCGGTCATCTGATTCACCGCCGTGGCGGCCTGGTCGATTTCCAGGCTCTGCTGATGCAGGCCTCGGGTGGCCTCTTCGGTCACACAACTGAGTTCTTCCGAGGCCGAGGCCAATTGGCTGGATGAGTCGGAAATATGCCGCAGGGTTTCGCGCAAACTCCCCTGCATGCTCTTGAGCGCGTGCAACAGCCGCGCCGGCTCGTCCTTGCCGCTGATGCTGATATCACCGGTGAGATCGCCGCCAGCCACCCCTTCAGCCACCTTCAACGATTGGGAAAGCGGCACGACGATGCTGCGGGTCAGCAGCAGCGCCAGGCCGACGGTCATCAGCGCCGTCAGGCCGATCATCACCCCGACCCAGACCCGCGATTGGCTGAACACCTGGCGCCCCGCCTCCGTCGCCAGGTTAGCGTTGTGCTTGTTCAGTTCGATCAATGCCTTGAGGGTGACGGTGATTTCATCAGCCAATGGACTCATCTCGCCATTGAGGATAGTGGTCGCCTCTTCCACCCGTCCCTGGGCCGAGAGCGCCATCACCTGAGCCTGGAACTGCAGGTATTTTTGCTCCGAGGTTTTGAAGCGGTCGAACAGCACACGCTCTTCGGGCAGCACGATCAGCACCTCATAGCGCTGCTGAGGCTCATCCAGGAGACCTTTGAGCTCGTTGAGTTTGCTGAGGTTTTGCACCAGCACCTGCGGGTCCCGGTTGAGCAACAGGCGCATAGTCAATGCCCGCAGCCGCAGCATGTCCTGATTCATCTCCCCGACCGCCATCACGCTGGGCAGCCAGTTGTCATCGACCTGATCGGACTGCGCGCGCATGTTCGACATTTGCAGCAACGCAAACGCCCCCAATCCAAACACCATCAACGCCAGCAGGCCAAAACCCAGGCCCGCACGCGGCGCAATATTGAGACTTCTGATACTCATTAATCTGGTTCCTTCCAAAAGCGCTGCATCAACCCTGCAGCGGGTTGCTTTAGAAGGTATCGGCCCGGAGAAATTTTGCGTAAGACGAAAACGTGATATCAAAACGCCTTACTACTTCGATCGCCGGGCGGTAACGATTCAGCGCTCGGGAATGGGCACGCAAGAAAGTGGAACGCGTAATAAGAGGAGTGCTCTATACCTTCAAGGTCTTTTTTGATCGAATGACTTTTCCTGTTACCTGCGAGGTTTCCCATGACTGTCACCGTCAACACCGTCTCCACCGAAGGTTTTCGTCACAGCGTACAGATCGATGACCATCAACTCTTTGCCGACGTACCGACACTCTCCGGCGGCGAAGGCTCGGCGCCCGAGCCACACGATTACTTCGACGCGGCCCTGGGTGCCTGCAAGGCCCTGACCCTGAAGATGTACGCGAAGAAAAAAGGCATCCCGCTGACCGGTGTCACAGTCGAAGTCAAACGTGACAACAGCGAAGAGCAGAAAGGTAAATATGCCCTGCACGTCAAACTGACACTCAAAGGTGTGCTCACCGATGCCCAGCGCGATGAGCTGCACCGCGTGGCCGACCGTTGCCCGGTCCACAAGTTGATGACCACCACCGATGTCAGCATCGAAACGCACCTGTCTGAAGGTGCCTTCAGCCAATAGCGGCAAGGGCTGCGCAAGCGGGTTATGCTCCACGCATTACCCGCTCAGCCTGGAATGCAGCATGAACACTCCGCTCGTGATCCGTCCCCGCGCCGAAGATGTCGAAGGCCAGCCAATTCTTCGCCCGCTGCCGTCAGCCAAATGCCGCAGCGTCGGGCCTTTCGTGTTTTTCGACCACATGCTCGAAACCCGTTATGAGGCGGGAAAAGGCATGAACATCCGTCAGCATCCGCACATTGGTCTGTCGACCCTCACGTACTTGTTCGAAGGAAAAATCCAGCACAAGGACAGCCTCGGCTCCGATCAGGTGGTGGACGCCGGTGATGTCAGCTGGATGACGGCGGGCAGCGCGATTGCCCATGTCGAGCGCACGCCTGAGGCGTTGAAGGACAGCGGTTTCACCATGCATGGTTTGCAGATTTGGCTGGCCTCACCGAAAGATAAAGAGCACGGCCCCGGACACTACAGTCACCATCCGGCGGCCACGCTGCCGGTCAGCGATAACCTGGGGGTTAAGATCCGGATGATTGCCGGGTCAGGCTTTTGTCTGGAATCACCGGTCCCGGTGCTTTCTACTACCTTGTATGCCGAATTGAACCTGCAAACGGCGACCACATTGCTGATTCCAACCGAGCATGAAGAGCGGGCGTTGTATGTGCTGGACGGCGAGGTGCAACTGGATGGCGAGTTGATAGAACCGCATTCGCTGGTGGTGTTGCCGGTCGGGGAAGAGATGACGCTGTTCGCTGAAAGCGACTGTCATGCCGTGCTGTTTGGCGGGGCGCCGCTGGATGGGCCGCGGCGGATCAACTGGAATTTTGTGGCGAGCGATCCAGCGTTGATCGATGAAGCGCGGCGACGCTGGGCGGCCGGGGATTGGCCGAGGGTGCCGGGGGAAAGTGAGCGGATCGAATTGCCGAAACACCGAAGCCCGCCAACTCCCCTGTAACTGATCATTCCCACGCTCCGCGTGGGAATGATCACGCATGCAGCTATCAGCCCTTGAACACTTCATCCAGCAAGTTATGCATCGACGCAAACGCACGACTTGCCGTCTTCGCGTCATACATCATCATGCCCGGCACATTGGCGTGCGGATCGGTGAAGGAATGCACCGCGCCGCCGTAGCTCAGCAGTTGCCAATCCACGCCCGCCGCGTTCATTTCATCTTCAAACGCCGGCAATTGCTCTTTCGGCACCAATGGGTCGGATGCACCGTGCAGCACCAGCACCGAACCCTTGATGTTCCTGGCATCCGCCGGATTCGGCGAATCCAGCGTTCCGTGGAACGACACCGCCGCTTTCACCGGCGCGCCGGTGCGAGCCAGATCCAGCGCGCAGCAACCGCCAAAGCAGAAACCAAAGGTCGCCAGCTTCGAGGTATCGACCGCCGCTTCGTCCTGGATCTGCAGCTGATCGAATGCTGCTTGCATGCGTTTTCGCAACAACGGCCGGTCATGCTTGAGCGGCATCATGGCTGCACCCGCCTCGTCGCCGTTCTGCGGACGGACCGACTGACCGTAGAGGTCCGCGATCAGCACCACATAACCCTTGGACGCCACAGACTTGGCGATCTCCTCGGCACCGGCGCTGACGCCCATCCAGTTCGGCGCCATCAACAGACCGGGGCGTGGGCCCTTGTGGTCGGCATCAAACGCCAGACGGCTTTCATACGACTGGCCATCAATCTGATAAGCGACGGAACGAACAGTGATTTGGCTCATGACTAACTCCCAGTAAAAGACACCAGAATAAAAAAACCCGCCGAAGCGGGTTTTTGTACAACGCAGTTAAACCGACAGTTCAACCAGCAGCTTGTTGAGACGGCGCACGTAGGCGGCCGGGTCTTTCAAGCTGTCGCCGGCGGCCAGGGCCGCCTGATCGAAGAGAATGTGCGACAGGTCGCCGAAGCGCTCGTCGCTCTGCTCGTTGTCGAGCTTCTCGATCAGCGGGTGAGCCGGGTTGAATTCGAAGATCGGCTTCGATTCCGGAACCTTCTGACCGCTGGCTTCGAGGATCTGACGCATCTGCATGCCCAGGTCCTGCTCGCCGATGGCCAGAATCGCCGGGGAATCGGTCAGACGATGGGAAACCCGCACTTCAGCGACGGAATCGCCCAGTGCAGTTTTCAGGCGCTCAACCAGTCCTTCTTTGGACTTGGCGACTTCTTCCGCAGCTTTTTTGTCTTCTTCCGAATCCAGGTTGCCCAGGTCCAGATCACCGCGCGCCACGTCGACAAAGCTCTTGCCGTCGAAGTCGCTGAGGTAGCTCATCAGCCACTCGTCGATGCGGTCGGTCAGCAACAGCACTTCGATGCCTTTCTTGCGGAAGACTTCCAGGTGCGGGCTGTCTTTAACCGCCTCGAACTTCTCGCCGGTCAGGTAATAAATCTTGTCCTGACCTTCCTTGGCGCGAGCCAGGTATTCGGCCAGACCCACCACTTGCTCGCCTTCTTTACCGTTGGTCGATGCGAAACGCAGCAGGCCAGCGATTTTCTCTTTGTTGGCGAAGTCTTCTGCCGGGCCTTCTTTCATGACCTGGCCGAAGTTTTTCCAGAAGCTTTTGTATTGCTCAGGCTCGTTCTTCGCCAGCTTTTCCAGCATGTCGAGAACGCGCTTGGTCAGCGCCGACTTCATGGAATCGATGATCGGGTCTTTCTGCAGGATTTCCCGCGACACGTTCAGCGACAGGTCGTTGGAATCGACCACGCCTTTGATGAAGCGCAGGTACAGCGGCAGGAACGACTCTGCCTGATCCATCACGAACACGCGCTGCACGTACAGCTTCAGGCCTTTCGGCGCTTCACGCTGGTACAGATCGAACGGAGCACGGGCCGGCACGTAGAGCAGCGAGCTGTATTCGAGCTTGCCTTCGACCTTGTTGTGGCTCCAGCTCAGCGGGTTCTCGAAGTCGTGAGCGACGTGTTTGTAGAACTCCTGGTATTCCTCGTCTTTCACTTCAGTGCGAGGGCGAGTCCATAGGGCGCTGGCGCGGTTGACGGTTTCCCATTCAACGGCCGGTTGCTCTTCGCCTTCAACGGCGGCCACTTCTTTCGGCAACTCGATCGGCAAAGCGATGTGGTCGGAGTACTTCTTGATGATGTTGCGCAGACGCCAGCCATCGGCGAATTCGTCTTCACCGGATTTCAGGTGCAGGACGATACGGGTGCCGCGCTCGGCTTTATCAACGGTGGCAACTTCAAAATCGCCTTCACCCTTGGACGACCAGTGCACGCCTTCGCTGGCAGCAGCACCGGCACGACGGCTGAACACGTCGACTTTATCGGCGACGATAAATGCAGAGTAGAAACCCACACCGAATTGACCGATCAGGTGCGAGTCTTTTTTCTGATCGCCGGAGAGATGTTTCATGAAATCGGCAGTGCCGGATTTGGCGATGGTACCCAGGTGGGTGATCGCATCTTCACGGCTCATGCCGATGCCGTTGTCTTCGAGGGTGACGGTTTTAGCGTCCTTGTCGAAGCTCACACGGATTTTCAGTTCGGCGCCACCTTCCAGCAACTCGGGCTTGGACAGGGCTTCGAAACGTAATTTGTCGACAGCGTCAGAGGCGTTCGAGATCAATTCGCGAAGGAAAATTTCCTTGTTGGAATACAGCGAATGGATCATGAGGTGCAGCAGCTGCTTCACCTCGGTCTGGAAGCCCAGGGTTTCCTTTTGAGTTTCCACACTCATGGTCATCAAACTCCAATCAGATGGCAGTGGCCGCGACCTGAAGGGTCGGCGGCGGGTTGTCATCAAAGTTGGGGGCTGAGTTCAGGATTTCAAGGGCTCTTCAATTTTGAAATGAGCGCGGGCTGTGGCAATCGGTTCGGCTTCAGTGCTTTGCCAGGCCGTAATCGCAACGTTGGCGACCCGGCGACCCTGCCGACACACCTGGCATCTGGCCCAGGTGTCGCGAAACTGCCCGGCGCGCAAATAGTCGAGGGAGAAATCGATGATCTTCGGCACACCCGGCGAACCGGTGAAAATCAGCAGGTGCAGCGCTGCGGACAGCTCCATGAACCCGGCAATCACACCACCATGGATCGCCGGCAATAAAGGGTTACCAATGTTGTCCTTGTTGGCCGGCAAGCGAAACAGCAGGTCATCCCCCACCCGCGAACATTCGACGCCAATCAGTTTGGCGTAGGGAATCAGGTGCAGCAGCGAGGCGTAGTCGCCCTGCTCATGTGCCTGCTGAAGTTGTTCCTTGAAGGAATCGGTCATTTCGCACCTCCGGCGATGACGCCGCCAAAGCCTTTGGTGCCCTTGATGGCTTTGCCCATGCGCATGAAGGTGCCCACTACATGGGCGATGGGCTGCTCGGGATCGTCCTGGTAGGCGAAACCGCGAGCAAAGATCACATCTGTGGTCACCCGGTAGCACTGGGCAAAACCGTAGACATCTTTATGCGGCTCGGCGGCGTGCATGTAGTCGATGCGCAGGTCGAGGGTCGGACAAACTTCGAACTCGGGCAGCACACAAAGGGTGGACATGCCGCAAGCCGTGTCCATCAGCGAGGTCAGCGCCCCGCCATGAATAACGCCGGTTTGCGGGTTGCCAACAATTTGCGGACTGTACGGCAGGATGACCGTTAGTCCATCACTGCTGGCGCTGTGAACCCGCAGCCCAAGTACCTGACAATGTCGCAGCGCTGATAGAAATCGTGTAGCGCGCTCAAAAACGGGGTTTTCGGCCATTTTGATAAAAACTCTTCTTAATGTTCAGGCAACGCACTAGGTGTTTTTAGTAAAAGTTCCCGTCGAAATAAACTTATATATCTGTATGAATTGAGGAACTTAACGCTATGGGTTGCGCTCGAAAGGCCAGTAGATAATATCCACCAGGAGAAACACCCCATGCGTAAGACTTTAGCTATTGCCTTGATGTTGACCGCTTCCCTCGGTCTCGCAGCCTGCGGTAAAAAATCCGAGGACAAAGCTCAAGATGCTAACCAACATGCCGAACAAGCTCAGCAAGACATGAGCAAAGCTCAGGATAAAGTGAACGACGCGGCGAAAGAAAACGCCGAAGCCGCCAAAGATCAGGCTGAATCGAACGAAGCAGCCACAAAAGAAGCACCTAAAAACTAAAACAGTTTTTAGCGTGATAAAGAAAACCCGCCCAGTGCGGGTTTTCTTTTGCCTGATGTTTTTGTTTGCAATGCAGGCGCTACAGCAAAATAGTTCTAAAAGTCGGACTAATCATCAGCAGCAACGAACACACTAGTCCGACGAACCATACCAGGCTCCGCTGCCAGGCCAGATCAACCCAATAGCACAGCAAATAAATGATTCGCGTGATCACAAAGATGATTGCCAGCAAGTCGATCAGCCACCCCGCCGTTTGCGTGGTGTGCGCCATCAACACCCCCACCGCGAACAGAATGAACGCCTCAAAACAGTTTTGATGAGCCGCCAACGCACGGGCACCAAAGTCAGTCAGTTGCGCCTGTTGCTGACGCGGCAGATGGTTGTCATAACCGCCCTGGTCATTCATCGCCCTGGCGACTGGAATCCTCGCCACATAAATCAGCAGTGCGCTGATAAATACACACCAGAACGGAATACTCATCAAACAGCCTCTTTAATCGCCTCGGGCAATGGCGCCTCTGTAGGTGTATAGACCATCACGTCGAGAACGTCGGAATGAAACTCCCGGCGATACAACACCAGCACCACGCCGGTACTCATCAACATGAACAACCACGGGCTGACGAACCAGGCCAGCATGGTCATGCCGAAGTAGTAGGAGCGCAATCCGAAGTTGAACTGGTTGGCGGCCATGGAAATGACGCGGGCCGCCCGGGCTGCAAAGGCTTTGCGCTCTTGTTCGGAAACGTGACGCTCACCGACCATCGGCGCCGAGCCCACCAGAATGGCCGCAAAGTTGTACTGGCGCATGCACCAGCTGAACGTAAAGAACGCATAGACAAACACCAGCGCCAGGCACAGCAACTTGATTTCCGACATCCCCTGGGATGCCTGTTGCACCATCGGGATATCCGCCAACAACGACACCGCCCGTTCGGAGGCGCCAAGCACCGTGAGAATGCCGGCCAGGATAATCAGTGTGCTGGAGGCGAAGAACGAGGCGTTGCGCTCCAGGTTACCGATCACGCTGGCGTCAGCGATGCGGTTGTCGCGCAACAGCATGCGGCGCATCCAGTCTTCTCGATAAAGGTGCAGCACACTGGCCAGGCACGCGGTGTCGCGGCCCTTCCACGTCGCATAACGGGTGTAGCCGCCCCAGCAGATGACGAACCAGAGCGCGGCGAGGATGTGGATCATGTTGGCGTGGATGAACGACATGCAGGTCCTTGTGATTTTTGAACGGAATACCAAAACCCTGTGGGAGCGGGCTTGCTCGCGAAAGCGGTGGGTCAGTCGACATCAATGTTGAATGTAATGCCGCCTTCGCGAGCAAGTCGAATCGTCGCACCGCCGCTCCCACATGAGATCTTCGTAGTGCTTCGACGTTAGCTCAAGGAAAAAGACACTGCACCGACTCCAAAAAAAATGCCCCATATCGATTGATACGGGGCATTTCCATGTGTGTTCACAGCCCGCTTGTGGCGGGTCATGAAGCGGCTTAAGCCAGCGCTTCTTCGCGCTTGCCCAGCAGGCGATCGCAAGCCACCGCGACAACCAGAGTCATGACCGACGGCACCAGCCAGGCCAGGCCTTGCTCGCTCAGAGGCAGGTGGGACAACTGAGTCGGCATCCAGTCCGCCAGACCCGCGCCTTTGAGGGCGTCGATCAGGCCGAAAATGAACGACACCAGCATCACCGGACCGACGATGCGGCCCTGCTCATGCCAGAAGTCCTTGCAGAAGCTCAGGGCGACCAGGGCAATGCACGGCGGGTAGATCGCGGTCAGCACCGGGATCGAGAACGCAATCAGCTTGGTGAGGCCCAGGTTGGACACCAGCAGGGAGAACGCAGCCAGGATGATGACCAATGTCTTGTAGGACAGCGGCAACACACGGCTGAAGTATTCAGCGCAGGCACATGTCAGACCCACCGCCGTCACCAGGCAGGCCAGGGAGATCAGCACCGCCAGAAAACCGCTGCCCAGGGAGCCGAAGGTGTGTTGCACGTAAGCGTGCAACACCGCCGCGCCGTTGGTGGCGCCCGCGGCCACTTCATGGCTGCCCGAACCGAGACGGAACAGGCTGACGTAAACCAGCGCCAGACCCACGCCGGCAATCAGCCCGGCGATGATCGCGTAACGGGTAATCAACACCGGCGATTCGACGCCGCGGGAGCGGATCGCATTGACAATGACAATGCCAAACACCAGCGCGCCCAGGGTATCCATGGTCAGGTAACCATTGATGAAGCCTTGGGAGAACGGTGCCGCCACGTATTCCGGGGTCGCCACGCCGACTTCACCGGCCGGCAATGCAAACGCTGCGATGCCGAGCGCGGCCAGGGCGATGATCTTCAGCGGCGCGAGGAAACGTCCTACGGTATCCAGCAGACGACCCGGATAGAGCGAGATGAAGAACACCAGCAGGAAGTACACCGAGCTATAGAGGAACAGCGCCAGCGGGCTCTCGCCGGTCAGCGGCGCCAAGCCGACTTCGAATGACACGGTGGCGGTGCGCGGTGTCGCGAACAGCGGGCCGACAGCGAGGTAGCACGCGGCCGCCAGCAGGCCACCGGCGACTTTGCCGATCGGGCTGCTCAAGGCATCCATGGCGCCACCGACCTTGGCCAGGGCGACGACGGTGATTACCGGCAGACCGACCGCGGTGATCAGAAAGCCCAGCGCCGCCATCCAGACATTTGGACCGGACTGCAGACCGACGATAGGCGGGAAGATGATGTTGCCAGCCCCGACAAACAGGGCAAACGTCATAAAACCAAGTGCCAGGATGTCCTGGCCTTTCAACACTTTCATTAAGGAAATACCACACTACTGAATCGGAATTTAGAGAGGGATTTCCCTGAGGGGTGAGGGAAATGCTGTCGGTCCGTATAGGACTGACCCGTTTAGCGCGTAGCAACCTTGTGGGCCGCGGACGCAAAAATGGCTGCTAGCCTAACGAATTTGCCCGACAAACGCACTGTTAGGGTGCGATCTATCCGATATGCGACATTTCCGTGTCGCGTTTACATATATAAAGGTCAAAAGATCGCAGCCTCGTTGCACTCGACAGCTCCTACAGGGGATACGAAACCTTGTAGGAGCTGTCGAGTGCAACGAGGCTGCGATCTTTTGATCTTCGCAAATGACAAAGGCCACCCGAAGGAGGCCTTTGTTTGGTGAAACGTCAGATAAGCGCGAGGCTTACTTGATCGCCCAACCGGTCAGCTCGGACAAAGCCTTGCCGATGTCTGCCAGCGAACGCACGGTTTTAACGCCTGCGTCTTCCAGGGCAGCAAACTTCTCGTCTGCAGTGCCTTTGCCGCCAGAGATGATTGCGCCAGCATGGCCCATGCGCTTGCCCGCAGGGGCAGTCACACCAGCGATGTAGGAAACAACCGGCTTGGTCACGTGTGCCTTGATGTAGGCAGCCGCTTCTTCTTCAGCCGAACCGCCGATCTCACCGATCATCACGATCGCTTCGGTCTTCGGGTCTTCCTGGAACAGCTTCAGGATGTCGATGAAGTTCGAGCCCGGGATCGGGTCACCGCCGATGCCGACGCAAGTCGACTGACCGAAACCGGCGTCAGTAGTCTGCTTAACAGCTTCGTAGGTCAGGGTGCCGGAACGGGAAACGATACCGACCTTGCCTGGCAAGTGAATGTGACCTGGCATGATGCCGATCTTGCATTCGCCTGGAGTGATCACGCCTGGGCAGTTAGGACCGATCAGGACTACGCCCAGCTCGTCGCACTTGACCTTGGCATCCAGCATGTCCAGGGTAGGAATGCCTTCAGTGATGCAAACGATCAGCTTGATGCCGCCGAATGCTGCTTCCAGGATGGAGTCCTTGCAGAAAGGAGCTGGAACGTAGATCACGCTGGCGGTGGCGCCAGTGGCAGCTACAGCATCTTTCACGGTGTTGAACACTGGCAGACCCAGGTGCTCGGTGCCGCCTTTACCAGGAGTTACGCCACCAACCATCTTGGTGCCGTATTCGATGGCTTGCTGGGTGTGGAAACTACCTTGCGAACCGGTAATACCCTGGCAGATAACTTTGGTGTCTTTATTGATCAGGACGCTCATTATTTGCCCTCCGCAGCTTTGACAACTTGTTGAGCAGCGTCGGTCAGGCTGGTAGCAGCGATGATGTTCAAACCGCTTTCTGCCAGTACTTTAGCGCCCAGCTCAGCGTTGTTGCCTTCAAGGCGAACAACAACCGGGATTTTCACGCCGACTTCTTTCACAGCGCCAATGATGCCTTCGGCAATCATGTCGCAACGAACGATGCCGCCGAAGATGTTGACCAATACTGCAGCGACATTAGTGTCGGACAGGATGATCTTGAACGCTTCGGTAACGCGTTCTTTGGTAGCACCGCCGCCCACGTCGAGGAAGTTGGCTGGTTTGCCGCCATGCAGGTTGACGATGTCCATGGTACCCATGGCCAGGCCAGCACCGTTGACCATGCAACCGATGTTGCCTTCCAGCGCTACGTAGTTCAGTTCGAACTTGGCAGCGTGCGCTTCGCGCGGATCGTCTTGCGACGGATCGTGGAAAGTTTTCAGCTTAGGCTGACGGTACATGGCGTTGGCGTCGATGTTGATCTTGGCGTCGAGGCAATGCAGATCGCCGTCAGCCTTGATCACCAGCGGGTTCACTTCCAGCAGAGCCAGGTCGTGATCCTTGAACAGCTTGGCCAGACCTACGAAGATCTTGGCGAACTGAGCAACTTGCTTGCCTTCCAGACCCAGCTGGAATGCCAGCTCGCGACCCTGGAATGGCTGAGCGCCAACCAGTGGATCGATAGTGGCCTTGAGGATTTTCTCAGGGGTGTCGTGAGCGATTTTCTCGATGTCCACGCCACCTTCGGTGGAAGCCATGAACACGATGCGACGGCTCGAACGGTCAACGACAGCGCCCAGGTACAGCTCTTTAGCGATATCAGTGCACGATTCAACCAGGATCTTGGTGACTGGCTGACCATTGGCATCAGTCTGGTAAGTCACCAGACGCTTGCCCAACCACTGTTGAGCGAATGCTTTGGCGTCTTCTTTGCTGCGAACCAGCTTAACGCCGCCCGCTTTACCGCGACCACCTGCGTGAACCTGGGCTTTGACAACCCATTCGGTCCCGCCGATTTTGTCGCACGCTTCTGCTGCTGCTTCCGGGGTGTCTACGGCGAAACCCTGGGATACTGGCAGGCCGTATTCAGCGAACAGCTGCTTACCCTGATACTCGTGAAGATTCATGCTTATTACCGTCTTCGTTAGGTACTGCGCATTCGGTGCTGCACTTGTTCAAGTGCCGCACCACCTGTGACTGCTGCTTGCGTAGGTGTTCCGGATAACCGGTGAGACTACGCAAGGCTGCGTCCGGCGGACATTCCGCGGTGAGTCTTGCACGCAAGGCTCACGACGGGCCTTCCGCCGTGGTTTCTTATTGTCTTGTCTTAACGCTTCTTGCGGTTGGCAATGTGAATGGCGCCGCCATTCACAGCCAGAGCTGCTTCGTGCAAGGCTTCGGACAGGGTCGGATGGGAGAAAACCATCATGCCCAGGTCTTCAGCGCTGGTGCCGAATTCCATACCGATCGCGCCCTGCTGAACCAATTCTGCAGCGCTCGGGCCAATCACGTGGACGCCCAATACGCGGTCAGTCTTGGCATCAGCGATGACTTTCACGAAACCGCCGGTATCGTTGGCTGCCATGGCACGGCCACTGGCTGCGAACGGGAAGGTGCCAACGTTAACTTCAACGCCTTCAGCCTTCAAGGCCTGCTCGGTTTTGCCGACCCACGCGATTTCCGGGTGAGTATAAATAACAGACGGGATCAGGTCATAGTTGATTTGGGCTTTGTGGCCCTTGATGCGCTCAACCACCATGATGCCTTCTTCGGACGCCTTGTGCGCCAGCATCATGCCGCGAACCACGTCGCCGATCGCGTAAACGCCCGGAACGCTGGTGGCGCACTGGTCGTCAACGAAAACGAAGCCACGTTCGTCGATGTTCACACCGCTGTCAGCTGCCAGCAGCTCGGTGGTCACCGGACGGCGACCAACGGCAACGATCAGCTTGTCGAACGTGATGTTCTGTTCGCCATTGGCATCGGTGTAGTTCACGACAACTTCGTTGCCGTTCACTTTGGAACCGGTGACGCGAGCGCCCAGCTTGATGTCCAGACCTTGTTTGGTCAGGGTCTTGTAGGCTTCTTTGGAAACGGCGTCGTCAGCCGCTGGCAGGAACTTCTCCAGCGCTTCCAGAACAACCACTTCGGAACCCAGACGGGACCAGACCGAACCCAGTTCCAGACCGATTACGCCAGCGCCGATCACGCCCAGACGCTTAGGTACGGCTTGGAATTCCAGTGCGCCGGTCGAATCGACGATCACGTTCTGGTCAACCGGAGCCGGTGGAATGTCGATCGGACGCGAGCCCGAAGCCAGAATCACGTTCTCGGCTTCGATGATTTCGACGGTGCCGTCTGGCTTGGTCAGCTCGACTTTCTTGCCGGCCAGCAGTTTGCCGTGGCCTTGCAGGGAAGTGACGCCGTTCGCCTTGAACAGGGTAGCAACGCCAGAGGTCAGGCCTTTGACGATGTTGGCTTTACGGCCAACCATTGCTGCCACGTCCATGGTCACGCCAGCGTGATTGATACCGTGGATCGCGAAGCCTTCTTTGGCTTCCTTGTATTTCCAGGAGCTGTCCAGCAGCGCCTTGGATGGAATGCAGCCGACGTTCAGGCAAGTACCGCCGAGGGCCAGTTTGCCTTCCTTGTCGGTGTATTTCTCGATGCAGGCAGTGGAGAGGCCCAGTTGCGCTGCTTTAATGGCAGCCACGTAGCCGCCAGGGCCCGCGCCAATCACTACCACGTCGAATTTCTGAGTCATGTGTCATTCCTTCTCGAATCAAACCGGACGGGCCCTTTTGAGGACCGTCGTGGGACGAAGCTGGTCATTACAGAAGGGCCGCCCATCACTGGACGGCCCGTGCAACGAAATCAGATATCCAGCAGCAAACGAGCCGGGTCTTCCAGCAGGTTCTTGATGGTAACCAGGAAGGTCACAGCTTCTTTGCCATCGATCAGACGGTGATCGTAGGACAGAGCGAGGTACATCATCGGACGGATAACAACCTGACCGTTGATCGCCATAGGACGCTGCAGAATGTTGTGCATGCCCAGGATAGCCGCTTGCGGCGGGTTGACGATCGGGGTCGACATCATCGAACCGAAAGTACCACCGTTAGTGATGGTGAACGTACCGCCGGTCATCTCGTCCATCGACAGTTTGCCGTCACGAGCCTTCTTGCCGAAGGTGGCGATGCCGCCTTCGATTTCAGCCAGGCTCATCAGTTCGGCGTTACGCAGAACCGGTACAACCAGACCGCGGTCGCTGGAAACAGCAACACCGACGTCAGCGTAGCCGTGGTAAACGATGTCAGCACCGTCGATCGAAGCGTTGACCGCAGGGTAGCGTTTCAGCGCTTCGGTGGCAGCCTTGACGAAGAACGACATGAAGCCCAGGCGCACGCCATTGTGGGACTTCTCGAACAGGTCCTTGTACTTCGAACGCAGGGCCATGACTTCGGTCATGTCGACTTCGTTGAAAGTGGTCAGCATTGCCATGTTCGATTGAGCTTCAACCAGACGCTTGGCAACGGTAGCCCGCACGCGGGTCATCGGCACGCGCTTCTCGATACGATCGCCGGCAGCGAACACTGGAGCAGCAGCGGCAGGAGCAGCAGCCTTGGCAGGCGCGGCAGCCGGAGCGGCTTTCTTGGCAGCTACAGCGGCAACAACGTCTTCCTTGGTCACACGACCGCCTTTGCCAGTGCCGGCAACGGAAGCGATGTTGATACCGTTTTCTTCAGCCAGCTTGCGAGCAGCCGGTGCAGCAACAGGATCATCTTCGCCTTCAGCGGCTGGAGCAGCAGCTTGTGCAGCGGCCGGAGCAGCGGCAGCAGCTGGAGCGGCAGCAGCGCCGCCCGCTTCGATGGAGCCCAGGACTTCGTCGGACAGAACGACGTCGCCTTCGTTCTTGACGATCGCGCCCAGCACGCCATCAGCGGTGGCCAACACTTCCAATACGACTTTGTCAGTTTCGATGTCGACGATCAGGTCGTCGCGCTTGACGGCGTCGCCCGGCTTTTTGTGCCAGGTGGCAACGGTGCCATCGGCAACCGATTCCGGGAAAGTGGGGGCTTTGATTTCGATAGCCATTATCTGTGGGTCCTTAAATTCGGTTTCAGGTGCGCGAAGGCGTTAAACAGTAAAGGCGTCTTGCAGCAGTTTTTCCTGCTGCTCAGCGTGCATCGATGCATAACCACAAGCAGGTGCAGCAGAAGCATCACGGCCCGCGTACTCGAGTACGAGCGACTTGTTGTGATTGCCAACGATGCGGCGCATGTGGTGTTGGCTGCAGTACCAGGCACCCTGGTTCATCGGCTCTTCCTGACACCAAACGATATGTTTGAGGTTGGTGTACGGAGCCAGGACTTCGTTCAAGTCGTCCTCAGGGAATGGGTACAGCTGCTCGATACGCACGACGGCGATGTCGTCACGACCTTCGGCACGGCGTTTTTCCAGCAGGTCGTAGTAGACCTTGCCGCTACACAGAACAATGCGCTCGACCTTTTTCGGGTCTTGAACATCGATTTCCGGGATAACGGTCTGGAACGAACCTTCGGCCAGATCTTCCAGGGTCGAGATGGCCAGTTTGTGACGCAACAGCGACTTCGGAGTCAGAACGATCAACGGCTTGCGCAGCGGGCGAATCACCTGACGACGCAGCAAGTGGTAGATCTGAGCCGGCGTGGTCGGCACGGCTACCTGAATGTTGTGCTCGGCGCACAGCTGCAGGTAACGCTCCAGACGAGCCGAAGAGTGCTCCGGACCCTGACCTTCATAACCGTGCGGCAGCAGCATGGTCAGACCGCAGAGACGGCCCCACTTGTGCTCGCCACTGGTGATGAACTGGTCGATAACCACTTGGGCACCGTTGGCGAAGTCGCCGAACTGGGCTTCCCAGATCACCAGCGCCTCAGGCGTGGTGGTCGAGTAACCGTATTCGAACGCCAACACGGCTTCTTCGGACAGGAACGAATCGTACAGGTCGAAACGTGGCTGGCCCTTGTACAGGTTTTGCAGCGGGATGTAGGTACCCGCGTCTTTCTGGTTGTGCAAGACAGCGTGACGGTGCGAGAACGTACCGCGACCGATGTCCTGACCCGTCATGCGAATCGGGTGACCTTCGAACGCCAGGGTCGCGTACGCCATGGTTTCGGCGTAACCCCAGTTGATCGGCAGGCCGCCGGCTTGCATTTTCTGACGGTCTTCGTAGATTTTCGAGACCTGGCGCTGAACCACGAAGCCTTCCGGAATTTCCAGCAGCTTGGCGGACAGTTCCTGCAAGGTTTTCAGATCGAAGCGAGTGTCGTGACGCGCGGTCCAGGCGTGGCCCAGATACGGACGCCAGTCCACGAACAACTCTTTGTTCGGCTCTTTGACCAGGCTTTTTACAACATGCAGACCGTTGTCCAGCGCGTTGCGGTATTCGTCGACTTTCGCCTGAACACGCTCTGCGTCCAGCACACCGCCCTGAGTCAGACGATCGGCATACAGCTCACGGGTGGTGCGCTGTTTGGTGATCTGCTGATACATGATTGGCTGGGTGCCGCTTGGCTCGTCGGCCTCGTTGTGGCCACGACGACGGTAGCAGACCAGGTCGATCACCACGTCACGCTTGAACTGCATGCGGTAGTCGATGGCCAGCTGGGTCACGAACAACACAGCTTCCGGATCATCACCATTCACATGGAGGATCGGCGCCTGGATCATCTTCGCAACGTCGGTCGCGTACTCGGTGGAGCGCGAGTCCAGCGGGTTGCTGATGGTGAAACCGACCTGGTTGTTGATCACGATGTGCACGGTGCCGCCGGTCTTGAAACCGCGGGTCTGCGACATCTGGAAGGTTTCCATGACCACACCCTGACCGGCGAATGCCGCGTCACCGTGGATGGAGATCGGCAGAACCTTCTCACCGGTAGGGTCGTTACGACGATCCTGACGGGCGCGAACTGAACCCTCGACCACTGGAGATACGATTTCCAGGTGGGACGGGTTGAACGCCATGGCCAGGTGAACTTCGCCGCCAGTGGTCATCACGTTGGACGAGAAGCCCTGGTGATACTTAACGTCACCGGAACCCAGCTCGACCTTCTTCTTGCCTTCGAACTCGTCGAACAGCTCGCGCGGGTTCTTGCCGAAGGTGTTGACCAGCACGTTGAGACGGCCACGGTGGGCCATGCCGATGACGATTTCCTTGGTGCCGTAGGAACCGGAACGCTGGATCAACTCGTCGAGCATCGGAATCAGGCTTTCGCCGCCTTCCAGACCGAAACGCTTGGTACCCGGGTATTTGGTACCCAGGTATTTTTCCAGGCCTTCGCCGGCGGTCACGCGCTCAAGCAAGTGGCTCTTGATGTCGGCGGAGTACGTCGGACGGCCGCGCACGCTTTCCAGACGCTGCTGGAACCACTGGCGCTGCTCGGAATCGGTGATATGCGTAAATTCAGCGCCGATGGTGCGGCAATATGTCTGCTGCAACGCTTCGTGAATTTCGCGTAGGCTCGCCTCCTCTTTGCCGATGAACAGGTCGCCGGCACGGAAGGTCGTATCAAGATCGGCATTGGTCAAGCCGTAATGATTGATCGACAGGTCTGCAGGTGCAGGACGCTGCCACAGCCCCAGCGGGTCAAGCTGGGCTGCCTGGTGGCCACGCATACGGTAGGCCTGGATCAATCGCAGCACTTCAACTTGCTTCTTCTCGTGCTCACTGCTCACGCTGCCGGCGGAAACCGGTTGGGCGCGGCGCTGGTTCTTTGCCAGCAAGACGAAATGATCGCGAATTGTGGAGTGCGAAACATCGGTGGCAGTGTTGCCGTCAGCAGGCAACTTCTGGAAGTAGGTGCGCCACTCTTCTGGCACAGCGTTAGGGTCGTGCAGGTAGAGCTCGTAGAGCTCTTCCACATAGGCAGCGTTACTACCGGATAGGTAGGCGCTGTTCCACATGCGCTGCATCACGCTTTCTTGCATGCTTGGTCACCCTCGGTTAGGGGAACACCACCGGCGTCGACACCGAGCACGCTTGCAGAAGTCCGAATGCAGCGACTAAAACAAGCCACTTAGGATCACGCTGATAGTCCGGGTACCAGCCCGGATGCCCCTGCTTGTCTCATTTCTTCAAAATAAGAGCCGCAGCCTTATAAGCTGCTGCTCAGGTTAAAACTACGGCGCCGGTTGAAGCCTGCGCCGTAGCATCTACGGGTACAGCGGTCCTACGGGTACAGCAGCTGAATCACACGCCGCTTTGCAGCAGCATGTTACGTACGTGACCGATGGCCTTAGTCGGGTTCAGGCCTTTCGGGCAGACGTTGACGCAGTTCATGATCCCGCGGCAGCGGAATACGCTGAACGGGTCATCCAGCGAAGCCAGACGCTCGGCAGTCTTGGTGTCGCGGCTGTCTGCCAGGAAGCGATACGCTTGCAGCAGAGCAGCTGGACCCAGGAACTTGTCCGGGTTCCACCAGAAGGACGGGCAAGAGGTCGAGCAGCAAGCGCACAGGATGCACTCGTACAGACCGTCAAGCTTTTCACGCTCTTCAGGGGTCTGCAGACGTTCGATGGCCGGAGCCGGCGTGTCGTTCTGCAGGTATGGCTTAACCTTTTCGTATTGCTTGTAGAAGATGCTCATATCGACGACCAGGTCACGGATTACCGGCAAACCTGGCAGAGGACGAACGATCAGCTTGTTACCTTTTACGACAGCGGACAGCGGCGTGACGCACGCCAGACCGTTTTTGCCGTTGATGTTCATGCCGTCGGAACCGCAAACACCTTCACGGCAAGAGCGACGATAGGAGAAACCTTCGTCCTGCTCTTTGATCAGGGCCAGCACGTCCAGCACCATCAGGTCTTTACCACCGGTATCGACCGTAAATTCCTGCATGAACGGCGCAGCGTCCTGATCAGGGTTGTAGCGATAAACACTGACTTGCAACATGGCGGCCACCCTTAATAAGTCCGAATCTTAGGTTCAAAAGTCGGAACAGTCTTCGGCGAGAAGTTCACAGCACGCTTGGTAACGCGCTTGTCACCCGGGAAGTACAGGGTGTGGCACAGCCAGTTTTCGTCGTCGCGGTCTTCGTAGTCTTCACGGGCGTGAGCGCCGCGGGACTCTTTGCGGATCTCTGCAGCGATGGCGGTAGCTTCGGCCACTTCCAGCAGGTTCTGCAATTCCAGCGCTTCGATACGAGCGGTGTTGAACGCCTGGCTCTTGTCGTTGATCTTGACGTTGGCGATACGGCCACGCAGATCAGCCAACTGAGCAATACCCTTCTGCATGTATTCGCCGGTACGGAATACACCGAAGTAGTTCTGCATGCAGCTTTGCAGCTCTTTACGCAGGGTAGCGACGTCTTCGCCTTCGGTACGCGAGTTCAGGCCATCGAGACGTGCCAGGGCAGCGTCGATGTCGGACTGGCGAGCACGGGTGTAGTCGACGCCTTCTTTCAGGGTCTGTTCCAGGAACAGGCCGGCTGCACGACCGAATACCACCAGGTCGAGCAACGAGTTGCCGCCCAGACGGTTGGCACCGTGAACCGATACGCAGGCCACTTCGCCTACTGCGAACAGGCCCGGGATGATCTGGTCAACGCCGTTTTCATCCTGAGTGATTGCCTGACCGTGAATGTTGGTCGGCACGCCGCCCATCATATAGTGGCAGGTTGGAACGACCGGAATCGGCGACACGGCTGGATCGACGTGGGCGAAGGTCTTGGACAGTTCCATGATGCCTGGCAGACGGCTGTGCAGAACTTCTTCACCGAGGTGATCGAGTTTCAGCATTACGTGGTCGCCATCCGGACCGCAACCGTTGCCGGCGATGATTTCTTTAACCATCGAGCGAGCAACAACGTCACGACCAGCCAGGTCTTTGGCGTTCGGAGCATAACGCTCCATGAAACGCTCGCCGTGCTTGTTGATCAGGTAACCGCCTTCACCGCGGCAACCTTCAGTCACCAGTACACCGGCGCCGGCGATGCCGGTTGGGTGGAACTGCCACATTTCAATGTCTTGTACCGGCACGCCAGCACGCAGAGCCATGCCGACGCCGTCACCGGTGTTGATCAGGGCATTGGTGGTGGACGAGTAGATACGACCTGCACCACCAGTCGCCAGTACAGTGGCGTTAGCGCGGACGTAGGAAGTTTCGCCGGTTTCGATGCAGATGACGATCATGCCGACAAAGGCACCATCTTCGTTCTTCACCAGGTCGACACCGTAGTATTCGTTGAGGAATACGGTGCCGGCCTTCAGGTTGGCCTGGTACAGGGTGTGCAGCAGTGCGTGACCGGTACGGTCGGCAGCGGCGCACGTACGGGCAGCCTGGCCACCTTTACCGAAGTCTTTCGACTGACCGCCGAACGGACGCTGATAGATGCGGCCTTGTTCGGTACGGGAGAACGGCAAGCCCATGTGCTCGAGCTCGAAGACCGCTTCCGGGCCTACGGAACACATGTATTCGATAGCGTCCTGGTCACCGATATAGTCGGAACCCTTGACGGTATCGTACATGTGCCAGCGCCAGTCATCGTTCGGATCTGCCGAGGCGATGGCGCAGGTGATGCCACCCTGTGCGGATACAGTGTGCGAACGAGTCGGGAAAACCTTGGTAACTACGGCAGTCTTGTGACCACCTTGTGCCAGCTGCAGAGCAGCGCGCATGCCAGCACCGCCGCCGCCAATGATGATGGCGTCGAACGAAAGCGTATTAACTGTAGTAGACATGAATCAGATACCCCAAAGAATCTGCACACCCCAGACGAAGTACGCAAACATCGCGACGCCGCATACTGCCTGGAAGAGGAAACGTACTGCAGTCGCGGACTTGCCGAACGCCATTGGCGTCAGGTAGTCGGTCGCGATGGTCCACATGCCGACCCAGGCGTGAGCGCCGAGGGCAACGAGGGCCAGGAGACTGAAAATACGCATCCAGTTGCTTGCGAACAGTTCATGCCATTGGGCGTAGCCGATGCCAGGATGGGCAACGACGTATCCGATCAGGAAGATGAAGTAAGCCGCGAGAACGACCGCAGACACACGTTGTGCCATCCAGTCATAGAGGCCCGAACGCGACAGGTTCGTGACGTTAGTTACCATATCCAAACTCCTGCCAGAACGATTACCACCACGGAAACGGCGATAACGATTTTCGAGCCCAGTTTGCCGCCTTCAAGCGACTCGCCGATGCCCATGTCCATCATCAAATGGCGCACGCCGGCAACCAGGTGATACAGCAAGGCGGACAGGATGCCCCAAATCACTAGCTTGGCTAGCGGACTGGTCAGACACGCTTTCACCTGACCGAAGCCTTCTTCCGAGTCGAGCGACTTGTCCAATGCATAAAGCATGATGGCCAGGCTGACAAAGAGGATGATTCCGGAGATTCGGTGAAGAATGGACGTGTAAGCAGTGACTGGGAGTTTGATGGTCCTTAGGTCTAGGTTTACAGGTCGTTGGCTATTCACGGCTTTTTTTCACACTGAAGAGCCCCTAACAATCAGGGCAAAGTTGTTGGGGAGTGCACTGGTCAGGTACCCACCACCCAGGGAGTGCGACCCCCAGTAAAGCAGGCCCAAAAGCCCCTGGCGGTCGGAGGCCGAGTATAGACAGTTAGGCTACTAATGACAACGCAATCGCCTTCCCCTAATAGCTCATTGCACAAGTCGTATAAAAGGCGTAAATGGCAGTCAATTTCGAGGAAAAAGTCCGGTTAAAGCCTTCTGGAGCAAGACTTTAGGCAAATTGACATTCGAATTTATCTCACTATAGTGGTGCGGGCCCTGCGTGGGGGGTCTGTCTGATGATTTCAAGCATAAATAGGAGGCCACATGGCTGACAAAAAAGCGCAGTTGATCATCGAGGGCGCAGCCCCCGTCGAGCTGCCCATTTTAACCGGCACCGTTGGTCCCGATGTTATCGATGTTCGGGGCCTGACGGCCACGGGCCGTTTCACCTTTGACCCTGGTTTCATGTCGACAGCTTCCTGCGAGTCGAAGATCACCTATATCGACGGCGACAACGGCATCCTGCTGCACCGCGGCTACCCGATCGAACAGCTGGCTGAAAAGTCGGACTACCTGGAAACCTGCTATCTGCTGCTCAACGGCGAATTGCCGACCGCAGAACAGAAGGCCCAGTTCGTCAGCACCGTGAAAAACCACACCATGGTTCACGAGCAGCTGAAGACGTTCTTCAACGGTTTCCGTCGCGACGCCCACCCAATGGCCGTCATGTGCGGCGTAGTCGGCGCCCTCTCGGCCTTCTACCACGACTCCCTGGACATCAATAACCCGCAGCATCGCGAAATTTCCGCGATCCGTCTGGTTGCCAAGATGCCGACCCTGGCAGCGATGGTTTACAAGTACTCGATGGGGCAACCCATGATGTACCCGCGCAACGACCTGACGTACGCGGAAAACTTCCTGCACATGATGTTCAACACCCCGTGCGAGATCAAACCGATCAGCCCGGTACTCGCCAACGCCATGGACAAGATCTTCATCCTCCATGCGGACCACGAGCAGAACGCATCGACTTCCACCGTACGCCTGGCCGGTTCTTCGGGTGCCAACCCGTTCGCCTGTATCGCCGCCGGCATCGCTGCACTGTGGGGCCCTGCCCACGGCGGCGCGAACGAAGCTGTTTTGACCATGCTCGATGAAATTGGCGATGTATCGAACATCGACAAGTACATCGCCAAGGCCAAGGACAAGAACGATCCGTTCAAACTGATGGGCTTCGGTCACCGGGTTTACAAAAACCGCGACCCACGCGCAACAGTCATGAAGCAGACCTGCGACGAAGTGCTGAAGGAACTGGGCATCACCAACGATCCGCAACTCGAACTGGCCATGCGCCTGGAAGAGATCGCCCTGACCGACCCGTACTTCATCGAACGCTCGCTGTACCCGAACGTCGACTTCTACTCGGGGATCATCCTCAAGGCGATCGGCATTCCAACCAGCATGTTCACCGTGATCTTCGCTTTGGCGCGGACCGTCGGCTGGATCTCCCACTGGAAAGAAATGCTCTCCAGCCCGTACAAGATTGGCCGTCCGCGCCAGTTGTACACCGGCTACGAGTCGCGTGACATCACCAAGCTGGAAGACCGCAAATAAGACCTGTCTTGCGATAACGTCTTGAGTTGCACCGGGAACGGCCTCTATTTATATAGAGGCCGTTTTTGTTTGTGCTGGTTCAGCGGCCTGAGGGCCGACTGGGTTTTTGGTCGTGTACATATCCGTTTCTGCGGTAACGGCTGATTATGGTTTCGCTTTTACAGCGACTCACTTTTCCAAACGCCGAAAAGTAAGCAAATGTATGGTCAGCCCATCTTCTGCCACCCAGCATTGATGAACGGTAAATCGAGCTTGCGCTAATGTATTCGGGCTCAGTGTGAGCACGGATAGCGCTCGGCCCTTGATGAGCCAGCATTGATGAACGGTAAATCGAGCTTGCGCTAATGTATTCGGGCTCAGTGTGAGCACGGATAGCGCTCGGCCCTTGATGAGTAGTCGCTCCTGCCTGTCCTTTAAAAAGGCTTCAGCCTCCAAAGCTCTTTTGCTTATCAGGTTTTCAGCCAGGATGTCTGCCGTTTATCGTCATCAGCTACTGACGTCGCAAAAGCCGGTGGTGAAGTGTACGGATCAAGCCAAAAGCTGTGAGTTGTAGGTGCCGCCCTTGGTTAATAACACCCAGACGATTCTGGCCATTTTGTTCGCCAGGGCACAGGCCACTTTGTTCAGCGGCTTGCGGGCGAGCAAGTTTTTGGCCCACATACCAAGGGCGTCGGTTCGGTGATCGACTCGGTACAAAACGGTGTGAGCGCCCTGTACCAGCAGGCTTCTTAGGTATTTATCGCCCCGTTTACTGATGCCGAGGAGGACCGTTTCGCCACCTGTTGAATACTGTCGCGGCACCAACCCCAACGATGCGGCGAAGTCGCGGGACGATTTGAAAGCCGAAGCGTCGGCGACATCGGCCACCAGAGCGCTAGCGATGAGGGGGCCGATGCCGGGGATGCTTTGCAAGCGTTGGCCGGCGTCGCTTTGGACGAGGTTTTGCTTGATCNGCGACATCGGCCACCAGAGCGCTAGCGATGAGGGGGCCGATGCCGGGGATGCTTTGCAAGCGTTGGCCGGCGTCGCTTTGGACGAGGTTTTGCTTGATCTCGACATCGAGTTTTTTGATCTCGCCAGTCAGCTGCCGAATATCTTCAAGCATGCGCTCAATGGCGTTTATCAAACGGATGGGAAGTTCACGGCTTTGCATCAGGCCCGAGACCCGATCAAGGGCGGCGTATCCGGCGGGAAAGATGACGCCGAACTCCAGGAGAAATCCATGCACTTGATTGATGACGACGGTGCGTCGACTTACCAAGGACTTGCGCAGTCGGTGCTCAGTGCACAGCACCTGCTGTTCTACGGTTTTGACTTGGACCGAACGGGTTCTAGGGCGCGAGGCCGCTTCACAAATAGCCTCGGCATCAATGAAGTCGTTTTTGTTGCCGGTAACATAGGCCTTCACATGTTGCGGCGCGATCAACTGCACTTGATGGCCTTGCTCCTTGATTTTCCGGGCAAGCCATTGAGAACCGCCGCAGGACTCCATGGCAATTTTGCATGTCGAAATCTGCGCCAGATAAGGGAGCAATTGGTTGCGGTTGAGCTTTTTACGCAGCACCTGATGGCCCCTGGCGTCCTGTCCATGCAGGTGGAAAGTGTTCTTGCCGATGTC